>NZ_CAUCSQ010000027.1 GCF_958445495.1 uncultured Bacteroides sp. | reverse complement strand
CGAATCGCAAGTACTACCGATAGATTACGAATTCCCTTAAGACGAATCGCAAGTATTACAGATAAATTACAAATCCCCTTAGGATGAATTCCAAGTACTCCTGATAGATTACAAATTCTTTAAGACGAATCACAAGTACTACAGATAGACTACAAATCCCTTAAGACGAATCGCAAGCACTCCTGATAAATTGCAAATTCCCTTAGGACGAATCGCAAGTACTACCGATAGATTACGAATTCCCTTAAGACGAATCGCAAGTACTCCTGATAGATTACAAATTCTTTAAGACGAATCACAAGTACTATAAATAGACTACAAATTCCTTAAGACGAATCGTAAATACTACAGATAGATTGCAAATTCTCTTAGGACGAATCGCAAACCCTCCGTAATAAACCGCAAATTTTCCTGTTACAAATTGTAAACTACCCCTGCGGCGTTTTAATCCGAAACAATCTCCTCGCCTTTCAGCGTAGCCGAGCTGGCCTCCGTGATACGCACGTTCACCAAATCACCGACACGATGCGTTCCCCGGTCGAACACCACCACCCGGTTCTGCTCGGTACGCCCGAACAACTGGTCACGCGAACGTTTGGAGACACCCTCCGCAAGCACCTCGTAAGTCTTTCCGATGCAGCGCCGGTTGGATTCGGCGGACAAGCGGTTCTGCAAAGCGATAATCTCATTGAGCCGGCGGACCTTCACCTCTTCGGGCACATTATCTTCCAGATGCTTGGAAGCATACGTCCCCGGACGTTCGGAATACTTGAACATGAAAGCGGCATCATACCCGCATTCCTCCATCAGGGAAAGTGACAAAGCGTGGTCCTCTTCCGTCTCGGAATGGAAGCCGGAGAAAATATCGGTAGTCAGCCCGCAATCGGGGATGATGCGCCTGATGGCAGCCACCCTGTCCAGATACCACTCGCGGGTATATTTGCGGTTCATCAGTTTCAGGATGCGGGAACTTCCGCTCTGTACGGGCAAATGAATGTGCTTGCATACGTTGGGAACCTGCGCAATCACCTCCAGCGTCTCGTCGCTCATATCCTTCGGATGGGAAGTCGTGAAGCGGACACGCATGCCCGGAGCAGCTTCCGCTACGGTGCGCAGCAACATCGGAAAAGTCACCACCTCGCCTGTCGGTTTCTCGAAACGGTAGGAATTGACATTCTGCCCCAGCAGAGTCACCTCCTTATAGCCTTTCGCCGCCAGGTCGGACACCTCGTTCAGAATGCTTTCCACGTCACGGCTGCGCTCGCGCCCGCGGGTATAAGGCACGATGCAATAGGTACAGAAATTATTGCATCCGCGCATGATAGATACGAAACCCGAAATATGGTTGCCGCAGATACGCGACGGAATCACATCCCGATAGGTCTCGGTGGTGGAAAGCTCCACATTAATCGCCTTCTCACCGGCCTCCACGGCGGCAATCAGGTCGGGCAGCGTCAGATAAGCGTCGGGCCCCACCACAAGGTCAACGTGATGGTTCGTAATCAAATCGTCTTTCACCCGCTCAGCCATGCAGCCCAGCACCCCTACAATCAGATGCTTCTTCTTTTTCTTCAACGAATGGAAGAACTCCAGGCGGTTCAGGATTTTCTGCTCCGCATTGTCGCGGATGGAACAGGTGTTCATAAACACGGCGTCCGCCTCTTCAAGCGTCCCGGCTACGGAATAGCCCGCCATTTGCATCACCGAAGCTATCACCTCGCTGTCTGCCACATTCATCTGGCAGCCGTAAGTTTCGATAAACAACTTCTTGTTGTCGTCAGCAGTTGCGGATTTAAAGTCCGCTCCCGTCAATTCGTTCATCATAAATAATTATTTAATGTATTTTTTATACCCGTGCGCCGATTCACCTGCCGGCGCGCCATTTCCCCGCAAAGATACGGCTTCGGTTTCAATAAGCGGCAAATTGATACGAAAATAACACAAAAACAGGCGCTTCGGCAAGCTATTCTGTAATTAATGTTAATGCCATAAACATTTCAAAGCAGATTCCTTGGCAATTTTAAATTTATTTTTCACATTTGTGCAATGAAAGAAACATTAGATTTTTTCATAGTTAAGGTTTAGGTTAAAAAAATTAAGGGGAGCTGTGAAGCTGCCCTTTTTTCATAGCCGGATACCAGCTTTTCATAAGCAAATGTTAGCTTAAACCGGATAAAATGCTTACCTTTGGCGGACAACTATTTAGAAGTGAAGCGTAATGGAAGATTATTTGAAATTTCTCTTGATAGCAGGCGCCATCCTGGTGGGAATATTCAAAGAGGTGAACAAAAGCGGCAAATCGAAAAAAGCCGGTAACAAACATCGCACCCCGCCGATGACGTCTCCGGACGAGGTATTTCCCGAAAACATTCCCATGCCCGAAGCGTGGACACCCAGGCCTTCGGGCGAGCCGTTCAACCCGATTCCCATCGAACCTCCGGCACGCAAAAAACCTTCCCGGCAGCAGGCGCCGGAAACATCCGGACAGGCGCCGAAGAGAAAAAAAGAAGAAATCTCCGTAGCCGCCTCCATTGCCAACAGCGCCGCACAGGACAGGCGGAACAGCCGGCAAGATTCCCATTACGCGGCTTCCGCCCCCCATGAATCGCCCGACCAAGGAGAAGACTTTGAAATCCGCTCGGTAGAAGAGGCGCGCCGCGCCATTGTCTGGGGAGAGATACTCCGACGGAAGTACTGACATGAAGACGAACACATTGAGCAAATCATTAATATCATTAAATATCAACTGTATTTAACACGAAATTTACTATTTATGTCATTCAATCGTATTTCGGCAGCAGAAGCTGCAAGCCTGATTAAACATGGCTACAATATCGGCCTCAGCGGGTTTACCCCCGCCGGAACGGCAAAAGCCGTTACAGCCGAACTCGCAAAGATAGCAGAAGCGGAACATGCCAAAGGAAACCCTTTCCAGGTGGGTATCTTCACGGGCGCATCGACCGGCGAATCCTGTGACGGCGTGCTGTCACGCGCAAAAGCCATCCGTTATCGTGCCCCTTACACAACCAACAGCGATTTCCGCAAAGCAGTGAACAACGGAGAAATTGCCTACAATGACATACATCTCTCGCAAATGGCTCAGGAAGTCCGCTACGGCTTCATGGGCAAGGTAGACATCGCCATCATCGAAGCGTGCGAGGTGACTCCGGACGGGAAAATCTACCTGACCGCCGCCGGCGGTATCTCGCCGACCATCTGCCGCCTTGCCGACCGGATTATCGTGGAGCTGAACAGTGCGCACAGCAAATCCGGCATGGGCATGCACGACGTGTACGAGCCGCTCGACCCGCCATACCGCCGCGAAATACCTATCTACAAGCCGAGTGACCGCATCGGACTGCCCTACGTGCAGGTAGACCCGCAAAAGATTGCCGGCATCGTGGAAACCGACTGGCCGGACGAAGCCCGTTCTTTCGCTGCCGCCGACCCGCTGACCGACAAAATCGGGCAGAATGTCGCCGACTTCCTTGCCGCCGACATGAAACGCGGCATCATCCCGTCTACCTTCCTTCCTTTGCAGTCGGGTGTGGGGAACATCGCCAACGCCGTACTCGGCGCACTGGGACGTGACAAAACGATTCCCCCGTTTGAAATGTACACCGAAGTGATACAGAACTCCGTCATCGGCCTGATTCGCGAAGGACGCATCAAATTCGGCAGTGCCTGTTCGCTGACTGTCACCAATGACTGTCTGGAAGGTATTTACAACGATATGGATTTCTTCCGCGACAAGCTGGTACTCCGTCCTTCGGAAATATCCAACAGTCCCGAAGTAGTCCGCCGTCTGGGAATCATCTCCATCAACACCGCCATCGAAGCCGACATTTACGGGAATGTAAACTCCACCCACATCGGCGGGACCAAAATGATGAACGGTATCGGCGGTTCGGGAGATTTCACCCGCAACGCCTACATCTCTATCTTCACTTGTCCGTCAGTGGCAAAAGAGGGGAAAATCAGTGCTATCGTACCGATGGTGTCCCATCTCGACCACAGCGAGCATTCCGTAAACATCATCATCACCGAACAAGGCGTAGCCGACCTTCGCGGCAAGAGCCCGAAAGAACGTGCACAAGCCATCATCGAGAACTGCGCGCACCCCGACTATAAACAGCTTCTTTGGGATTACCTCAAACTGGCAGGCGACAAGGCACAGACTCCGCACGCCATACAAGCTGCGCTCGGCATGCATGCAGAACTAGCCAAGAGCGGCGATATGAGAAATACGAATTGGGCTGAATATGCTAAATAATAAATAAAATTATTCTCAAGCAAATAGAATCATTTACAGCATTCCGATTCAAAATTGCAATTGTATTCTTTGACAGACAGAAATACAGGGATTCTGTCTAGCGGAGAATACAATTGCGTTTTTATAGAGAGACCGATAGAGGATATTCAGCAAATTCCGTATTTTTGAAACTTAGTGAAAAGCAAATGTACCCTTTCCACAAACATTGACTCTTCATTTTTATATAATGAATATCTCTCAATAAACGGCTTCCAAAAACTATACACAAGAAACGTTTCAAGAACCACACACAAGAAACGTTTGCAAGAAACACTCACAAGAAACGTTTGCAAGAAACACTCACAAGAAACATTTACAAGAACTACACACAAGAAACGTTTGCAAGAACCACTCACAAGAAATATTTGCAAAGAACTACACACAAAAAACGTTTACAAGAACCACACACAAAAAACATTTGCAAGAATCACTCACAAGAAACATTTGCAAGAACTAATCACAAGAAATATTTGCAAGAACTAACCACAAGAAACGTTTGCAAAAACTACACACAAAAAACGTTTACAAGAACCACACACAAGAAATATTTGCAAGAACTAATCACAAGAAACGATTACAAAAACTACTCACAAAAAACATTTACAATAAAAAACCACCTGCCCCATTTCCGAACTGCAAAGCATGAATCCACCCATCCTTCCCCAAACGGATTCCGCTCCGGATGAAACCTCCCATTCCGGGACGGACTAGCCTACCGTCCGATAATCACCTCGCAAACCTTATCCTGAAACGCCCTTGCTTTGGCAGCCGAAAGTACATTCTGATTCATGATGGCAAATGCAACTTCATGGCCGTTTTTCATTTTCAGATAACCCGCAAGCGCATTAATAGCTGTAAAGGAACCCGTCTTGGCGTGTACATTCCTAAACGCAGGAGTCCCTTTCATCCTGAATTTCAATGTCCCGTCCACTCCGCCGACGGGAAGAGCCTTATATAAACTCCTGAAAATATCCGTCCGGGAATACGCATACTTCAAGAAATCGACCAGTAGGGCAGGAGAGAGGTAGTTATAATTGGAAAGCCCGCAACCGTCGGCAATCTTATAGTCTTTCGGGTCATGCCCCAACTGACGGACCAACTTCATGATTTCGACAATGCCGTCTTCGGCGGCAACCTGTTTCTTCCCCGTAGCCTGCGCCCCCAACCGGCATAAAAACGCTTCCCCGTTGAGGTTGTCACTCTCTTTCATCAGTTGGTCCAACACTTTCTGTACGGGAGTGTTCCAACAAGCCATCCGCTCCGTCTTCACGCTGTCGCGGGGCAGTTCGGCAAACCCATACGGCTGGGAGACAACGATTCCTCTCCCGCGGAGACGCTCCAGGAAAGTATGCATAAAGAAACGGGGAGAATCGTAAATATTGATATCGTCTTTCCGAATCGAAGTGACATTGCCCGAAACGACGAGATGGTTCCCATTCGTCAGCCAATCCCTCGTCAAAGAAAATTTTCCGGCGAAAGGGGTGCGTGTCTGCGTCCGGTTCGCCACTGTATAATAAGAAGATACAGGCCGGCAGGAGACACTCGCCGTATCGCCCCGCACCGTAGAGGGGACTACGGAAACCTGCACAGTCCCTTTGCAGAACATCAGCGGGGACAAATAAGGCTGATAGCCCGCCGGCGTATCGTCCCACGCCCATCCGCTGCCCCAGTAAAGGGAATCCTTCATCGAAACATCGCCATATACCCGCCCGCTAATCACCGAAAAAGGGAAAGCCGCCACCTCTTCTATCAATGAATCCATCGCCTGGCTGTCAAACTCCGGGTCAAATCCGCCTACCACATACAAGTTGCCTTGCAATGTATCACGCTCTATCACACCGTCATGCCATACCTCCGTACGGAAAGGCTCGCGGGCTTCGGGGCGGGAAAGGGCGGTAATCGCCGTCAGCAGCTTCATGGTAGAGGCGGGACGGGAAAGTTTCTCCGCACGGTAGCTGTAAAGCGTTTTTTTAGCCGTCAAATCGTAGACGGATATGCCGACCTCCGATGCTTCGGGAAGCATCCTCCCGATAAGCGAATCTATCCGGGAAAGAGTTGCCTGCCCCCGTAACGGGAGAAAACAGACAGACAAAACAACCAATATAAAAACGTTCCTCATATCACAGGACTTACAATATCACAGGATTTATAAATTGAACCACGCCCGCAAAGATAAGACATTTCCCCGTCCGGACATCGGAATCATCCGAAAACAACAGAAAACAAAGAAAAACAGGAAAAGAGAAGAGAGAACGAAGAAAACAAAAGAAAGAACAGGAAAAACCAAGAGAGAACGAAAGAAGACAAAAGAGAAAACAAGAAAAACCAAGAGAGAACGAAAGAAAACAAAAGAGAGAACAGGAAAAACCAAGAGAGAATGAAAGAAGACAAAAGAGAGAACAGGAAAAGCCAAGAGAGAACGAAAGAAGACAAAAGAGAAAACAGAAAAAGCCAAGAAAGAACGAAAGAGAACCGGTTAACAAATAGTCAGTATTTAAAGGATATCGGCGACAACGGAAACTTAAAAAGCAGAAAAACCACAAAAAAATTTATTCAATAAAAGGAAATACGTACTTTTGCGTCTTTCAGTGAAGGGAAAACCTCCATAAAACGACGGCCCTGCCGGAGTTCATGGCGGAAAAACAGCAAATTGAATGGCAATACCTCAAGAAAACAACAAAAACAATATTGACAAGCTGGCAGCAAACGGAATAAACAGCAAGAAGGAGTTCGATTTATTTTTTAAAAAGTACTATA
Source organism: uncultured Bacteroides sp. (assembly GCF_958445495.1). Taxonomy (GTDB): domain Bacteria; phylum Bacteroidota; class Bacteroidia; order Bacteroidales; family Bacteroidaceae; genus Bacteroides. The sequence continues at coordinate 49,021 of NZ_CAUCSQ010000027.1, read as the reverse complement.
CCTTATTCCTGTCTTTTGCCTGCCGGTATCATCTGGATACGGAAGAAGCGCGCGATATTGTGCAGGAGGTCTTCATCGCCTTTTGGGAACAACGCGGGAATTTCTCCTCCATCGTAACCATCAAAGCCTTCTTCTACCGTTCTATCGCCAACCGCTGCCTCAACTTCCTGAAACATGAGGACGTGAAAAACCGCTATGCCGAGAGCCAGTTACAGAAGATGCAAAGCGAAGAGTTCATCCACGAGAACATCATCCGCGAAGAAATCTCTTTCATCGTGCGGAAGAAAATCAAACAACTCACCCCGCGGGAACAGGAAATCATCATCCTGTCGCTTCAAAACAAATCCAACCAGGAAATAGCGGATTTGCTGTCACTCTCGGTCACCACCGTGAAAACACATAAGATGCACGCCTACGCCCGCCTTCGTGCCGAACTGGAAGAATTAAGATTTTTACTGCTTATTTTATAAAAAAACGGTTTTCGTATCATACCATCCCTCAATCATGTTGTTTTAGTTCATGAAACAACATTGATTCTGGCCGATATGACAAACCGTAAAATAGAAGAGAGCCTCCTGATAGCCGAAGAACTGGCAAAGGAAATCTGCACGGGAGAGCCCTCCGCCTCCTCCCTGGTCCGGAACTGGAAAAAAGAAAATCCCGGTCTGAACGGAGAAATACAGAAACAGGAAAACCTCCTGCAGGAAATCCGCTTCCACGATTCGATTGATACGGAAAAAGAGCTGGAGGCAGTCAACAGGCGAATCGCCCCTCCCGCCGGCAAATCCGGCAGGCGCATCCTGTATCGCATCAGCATCGCAGCTTCCCTCCTGTTGGTTCTCGGAACGGCAAGCATCCGGCTATGGATGGAAAACAGGAAAGAGAGCGCTGTCGAATGGGCCGCCTCCGTCCCCGTCGCCCCCAGAACCTCCATCATCGCGCAAAGCGACAAACCGGTGGAACTGGCGGAAAACAACCTGGCGGTAAAAGGCAACCGGCTGACCGGCAATACGCCGGACGGCAAGAAGAACGTCGCCATCGACCTGAATCCCGACAACCGGTTCAACAAACTGTCCGTCCCGGCAGGCGGCGGATACCGGCTGACCCTGGAAGACGGGACGACGATTCAACTGAACGCAGCTTCAGAACTGCTTTTCCCCACCCATTTTAAAAAGCACATACGGCAAGTGAAGCTGAAAGGAGAGGCCTGCTTCAAGGTAAAATCCAATCCGGAAAGCCCGTTCTACGTATTATTGGGAATGCTGAACGTAGAGGTGACAGGAACCACTTTCAATATCAAAGCCTACGAAACAGGAGAGACCACGCGCATCACCCTGCTCGAAGGCAGGGTCAACGTGCGCAAAGGGCAGGAGATACTCGCCACACTGTCGCCCGGAGAACAGTTCGTCTACCGGCAAACATCGCACACATACGGCATAACCCTGGCAAACCTGCCGGCAACCACCGGCTGGACGGAAGAGAAGTTCGTTTTCCGCAACGAGACAATAAGCAATATCATGGACGAGCTATCCCGGTGGTATAACGTGGAAATCAACGTAAGCGAAGACATCAGGAACATACGTTACAGCGGCATACTATCGCGCAAACAGCCACTCGCAGGCATCCTGAACATACTCCGCCTGACCGGCGAGCTCGATTTCAAGATTCACCGGGACAGGAAAGTGGATGCCGTGGAGAAAAAAGACTGACAGTTAAATCTAATATTATAAACCTGACGTAGTTATGACAAACAAGTTTATTTCCAAAGGACTCATGACAGGCATCGCCTTCATCCTGTCCTGTACCGCCCCGCTGGCATACGCACAGACAGGCCGCCCGGAAAAAATGACGATTGCGGTTGCCGGGAAACCGCTGGAAAATGTGTTGGAGAAGCTAAGTAAACAGTATGATTACCAGTTTTTCTATAACGCCTCCCTGCTGAAAGGAATCAGCGTGTCCGTATCCTTACAGGAAGCGGACATCCATGAAATCATGAAAAAACTGCTGGCGGGAACCGGGCTGCAATACTCCCTGAAAGAAAGGACGATTGTCATCACCGCCATCCCCAAAAAAGCCATCATCCGGACATTGCTGAACGGGCGTGTCACCGACAGCGACGGCAACGTACTGCCGGGCGTCGCCATCTTCACACAAGATAAAAGCCAGGGAACCGTCACCGACATCGACGGGCATTTCTCCTTCCCCAGACCGCTGGCTTACGGGACGGTACTCAACTTTTCTTCCGTAGGCATGAAATCCCATGACGTGGTCTACAGCGGCGAAGGGCTCCTGCAAGTAGTCATGGTAGAAAACGTGCACCAACTGGACGCAGTCATCGTCACCGGCTTCCAAACGATTTCACGCGAACGGTCAACGGGCGCGGCCACCATCGTAAAAAGCGGTTACCTCGACAAGATTCAAGGCATGAACCTGGGAAGCAAGCTCGAAGGCAGCACTCCGGGACTGACTACCTACAACGGAAAGACAAGCATCCGCGGCACTTCTTCATTCGCCATCAACTCGACGCCGCTCCTGGTGCTGGACGGACAGCCCGTCACAGGCGTCAGCCTCAACGAGCTGAACCCCGACGACATTGAAACAATCACCGTGCTGAAAGACGCCGCAGCCACTTCCCTATACGGAGTACGCGCCTCAAACGGCGTCATCGTAGCCAGCACCAAACGCGGGACAAGCAGAAAGGCGAACATCAACATCTCGGCCAACTACTACCTGAATCCGCTGCCGTCTCTCGACTACCAGCACTATGCGTCTACAAGCGACATCATCGGCTACGAACAGGCTTACCTGCTGAACCACCCGACCTACCGGAACAACCCGCTCGACTATTTCGAGAGCCGGAATGAACTCAGGTCTCCCCAATATGTCACCAGCGTAGACAGGCTCTACTACCGCCTGGCAAAAGGCGAGATTACGGAAAACCAACTGAACAGCTCTCTGGACATCCTGCGCAAAAACGATTACCGCAAAGCCTACCGGGAAGCGTTGCAACAGATGAACTTCACACAAGACTACAACGTTTCCATCTCGAAAGGCAGCGACAAGTCGAGCCTTTTCTTCTCCGCACGCTACGAGAACCAGACCACCTACAACAAACACGACAGTTGGGACAGATACACATTCTACCTGAAAAACGAACTGGACCTGGCCAAATGGTTCAAACTGACGCTTGGCGCCAATGTCGCCGTCACCGGCAGCGATTACTCGCAGGCGGAATACCAGGGCGCGACACAGGCAATGCCCTACGACGCGCTCTATAACGAAGACGGAAGCTATGCCTACGTCTATCCGTACAACTACTACCATGCACAAACCCTGAACGAAACCGAAGGTCTGCAATTCATGGGATACAACGCGGCGGAAGAGGCCTCCAAGAATATGCAAAAGACCAGTGACATGTACTGGAAGCTATTCACCCACGCAGACTTCAAGATTGCCAAAGGGCTGGACTTCGGCGTCAAATTCCAGTATGAGAACCGCATATCGGACACGGAACAATACGACGAGGCAGATTCCTACCTCATGCGATACATGATTAACCGGTTCGCTTCCGTCAATCCCAAAGGCGGATTCATTTACAACATCCCGGAAGGAGGAAGGCTGGCGAACTCGAACGCGCGGTATTCATACCTGAACCTGAGAGGGCAGCTCAACTACCAGACCATGATTGCCGGCAAGCACGACATCACCGCCCTGCTGGGAGGGGAAATCCGTGAAGACAAATACCGCGGCAAAAACGGCGAACGGTACGGATACGACGATTTGAAACTGACGAACCAGATGGTAGACTGGGCGACATTACAGAAAGACGGCGTGCTCGGACAACTGAACAGCAACGCCGCCAACAAGACCGAATCCGTCGGAGTCTACGATTCCCACCACCGCTATGTTTCAGCCTATTTCAACGCAGGCTACACGTATGACACGCGCTATGCCCTGAACGCCAGCGTCCGGGTGGAACAGGCCGACCTGTTCGGTTCGGACCCCAAATACCGTTACCGCCCTCTATGGTCGGCAGGCGCCAGTTGGAACATCTCGAACGAAGCGTTCATGAAAGGAACAGAATGGATCGACATGCTCAAACTGCGTGCCACCTACGGCATCACCGGCAACGTAGACCAAAGCTCTTCGCCCTACCTGCTGGGCACTTATCTGGTTTCGCCCTACAGCGGCGCCAACCTGACAGACATCATGGCGCCTCCCAACAAACTGCTCCGTTGGGAAAAGACATCGACCGTCAATATCGGCCTGGACTTCGCCTTTTTCCACCGGCTGAACGGCAGCATCGATTTCTACAACCGCTACAGTTCGGACCTGCTCGCCCGAAAGAGCCTCGACCCCTCCTCAGGCTTCGAGAACGCCAAATTCAACAACGGGGCGATGCGCAACAGAGGGCTTGAGCTGAACCTGTCCTATGACTGGCTCAAAAGCAGGGACTGGTCGCTCAACACCGGTTTCACAGCCGCCTTCAACAGCAACAAAATCAAAAAGACGGGATACCTGCCGACAGACGCGGTTGTCATGATGCAATCGCCCACGAGCAATTACCTGCAAGGGGACACGTACAATTCGGTCTATGCCTACCGTTACGCCGGGCTGACAGCCGAAGGAAACCCTTCCGTGTACAATGCCGAAGGAACCGCCGTGTCACTGGAAGGAGTGCGCGACATCAACGCCCTGGTATGCATGGGGCAGCTCGACCCGAAATGGAACGGCGCCCTCGACATCAGCCTGCAATGGAAAGAGCTCAGGCTTTTTACCAAAATCGTGTATTACACCGGACATACCCTGCGTACGGACGCCACTCCCCTCTATAACGGAATCAATTACGACAGCAGCAAGCAGGTAGGCAATATGCACGAAGACATCGCCAACCGTTGGACGCCGGAACATACGGACACGGACATACCGTCCATGAACGTCTACGGGACGCAAGGCGAAAGGGGCTACCACTGGAAATACGCCGACTACAACACGGCAAGCGCCTCCTTCGCCAAAGTACGCAACATCGGGCTTTCCTACAGCCTGCCGCAACAATGGATCGGCAAAGCGGGATTCAAGGCAATCAGCCTGCACGCACAAGTCAACAATCCCTGCTACTGGGCGGCCAACAAGCGGGATATCGACCCGGAAGCCTTCAACGCCAATGACGGGACACGCGCATCCGAGCAGGCCGCCAGCTACATATTCGGCATTCATATCAACTTCTAAAAACCATTCATCATGAAACGGAACAACATCATAAGCAGCCTGGCGGCAATCATGCTCATGCTCACCGCCTGCGACAATTACCTGGACCTGGTTCCCAAAGGGGAATCGGTCCTCAACGAAACGAGCGACTACCTGGGGCTGCTCGAAGACATATACGGCTATCCCCTAAGCAACGAATGGTATCTCTGCGGAGAACATGCGCCGGCTTATGTGGATAATATAAAAAACTATGCGGACCCGCTCATGTCGGCCTGTTTCTTCTGGGACGAAGCGTTCAACCGCGCTCCTTACATGACTGCCACGGGAAGCGGCGACCTGTACACCATGTGCTACAACAAAATAGCCAAGTACAACATCATCATCCAGAACATAGACGACTCGAAAGGAAACGGGACGGAGAAAGCGGAGGGTAAAGCGCAGGCAAAGATATTGCGCGCCTACAACTATTTCTACCTCATCAACACCTACGCCAAGCCTTATGACCCGTCGACAGCCGGGCAAGAACGGGGAATCATCCTCCGCGACGAGTTCATCCTCGAATCGGAAGGCGTACAGAAAACGGTGGCCGACGCTTATGCGCTGATTCAGCAGGACATAGAAGACGCCCTGCCCGGACTGCCGCACCAGGCGTTGAACGCTTTCCGCCCCGACAAATCATTCGGTTATGCCCTGAAAGCCAAAGTACACCTGTTCAAAAGGGAAACCGACCAGGCGTTAGAGGCCGCCCTTGCCTGTATCAAAGAAGCGGAAGGAGCAGGAAACCACAAGCTATGGGATATGAACGCGGAATACCAGAGCGGGCTGGAACAATTTAAAACGACCATGGGAATGACAACGATGCCGGACATGATGTTCGAATACGGCGGAATGATGTACACCTCTTTCCGTCAAATGGGCTCCATGATGTATTTCAGCCACCCGTATGAAGATGCCGAGAACCTGTTCTACCAGAACGGCCTCAATTATATGTCCCCGCAGGCCGCCCTCGTCCGCAAGCCGGTCCTGGACTTGTTCGACAAAAAGACAGACCTGCGGTACACTTTCTGCATAGGTACGTCCGGCAAGCAGCCTGTCACCGCGGAATCCGGCAGCGAGATGTTCAACAATATGTTCTTCCGGTGGAACTGTGCAGGCATCAAACTCTTCGAAGCCTATCTGACGGTTGCCGAATGCTATGCCCGCAAAGGCGACAAGGACAACGCCGTCAAATACGTCAACGACCTGCGCAAGAACCGCCACATCCGGAAATATTATACCGACCTGGCGGCCGCCGACGCAACCGAAGCCATGAAAATCGTGCGCGAAGAGCGCAAGCGCGAACTGCTGTTCACCAGCAACGGCTTTTTCGATATGCGCCGTTTCTGCACCGAGTTCAACGAGACGCTGACACGCGAATTCGAAGACAAGACCTATACGCTGACACCGGCGTCGCATCTGCTCACGTTCCCGTTCCCCGTCGTTGCCATGCAAAACAGTCATCTGATACAAAACAGCAAGTAATGAAAACATTCACCTTACTTATAGCCGCGCTCCTCTGCACGCTTACTTATGCAAAGGAATTCGCCTCACCTTCCGGCAACCGGGACGCACACGTCAGTTTCGCGGCGGAAACCGGCGGAAAGAGCATCTATTTCCAAAGCGAGAGCGACACCGTCTACGGTTACCGGGAAGTGAAACCGGGCGAAACCGCCGCGCTCCGGCTGGAAAAGCCCGCCTATTACTATTACATGGCGTCCGATAACCGGACGTACACCGTTTTCGTCACTCCCGGTTCCGCCAGCCGCATCACGGAGAAAAACGGGCAGGTATCTTTTGAAGGAGACAATGCGGAAATCAACCGGTTCATCCTGCAACATCCGGCTTTCGCCAAAGTCCCGGAAAACATCGCCATGTATTCCGAAGACTGGCTGGAACTTCAACACCGGAGGGTGGAAGAGTCTGTCGAAGCATTGAAAACATCGGGATTGCCCGCCGGTTTCATACGCATACACGAGTCTTATTACAGGTACTCGTTCCTCCGCCAATTGCTCACCGGGCCGGCGATGGCACGCCTGTTTACGGCCGAACGCCCGGAACTGCCCGCCGGTTATTACGACGATGTGAAAAAGAACCGTTACGAAGACGCCGCGCTGCTGTACTATCCGAAATGGTTCACCGTCATGCGCGAGTCGATGGAGACATTGGAGAAAGCCGGGGAATGGGAAGCGCACCCGACCCGGTTCCTTGCCCAGTATGCCGCCAGAATATCCGACAACGAAGTAAAAGCGGCTTTCCTGGCCCGCTACCTGCAACAAATCCTGAAAACAGGATATTCCGACGATTTCCCGGTATATCTGTCCGTCGCAAAATCATCCGTACCGGGGCATGACGAAGCATTCCTGCAACAACTGGCACGGCTGGAGAAACAATACAGGCAGATAAAAGAACAATACGCCGGCATCACCCGCGGAAACACGGCGCCAGCTTTCACCGCCAACGATACGGAGGGGAAAAGCTATTCTTCCGCCGACTATGCGGGAACAGTGATGGTGCTCGATTTCTGGTTCAGCGGCTGTATTCCCTGCAAAGCGGAACTGCCTTACATGGAAGAGCTGGCAGAGAAGATGAAAGGAAAAAACATCCGATTCTTCACGTTGTCGCTGGACACCGGCGACCAACTGCTCCAGGCATGGAAAACGCTCGTGAAAGGCAAAAACGGGGCAACCCTGCAACTCAATGTCCCCGAAGGGTTCAAGTCCGGGCTGGCAAAACACTACGGCATCCGCTCCGTACCGCGCATTGTCGTCATCGACCGGCAGGGAAAAATCGCAGACGCCTTTGCCAGGCGCCCTTCCGACCCAAAGCTCTACCGGCAACTGGTACAACTGCTGGAGGAGACAGATGAAGCGGAAGCCGGAGAAGCACACGGAAAGCTGACTAAAGAGAAGGTATCCGCCGCCATGACGGCGCTGATGCACGCCGAAACCGCGGGACAGAAAGAAGAGATGCTAAAGGAGCTCATAAAAGAAGTGAAGAAAGAGAAAGCGGATTTCGCCTACCCGATGCTGGACATGATGACGTCATTCACCATACAAGCCCTCTATGCCGAAGGTAAACGGGAGAAAGCAGAGGAATATTTGTCGCACATCGCCGACTCTCCGTTCAAACGCGACATACTGGCTATCTCCGGAAGCAAATGCCTTGAGAACGGCCGTTTCGACACGGCAACGGAGCTGTTGGATAAAGCGGTGCAAATGACGCTTGGCGGGAAAAAAGCCAAAGAACTCGGCAAAGAAGAGAAGGGTAAATATTATCTGATTCTCGGATGGTACGTAGAAGGACTGATAAAAAGCAACCGTATCCGGGAAGCCGCCCCCTATGCCGGGCAGATATACGAATCCGGCGATAAAAAGGATTTCCCCACCATCGACCATTACGTCACGACACTGGTTTTCGAAAAGAAATTCAACGAGGCGGTCCCCATGCTGGAAGAACTGGTACGTACCGGAAAGGCGGCCTCACGGCATATCGGCTGGCTGCGGCAGGCATATATCCGGAACAACAAGGAAGAAAAAGGTTTTGACGCCTATATGGACGGACTGAAAACGGACTACCGCAAGTCCCTGCAAGAGAAACTCGCACAAATCATGGTGAACGAACCCGCTCCCTTATTTACGCTCCGCAACCTGGACGGAAAAGAGGTGTCGCTGGGCAGCCTGAAAGGGAAGGTGGTGGTGCTTGATTTTTGGGCTACGTGGTGCGGCCCTTGCAAAGCCTCTTTCCCCGCCATGCAGAAAACGGCCGGCCGGTATGCCGGCAATAAAGACGTCGTATTCCTCTTCATCCACACGCTGGAAAACAAAAAAGGCATGCGGGAGTCCGTCCGCAACTACCTGAAAGAGAAGGGATATGCATTCAACGTGCTGTTCGACATCCCAGACCCGGATACCAAAGAATATCCGGTCATGAAGAGCTACCGGGCCAAAGGGATTCCCGCCAAGTTCATCATAGACAGGGCCGGCAACATACGGTTCAAACCCGTGGGATTCTCCGGTTCGGACGAAGAAACGGCGGAAGAACTCTCGGCAATGCTGGAGGCGGTGCTATGAGCGCCCTCTGCATCCCCCTGCCACATCGTATCATCCAATCATTAAACTGCTGATAATTATGAAAACAAGAAAGAACCTATTACCCGCCATACTCGGCCTGGCTACCGTTTTCCTGTCGGTATCCTGCAAAGAGGACGCCCGGAACGCCTTCTCAGTCTTTGACATCGACGCCGCACAACTGGAACAAGTCATGGACCATACCCCCAACACCATCGAAATCCCCGTCAACACGACATTCACCGGTTCGGAATGGCGGGTGGAATCGACCGGCAAATGGCTGAAAGCGGAAAAAGGCACTGCTGCCGGCGACCCGTCCGTCAACGCTTCCGCAGAAGAAAATCCCTCCGGCGAGGCACGCACGGCACAGATAAAAGTATATTCTCCCCTCAGGGACTACGTGATTACCGTCCGCCAGCTCGGAGTGTACGGCTTTGCGGTGGAAGAAGACATACAGATAAAGCCGACGGGCGGGGCGGCCGACCAGTTCCAGCCGGGATACGGCATCGAGAAGACATGGGACGACACGTTTTCGTCCGGCTCATCCTATTCCTGCTATTACAGCCCTTTCTCCGGAGAGGCGACCCGTTTTCCCGTCACATTGGAGTATTATTTCAAAGGGGAGGAAAACATCGACTACCTTGTCTACTACCCTCATCAAGGAAACGGATACTGCGGGGAAGCAGAGGTTTATGCCGCTTCCCTGCCGGACAGGAGCGACTACGTCCTGCAAGGCAGCTACGACTTGAACATGAAAAATGCCCCTTCCAAGATATTTTTCCCCAAAGGGATAAAGGCCACCGGCATCAAATTCGTTGTCCGCAGCGGATTGAACGGGCTCCTGAGCTGCGACGAAATGCACTTCTTCCAGACCCGGACAGACAACACGCAGGAGGCGGAGCTGCTGAAAGTATTTAAAGACATCACATGCACGGAACTCAAAGAAGGCGTCACCGAACAAGACATTCAGGGATTGTCCGACAGGTTCTTCATCGACCTTGCCGAAGTAATCAAAAACAACGCATACGGCGACTGGGAGAAGGATTTCCGCATCCGCGAATACAAGGCGTACAGCGACCCCGCCACCTGGGCGAAGAAGCTGCTTACCAAACGTTACGGAAGCCTGGACAACCTGACGGGAATCGCGGTAGAGGAGAACGACGAAATCATCGTCCTCGTGGGAGACACGCACGGGCAGAATGTCTCACTGCAATGCATCGGGGAAGAGACCGCGACGAAAGACGGAAAGGAGTATCTGCAGACAGCGGCGTCGGGAACCCACTACCAGTTGAGGAGCGGCGTCAACAAATTGAAGATGGAAAGCAGGGGCCAGTTGTTTGTCATGTATAACTGCGACCTGGCTTCCCGTCCGGAACCGGTCAAGATACACATCCCGGCGGGCAGCGGGAAGGTGACCGGCTTCTTCGACCTCGAAGAGCATAAGACGGATGTCAAATACGCCGGACTTCTCGCCAAAGCAAGCGACAAGTATTTCGGCATACGCGGCGAAAAGATTATTTTCTATTTCCACCGCGAACAGTTGCTCGAAGTGGCAAAAAACAAAATATTATCGGCCGTCCGCCTGTGGGACGACATTATCGGATGGCAACAGGAACTGGCGGGCATAGAGGAGATGCGGCCGGACCCTTTCAACAACCATATATTCGCCATTTCTCCCGAAGGCTCTTATATGTGGGCGGGAGACGACCGCATCGGTTTCGTCTACACCTCTTTTGAGAAAATACTCCTGCGGGACAGGGTGATGGAAGACAAGGACAACGCCTGGGGGCCCGGACATGAAATAGGGCACGTGCACCAGGGCGCCGTCAACTGGGCAAGCTGCACCGAATCGAGCAACAACATTTTTTCCAACTACGTATTGTACAAGCTCGGCAAGTATTGTTCGCGCGGGCTGGAAATCAGCAAGCTGGCAGCGTCTTACAGGTTGAAGAAGCCCTGGGTCCAACTGGGAGAGGAGAAGAATTATTACCAGAACGAGGATGCGGAACTGCACATGCGCATGCAATGGCAGCTATGGAACTATTTCCACCGCCTGGGCAATATGCCGGACTTCTTCCCCAAGCTTTTCAAAGAGTTGCGCGCACATCCTCTCACGGTTTCCAGTCCGGGAATGGCGCAACTGGAATATGCCAGGGCTGTCTGCAAAGTGGCCGACATGGACATGACCGAATTCTTCGACAGGTGGGGATTTTTCCGGACCGTAATGCTCCCGAACTACACGCAATACGGCACATACCCGTATCTCGTGCTCCAGCCGACGATAGACAACGCCAAAGCGGAAATGGCGAAATACACCAGGAAGGCGCCTCCCATCCATTATCTGGAAGACCGCAAGAACGGCGACGTAGGCATCGACGATTACCAGGTGGGCGACGTCGGGTATTACACCCTGTTCCGGGACAACGTGAAGATAAGCGCGCCTCCTACTTATGAATTGTCCGGAACCACCGTTACCATCAATAACGGCACGCAGGCGGTGGCGTTCGAGATACGGAAAGACAATGAAAACGGAGAGCTGCTGGACTTCTTCAACTTCCTTTCTTATTCGGTTCCTTCCACCGTACCCCTCGACGGCACAAGCAAATTCTACGCTGTGCAGGCGGACGGCAAAAGGATAGAAATGAAAAAAGAATGAGTCGCCTGACGGGCAACGGCACACCTCCCCGGCGCCAACCGAAGGAATCCGGTTCCGGATTCCGGAAGCGGCGTCCGGCGGATTGAAACCTCTGAAAAAAGAATCCCCTTCTTCCAGCCTTGATTGAACCGCCATCCGGTTCTCTGAAACCAAGGTTGAAATAAGGGGATTTCAAATGAATCTTCCGTATCGGAAAGCTATAATGCTTCCCTGAAAATCTCTCCTACCGTAGGATGCGGAAAAACAATCTTTTTCCACTGTTCCGCCGTCAATCCCAACTCGATGGCGGTTCCCGCAAGAGTGATTATCTCCGAAGCCGGATTGCCCAGCACATGCGCCCCGATAATCTTGTCCTGTTCGTCCAACAGCAATTTGCACGCCCCGTTCACTCCTTCATTCTCCGCCACAAAGCGGCCGGAATAAGCCATCGGAAGCTTTACGACACGGTATCCGGTTCCTTTCGCCGAAGCCGATTCTTCCGTCTCACCCACTCCGGCAATCTCCGGATTGGTATAGACCACTCCCGGAATGGCACGGTAACTCATAGCGTCGTCTTTTCCGAGAATGGAATGTACGGCGACTTCCGCTTCGCGGACAGCCGTATGCGCCAACAGGGAGAAACCGGTCAAATCGCCGCAGACGTACACGCCCGGCACGGAAGTCCGCATCTTCTCATCGACCTTGACAGCGCCGCGTTCCGTTTTCTCCAAATCCAGGTTTTCGAGCCCGAAGCCTTTCGTTGCCGGACGCCTGCCGACACTCATCAGCAGTTTTTCGGCCGTCACGCTGCCGGCGCCTTCCGCATTCTCATAAGAGACGGCAATCCCTTCTTCCGTCTGCGAAAGCCCGGACACTCTCGTGCCCAACAGGAATCTGACACCCCGCTTGGCGTATTCCGCACGCAACAGGGCGGAAAGCTCCTTATCCATACCGCCCAGGATTTCGTCCGTCATTTCAATGACCGTCACCCGTACCCCCAGGCTGTTAAAGAAAGAGGCGAATTCCATCCCGATGACTCCGCCCCCGGCAATAACCAAAGAGGCGGGCAGTTCTTTATTGTCCAGCGCGTCTTTGTGCGTCCAATAATCCACCGCACCGATTCCCGGAATGGGAGGGATGAATGTCTGGGAACCCGTACAGAGTATCAGGTTCTCGCCCTCATATATTTCTTCGCCGCAACGGACCGTATTTTTATCTACGACCCGCGCCTCTCCCGACACAACCGTGACCCCGCTTGAAGAGAGTTTCGCCTTGACTCCCAGCACGAGCTTACGCACGACTTTACTCTTGCGGGCTATTATCTTGGGCAAATCGAAAGAGGCTTCGGAGACAGTCACGGCATACTTCGACGCATGCTTCGCGCTGTCATAGGTTTTTGCCGAATACAGCAGCGTCTTCGTCGGAATACACCCCTCATTCAGGCAGACACCGCCCAGATTGTTTTTCTCGATGAGCAACACGCTCAGGCCGGCTTTGCCGGCAACTTCGGCAGCCGTATATCCCGCAGGGCCGCCGCCAATGATAATCACTTGATATTTCATAGTATATAACCAGTTAATCGTCTTATCTTCATTCATTAAGGACCGGCAGTTCCTCCTCTTGGGAACCTGCGGCTCCCGCCCCTTCCATCTTCTTTTCAGACATCCTTTTTCCGGACATCCTTTTCTCGGACATCTTCTTTTCAAGCAGCTCCACAAACTCCCGTTCTTTCACAGGCATCACGGAGGCGAATTTGCCTTCTCCGTACTCTATCAGGAGATAGTCGGTGACGGAAAAATTCCCGAACTTCATGGAACAGCATTTCCGGACAGCCGTGATTCCGGAAACGGGAACCAGCTTCCTGCGGATAAACCGTCCGCGCGATATCTCCAGGTTACCGTCTGCAGTCAGTATATAGGCGGTATGGATAATTTGCTCGATGATAACGATGAGCATGAGCATGAACAAGGCAGCCGGAAGGATGTATTTGCACCACAAGGCGCCGACGGCGTTTACAGTGAGCACCGCCAGTAGAAAATACTGGTACCAGGCGATACGGGCATGAAAGATTCGATTCATCTTGTAAGATTTTTGCGCGCAAGGTAGCAATTTTATGAATTAGTGACAACGAAAAGTACAACGAAGTGAGTTATTTTGTAGCTTTGCGGCGAGAAATAACAAGATTATGGTAAGAAAATTCGATTTCCTCGTCATCGGCTCCGGAATCGCCGGTATGAGTTTTGCGTTGAAAGTGGCGCACAAAGGTAAAGTTGCTCTTATCTGTAAGGCCGGCCTGGAAGAAGCCAACACTTTTTTTGCCCAAGGCGGCATTGCTTCCGTAACCAACCTGGCTGTAGATAATTTTGAAAAACACATTGAGGACACCATGATTGCCGGCGACTGGATTAGCGACCGTGCCGCCGTGGAGAAAGTCGTCCGCAACGCGCCCGGACAAATCCGGGAACTGATTAAATGGGGAGTGAAATTCGACAAGAAAGAAGACGGGGAATTCGACTTGCATAAGGAAGGCGGGCACTCGGAGTTCCGTATCCTCCACCACAAGGACAATACGGGAGCGGAAATCCAGGACAGCCTGATAGAAACGGTAAAAAAACATCCGAACATCACTATATTCGAGAATTTCTTCGCGGTAGAAATCATTACGCAGCATCATCTGGGGATTATCGTCACCCGCCACACACCGGGCATCAAATGTTACGGCGCTTATGTGCTGGACGAAGCCACGGGGGAAGTGGACACTTTCCTGTCCAAAGTGACAGTGATGGCGACAGGGGGATGTGAGGCTGTGTACCGGAACACCACCAACCCGCTGGTCGCTACCGGCGACGGCATCGCTATGGTCTACCGGGCCAAAGGCGCGGTGAAAGACATGGAGTTCATCCAGTTCCATCCCACCGCCCTCTTCAATCCGGGAGACCGGCCGGCTTTCCTCATCACCGAAGCCATGCGCGGATACGGCGCCGTACTCCGCACGCAAGACGGAAAGGAGTTCATGCAGAAGTACGACTCCCGCCTTTCACTGGCTCCGCGGGACATCGTGGCGCGCGCCATCGACAATGAAATGAAGCTGCGCGGCGAAGACCATGTTTTCCTGGACGTAACGCACAAAGACGCGGAAGAGACGAAGAAGCATTTCCCGAACATCTACAAGAAATGCCTCAGCCTGGGCATCGACATTACCAAAGACTATATTCCCGTGGCTCCCGCCGCACACTATCTCTGCGGAGGCATCACCGTCGATTTGGACGGGCAGTCCAGCATCCGACGCTTGTATGCATTGGGCGAATGCTCGTGCACGGGACTGCACGGAGGCAACCGCCTGGCTTCCAACTCTCTGATAGAAGCTGTCGTTTATGCCGACGCCGCTGCCCGGCATGCGCTCGGCGTACTCGAACGTTACGATTTCAACGAGGATGTGCCGGAATGGAACGACGAAGGGACGATTTCCAACGAAGAACGTATCCTGATTACCCAGAGCATGAAAGAGGTCAACCAAATCATGGAGGCATACGTGGGTATCGTGCGGAGCAACGTCCGCCTGGTACGCGCCTGGAACCGCTTGGATATCCTTTACGAAGAGACGGAAAAACTGTTCAAGAGCAGCAAGGCCACGCGCGAACTCTGCGAGCTGCGCAACATGATTAACGTAGGTTACCTGATTACGCGCCAGGCAATGGAACGCAAGGAGAGCCGGGGATTGCATTATACAATCGATTATCCGCACGCAAAGAAATAGGATTTACAGTATTATCCTTCTTAAAAATAAAGAAACAAGAGGCTTTCTCAAATTATATTTTTGAGTTCGGCCTCTTGTTTTTTTATCTTGATGCGTTTCTTTTTCACTCCTCCAAGAAACTATACTATACATTTATGAGAATATAATACACTTCATCACAGAACTTATCCTTCTGTAAAACAGACATTTACACAATAACAGCATGCAAGCGCGAACCTCTCTGTGCATTCCGGAATCATCCCCGAATATCATTCTCTTAAAAACATGTTCTTGAGCATGTGTACACTTCTTTGAGAATATAGTAAACGCTTTCCTGTCTTTCATCTCATACTTTTGTTCACAGAAATAATCACTAATCGAAATATTATGGATATAGCTAAAAGATGTGAGCAGAACCCCCTACTGGCTCCAAAAGATTTAAAAGCGGGAATCAACGGAATGGAAATTACATGTTTGTTAAATCCCGGAGTTTTCAAATATCAAGGCAAAATTTGGTTACTTTTGCGCGTTGCGGAAAGACCTATACAGAAAGAAGGAGTTATCAGTTTTCCTATATATAATGAAAAAGGGAAAATAGAAGTTGTTTCGTTTTCAAAGAATGACCCTGATTTGGATGCGTCAGACCCTCGCGTAATCGGTTACAAAGGGAAGAATTATCTGACTACGATGTCTTATTTGCGATTGGTTTCGAGTACCGACGGCATTCACTTCAAAGACGAACCGGAATTTCCACCTATTTTCGGAAAAGGAGAGCTGGAGGCATTCGGCATCGAAGATTGCCGTGTCGCAACAACCGAAGACGGCTTTTACCTTACTTTCACAGAAGTATCGTCAGTTGCCGTAGGGGTCGGACTGATTCATACCGACGACTGGAAAAACTATACACGGCATGGGATGATATTCCCGCCGCATAACAAAGACTGTGCCTTGTTCGAACAGAAGATAGGCGGCAAGTATTTCGCCCTTCATCGTCCCAGCAGCCCCGAACTCGGCGGCAATTACATATGGCTGGCGGAATCGCCCGACCGCCTGCACTGGGGAAACCACAAATGTGTGGCAACCACCCGCGACGGAATGTGGGATTGTGCGCGTGTAGGGGCAGGAGCGGCTCCCATAAAAACAGAAGAAGGCTGGCTGGAGATTTATCACGGAGCCGATTTTAACCACCGTTATTGCCTGGGAGCTTTGCTGCTCGATTTAAACGAGCCGTCGAAAGTGATTGCAAGAAGTGAAGAACCGATTATGGAGCCTGTCGCGGCTTATGAGCAAACCGGGTTCTTCGGAAATGTCATTTTCACGAACGGCCATATTGTAGACGGCGATACGATAACCCTGTATTACGGAGCAAGCGATGAAGTGATTTGCAAGGCAGAGCTTTCCATTTCAGAGATATTGAATGTATTAAAACAGACACAAGGGAAGTTATGAATAAACTGAAAAAAGAATATCTGTTCTTTAAGCAACAGGAACCCAACATGAGAATTCTGCTGGTTACCAATATGCTTTATGCATTGGTGCTGCCGATAGTGGAAATCTTTGTGGGAGCCTATATCATGAGGAATACAAGTGATCCGGTGATGGTTGCTTTTTATCAGTTGGCAATGTATATAGGCATCATCACCACCTCTCTTGTTAATGGTTATCTGTTAAAGAAATACAGTGTGAAGACACTGTATTCCGTAGGAATCCTGGTAAGCGGCATTTCCATGTTCGGTATGATGACTATCCGGTCACTCGGCTTCGTCGAACTGGGTCTGGCGGGTTTTTTAATGGGGGCAGCCTCAGGTTTCTTCTGGACGAACCGATACTTATTGGCCCTCTATAACACCAACGACAACAGCCGCAATTATTTCTTCGGACTGGAATCTTTCTTCTTTTCCATCAGCTCCATCGGGGTTCCTTTAATTATCGGTGCATTTATCAGCCAGATAGACGGAAAAGAAGTTTTCGGTTTCCTCTTCAACATCAATACTTCTTACTGTGTGGTTACTATAGCGGCAGTCATCATTACCGTCATCGCCTGTATGACACTGTGGAAGGGGAAATTCGAGAACCCCAAAGAAACGGACTTCCTCTATTTCCGCTTCAACATTCTCTGGAAAAAGATGCTTTGGCTAGCCGCATTGAAAGGGATGGTACAAGGTTTCTTAGTAACGGCCCCGGCCATATTAGTGTTGAAGCTGGTAGGAAATGAAGGAGCTTTGGGACTGATACAGGGAGTCAGCGGGGCACTGACTGCTGTCCTGGTGTATGTATTAGGACGTATGGCCCGCCCGGAAGACCGTTTGAAGATTTTCGTAGGAGGATTAATCGTATTCTTTGTCGGTACGCTATTCAACGGCATTCTCTTCTCTGCCACAGGAGTGATTCTTTTCGTGCTTTGCAAAGTGATATTCCAGCCTTTGTTCGACTTGGCTTATTTTCCCATTATGATGAGGACCATCGATGCGGTTGCAAAGATTGAGAACAGAAACGAGTATGCCTATATCCTGAGTCACGAGTTCGGCCTTTTCCTCGGAAGAGCTTTCGGCCTGTTACTGTTTATCTTCCTCGCTTATTGCGTGTCGCAGGATTTTGCATTGAAATATGCGTTGGTTATCGTTGCAGGATTACAACTGGCAGCATATCCCTTAGCTAAAAATATTACTAATCAAACTGATACTATCGAACATGAAAATGACAAGTAAAGGTGTTTTTGTACTTATCACCGTTTGTTCTCTGGCTTCTTGCTCAGGCAACGGAAACAACTTCGGTGAAAGGGTAGAGCAGGTTTCCATCCGTCGGGTAGACTCTATGCCCGATATGCCTGAAACTTATAAAATGCTGGACTGGAAACAAAAAGCCAGAATGTATGACCGGTTTGTTTTTGACTGGAATAATAAAAGCGAAGCCGGACCGTTAATCTGGCTGGATGATGCCCGCAGAAATATAGACCAGACTACATTCGGCCTATACACCGCCATTAAAGATATCCGTCAGGGGAAGGAGGCCAATAACGGAGAGTTCCATGAAAGCCTGAATTCACTGGCGGCTATTCTCGGTGCCGGCCTTGTAGGGATTGACAAGACGAATCAGGACGGATATAACTACGTAAAAATGGTGCAGAACTATTTCAATTCCGATAACGGATGGAATATAGTGATGAACAATACGAATCCGTCAGTAGCCCTTTTGGGAGGAGGTTATGGCCGTGACTGGTGGTATGATGTACTGCCCAATGCTTTATATTATGCGATATGTGATGTTTTCCCCGGTGTAGACGGGGCAGAGAAGATACAAAGAAGCATTGCGGAACAGTTTGTCAAAGCAGATTCGGTATTGAACGGAAATTACGATTACTCTTATTTCGATTATGCGCAAATGAAAGGAATGGTCAATCATATTCCGTTGCAACAAGACGCCGCCGGCGGTCATGCCTATGTATTGCTGTGCGCTTATCATAAGTTTGGCGACCCACGTTATCTGCAACATAGCAAGAGTGCCGTCGAAGCCCTCCTTGCCCAAAAAGAAAGTCGTTTTTACGAGGCTCTTTTACCACTCGGAGTTTATACGGCAGCCTATTTGAATGCGGTAGAGGGAGCCGGCTATGATGTATCCAAACTTCTTGATTGGGTATTTGACGGATGTAAAAGCCCTACGGGAAGAACCGGTTGGGGAATTATTGTAGGAAAATGGGGTGAATATGATGTAAGCGGCCTGCAAGGAAGCATCACGGACGGTGGAGGATATGCATTCCTCATGAACAGCATCAAACCCGCCTGGCCTTTCATTCCGATGGTGAAATACCAACCTCAATACGCAAAGGCTATCGGCAAATGGATGCTGAACAATGCAAGCGCGTGCCGTCTGTTCTATCCGGGGGAAATAGATGAAACACATCAATGGGCTCCGGAATTGAAGGACATTACGCATGACAATGTTTCCTATGAAGGTTTACGAAAGGCGGATGACTACGGGAAAGCGTCATTGAAAGGGGTCAGCCCGGTGGCAATCGGTGATGGTCCCAAATGGATAAAAGGGAATCCGACGGAAAGTATGTTCAGCGTTTACAGCTCTTCTCCCGTCGGCATCCTGGGCGCCATTGTCTGTCAGACGGATGTGGAAGGTATTCTCCGGCTGGATTGCAATGTCACAGACTTCTATGTGGAGAAGCCTTATCCGGTCTATCTCTATTACAACCCTCATAAGGAGGCCAAGACCATTACTTATCAGGCTGCCCAGCCATGTGACTTGTTTGATATCGTCGCCAAAGAATATATAGCAAAAAATATAAAGGCAGACGGTCCGGTAGAGATTCCGGCCAACGACGCAAGAGTCATTGTGGAACTTCCCGCCGGAACAGAATTAGAACTGAAAGACGGTAAGATTATTGCGAATAAACAAAATATCATTTCATATAATTAAATCTAAGTATAAACTATGAGTAAGCATTTATTATTACTGATTCTTATTCTTGCTGTTTGCACAAACGGCTTTGCACAGCAAACCAAGAGTATTTCGGGTGTGGTATATGACGGTAATACCGGAGAGGCTTTAATCGGGGTCTCTGTTCTTGAAGTGGGAACGACCAATGGCACTATCACGGATTTTGACGGCAAATATACGTTGAAAGTATCGTCGGATAAAGTTTCATTCTCATACGTAGGTTTTAAAACTGAAATTGTAAATGTGACAAACAGCGGAACGTACGATGTGAATCTATTGTCCGACAATAAATTGGACGAGGTGGTAGTTATCGGTTACGGTACTCAAAGAAAGAGTGACCTTACCGGTGCTCTGGCTTCCATAAGCAGCAAGGATATCAAGAACTATGCAGTGTCCAATGCCTCCGAACTGCTTACAGGTAAGGCAGCCGGCGTATTTGTTGCCGCCAGTTCCGGCCAGCCGGGTTCGGATGCGGTTATCCGCGTGAGAGGTTTAGGGACCGTCAATGACAACAATCCATTGTACGTAGTTGACGGCCAGTTCATGGATAACATCAGCAGTCTGAATCCCTCCGACATTGAACGTATGGAAGTATTAAAAGATGCGTCGGCTTGCGCTATTTACGGTTCGAGAGGCTCCAACGGAGTAATCCTCATCACGACGAAAGGAGGGGTGAAAGGCGAGACGACCGTAACATTGGACGCTTATGTAGGGGTGAAAAACAGTTATAGAGCATTGAACATGATGAACAGCGACCAATATTACAACTTCATCATGAAAGCATACGAAAACGATGAAAGTTTCCAAAATTCAATGAAGGACAAGTTCACCAACCAGTATCGGAAGGGGTATAATACCAACTGGTGGAACGAAGTAACCCGTACAGCCTTCAACCAGAACTATAACCTGAGTATCCGTAAAGGAACAGATAATTCGAGATCAGCTTTCAGTTTAGGCTATGTAGACGACCAGGGCGCAATCATCACGACTGAATTCAAGAGACTTTCACTCAAGGCGAATCTTGAATATGATATCAACAAATTTATCACGGTTGGCACCAATGTCAATCTGGCAAAGATAAGAAAGCGTGATGCAGGAGCAATTCCTTCATTCGATTTCATTCAAAAAGCTGATCCTTTTACTCCTGTTATCAGCCCGTTGGTAGATCCGTCTTCTGAAAATTACGAATATAACAAATATGCTCCTACCGAGTGGTCTTATGACCCTAATCCGGTAGCCATGCTCGAACTTCCTAACAGATACAATGACATATTCAATGTATTTGGTAATGTGTTTACCCAAATCAAATTGTATAAAGGATTGAGCTATCGGGTACAGTATAGCTTCGAAAGATACCATGATACTTTCAAAGACTTCCGTCCTGTCTATTCATCTACTTTTTCGGAGGACAATTTAGCGAATCAGGAAAGTAAATATAATACAGAAACTCAATTGAATAATAATAGCGCTGTAACTTCTAATTATCTGGTGGAACAACGCCTTAACTACAACACTACAATAGGCAGACATAAACTGGATGCAATGGTTGCCATGACCTATGAGAAGAACAGCAGCGAAGGTATTAATGCATTTAAGAGAAAGGCTTTAGGTAACGATGAAATCTATCAGATACTTGATGCACAAACAGCTGGAGATAACACCTCGGGAGGTAAAGAAACATCTTCTATGTTGTCGTACTTGGGACGTATCAACTATGTATATGATGACAGATACCTTGCTACAGTCAATTTCCGTGCCGACGGTTCTTCAAGATTTGCCAAACGTAACCGTTGGGGCTATTTCCCATCAGTTTCATTAGGTTGGAGAGTGAGCAATGAAGAATTCTTTAAGAACCTGAACATTGAAAATACAATTTCCAATTTAAAACTGCGTGTAGGTTGGGGACAGAATGGTAACCAACGAATCGACAGAGACGCACCTCTTACGTTAATTGGTACCAATAATGAAAATCAATGGTACTTTGGAAACGGGTACTCACAAGGTTACGTCCCGACTTATGTGGGAAATGCAGATATTAAATGGGAAACCAGCCAGCAAACCAATGTCGGTTTAGATATGTCTTTCTTTAAAAACAGCCTTGATGTTAGCATGGACTTTTATGTAAAGAAAACAAGTGACATGTTGCTGAATATGCCTATTCCTTCTTTTGGCGCCTTCCCTAACAGCCCCTTCTTCAATGCAGGAGACTTGAAGAATACCGGTTTCGAAATAGTAGTCAACTACCGTAACCAGATAGGAAAAGACTTTAATTACAATGTAGGGCTGAACATGTCTACTTATAAGACAGAAGTAACCAAACTTACATCGGAATATTTGAGTGGAAATACTAGCCGTACGTATGTAGGAGGTCCTATCGGACGTTTCTGGGGATACAAACAAATAGGAATATTCCAGAATCAGGAAGAGATAGACAATTATGTGGATAAAAATGGTACCAAGATTCAGCCTAATGCACAACCGGGTGATTTTAAGTTTGCCAAATTAGGAGAATCAGGCGAATTGAACGATGATGATGACCGTACTTTTATCGGTGATCCTAATCCGGACCTCATTTATGGTTTCAACTTAGGATTCAGTTATAAGAACTTTGATGTAAGTATGGCATTCCAGGGAACTATTGGAAATGACATCTGGAACGTTGCTAAAGGAAGCCTTGCTTCAGCAGGACGCCAGAATGCGTTGGCGGATGCTTACACAAAAGCATGGACAAAAGACGGGGATTTGGATGCTGTATATCCACGCATAACCAACTCTGACTCTAACAATAATATGAGAGGTTCTTCTTTCTATGTGGAGAACGGTTCTTACCTGCGTTTGCAGAATATGCAAATAGGTTATACACTGCCGAGTCACATTTGCCAGAAGAGCAAACTGTTTTCAAGTTGTAGATTCTATGTGAGCGGTCAGAATATATTTACTTTAACCGGTTATTCCGGACTTGATCCGGAACTGGGTATCAATAACCCATTGGATATGGGAGTGGATACTACACGTTATCCGTCTTCACGTACATTCACTTTTGGAGTTAATTTGCAATTTTAAATCTAGCTAAAAAGACATTACATTATGAGAAAAATATTATTTATAATATGCTGGGCTCTTGCCGGAGTGGGGTTGTATAGCTGCTCTCTCGACGAACCAAGTTATGGTAAAACCACAAGCGATAATTATTATCAGAAGGAAAGCGATATTGAACAAGCCTTGACAGGAGCTTATCTTCAATTACGTACAACTTGGAATGAATATGCATTAAATCATTATTTTGTAGGTGATTGTAGCACTGATGATGCCCTAAAAGGAGGAGGTAATGACGGTGACCGTGCCGAAGTACGCGACTTGTCCGACTTTACTGTCTACACAACCAATGGCGAAGTGGGCCGTCGTTGGGAAATCCTGTACAGATTAATCAATCGCTGTAACGATGTGATTTATTATGCCCCTGATGCGATAGGAAACGAAGAGCTATTGGAACGTTATGCAAACGAGGCAAAAGCATTGAGGGCATTCGGGTATTATTGCCTGGTCACCACGTTCGGAGAAGTGCCTCTAATCACTACGCCGATGCAACCCGCTGAAATACTGCAAATACCCCGCTCCCCATTGGAGAAGGTATATGAATGTATTGTAAATGATTTAACTGATGCCTCCGCACTTCCTGCAAAAGGAGATTACTCTGAAGATGATGCTTATCGTGCAACACGTGGCTTTGCTAAAACAATGCTTGCTAAAACATACATGTTCAAAGGTGATTTTACCTCTGCCGAAACGGTACTTCATGATATTATTGAAGTAGACAAAGACTATACATTGTTGAGTGATTACGGCATGAACTGGCGCACTGAATATGAAAACAGTTCGGAATCAGTATTTGAGATTGCCAACAAAGTATATGACAAAAACATAGCCACAGGTACCAATGTCCCTCACTTCTTCACAAGCAGACGCATCTCCGGTTATCAAGGATATGGATTTCACGTACCAACCCAAGATCTCCATGATGCCTTTGACGCAGATGACCCACGTATTACTTATGTATTCACACAAACCGGTGATAGATATAAAGGTGATACTGAAGCGCAGGACAATGCTGAATCTCCAAGCGGTTATCATGATTACAAGATGACTGTGCCAGCAGTAGAAAAAACAGGTTTCGACGTCTGGATGATTAGTTACAACATTCGTTTGATCCGTTATTCCGATGTTCTCTTGATGTATGCCGAAGTATTAAACGAAAATGGAAAACCAGGGCTTGCACTTCCTTACCTGAATGATGTAAGAGAAAGAGCCCGCAAAACTAATCCGATAGATCCGAGAAGAGATCAACAGACGTATGTTCCTGCTACAACAGCTAATACCCTGCCCGACATAACAGAAACGAACCCAGAACGTCTAAAAGAAATCATTTGGAAGGAGCGTCGCTGCGAATTGGCTATGGAAGGCTGGAGACGGGATGACCTAATGAGGCAAAAACGTTTCGGAACCGTGATGCGTGCTTATGCAACAAAATATAATACATCGAAAGGTGCCAATTTTAGGGACGACAGAGATTATCTGTTTCCTATACCACAAGGTGAAAGGGATAAGAGTAACAATATTCTTTCCCAAAATCCGGGTTATTAATATGAAAATGAGGGGGCGGGTTATAAAATCCGCCCTCTTTTAACAACCAACTGACCATGAAAAAGACATTATTATTTCTCGTGAATGAATGCTGAACCTAGCAAACGCCTATTGATTATTGATTGGTTGTTGACGATGAAATCATAGACTATCGTTACCGATAAAAATATGCGTGGAATAAAATAAATTCCTTATATTTGCTATCATCCTAACCGTATCAACAACATTCATTTACATGAGAAACATCTTATACGTACAAACAATTTTTATTCTGATTATTGCATTTGCCACTCCCATAAAGTCGTATGCATTCAATGTGGCAAAACACATCTCAAATGTTAACGGACTGACAAATAACTCGGTAAACTGTATTCTGGAAGATGAGGAACATACAATCTGGATTGGGACATGGGATGGACTAAATGCGTATAATGGAAGAGAAATCACAACATTCAGATATAGCAAAAACAATCCCAATTCCATAAGCAATAACGTGATCCGACAGATTATCGAATGCAAGGGCAGTTTATGGATAGCAACAGATAATGGAGTCAACCGGTTAGACAAACGAACCCGCCAGATAACAAGGTATTATCTGAGAACAGACAATAAAGTGCCTAATCAGGAAAAGTCTTTTATTTTAGGAAAGAGTGCGGCAGGAGATATCATCTGCCTTATAAAAGGGCTCGGTTTCTTTGTCTATAATGATTCTGAGGATGAGTTTAATCCGATTCACACGGACTTTGCCAGTCATGTAAAGGATTATTCCGTGAATGATTCCGATTGTATGCTTTTTCTTCTGAATAACGGAAGCACTGCGTATCTGAGTTATCACCTACTCGTGAACGGAGGAAAGCAGGATGATTTACGCCCGGTCGGCATACAGACCCCTGTGGATAAGATATTTCTGTCGAAAGGCAGATTTATCCTGAATAAAGACAACAGGATTTTCCTTTTGAATCCCGACTTTACAGTTTCCCGATGCATCGGACTGGATAACAACAAACCCGTATCGCAAGCTATTTTAGCAGGGGACAACATGTTCGTCAGCTTCATAGAAGGCGGCTGTATTCATTATGATTTGAGAAAGAATACTTTTACCTATCTGAACGGACTTTCCAGCCAGTTGTCTGTTTTCACTCTTTATTCCGGCAGCCAGAATATCTTGTGGATAGGTACGGACGGGCAAGGACTAATCCAGCTTTACCATTATGATTCTTTGTTTGAAACCGTTCACACCAGCCACCCTGTGAGATGTTTTTGCGAGGATGGAGACGGCAATATTCTGATAGGCACAAAAGGAAGCGGAATAAAGCTGTTGAATCCTGAGACCAAAGAGTTGGCAGATTATCTGGATGAGGGTAAAGGACTGATATCCAACTCCGTCTATGCATTGAAAAGAAATAAGGCCAATGATATTTTTATCGGAACGGAAGGAACCGGAATCAATATATTGAATGCCGCTACAGGACGATTGGAAAAACTAGAGATACCCGATAAATACCCGCCCTTCAAGGCTGTGTACAACATTTATTTTACGAATAACGATTCTCTTTTATGGGTCGGTACATCAGGGTATGGCTTAATCAAAATAAATATTTCCAGAGAACAGGGCCGCTACCGCGTCAAAGGGTTCCGGCAATACAACTCGTCAGATAAGAATATCTCATTGAATAACGATGTCGTTTATGCCATCACATCCGGCCCGGAAGACCATACGTTATGGTTCGGCACACGTGGCGGAGGCTTAAACTGCATTAACATCGAAAACAACGGCATAAAATCATTGGAGGATATAGACAGCCGGATTTTACTCACCAACAATGATGTATTGTGTTTGCTGCGTGACGATACCGGTATATGGATAGGGACAAGTTATGGACTGAACGAATTGAAAAAGGAGGAGAATGATTTTCACCTGATACAATATGCCGACGAGAAATTGAATAATAAAACGATTCACGGAATATTAAAAGACCATGAAGGGAATATATGGCTCAGTACCAATCAGGGGTTGTCCTGCTTGAATATAAAAAGCAACAAAACAGACAACTATACGTTGAATGACGGATTGCAGAACGATGAATTCTCTGATGGGGCTTTCTTCAAGGATAAACGTGATTTCCTTTATTTCGGAGGAGTAAGCGGGTTCAGTTATTTCAATCCCCGCAATATACGGTTGCGCAAGTTCAATCCCCCGCTTGCATTAAGTAGCTTGAAGATATATAATACGGTGCAGGATATGAATGAACGAATCAGAAAAGGAGTGTTGAAACTCAGCTACGAAGAACGGTTCATGACTTTCAATTTCATAGCCAAAGACTTTATCAACAATGAAAACTGCGAATATGCCTACCGCTTGAAGAACCATTCGGATGATTGGGTGGAAATGGGCAATAATCCGAATATTATCTTTACCCAGCTTCCTCCGGGTGAGTATCAGCTCGAAGTGAAGAGCACGAACGGCGACAAGGTATGGGGAGACAACATCTATCACTTAACCATAAAGGTAGGTTATCCGTGGTGGCTTAGTGTCCCGGCCTTGATTATCTATGCCATATTATGCGTTATTATCTTCTATATTACAAGGTCTGTCATCAAAAACCGCATACGGCTAAGCCGCCAGATTCTTATAGCCCAGGTAGAGAAACGGCATGAACGGAAGATATACGAATCCCGGCTTAACTTTTTCACGAATGTGGCACATGAGTTCTTCACTCCGCTGACTTTGATTTATACACCCGCCCAACACTTGTTGGAACAGAACGGGCTGGATAGCAACACCAAGAAGTATCTCCAAATAATAAAGAATAATGCCGAAAGGATGCAGAAGCTGATTAGTGAGCTGATGGAGTTCCGTAAAACCAAATCGGGCAATATGAATTTGCATCCCGAAAATGTGAACGTGAAAACATTGATGGAGTATGCTTCCAATAATTACGTGGATATACTGAAAGAGAATAAAATAGACTTCAAGGTGGAGACGCATGATACGTCAGAGATATATTCCGACCGCAATGTTTTGGAGAAAATCATATTCAACCTGCTGTCGAATGCTTTCAAATATACTCCCCGTTACGGATATATTCACGTCGAACTATCTCAGAATGAAGCCGATAAAACCTTGTATCTGATTGTAAGGAATTCAGGCAAGGGATTAACAGAGCAACAGATGGCAGAGATATTTGACAAGTATAAGATATTCGATACTCCCAAATTGGGCAACTCCGTAAGCAATGGCATAGGTTTGAACCTGACAAAGAGCCTGGTCGAATTGTTAGGCGGGCAGATAAGCGTAAGCAGTGAGCTGGGAAAGAATGTAGAATTTTCAGTTGTAGTTCCTCCTCTGCCATCCGGGCATTCACTTGTTGCGACAGATGAAAAGGATTCGTTGCAGAAAGAAAAAAACGAGCAGGACGACTCATCCCCCCGCAAAGACACTGTCATACTGATAGTGGAAGATGAGAAGAATATCAGGAACCTGCTGAAAGATGTCCTCTCCGACTATGTGATACATGAAGCCAAAGACGGGACGGAGGCTTTGAAAGAGATAGAGCACAACCATCCGGATATTATTATAAGTGATATTGTCATGCCCAATATGGACGGTTTAAGTCTAATTCATAAGTTGAAATCCGATTTGAAAACAAGCTATATTCCAATTATAGGAATATCGGCAAAAGCGTCCGTAGAAGACCAGATTAATGCCTTTAATCATGGTGCGGATGCGTATATCGTCAAACCATTTCACCCGAGGCAAGTGATATCCGCCATAGAGAATCTGCTGTCGAGGCAGATGCTTTTAAAGGACTACTTCAATTCCAGCATGTCTTCCGTGAAAGTAAAAGACGGGATTGTGCTTCATCCGGAAGACGAAGAGCTGATACAGAATGTAACGGATTTCATCAAGAATAATATAGATGATGAGTTATTAAGCCCTTCTTCTATTGCCGAGTTCGTAGGAGTGAGTAAAGCTACTTTATACCGGAAGTTCAAAGAAATAATAGACAAAACTCCGAGTGAGTTTGTACGGGGCATCAGACTGGAACATGCAGCCAAACTACTAAGGACAACCAAGTTGACCGTATCCGAGATTATGTTCAAGTGCGGATTCTCCAACAAATCTTATTTCTATCGGGAATTCCTAAAGCAATACGGCGTATCTCCCAAAGATTACCGGAATCAATAGATAAAGGATAACCGGATAACTCTTGTTTAAATACCCAAAAGACTATCCGAAAAATAAGTAAGTCCTACCAATCTGTCATTCACTTTGTTCAAAACATAGTCAGAACGTAGTGAAGCATCTTTTCTTTGATTAATAGAAAGGACAAATCCTTCTACAAACAGGATGAGAGAGTAAAATGATAGCAATTTGTTTTTTCGGTGACGAAAAATGCCGCTTGCATATTACTGTAAGCGGCATTTTCTTTATCTAAATCATCCAAGATTTATCTATTCATCTATTGATTAATAGTTTTCTTTCTTCACCTCGAAATAAGCCTGCGGATGCAAACAGGCCGGGCAAACTTCAGGAGCTTCCTTACCTACAGTGATATAACCGCAGTTACGGCATTGCCATACCACTTCGCCTTCTTTAGCGAACACAGTCATATTTTCGATGTTGTTCACGAAAGCAAGGTATCTTTCTTCGTGGCCTTTCTCGGCAACTGCAATGTTGCGGTACATAGCGGCAATCATCGGAAAACCTTCCTGTTCGGCCACATCTGCAAAATGAGGATAATCCAAAGCCCATTCTTCATGTTCGCCGGCAGCGGCGGCACGAAGATTTTCAAGCGTAGTGCCTATTACGCCCGCCGGATAACTGGCGGTGATTTCCACCATGCCGCCTTCCAGGTATTTAAACATCCGTTTTGCATGTTCCTTTTCCTGGTCCGCCGTTTCCGTAAAAATCGCGGCAACCTGTTCGTAGCCTTCTTTTTTTGCCACACTGGCGAAATAAGTGTAACGCATTCTTGCCTGTGATTCTCCGGCGAATGAAGTCAGCAGGTTCTTTTCTGTCTGAGTTCCCTTGATACTTTTAGTCATAATTCTTAATCTATTTTAAATGGGTAATTGCCAAAACGTAACTTGTCGTACTATAACAACACAAATATACGCCATTTGTTTGTAATAACCCTCCTTTTCCCTATGAATAAAAACTATCGGACCATCGATAAAACCTATTAACAAGCAAATAGTATGCCGGATAACATATTTATTCCGATTATTTTATCTAATTTTGCAACCTCTGCTTTACAAAAAGAACAGGACATACGTATAACAACATCTAAAAATGAAGCTATTTGAATTCAAACCCAAACTGGTTTCCTGCCTGAAAAACTACTCGAAAGAAACGTTTACGGCAGACCTCATGGCCGGCATCATCGTAGGTATCGTCGCGCTCCCGCTAGCCATAGCCTTCGGTATCGCTTCGGGAGTATCGCCGGAAAAAGGTATCATCACCGCCATCATCGCCGGGTTCATCATCTCCCTGATGGGAGGGAGCAAGGTGCAAATCGGCGGCCCCACAGGAGCATTCATCGTCATTATTTACGGCATCATCCAGCAATACGGCGAAGCGGGCCTGATTGTGGCGACCCTCATGGCAGGCATACTCCTTATATTATTAGGGGTATTCAAGCTCGGAGCGGTAATCAAGTTCATCCCTTACCCCATCATCGTAGGTTTCACCAGCGGTATCGCCGTCACCATCTTCACCACGCAAATCGCGGACATCTTCGGACTGTCTTTCGGGGAAGAGAAGGTTCCGGGCGACTTCATCGGGAAATGGATGATTTACTTCCGCCATTTCGATACAGTGAACTGGTGGAACACCGTCACCAGCATTATCAGTATCGTCATCATCGCCGTCACCCCGAAGTTCTCGAAGAAAATCCCCGGCTCGCTGGTTGCAATCATCATCGTCACCGCCGCCGTTTACCTGATGAAGACTTTCGGAGGAATCGACTGTATCCAGACCATCGGCGACCGTTTCACCATCAAATCGGAACTGCCCGGCGCCGTGGTTCCCGCCCTGGACTGGGAAGCTGTCAGAGAGCTGTTCCCGGTGGCTGTCACCATCGCCGTGCTGGGAGCCATCGAGTCTTTACTGTCCGCTACCGTGGCGGACGGAGTGATAAGCGACCGCCATGACTCCAATACGGAACTTATCGCACAGGGAGCGGCAAACATCATAACCCCGCTATTCGGAGGCATTCCCGCCACCGGAGCCATCGCCCGCACCATGACGAATATCAACAACGGGGGCAAGACACCGGTAGCCGGCATCATCCATGCGGTGATACTGCTGCTAATCCTGCTTTTCCTGATGCCGCTCGCACAATACATTCCGATGGCGTGCCTGGCAGGCGTGCTGGTTATCGTTTCTTACAACATGAGCGGCTGGAGGGTGTTCAAGGCTCTGCTGAAA
Organism: uncultured Bacteroides sp.; assembly: GCF_958445495.1. Classification (GTDB taxonomy): domain Bacteria; phylum Bacteroidota; class Bacteroidia; order Bacteroidales; family Bacteroidaceae; genus Bacteroides. The sequence goes on along the minus strand of NZ_CAUCSQ010000027.1, from coordinate 17,816 downwards.
AACCCGAAATCGGATGTCACCGTATTGCTCATCACTTTCTTCCTTACCGTTATCTTCGACTTGACCGTCGCCATCGAGATAGGGCTGGTGATTGCCTGCGTGCTCTTTATGAAACGTGTCATGGAGACGACCGAAATCTCTGTCATCACGGACGAAATCGACCCTAACAAAGAATCGGACATCGCCGTGCACGAAGAAAACCTCATCGTCCCCAAAGGGGTGGAAGTGTATGAAATCAACGGCCCTTACTTTTTCGGCATCGCCACGAAATTCGAAGAAACGATGGCGCAACTGGGAGACCGCCCGAAAGTACGCATCATCCGCATGCGTAAAGTACCTTTCATCGACTCCACGGGCATCCACAACCTGGCGACGCTTTGCGAAATGTCACAAAAGGAGAAGATTACCGTTATCCTCTCCGGGGTAAACGGCAAAGTGCACAAGGTACTGGAGAAATCCGGTTTCTACGAACTGCTGGGAAAAGACAACATCTGTCCGAACATCAACGTAGCGCTGGACAGGGCGAGAGACATCGTAGAATGATAGCATTCTGCGGTGTTTCCGGCAACAGGCCGGCAGGTACGGAAAACAGACGCCGGATGCCGGCATCCGGAAAACCATTGCCTTTGTGAAAGATATTCCTTGAAATACATTCCTTTAAACGATACATATTATGAAAAAACTTTGCTCTCTTATTCTCTGCACCCTGTTTTCGCTTTCGGCTTCACCGGCCGGAAATGCGGATTACACTCAGGGGCTTTCCATTTGGTTCGATACTCCCAACAACCTCGACGGACGGGCTGTCTGGTTGCGCGCTTCCGGGCGGGGAACCAATCCGGACCAGGCATGGGAAAGCCGTTCCTTGCCCATCGGCAACGGCAGCCTGGGGGCGAATATCATGGGGTCGGTATCTGCCGAACGCATCACCCTCAATGAAAAGACATTGTGGAAGGGAGGGCCGAATACCGCCAAAGGAGCCGGATACTACTGGAACGTAAACAAACAGTCGGCAAATGTCCTGAAAGAAATCCGGCAGGCTTTCCTGGACGGGGACAAAGAAAAGGCCGCTTCCCTTACCAGGGAGAATTTCAACGGGCTGGCCGCCTATGACGAACCTGAGACTCCGTTCCGTTTCGGCTCGTTTACCACGATGGGAGAGCTTTACGTGGAAACCGGGCTCAGCGAAATCAACATGGGCAACTACCGCCGCATCCTGTCACTGGACTCTGCAATGGCCGTAGTCCAGTTCGATAAAGACGGAACGCGGTATCAACGGAAATATTTCATCTCGTATCCGGACAGCGTGATGGTTATGAAATTCACGGCCGACCGGGGAGGGAAGCAGAATCTCGTACTCAGCTATTGCCCGAACAGCGAAGCCGAAAGCCGGCTGGAAACGGACGGCGCCGACGGGCTGCTGTACACCGGAATCCTTAAAAACAACCGCATGAAGTTCGCTCTCCGCATCAAGGCGCTTCATAAAGGAGGGACGCTGGAAACCGGAAACGGCCGGATTACGGTAAAAGACGCCGACGAGGTGATATTCCTGCTGACGGCCGACACCGACTATAAGATGAATTTCGACCCGGATTTCAACGACCCGGAAACCTACGTCGGCAACGACCCGGTACTGACAACACGCTCCATGATGGACAAAGCCCTGCAGAAGGGGTATGAGGAGCTGTGCCGCAACCACAAAGCGGACTACACCGCCTTATTCAACCGCGTGCATCTCCGGCTGAACCCGGAAACGGGCGCCCCCGACCTGCCGACGGACAAACGTCTGGCAAACTACAGGAAAGGAACGCCGGACTACCAACTGGAACAGTTGTACTACCAGTTCGGACGTTACCTGCTCATCGCCAGCTCACGGCCCGGCAATATGCCTGCCAACCTGCAGGGGATATGGCACAACAACACGGACGGCCCGTGGCGGGTGGACTACCACAACAACATCAACGTACAAATGAATTACTGGCCCGCCTGCTCCACCAACCTGGCGGAATGCGCATGGCCTCTGATAGATTTCATACGCAGCCTGGTGAAACCCGGCGAGCAGACGGCGCAGGCTTATTTCAACGCCCGCGGATGGACCGCCTCCATCTCCGCCAACATTTTCGGATTTACGGCGCCTCTGTCCAGCACGTCTATGGAATGGAACCTGAATCCCACCGCCGGTCCCTGGCTCGCCACGCATATCTGGGAATATTACGACTACACCCGCGACAGGAAATTCCTGAAAGAAATCGGTTACGGGCTTATCAAGAGCAGCGCCCGGTTCACGGTGGACCATCTGTGGCGCAAGCCCGACGGCAGTTATACCGCCGCCCCTTCCACCTCTCCCGAACACGGCCCGGTAGACGAGGGGGTGACTTTCGCGCATGCCGTCGTGCGTGAAATATTGTCAGACGCCATCCAGGCGAGCAAAGTGCTCGGAGTGGACGCCAAAGAACGCAGGCAATGGGAGAATGTGCTGGAGAAACTCGCCCCGTACCGCATAGGACGGTACGGCCAGTTATTGGAATGGTCGACGGACATAGACGACCCGAAAGACAAACACCGCCACGTCAACCATTTGTTCGGGTTGCATCCGGGACATACGATTTCCCCCGTCACGACTCCCGAACTCGCACAGGCGGCCAAGGTCGTACTGGAACACCGCGGAGACGGCGCGACGGGATGGAGCATGGGCTGGAAGCTCAACCAATGGGCGCGGCTCCAGGACGGGAACCATGCATACAAATTATATGCCAACCTGTTAAAGAACGGCACGCTGGATAACTTATGGGATACCCACCCGCCTTTCCAAATCGACGGGAATTTCGGAGGCACGGCAGGAATCACCGAGATGCTGCTGCAAAGCCATATGGGATTTATCCAACTGCTTCCCGCCTTGCCGGACGTCTGGAAAAACGGGTCGGTCGGCGGTATCTGTGCCAAAGGGAACTTTGAGGTCGCTATCTCGTGGAAAGAAGGGGAGCTGGAGAAAGCGACCGTTCTCTCCAAATCGGGAGTCCCCTGCACGTTGAGGTATAAAGACAGCACACTGGCGTTCAAAACGGAGAAAGGGAAAAAATACGAGGTAACTCTGGCGGAGAACCGCTTGAAGCTCGGCAAATAAGAACCGGTACGGGGGAGTGTCAAAACCTGATTTTGAAAGAAACGGGCTTCTCATCTGAAGCCTGGCACTCTTCACCGCAATAAAAAGACCGTATCCGACTTACTACATGTAAACGTTCTTCAAAATTGTGATGTCTATACATAATGCCCCCCAAAAGTTTTGTGTCTAACTTTTGGGGGGCATTTCAGAGTAATGATACGGTTTTTCCATGTCTATCCGTTATCATCCGTAACTGTTCCGGATGTTCCTCTCTGTTCGGACACATTCCCCTTTTCCATGCCGTCACAACATCATCACGATATTGAAAAGATAATCTTTCAGCCCGGTACGCAACAATTTCAAGGCTTGCTGGATGCGGTAGGCCACCGTCTTAGGAGATATGCCGAGCGCATCGCCTATCTCCTGATAGGTCATTTCCTGAAAACGGTGCATCTTAAACACTTCCCGGTAAAGAGGGGGCAAGGCACGGATGGCTTCCCTGACAAGCCGTGTCAGCTCTTCCATCTGATAATAATCCGTCTCCTCCAGACGTTTCTGCATCTTCTGGAAAAAAACATTCTCGGCGCGTTGCTTGACTTCGTGCGATGCGATACGGTCTAACGCCCGGTGATACACCATACGGAAAAAATACTGTACAGGCGACTCTATAAGAAATCCCGTCTCTCTGCTCTCCCAGACCCACACCAGGCAATCCTGCACAATCTCTTCGGCGTCTTCAAGCGAAACCAACTTATGGCAATAGGCGCAAAGCATGGGATAGAAAGCCTGAAACAGGTTGTCAAAGGCTCTTTTATCACCCATCCGGATAGATGATAACCACAAAAGCGTCTTCTCGTTTAAAGAGTCATTCATTTTAACCTGAAAGTAATTTAAAGACAAAAGTATAGTTTTATTAAGAAAAAACACTAAAAACATGCAAAAAAAAGCGTTTTTCGTTTAGACAACTCTTTTTCCCGCCCGTCTTAATATAAAAGAAAACATCAGAAAATGGTACAACCGGACGAATACGGAACAATAGAAGAGATGCTCCCCGAATATTTCGAGGGAACACTGACAGCCAAGAACAAGGCTATCGTGGAGCAATGGATAGCCGCCTCAGAGGAAAACGAACAGGCGGCATGGCAGTTTTATTCCCTCTACATGGCCATAGACACGGCTTCGGTCATGGAACGGGTAGACACGGTACAGGCGTTGAAAACCGTAAACAGGCGCCTGCAACGCAAAGCCTTCTACTCAAAAACCGTCTTGTGGCTCCAACGCACGGCGGCAATCCTTTTCATACCGGTAGTGGCATGCGCTTTCTATTTCTACACGGAAAGCCTGGGAGCTTCGAAAAACACGGTGCAAATGATGAGTTTCTCGACCGGACCGGGGGTAACCTCATCGGTCTTGCTGCCCGACAGCACGCAAGTGTACCTGAACTCGGAATCCACATTGCGTTATCCTTCCGCATTCAACGGCGACAAGCGTGAAATCGAACTGGAGGGAGAGGCTTACTTCGCCGTAACCAAAAACACCGGACAGCCTTTCATCGTCAGCATGCCTCATGAAACCAAAATCCGCGTACTGGGCACGTCTTTCAACGTGAACGCCTACGCCGACCAGGAAGAAATAACCACTACGCTGATAGAAGGCAAGCTGGGATTTGTCTTCCGGGACGAACAGAAACACAAACAAACCATCCTGAAACCGTATGAGAAGCTGACTTACCACACCACCGGCAAACGGCAACTGGAACTGCAAAAGACCGACGGAGAGGTGGAGACATCCTGGAAGGAAGGGAAAATCATCTTCAACAACACTCCTTTCAAAGAGGCTGTCCGGATGCTGGAGAAACGCTATGCGGTGGTGTTTGACATAAAGAATCCCGAACTTTACCGGCATGCTTTCACCGGCACGTTCACCAACCAGCGCGTAGAACGCATCCTGGAGTTTTTCAGGCTCTCGTCACACGTGCACTGGAAATACGTGAACATGGAAAAATTCAATGACGAAAGAAGCATTATCGAGTTATATTAACCATTCATCAACCTCAATCACCCTACGGATATGAAAAAGAGAGCTCCCTGAGAAACGACTAATATGCAGGACAGGATATCCATTCCGCGCCGAGACAAGCATGCACTCTCCGCCGGATGGTTTATCAACCGTTTTTTTCAAATACATGTTTAACCCTAAATTTATAAAAAAAATGACACATAGACATCCTGTTATCCCTTTATCACGGATAATAAAGCCGTCCTTACCTGCTTTCAAGAAAGCGTTGCCCGCTTTCAGGAAGACATCGCTAATTATCATGCTGTTAGGCTGCTCCGCCGGATTCACGCATGCTTCCCCGTTCGCGCAGAGAGCGGACGAGGAGATGAAAGTATCCGTCCAGACCGTGGGCAACATCCTGCAGAAGCTGGAACAGGAAAGCGGATACAACTTTTTCTACAACAACAACCAGATAGATTTGAAGCGCCGCGTATCGGTAAACACCGAGAGCGGAAACATCTTCAAGATTCTGGAACAGATTTTCGAAGGCACGGGGGTCAATTATAAAGTGATGGACAACAAAATCATATTGTCCACCGAGGTGCAATCTCCCAACCAAAACAAAAAGATAACCGTCACCGGCAAGGTCATCGACGCGAAAGGCGAACCGATTATCGGTGCCAATGTGACCGAGCTGAACGGGCGGAACGGTACGGTGACCGACATCAACGGCAATTTCACCGTCAGGGTCAGCGCCGGCGCAGACAAACTCAAAGTTTCCTACATCGGCTTCAAGACGGCCGAAGTAAAGATACACAAGGGAAAGAAGCTTACCGTTTATCTGGAAGAAGACGCCCAGAGCCTGAATGAAGTGATGGTGGTGGCCTTCGGCAAGCAAACGCGCGAGTCGTTCACCGGTTCGGCAGGTATCATCAAAGCCGACGATATCGCCAAGCAACAGGTCAGCAACCCGATTTCCGCATTGAAAGGAAAGGTGGCGGGCGTGCAGATGATTGAAGGCAGCTCGCCTACCGCCACGCCGACCATCCGTATCCGCGGCCTTAGCTCCATCAACGCCAGCAACGACCCGCTGATTGTATTGGACGGACTGCCTTACAACGGTTACTGGAGTGACATCAATCCTTCCGACGTAGAGTCTATCACGGTATTGAAAGACGCCGCTTCGAACGCGCTATACGGGGCAAAAGGCGCTAACGGGGTAATCATGATAACCACCAAGACAGCCAAGAAAGGAAAGGCGACTTTCCAGTTCGACTCCAAATGGGGAGCCAACATAGACGCCAAAGTGGACTATGACTACATCACGGAACCCGGCGAATATTACGAGGCTTATTACCGGGCGCTCTACAACTATTTCAAACGCGGCAAGGGGCAGAGTGCTTACGACGCGCACGTCAACGCCAACAACACATTGGGCAAGAGCGGAAGCGAAGGAGGATTGGGATACATCGTATATAACGTTCCCGAAAACCAATACCTGATAGGGGAGAACGGCAAGCTGAATCCCCAGGCGACACTCGGCAACATCGTGAACTACAACGGGCAGGATTACTTAATCCGCCCCGACGACTGGCGCGAAGAGGGTTTGCGCAACGGCCTGCGCCAGGAATACAACCTGAGCGTAAACGGCGGTACGGACAAGTTCGCCTTCTACGGCAGCGTGGGTTATATGAAAAACGAAGGAATCTGTTACGGTTCGGACTACCAGCGTTATTCAGCCCGTATGAAAGCGGATTACCAAGCCAGAAGCTGGCTGAAAATCGGCGGGAACATGTCGTATTCACACAGTGATTTCAACTATATGGAAGGCGCTTTCGGGCCCGCCCATGAAATCGCCCCCATCTACCCGGTATATATCCGCGACGGAGAGGGACGTATCATGACCGATGCCAACGGCAAATTGTATGACTACGGCGACGGCGGCAACGCAGGGCTGAACCGTCCGGTCTACAAGAAAGGGAACGCCATCCAGTCCGACCTGCTGGACGGCAGCAGCAACAACAGCAACGGGTTCAACGTCCAGGGATATGCCGACATCAGTTTCCTGAAAGATTTCAAGCTGACGTTAAACGCCAGTGTATATGACACGGAAAACCGGACGATGACCGCCACCAACTCGTTCTACGGTTACAACACTTCCCAGGGAGGAGCGGTGACGGCTTACCATTACCGCACTCTGGCGGTAAACCTGCAACAACTGTTGAATTACAGCAAGAGTTTCGGCAAGCACAATCTCAACCTGTTGTTCGGACACGAATACAACCGCTATACCCAAACCAGTACGGGAGGAAGCAAAAGCAAGATGTTCTCTTACTACGGCAACCAGGAACTGGACGGAGCCATCATCAAGGGAGGAATCACCGGCAATTCCAGTTTGAGCAACAACGAAGGATATATGTTCAGAGGGCAATATGACTATGACGGGCGTTATTTCCTGTCGGGTTCGTTCCGCCGGGACGGTTCGTCTACCTTCCATCCGGACCACCGCTGGGGAAATTTCTGGTCACTGGGAGGAGCCTGGATTGTCAGCAAGGAAAACTGGTACAACATAGACTGGCTGAACATGCTGAAAGTAAAGGCTTCTTACGGCGAGCAGGGTAACGACGGCATCGGCAGCTATTATTACGTCGATACTTATTACATCGAAAGTTCGAGCGACGAACTGTCTTTGACGTTCTCCAACAAAGGAAATGAAAACATCACCTGGGAAACCAACGGCAACTTCAACGCCGGTATCGAATTCGAAGCTTTCAAGAGCCGTTTCAGCGGCAGCATCGAATATTTCCACCGCAAAACCAGCGATATGCTATTCTACTTTTCCGTGCCTCTTTCACTGGGCTACAGCGGCTATTACGACAACGTGGGCGACATGGTGAACCAAGGGGTGGAAGCCGACTTCAACGTGGACGTCATCAAGACGAAAGACCTCCTGTGGTCCGTCAACCTCAACCTTACCCATTACAAGAACAAGGTGACGTATCTTCCCGAAGACAAAAAGACGTATGAACAGGAAGGCAAGACGGGTTACCTCAACGGCAACTACTTCGTATCCGAAGGAATGCCGTATTACACATGGAGGTTGAAGAAATACGCCGGCGTCTCTTCCCAGGGCGAGTCCATGTGGTATTATACGGACGACCAGGGACAGTTGCAGAAAACGACCACTTACGACGAAGCGGACTATTACCTGTGCGGTTCCGCCATGCCGGACGTTTACGGCGGTTTCGGCACGACGTTCTCTTTCCGGGGATTCGATTTGAGCGCCAGCTTCCTTTATTCCATAGGCGGGAAAGCATACGATTCCGGATATGCCGGCCTGATGACCTCGCCTTATACGGACGCTACGGGCAGGAACATCCACAAGGATATCTATAACGCATGGTCTGAAGAGAATCCCAACTCCAACATTCCCCGTTGGCAATATAACGATTTATCGTCCGCTTATTCTTCCGACCGCTGGCTGACAGACGCAAGCTCTTTGACATTCCAGACGCTTACACTGGGTTACACCGTGCCGAAATCATGGCTGAAGAAAATGAAGCTGGAAAAGTTGCGCCTTTTCGTCACCTGTGACAACGTGGCTTACTGGTCCAAACGCAAAGGACTCGACCCCCGTTCCAGTTTCGACGGTTCTACCAGCGCGACGGGATACTCGCAGACCCGGACCATATCCGGCGGATTCAACCTATCCTTTTAACAGAGAGAGAACAGTATAAACCCCAAACGAACGGCCGTTTCCGACAACCTCCGTTCGATACATGAAAATAAAACTGAATAAATATGAAGATATTTGCAAAATCCATCCTGGCACTCTGCTTAGCTGTGCCTACATTGACCGGTTGCCTGGAAGAAACTTTTCCTGCCAGCAGTACCGCCACCAGCGACCAGGTAGGAATGTCAGACCTGGCTCTGGGCGCCCTGAACAACTCGATTATTTCCAGCATGACTAAATGGGGCAGCGACAATACCGCCTTCGGTTATGCCGGCCTGATGATGTGGCGTGACGTGATGCTGCAAGACATGCCTGTTTACGAAACGGCCTACGACTATTTCAACTACGGCATGGGAACCACCACTTTCCTGGGCGATTATACCATACAATATGACTTCTGGAACTTTTACTATTCCCTGATACACCAGTGTAACCTGCTGATAGAAGCGGTCAACGTGGAGAACCTCTCGTCAACGGGCAAGCATTACCTGGGCAACGCCTATGCTTTCCGCGCAATGGCGTACATGGACTGCATGCGCCTTTATGAGTTCAAGCACACAGGCACGGAGCTGGACGCCAAAGCGGAAGCGCGCGGTATCATGAAAATAACGGTTCCCATCGTCACCGAGAACACCACGGAGGAGGAAGGGCGCAAGAATCCGCGCGCTCCTTTCTACCAGATGTACCGGTTCGTATATAACGACCTGGAACGGGCAAGCGAATACCTGGCGGACTATACGCGGGGCGACAGCAAAAACTACGTGGACATCACGGTCATAAACGGCATGAAGGCGCGGTTCTGGATGGAGCTCGGCTCACGCTTCGAACTTTATCCCGAAGATTTGCAGACACAGGTGTCGTATGAAAACGACGAGAGTCTCGCCCAATACGCCAAATTGGGTATTTCCACAGCCAAAGAGTGTTACGCCAACGCCCAGAGTTGCGCCCGCAAGGCTATCGACGAGGGAGGTTATTCGCCGGTAACGGAATCGCAGTGGTTTGAAACGACTACCGGTTTCAACTCCGTCAACCAGGCGTGGATGTTCGCCATCATGATGGGGGCCAACGACCCTACCAGCACGTGGAAGTGTTATGTCGGGCAGATGAGCCCGGAACAGCAGTACGGTACGACCCAATACGGGGCATGGCGCATGATTGGGGCGAGCCTGTACAATAAAATAGCGGACGCCGACTGGCGAAAAACGACCTGGATAGACCCGGAAGATGCGGGAAAGACTTCCGTACCGGCAAAATACAAGACGTTGCTCAGCGGCGAAGAGTGGGCCAAACGTCCGGCTTACACCGGTTTCAAGATACGTCCGAACGAAGGGAACATGACCGAGTACCTGACGGGAACGGTTGTCGACATCCCGCTGATGCGTATGGAGGAGATGCTTTTCATCGAAGCGGAAGCCGCCGCACATACGGAAGGGGTATCGTCGGCCGTCTCAAAACTGGAAAACTTCATGAACACTTACCGTTACAAGGACGGCAGCTACCGGTGCAACGCTACGGACCTGGACGGATTCATCGACGAGCTGCTGGTACAGAAACGAATCGAGTTCTGGGGCGAAGGCATATTGTTGTGGGATTACAAACGGCTTGAGAAGGCGGTTATCAGGGGATACTCCGGGACAAACCTGCCTGAAACCCACCGTTTCAACTCTTACGAAGGTTATGTGGCTCCCTGGATGACTGTTTACATAACTTCCAGCGAATACCAATATAACACGATTCTCGAAGAGACGAACAATCCGGACCCGTCGGGAGTCATTCCCCAATGGGACGGACAATGACGGAGCTCCGTTTCTTATCAGTTTCTTATAAAAAAACAGTTGTGTAATCCATAAAAAAGAAAATACGATGAAGATTGCAAAATATATCCTTTTCCTGCTCCTGGGTGCGGGAGGCCTGACGACCGCTTGTTCCGACAACGACGACTACGCACCGGGAGAACCCGCGGCAGAGGGATGCCAGCAGGTTTATTTCTCCAAGGACAACCAATCTGAAACGACCTTGGCGGCAAGCAGCAAAGAACCCCGTTCCGTAACCCTGACCGTACTCCGCAAAGAGAGTTCTTCCGCCGTTACCGTACCGGTGAACACTTTGTCGAAGAGCGAAGGCATGGAAATCCCCGAATCAGTATCATTCGCGGCGGGACAGGTTGCGGCGGAACTGGAAATCAGCATTCCCGCCGACGCACAAACCGGCGATTCTTACAGTTACCATATCGAACTGGCAGGCGAGCATGTGAACCCTTATGCCGAACAGGAGGGAAGCATACAGTTTTTCGGGACAATCAAAGTGGCTGTCCTGATTGAAGCGACTTGTTATCTGGCCAACATTCCGGATAATACGTTCAAACTCGTCCTTGAGAAAACGGGAGAAAACGAATACAAAATAGACAACTTCCTGGAATCCGGCTATTATTTAAGCCTTTCCGTAGACCAGGAGACCGGCAACCTGACAGCAAGCAGCAACTACGGCTACCAATACGGCGATTACTGGTATCTCTACGACACCAATACGGCTTCTTACCTGCCGTTCTATACGGTTGTGAGTTATATCTCAGCGCTCTATAATGCTGCCGGATATTCATATTGGGACGAAGCCAACAAAAAAGCCTGCATTTATCTCTACAATGTTTATTACGAAAACGGCGACATGCAGGAATGGGACCAGATTATGATGAGCTGGGGAGACTGACCCGCGGGGTGATGTCTCCCGTTTCCCTGCAAAATACCTGAAAAGGGAATACCGGATTCCGGATGAGGCGGATTTTCTTGCTTTACGAACGGGTATATGCATCCGCAAGGGTGTAATTGTACTGCACAGTAAGCTTTTTAATCCGCCTCATCTTTCTTTATCCGGAAATTTAAAACGGTCACACCGGACGGAAGTAAAGGCAGGTATAAAAACAGCACATCACCAGGTCACAGCTACGCCAACCTGAAAAAATGCATATTCCGCCCGTCTTGTCTGCGATAAAACTTTCCCTCTCTCCGGTTACGGCAAAAAAACGTCTCTATTCCAGACCGGGAAATTCACTCTTATTCAAAATAAAAGCCATTATCAACCCAATTGCCACACATAGGGGCATCCATCAAGCATATTGACAGCATTCCTTTCGTTTTCATTCAATATTATCACTTGCAAACCGGCATCCGAAAAAGGCGAACCGGCTCCCCGAACGGCCCTTAAAATCCCGAATCCTGCTTCTTTAAAAGGAAAGCTCCGCTGGTTTTAAACAAAAGGACGGTTTGTTTAAAACCAACGGGTGCTTTGATATAACCAAACCACCCGTTTATCAATGCTATCATTTGCATATTTCAAGAGAAAAAATGCAATAAAGAGAGGGAAAGCGCATATTCTTGCAGTTTTTCATGCAACCCATTCCCTATTTTCTCTTTTTTCATTCTCCCGCTTTCCATCAGAATCTTAAAAATAGGACAGATTCACGAACTTTGTCTTACCGTAAAGCATACGGTTACCATTACGACGGCGGGATGATTTGCGGTTAGCGGTTTTCCGTGTCTTTCATGCAGCGTACGGAAAATGCATGAGAACGCCCGGCCGAATGTGTCCAAGTCTTATCTGCAGATTTATAATACATCGCACTGCCGCCTTGATCTTTATCATTCCCATAATTAGTAGCAGGCGAATTCGACCAATAACAGGCAGATGTATTAGAATTAGTAGTAGTGCGATCTGAAGGATTAGACCCCCAACGGGCCCCGCCTAACGGCCAATAAGCATAATTCGTGCCATCATAACAATATTTTATAACTCCTATATTCGACAACTTCACATATTCCCCACTGCGCTCTACTTCCGCCAATACCCCCGGAGATACGACACGATAACCTTTCGGACAAGGATCATAGATGGATTTGTGCCCGTCGGAAGGATTATTATACGTATTCGATTCATTCGGATTCCCCCAGAAATCATCTTTACGGTCGGTACGCGCACCTGTCCATGCTCCCAAATACCAGTCAGACTTTGTGTTATCCACTGTTGCGGTATAAAGCAAATAACGGGGATTTTCAATGGAGAAACGGACATTTGTGGCCTCAGTCGGCATAGAATAGTAACCATTCGCTCCCCATCCGAATGGAGTCGGACGGCCCCATTGAAAATAAACTCCATTCGTTTTCCAGTTATCTTCTACTGTATATGTGCCTAAATTACGATCTTGAACAATATATCCGGTATTTCCATATACATGTTCTGCCGGAGTAGGAGTCATCCATACAATAAAACTCCACAAAACGGTCGATTGATTTTCCCCGTAAATCGCCACCTGTCCGCAACCGCCATTATATCCATTTGAAACTTTATAAGAATTTATCGTAATGCTATAATCATCGTTTACAGGAGAAATATCTGTAGTGGAACCGTTGACACCTACCATTTTATGTCCATTATTCAAATCACAATTAAAAATTGTCCGGGCATATCTCGGCTCTTCCACCTCCATAAAGTTACCGCGCGCTTTTACACTGATTGTATTGTTTACTCCGGATGAAGAAGCAGTAGTCATAATACAATTTGCCTCTCCATAAGCCCAACCTCCAACCAACAAACGTGTCTCTACCGGTTCGTACCATTCACATGAATTGTCCGAAAGTTTTAAATCATTGATAACAATAACATTGACAGCGTCAGCTTTCAATAACTTACCTTCTTGAAGGATGGGAATCGTAACTGTCGTCTGATTATCTCCCTCTAAAGTAACAACGACATAAATGTGCTTACCGGTCAGGTCTGCCGGATAAGCAGTCAAATACACTTCCTGCGTAACAGCCAACAATTCCGGCGTAGTCAAAGAGACGGTCGCATAGGGATTGCTTTCCGATTCGAAAGTTAATTCCTCCGTATCCAAATTAGCCGTAAATGTACCGGAAAGAGGTGTTTTCGTCTCTTTATCATACAAAGAAACACTTTTCAACTTATAAGTAGAAAGTTCCTGTGAAGAAATACAGAATTTCACATAAGCCATTGCATGCTTCAAAGAGAATTTTGCGGATTTACTGGTACTATTTACCGTTGTCTTTGCATAAGCGAATCCATATTTACCAATATGATTACTGTCACCGGATTTACTCTGTTCCTGCTCAGCAGCAAGAGAAGCGGTAATCTTATTACCATTGTCAGCCAGTTTTGCATCCATTTTATAAGGGTAATAAATAAGAATCTCTGTTTCCCCTTCTTTTGCCGGACTTACACTTTCTGCTGTAAAAACTCCGGAATTTTTTCCGACAGACTCACCGCTCAATAAAGCTTGCACATTCTCTATATCCGCACCTTCTGTACGGGAAAAAAGTCCTAATGCATCTCCGTCGCTCCAAAGTACCGGATAAATGTCACCCGTCTTATCGCCAATAGAGGTACGTGTTTGAACAGAAGTCAATCCAATCAATGTAAATGCCGTACCTTCTCCTGCCGGTTCTTTACCCTTGTCAGATGAGAATATTTCATCTTGCGTACAACCCGCCATTGCAAAGATTATTACAAAGGCTGCCAATAACATATTCTTCATATCCATAATATCTTTTTTGAATTACACCATCTTTACCACTCGTTTTCTTCCAGTTCGCCTGCAGAATTGTCATCGCTCCACATGCCTTCCGTTCCAGAAGCTTTCCAGGTCTGGAATGCGGAACATACGGCACGTCCTTCGGCATTATAAGCTATAATAGCACTGATATAATTAACTCCAGGTTTCAATCCTTCCTCTATTCTATGAACATAAGGAAGAGATACGGGAACCCCATTTTCCTCAACAAATTTCACAAGCTTGACTTCCACATTATAGTCAAAACCCATATCAGCCACCGGATAAAAATCAATAACTTTCGCACCGACTGTAGTTCCGGTTTTCTGCTCGGCAGTAATCAAAGCCCTATTATCTGCAATTTCCGAAACGGTCAGGGTCATGGTAGGAATAATACGCGGACTTGAGTCATCCTTATCCGAACAGGAGGCAAACATCAGCGCCAATGCAAAGACAATTGCCATATTGAATTGTAAGTATCTCATAATTATGTATATTAGTTTTATTTCTGTAAGTTCTTATACCGTAACAATGCTTCTAAAAAGTAATAATCGGCATACGTCAAGGGAACATCCACCTCACTTCCGTCCGGAAGTGCACCGACACTATGTTTTAATATGAAATTTCCATTTGTGCCCAGTTCAGCGAGATATTTTTCCGAAGCAAGCGTACGAAGTTGTTTTTCTGCCATAGCAAGATAGGATTCCTTCGTCTCCATTCCGGAAATATAACGGCTCAACTCTATGAAAGCAGAAGCCATAATAGCCGCAGCAGAAGCATCCCGATAAGCCTTATCATCCATAGGGGCATCAAAATCCCAGTAAGGAATGCCGTCGGCAGGTAAACGACGGAGCAAAGTTTCGGCAATACGCCCGGCCTGTAAAAGATAATTCTGGTAGCCGGTCAAACGAAACATCATTGTATAACTATACAGAGCCCATGCTTGTCCACGGCTCCAAGAAGATTCGTCCGAGAATCCCTGTACAGTTTGCCTGCTACGCACTTGCCCCGTTTCAGAGTCATAATCCACCAAATGATAAGTGGAATAATCATCACGGAAGTGATTCTGGATAGTAGTATTGGCATGTGTACAGGCTATATTCTGCAAAGAATCATCGGCATAAGCTTTCGACATGGATAACAGCAATTCCAGATTCATCATATTGTCAATAATCACCGGGAACTTCCAATCACAACCTTTGCGCACAAAGTCCCAACTACGAATCGCTCCGACAGACGGATTAAAACGGGTAGACAAGGATTTCGCCCCCCGATAAAGCACTTGTTTATAAGTTTCATCCCCCGTCAGGCGATAAGCATTGCCATAACTGCAGTTTAATTGAAAACTTACATCATGGTCTTTAGTCACATATTGCACAGAATCGAGCTTCAACGTATTTTTCTCGGCAAGTGCTTTTATCTCGTCATTTCCGGTATATTCATAAATATACCAAAGTGAACCAGGATAAAAACCACTGCACCACCAATAAATATTTGAAGATACAAATTTACCGTCAGCAGAAAACGTACGGGGAAGCGTCTTTTCTGTCAGGCGAGCATCCATATCCATGTATTGCTGCTCCGCAACGGTAAACACACGGTCAATCAATGCCTCCATCGGTTCTTGGCCAGAACAGGATAACAATACGGGGAAAATAAATATAGATAATAATATTCTCATACAATCTGTCAATTTTGCTTTGGGGTTAGAGTGGTTGTGAATGAAGCTGTCTGATTAGCTGTAACAGTTGCTTCGAAACCAACCATATAAGTACCCGGATTAGCCTGGTCATAAGAATTCTCACTGGTGGTACTCCATGTTTTGTAGGTAGGCTTCACGGTTCCGCTGGCTGTGAGATACATCACCTTATTTCCATTTGCCAGCACAATCCGGTTGCTTTCTACCGTCGGGACGGCAGGAGTCACCATGCACCAGCGTACTTTGGCCGACTTATCGGTCCTCGCTTTAATTTCATCTATCACTACCAGTTTTTCATCATCCACAATCTTTACAGTACGAATAGCCGAAGCAGCCTGGTCAGACACGACATCTGTCAAATCGAAAGTCGCCCCCAGTTCGGTAGCCGTATTAATCGTAGTAGTTAAAGTTGCCATCCCGTCTACACGGTGGCGGGCATCATTAATTGATATGGTACTATGATTCAGATTGTTTAACCGGAAAACATCCCAACGCATTGAATTCTGTCCCATATCCCAAAGATTTCCCCCCAAAGCAGCCAAAGCCGATTCAAGTGTCGTATAACTCTGCAAACCGAAATCCATCGACCAACGTACTCCATACGCATCATATACGAACGAACCGGCATCCATGTGACCGTGGCTTGAACCGGCTTTTCCTCCTTTGATACCGAGATATTTATCCGTATCCGAATACGTCCAATCAGTATGCACCATAACCACAGGCGTCTCCCCTTTTCCACTCCAAAGTTTATCTGCCGGAGCTGAAATCGCATCCAGATTCAAATTATTGGCAAAGGCCATAATCATCGGCAGTAAACGATTCTCGGAACATGAAGCATATTCGCCATTCTTCAACATTTGTAATTCATTATATAACAGCGACGGGTTGTTATATTTGTCGGCAAACCACCAGGAAGCCAATGCGGCAGTAGAAGAAGGGGCACAATCCGAATAATTAAAAAATTTGCTGTTTAATCCTGTCATATACAACATATATTCCGCCGTTTCAGAGAATCCCGGCGTATCGGAAAGTCCGTTATCCGTTCCGAGAGTGCTATCAAGGGCAGCGAGCATTAGTACCTGATAAAGCGTGCCGTAACACCAGTAACCGCTCCCCTCCGGATAGTTGCCGTCGGGGGAGTACATCACTTCCAATGCAGGTTTATTGGATTCTAAAGCTTTTTCAATCATGTCCTTTGCTTCGGAAGGATTGTTTTCATAAGAGGCCAGTGCCGCACAGACCAGTCCGCCGTTACACACCTGGTTCCAGTTGTTGGTCGCTTCATAAAAATTCAGGTTCCAGTTTTTGTTCTGTGCCTGTTGGAAAGCAAACTTCAGCAATGCATCGGCTGCTTTCGTACGGGTAGCTTCACTTAGTTCATTATAAAGCCAATCATAGCCGAAAGCAACAGCGGTAGCCATTTCGCCGACATCCAGAAAGTGACGTTTGGAATTCCAATCTGGAAAATTGCAGACAGCATTCATGTCGGTCTCCGCTTTGGTTAAGTATTTGGTATCACCTGTCATGCGATAAGCATAAGCACAGGTGAAAATACGCAACAAGGCATCACGGGATACATCAAGAATCCGTTTGTTGCTGGCATCCAATTTATAAGTCAATGCTGTCGAATTCATCCCTTTGCTGTTACATACACTCATAATGGTGTTATGAAGCAAGGTCAGATTGGCACTCGTATTTGCATCCACTTTGGCTTTCAATGCAGTGA
>NZ_CAUCSQ010000026.1 GCF_958445495.1 uncultured Bacteroides sp. | reverse complement strand
TGACCCCATGCGTGACAGGCATGTATTCTAACCAACTGAACTAACGCACCAAAATTTCATTTTGTTAATCTGCATCTCTCTCGATTGCGGGTGCAAAGGTAGTTGTTTTTTGTAAATCTGCAAACGTTTTAAGAAAACTTTTTTCCGGTAGAAAATGAGAAAAATGCTTAGTGTCTCATTTTGAGTGTTTTTTGTAATGAAAAAAATATTGTTTTTTATTGAAAAGGATGGTGGCGCTCTTTTGTCTTGGGGATGATGGCCTTGGATAGGGAAACGGGTTGTCATGCGATTGAACGGAGAGGATAGGATGATACCGTTTTGGGGAATGTCCTTCTTTTCATAAGATATCTATCTTGATATCTTTCTATCTGTTAGAAATCAACGTTTTTATATCAACTTTCTGCTTGAAAAATTCGTAATTTTGCAATAAATCGTTATTTTTGCGCTCTAAAATTGGAGAGGTGGAATATTTTCTGCCCGGAATTGTTAATTAGTAAAAAAGAATGATGACTACAGCCAAACTGTTATTGCATTGTCCCGATAAACCGGGAATTCTTGCGGAAGTGACAGATTTTATTACGGTAAACAAAGGGAATATAATTTATCTGGACCAATATGTAGACCATAGTGAGAATATATTCTTTATGCGTATAGAATGGGAATTGAAAGATTTTTTGGTCCCTCAGGAAAAGATTGAGGATTATTTCAGGACATTGTACGCGCAAAAATATGAGATGGATTTTCGTCTTTATTTTTCGGACGTGAAACCGAGAATGGCTATTTTCGTCTCTAAACTGTCTCATTGCCTTTTTGATATGCTGGCTCGTTATACGGCAGGAGAATGGAATGTGGAAATTCCTCTTATTATAAGTAATCATCCGGATTTGCAACACGTGGCCGAACGTTTCGGCATTCCTTTTTATTTGTTCCCTATTACAAAGGAGACAAAGGAAGAACAGGAACGTAAGGAAATGGAATTGCTGGCTAAACATAAAATTACATTTATCGTTTTAGCGCGCTATATGCAGGTGATTTCCGAACAGATGATTAACGCTTATCCGAATAAGATTATTAATATTCATCATTCTTTCCTTCCGGCATTTGTAGGGGCCAAACCTTATCATGCCGCCTTCCAGAGGGGGGTGAAGATTATCGGCGCTACCAGCCATTATGTAACGACGGAATTGGACGCCGGGCCGATTATCGAACAGGATGTGGTACGTATAACACATAAGGATTCTATAGAGGAACTTGTGAATAAAGGAAAGGATTTGGAAAAAATAGTTCTTTCACGTGCGGTACAGAAACACATCGAACGTAAAATTTTAGCTTATAAAAATAAAACTGTAATATTTAGTTGATGAAAGTAGCGGTTGTAAAATACAATGCCGGAAACATCCGTTCTGTGGACTATGCTTTAAAACGGTTGGGAGTGGAGGCGGTAATTACTGCTGATAAGGAAACTATTCAATCTGCAGATAAGGTTATCTTTCCCGGAGTGGGGGAGGCGGAAACGACTATGAAGCATTTGAAGGCGACAGGGCTGGATGAGTTGGTGAGAAACTTACGGCAGCCGGTGCTGGGGATTTGTCTGGGCATGCAGTTGATGTGCCGGCATTCTGAAGAAGGAGAGGTTGACTGCTTGAATATCTTTGATGTGGACGTGAAGCGTTTCTTGCCGCAAAAGCATGAGGACAAGGTTCCGCACATGGGTTGGAATACTATCGGGAAGACGAACAGCGGGTTGTTTAAGGGATTTGCCGGAGAGGAGTTTGTCTATTTCGTACATAGCTTTTATGTGCCGGTTTGCGACTTTATGGCTGCTGAAACTGATTATATCCATCCGTTTAGCTCGGCCTTGCATAAAGATAATTTTTATGCGACCCAGTTTCATCCGGAAAAGAGTGGTAAAACGGGGGAAAGGATTTTGAAGAACTTTCTGGCTCTTTAATTAAGGGATGGGTGTTTGCAATAAAAACACGTTTTCGTTCTTTAAGATGTATCGTATATTGACCTGAAAGGGAAGATAGTAATTTTGTCTGGCGGCTGATGGTTTCTTTCCCTGGAGAAATGGGGGAGTGGAATATTGAAAGCCCCGGTAATGAAAAGAAGTTGTAATTTGTCAAAACGTAGATAATTTGATGATAGAGATTATTCCGGCCATAGATATTATTGATGGGAAGTGCGTGCGCCTTTCCCAGGGAGATTATGACAGTAAGAAAGTGTATAATGAAAATCCGGTGGAGGTTGCCAGGGAATTTGAGGCGAATGGTGTTCGCAGGCTTCATGTCGTGGATTTGGACGGGGCGGCTTCTCATCATGTGGTTAATTACCGGGTGTTGGAACAGATAACGGCGCATACTTCTTTAGCGGTGGATTTCGGTGGCGGAGTGAAAAGTGACGAGGACTTGAGAATCGCTTTTGAGAGTGGTGCGCAGATGGTAACAGGGGGAAGTATTGCTGTAAAGGAGCCTGCTCTGTTTTGCCGTTGGTTGGAAATGTACGGAAATGAGAGAATTATTTTAGGGGCGGATGTGAAAGAACGTAGAATAGCCGTTAACGGTTGGAAGGATGAAAGTGCCTGTGAACTTTTCCCGTTTCTTGAAGGTTATGCGGAGAAGGGGATTAAGAAAGTGATTTGTACGGATATCAGTTGTGACGGAATGTTGAAAGGTCCTTCCGTGGCTCTGTATAAAGAGATATTGGAGAGGTTTCCCGGTCTTTATCTGATAGCCAGCGGTGGGGTAAGTAGTGTGGATGACATTGTCGCTCTGAATGAAGCGGGGGTTCCTGGGGTAATTTTCGGAAAGGCATTGTATGAAGGACATATCACTTTAAGGGATTTGAGAAGTTTTTTATGATTAGGCATGATTAGCATGCCAAAATGAAATAAAGGTTTTGTTATAATGAAAGGGTGGGGAGTTTTTCCCCCTTTTTTCGATTTATCGGTTATCAATTGTCAAACAGTAAATAAAAAATAGGATTGTGTTAGCAAAAAGAATAGTGCCTTGTCTGGATATAAAAGACGGACAGACAGTTAAGGGAACGAATTTCGTTAATTTACGCCAGGCGGGCGATCCGGTTGAGTTAGGACGGGCTTACAGCGAACAGGGGGCCGATGAGCTTGTTTTCCTGGACATTACTGCCAGCCATGAAGGGCGTAAGACTTTTACGGAATTGGTGAAAAGAATCGCTGCTAATATAAATATCCCGTTTACTGTCGGTGGCGGGATTAATGAATTGAGTGATGTAGACCGTTTGCTGAATGCCGGGGCGGATAAGATTTCGATTAATTCTTCTGCAATTCGTAATCCTCTGTTAATCGACGGGATTGCCAAGAATTTCGGCTCTCAGGTTTGTGTTCTGGCGGTGGATGCGAAGTGGACGGAAAAGGGATGGAGATGTTATCTGAATGGAGGACGTATTGAGACCGATAAGGATTTGTTTTCGTGGACGAAAGAGGCGCAGGAACGCGGGGCAGGCGAGGTGCTTTTTACAAGTATGAATCACGATGGCGTGAAGTCCGGATATGCCAATGAAGCACTTGCCGTCTTGGCAGACCGGCTTTCTATCCCTGTCATCGCTTCGGGAGGAGCGGGGTGTAAGGAACATTTCCGTGATGTTTTTCTTCAGGGAAAAGCGGATGCTGCATTGGCTGCCAGTGTTTTTCATTTCGGAGAAATTAAAATTCCCGAATTAAAATCGTATCTTTGCAGCGAAGGAATCTCTGTGAGGTAGCCGGTGCGTCATTTGTGGGGATTCGTATGATGAATGGCATATAATTTGTAAATAGTAAATTTAAGATATTGAGAATAAAATGGAATTGGATTTCGATAAAATGAACGGGCTTGTTCCGGCTGTCATACAAGATAACGAGACACGTAAAGTCTTGATGCTGGGTTTTATGAATAAGGAAGCTTATGATAAAACGGTGGAA
The DNA here is from genome assembly GCF_958445495.1 of uncultured Bacteroides sp. GTDB lineage: Bacteria > Bacteroidota > Bacteroidia > Bacteroidales > Bacteroidaceae > Bacteroides. The sequence continues at coordinate 52,904 of NZ_CAUCSQ010000026.1, read as the reverse complement.
ACCGGAAAGGTTACTTTCTTTAGCCGTACAAAGAACCGTCTTTGGACGAAGGGAGAAGAGAGCGGTAATTTTCTTCATGTGGTTTCCATCAAGGCGGATTGCGACAAGGACACGTTGTTGATACAGGTGAATCCTGCAGGTCCGGTTTGCCATACGGGTACGGATACTTGCTGGGGTGAAAAAAATGAGGAGCCGGTAATGTTCCTGAAAGTTTTGCAGGATTTTATCGATAAACGCCATGAGGAGATGCCTGAGGGTTCTTACACAACCAGTTTGTTTGAGTCTGGAATCAATAAAATGGCGCAGAAGGTCGGTGAGGAAGCGGTGGAAACCGTAATCGAGGCGACAAACGGTACGGATGAACGTTTGATTTATGAAGGAGCCGATTTGATTTATCACATGATTGTGTTGTTGACTTCAAAAGGTTACCGCATTGAAGATCTTGCGCGTGAATTGCAGGAAAGGCATAGCAGTACATGGAAGAAACATTGATTCAATATAGGAATGTAGAAATCCATCAACAGGAACTCTGTGTATTGAGTGATGTAAATCTGGAGCTGCATAAAGGGGAGTTCGTTTATCTGATAGGAAAGGTTGGTTCCGGAAAAACGAGTCTTCTTAAAACTTTATACGGCGAGCTGGATGTGGTTGCCGGTGAGGCTAGGGTGTTGGGGTATGACATGCGTTCCATCAAACGTAAGCATATTCCTCAACTACGGCGGAAATTAGGCATTGTATTTCAGGACTTCCAATTGCTGACGGACCGGACGGTATATAATAACCTGGAATTCGTTCTTCGCGCCACGGGTTGGAAAGACCGGCGGGAGATTAAGGAACGTATTGAGGAGGTGCTCGATTTGGTGGGGATGTCCAATAAAGGGTATAAGATTCCTAACGAGCTTTCCGGAGGTGAACAGCAACGCATTGTGATTGCGCGTGCCGTATTGAATTCTCCGGCTATCATTTTGGCGGATGAACCTACGGGAAATCTTGATGTGGATACGGGAAGGTCCATCGTGGAACTGTTGCACAATATTTGTAGGAACGGTTCGTCCGTAATGATGACGACGCATAATTTGCAGTTGTTGAAGGAATATCCCGGTCGGGTTTACCGTTGTGCCGGACATCAGATAGAAGATGTGACCGCCGAATACATGCCGGGACAGAGAACAATAGAAATAGATTTAAATATAGATAACTAAAACAGTAACGAAGATGAAAGTTTTAAAGTTTGGAGGAACTTCTGTAGGTTCTGCTCAGCGGATGAAGGAAGTAGCCAAATTGATTACCGATGGTGAGCGGAAGATTGTTGTCCTTTCTGCTATGTCAGGTACGACAAATACATTGGTGGAAATTTCGGATTATCTGTATAAGAAAAATCCGGAGGGTGCCAACGAGATTATCAATAAGCTGGAGGCTAAATATAAACAGCATGTTGATGAACTTTACGCAACTCAGGAATACAAACAGAAAGGCCTGGAAGTCATCAAGTCTCATTTCGACTACATCCGTTCCTATACTAAAGACCTTTTCACCTTGTTTGAAGAGAAGGTGGTCTTGGCACAGGGAGAGCTTATTTCTACAGCTATGGTAAACTTCTACTTACAGGAATGTGGTGTGAAGTCCGTATTGCTTCCGGCTTTGGAGTTCATGCGTACTGATAAAAATGCGGAACCGGACCCGGTATATATCAAGGAAAAATTGCAGGCGCAACTTGACCTTTATCCGGATGCGGAGATTTATATTACTCAGGGTTTTATTTGCCGCAATGCCTATGGGGAAATTGATAATCTGCAGCGTGGGGGCAGCGATTATACCGCATCTTTGATTGGGGCTGCCGTAAATGCTTCTGAAATACAGATATGGACGGATATTGACGGCATGCATAATAATGATCCGCGCATTGTGGACAAGACTGCTCCGGTTCGTCAGTTGCATTTTGAGGAAGCTGCGGAGTTGGCTTACTTCGGCGCCAAAATCTTACATCCTACTTGTGTTCAGCCAGCTAAATACGCCAATATTCCTGTACGTTTGCTGAATACGATGGACCCGCTTGCACCCGGTACATTGATTTCTAATGATACGGAGAAGGGAAAGATTAAGGCGGTGGCGGCAAAGGATAATATTACGGCGATTAAAATCAAGTCCAGCCGTATGTTGCTTGCCCACGGCTTTTTGCGTAAGGTATTCGAAATTTTTGAGAGTTACCAGACTTCCATTGATATGATTTGTACTTCGGAGGTGGGTGTTTCCGTGACGATAGACAATACGAAACACTTGAATGAGATACTGGACGACTTGAAGAAATACGGTACGGTGACTGTTGATAAGGAGATGTGCATCATCTGTGTGGTAGGTGACTTGGAATGGGAAAATGTGGGTTTTGAAGCGAAAGCGTTGGATGCTATGCGTGATATACCGGTGCGGATGATTTCATTTGGCGGAAGTAATTATAATATTTCTTTCCTTATCCGGGAATGCGATAAGAAAGCTGCGTTGCAGTCATTGAGCGATATGCTTTTCAATAACCGATAATACTGAAAATAAATAATATTGGGGCTGTATCAAGATGGAGCGCTCCCCGAAAGTCCGTAACGGGCTTTTAGGGGGCATTGCAAAAAGATACAGCCTCTTTTCTAAATTAACTAAACAAGTTTTTTGAATGATGAAGGGAATGTTTCCAATTGATAAATTCCGTGCATTGCAGACGCCTTTTTATTATTATGACACGAAGGTGTTGCGTGATACATTGTCGGCTATTAATCTGGAGGTTGCCAAATATTCCGGTTATTCCGTACATTATGCTGTGAAAGCGAACGCCAATCCTAAGGTGTTGGCTATTATCCGTGAAAGCGGAATGGGGGCCGATTGTGTGAGCGGTGGAGAAATACGTGCTGCCATTCGTGCTGGATTTCCGGCGAATAAGATTGTTTTTGCCGGAGTGGGAAAGGCTGACTGGGAAATCAATCTGGGATTGGAATACGGCATTTTTTGTTTTAATGTAGAGTCTGTTCCGGAGTTGGAGGTGATTAACGGATTGGCTGCCGCCCAGAATAAAGTTGCTAATGTGGCTTTCCGTATTAACCCGGATGTCGGTGCGCATACTCACGCGAATATTACTACCGGTCTGGCTGAAAATAAATTCGGAATCAGTATGCAGGATATGGAACAGGTGATAGATGTGGCGTTGGAAATGAAAAATGTAAAGTTCATGGGGCTTCATTTCCACATTGGCTCTCAAATCTTGGATATGGGCGATTTTGTGGCGCTTTGTAATCGGGTCAATGAATTGCAGGATAAGCTGGAGGCGCGTCATATTTTGGTGGAACACATAAATGTCGGCGGTGGCCTGGGAATTGATTACGGGCATCCCGACCGTCAGGCTATTCCGGATTTTAAAAGTTATTTTGCTACTTATGCCGGGCAATTGAAGTTGCGTCCTTATCAGACATTGCATTTTGAGCTGGGCCGTTCTGTTGTCGGTCAGTGCGGCTCGTTAATCAGCAAGGTGCTGTATGTGAAACAGGGAACGAAGAAGAAGTTTGCTATTCTTGACGCCGGCATGACGGATTTGATTCGTCCGGCCTTGTATCAGGCTTATCATAAGATGGAGAATATCACATCGGAAGAGCCGACGGAGACGTATGATGTGGTGGGACCGATTTGTGAATCGTCGGATGTTTTCGGAAAAGCGATTGATTTGAACAGGGTGAAACGGGGCGATTTGATTGCTCTCCGTTCGGCCGGAGCTTACGGCGAGATTATGGCATCCGGTTATAATTGCCGCGAGTTGCCGAAGGGGTATGTTGCGGATGAGCTGGTGTAAATAAAATGTGAATGTAGTTTAAAAAAGCGAACTACGTGGAACAATCTTTATTGAAATCTCATTACTTTTGTAATGAGTTCAAAAAGGAACTGCATTAACAACTTTATAAAAATAAGATTATGATTTCAGAAAAATTACAAAAGGCAATCAATGAGCAGATCACGGCTGAAATGTGGTCTTCTAATTTGTATTTGGCTATGTCTTTCTATTTTGAGAAAGAAGGATTCAGCGGTTTTGCACATTGGATGAAAAAACAGTCGCAGGAAGAACTGGAACATGCTTATGCGATGGCTGATTATATTATTAAACGTGGCGGAACTGCGGTTGTTGATAAAATTGATGTCGTACCTAACGGGTGGGGCAGTCCATTGGAGGTGTTTGAACATGTGTACAAGCACGAATGCCATGTTTCTTCTTTAGTGGATAAATTGGTCGATGTGGCTGCCGCTGAAAAAGATAAGGCTACTCAGGACTTTTTGTGGGGATTCGTTCGTGAACAGGTGGAAGAAGAAGCTACGGCTCAAGGAATCGTCGATAAGGTTAAAAAGGCGGGTGATGCCGGCGTATTCTTTCTTGACTCACAAATGGGACAACGTTAATGGCATAGTTGTACAAAGCTAAAGATTCATACGAGGCTGTACCGAAATAAAACTGCTGCTGCGCTTTACCGGGGATATTCGGTGGATATCCCGTTTTGGTTTTCTGTTATTGAAAAGGAGAGTTTTTTCCCTCTCGGTTATACGATAAGAATGACAGGTTTCCGGATAAATAAAGCGATAGGCGGATTTCTCATTTGGGTAGAGCCTCTTCTTTTTTTCTCTTTCCTTTCTCCATAGTTCCTAAATAAATCTCCAATGAGCGGGTCGAAATCTGTATTTCGCGGAAAGATACACCCAGAGATGCGATTAACAGGATTAAAGCTACCCCGAATACATACGCGGACAATAATTGCAGTCCGATGTAGATAAGGAACATGCTCACTACACATAAAAACAGGCTGGCAATACCTAATCCTTGCATGGTACGTGTCAGGTTCAATCGTTTCCGTAAATTTTCAATCTGTGCCACGGTAATATCCGAAGGTTTTTCCATGTAACGGTCACGCAGTTGACGTACCAGTTGGGCGTATGACAGAAAACGGTTGGTATAGGCCAGCAGTATTAGGGATACGGCGGAAAATAATAATGCGGGGGTAGTGAGTGTAAGTTCTTCCATAATAATGCAGGGGATGAATGGTAAATCTTAATGGGCGGATGATGAATCTGATGAGTGTCTTGTTTTGAATGGGATGATGGGTAGGAAGTAAGATAGAAACAGTCTGTTTTTTACTTGCTACCCATCATTTATAGTCTGTTATTTCAGTACACCGAGCTCTTTTCCCACTTTGATAAAGGCTGTGATACATTTATCGAGATGTTCTTTTTCGTGTCCGGCGGAAATTTGCACACGGATGCGCGCCTGGCCTTTCGGGACAACCGGATAATAGAATCCTGTTACGTAGATACCTTCTTCCTGCATGCGTGAGGCATATATCTGAGACAGTTTGGCATCATACAGCATGACGGCGCAGATTGCACTTTGGGTCGGTTTTATGTCAAATCCGGCAGCAGTCATTTTGTCGCGGAAGTAATTTACGTTTTCCACCAGTTTGTCATGCAGCGCATTGCTTTCTTTCAGCATCTTGAAAACCTCAAGGCTCGCACCGATGATACCCGGAGCCAATGAGTTGGAGAACAGATACGGGCGGCTGCGTTGGCGTAATAGGTCGATAATCTCTTTGCGTCCGGTGGTGAATCCTCCTAAAGCTCCTCCAAACGCTTTTCCCAATGTACCTGTGTAGATGTCCACACGTCCGTGGGTTTTGTATAATTCGCTTACACCGTGTCCTGTGGCTCCTACCACACCGGCGGAATGGGATTCGTCTACCATGACTAAAGCGTCATATTTTTCGGCTAGTTCGCAAATCCGGTCCATAGGCGCTACATTGCCGTCCATGGAGAATACTCCGTCCGTAACGATGATACGGAAACGTTGGGCTTGCGCTTCCTGCAGGCATTTTTCCAGCTCTTCCATGTCGGCATTGGCATAGCGGTAACGTTTCGCTTTACAGAGGCGCACGCCGTCAATAATGGAAGCGTGGTTCAAAGAATCCGAGATAATGGCGTCTTCATCTGTGAAAAGAGGTTCGAATACACCGCCGTTCGCATCAAAGCAAGCCGCGTACAAAATGGTGTCTTCCGTTTGGAAATACTCGGAAATGGCAGCCTCCAGTTCTTTGTGTATGTCTTGCGTGCCGCAGATAAAGCGGACTGACGACATACCGTATCCGCGGCGCTCCATCATTTTCTGGGAGGCTTTTATTAACCGGGGATGATTGGACAACCCTAAGTAGTTGTTAGCGCAGAAGTTTAATACTTCTTTACCTTTTACAGTGATGGCAGCTTGCTGCGCACTTTCGATTAGTCGTTCTTCTTTATAAAGCCCGGCTTCTCTGATTTCAGCCAATGTCTGGCTGAGGAATTCTTGCATTTTACCGTACATAGTGTCTGAGTGATTAAGTTAGATTACAAAGGACACAATTTTTCTTGGAATATCAATGTCTTTTTGGCAAAAATCTGAAAAAAAAGTGCTTACTTTGCGTACAAATTTAGCTTAATAATTTTAAGTACAAGGAAAATGGAACACATTTTGATTATTGGAGCCACAGGACAGATTGGTTCCGAGTTAGCGATGGAGCTGCGTAAACGTTATGGTAACACAAACGTAGTGGTAGGTTATATCCCGGGAGCAGAACCTAAGGGAGAGTTGAAAGAATCGGGACCATCGGCTATTGTTGATGTGACTGATGGTGAAATGATTGCGTCTGTGGTAAAAGAATACCATATTGATACGATATACAACTTGGCTGCTTTGCTTTCGGTGGTGGCTGAATCAAAACCTAAATTGGCCTGGAAGATAGGTATCGACGGATTATGGAATGTGTTGGAAGTGGCGCGCGAGCAGAAGTGCGCCGTATTCACTCCCAGTTCTATCGGCTCGTTCGGGGCAAGTACGCCTCATACGAAAACGCCGCAGGATACCATCCAGCGTCCGCGTACGATGTATGGGGTTACGAAGGTGACAACGGAATTGTTGAGCGACTATTACTTCAATAAATACGGTGTCGACACCCGTGCTGTCCGTTTTCCGGGTATTATCTCGAATGTGACTCCTCCGGGAGGGGGGACGACGGATTACGCCGTTGACATTTATTATTCGGCTGTAAAAGGTGAAAAATTTGTCTGTCCTATCAAGGAGGGTACTTTGATGGACATGATGTATATGCCGGACGCGCTGAATGCGGCGATTATGCTGATGGAAGCTGACCCGGCAAAGTTGATACACCGCAATGCTTTCAATATCGCTTCTATGAGTTTCGGGCCGGAAACGATTTTCCAGGCCATAAAGAAACAGGTTCCTGATTTCCAGATGGTTTATGATATCGACCCTTTAAAACAACGTATTGCCGACAGTTGGCCGGACAGCCTGGACGACACTTGCGCCCGCGAAGAGTGGGGATGGAAGCCTGTCTATGATTTAGAGAGCATGACGACGGATATGCTTGAAAAGTTAAGAGAGAAATTGAAATAATGAAAAAAATTATTGCAGGGGTCATGCTGCTTGGTATATTGGGCTCTTGTAGCAACAAAAAAGCAAAGATTGACCCTTTCGCATCTATTACTCAAGAAGTGGATTCTATCCGGTATAAAACCGATTCCATCCACGAAAAAAAATTGCCGGAAGAGCCGAAGCCTACACAGGCTGACGAATCTTTCGACGATTTTATCTATAATTTTGCTTCCGATGATGTCCTGCAGCGTCAACGTGTGAAGTTTCCGTTGCCTTATTATAAAGGCAATGAAAAATCGAATATCGAAGAATGCCATTGGAAGCATGACGATTTGTTTACTAAACAGCGTTATTATACGCTCTTGTTTGATAAAGAGGAGGATATGGATTTAGTGGGGGATACTTCCCTCACTTCCGTGCAAGTGGAATGGATATTCATGAAGACACGGATGATGAAAAAGTATTATTTTGAGCGTATTAAGGGGGCGTGGATATTGGAGGCTATTAATCTGCGTCCCGTCGAGCGGGATAAAAATGAGGATTTTATAGAATTTTTCAGTCATTTTGCTGCCGACAGCCTTTTTCAAAGTCAACGTGTACGGGAACCGTTGGCTTTTATTACTACAGACCCTGACGATGACTTTTCGGTATTGGAGACGACTCTCGATTTGAATCAATGGTTCGCGTTCAAGCCGGAATTGCCTGCCGACCGTCTTTCAAATATTAATTATGGGCAACGGAATAATGATAATTCGCCGACAAAGATACTTGCATTGAAAGGTATCGGGAATGGATTTTCCAATATCCTTTATTTCCGTCGGAAGGCTGGCGAGTGGGAATTGTATAAATTTGAGGATGTAAGTATCTAACGGTAGTCTTCGAAGTGATGGTTATTTGACATGGTTCATAATTCATAATTATTTTGATATGTATTCTCTGTTATCTTATAATACTTTCGGTATTGATGTCAGCGCTGCCCGCTTTTTGGAGTATGCTTCGGTGGAAGAATTGAAGATGCTGATTTCGCAAGGCGCCGTGACATCCCCTTTTCTGCATATTGGTGCGGGAAGTAATCTGTTGTTTACCGGAGATTACGAGGGAGTGATATTGCATTCCCGTATCAAAGGGATTGAAGTGACGGAAGAGGATGGCAAATCGGTATCGTTACGGGTAGGGGCAGGAGTCGTATGGGATGATTTTGTCGCATATTGCGTGGAACATGGATGGTACGGAGCTGAGAATCTTTCACTTATTCCCGGTGAGGTGGGAGCGGGTGCTGTGCAGAATATTGGGGCGTACGGCGTTGAGGTGAAGGATTTGATAACGTCTGTGGAGACAGTGAACAATCGGGGCGAGGAGTATGTTTATCCTGTTGAAGAGTGCGGATATGCTTATCGTGACAGTATCTTTAAGCATCCTGATAACAAGTCGGTATTTGTGACATACGTTCATTTCCGGCTTGGCAAAGAGGAACGTTATACATTGGATTATGGTACGATTCGCCGGGAGTTGGAGAAATATCCGGCGTTGACCTTGTCCGTTGTCCGGGAAATTATCATCCATATCCGTGAGGCGAAATTGCCTGACCCGAAGGTGACGGGTAATGCCGGCAGCTTCTTTATGAACCCGGTTGTTTCGAAAGAAAAGCTGGAAACTTTGCAGGAGGAATATCCGTGCATGCCTTATTATGAGTTGGCTGACGGCCGGATAAAAATTCCGGCGGGGTGGATGATTGAACAGTGCGGGTGGAAAGGAAAATCTCTGGGACCGGCAGCCGTACATGATAAGCAAGCGTTGGTCTTGGTAAACCGGGGTGGAGCAAAGGGAAGCGATATTATTGCACTCTCGGATGCCGTGCGGGCTTCTGTCCGCGAGAAGTTCGGCATAGATATACATCCGGAAGTAAATTTTATCTGAAAGAAATGAAAATAAGAATATTAGGAAGCGGGACATCTACGGGAGTCCCCCAGATAGGTTGCACGTGTCCGGTTTGCACGTCGGCCGATCCGAAAGATAATCGGTTGCGCACGTCAGCGATTGTGGAGACGGAGGATGCGCGGATTCTTATTGATTGTGGTCCTGATTTCCGGACGCAGGCGTTACGTCTTCCTTTTGAGAAGATAGATGGCGTACTTATAACTCACGAGCATTACGACCATGTGGGAGGTTTGGATGATTTGCGCCCGTTTTGCCGTTTCGGCGCCGTGCCTATTTATGCGGAGAAGCATGTATCGGACGGTTTGCGTTCACGTATGCCTTATTGTTTTGTAAATCATCGTTATCCCGGTGTACCTGATATTCCTTTGCAGGAGATATTCGCCGGGCAAAATTTCTTTATAAATACGACTGAGGTGCTTCCTTTGCGCGTGATGCATGGGAGGTTGCCGATTCTGGGGTATCGTATCGGGCAAATGGGGTATATTACCGATATGCTGGCTATGCCCGAAGAATCGTATGAACAATTGGCGGGAATAGATGTTTTGATAGTGAATGCGCTTCGGATAGCTCCTCATCCTACACATCAGGATTTGGAAGAGGCATTGGCGGTTGCACGGCGTATTCGGGCGAAGGAGACTTACTTCATACATATCAGCCATGATATGGGTTTGCATGCTGGGGTTGAAAAGGATTTTCCCGAAAATATTCATCTTGCATACGATGGGTTGGAAATTAATCTTTGATTATCGGCGGAATTTTTAGCAAAAGTTTTGTTTCCTTTGTAGAATTTATTATTTTTGCGCTTAGCCGATAAACAACGAATATTATGAAACTTCGTACGATAGTGAAAATCGCGGTCACTTCTTCTGTTGTACTTTTGTGCGCAGGTTTCGCTTCATACTCTTTTTTCAAGTTGTCGGCTGCCGAAGGGAAAAAAGATTTCAATCTTTACGAATTGGTCCCTGCTTCTGCTTCCGCGGTGTTTGTAACCGATGATATGTTGGATTTTGTGGCGGAAATAGACGGGTTGGCGTGCAGTAAAAACCGGCAATACCTTCATGCTTCTAAAATCTTTTCTTATCTGAAAGAATGTCTTTATACTCTTCTGGAAGACGCGCCTCACGGGTTGAGCCGACAAATGAATCGGATGCTGATAAGTTTTCATGAACCGGACAATATTTATAACCAGATACTTTATTGCAGGCTGGGAGAAAGCGACCGGCAGTTGCTTGAACGTTTTGCAAATAAGTATATTTTATCGCTATATCCGCCTAAGATTTTTAAGTATAGAGGAGAGAAAATAACAATTTATCCTATGGCGGACGGTAACTTTCTGGCATGTTACCTGACATCGGATTTTATGGCTTTGAGTTATCAGAAAAAGTTGATAGAAGATGTCATTGATACGTATAAGGGCGGAATATCATTAGCGGACGATTCCGGATTTGTCGAGACGGCCGCTCTGAAAAAAAACACTGCGATTGCTACGGTTTATACCCGTTGGGAAGGGATGATGGGATGGACGGAGTTTGACATGAAATTGCGGGATGATTTTATTTATCTTACCGGAGTCAGCCATGAAAAAATAGATACTTGCCTAACATTTGCGGACATGCTCCGGAAGCAGGATTCTGTCAAAGGATTTCCTGGAGAGAGACTTCCTTCCACTGCTTTTTATTTCAGTAAACAGGGAATCTCCGATTGGACGTTTTTGCTTTCTTACGGAGGTGCGCCCGGACAAGAGAAGGCGGGCCGCACGGATGAAATACGGAACCGGGATAGGGAGTTGTCCCGTTATTTGATAGAGAATGCCGGGCAGGATTTGATTGCCTGTCTTTTTCAACATGAAGATACGTTGCGGAAAACCGCGGCAGTTTTGAGTATATCTGTGGCGGATGCGAAAGAGGCTGAAAGGACGCTTCGCTCTCTTGTCAATACGGTTTCACAGGAGGAAGGGAGAACAGTGCCTCGTATCTCTTTGGGATATACTGCCGGTAAGGCATATCCTGTCTATCGGTTGCCTCAAACGAGCTTATTTGAGCGGTTAACGGGTTTTACAGGACCGGTTTCGGATGTTTATGCCGTATTTTACGGCGAACGTTTGTTGTTTGCTCCGGACGAAGAAAGCCTGTTTTGTTATATCCGCCAACTGGATAAAGGTGAAGTACTTGACGGAGCGGTAACTTATCGGGCGGGGATGGACAGTTTGTCCGATTCCTATCATTTTATGTTGGTAGCGGATTTTGACCGGATATTTCAGCAATCGGAAACTTTGGTCCGCTTTGTGCCTGACTTCTTTTTGCATCATGCCGGTTTCTTCCGTAATTTCACATTATTTGTCCAGTTTATTTGTACTGACGGAGTAATATATCCCAACCTTGTTTTGAAATATCAGGCGGAATAAAAAACTCCCGGCAAAAATCAGTCTTTGCCGGGAGTTTTTTATATGTACCTCTTAAACCGGGAGTTTTTACCTTAAAAAGGCAAATCGTCTTTAGCGTCGCCCGGAGTGAATTCCGGAATAGCGGTAGGGGGCGGGGGAGGAACGGGAGAACCCGGAGCCATTGGGGCATTTGCGCCTACACGTTCGACTTTCCATGCACGAATCCGGTTGAACCAACGGTCCTGCCACGGATTGGCATCGATATCGAATGAAACGGTCAACTCTTCGCCCATCTGGATATTGAACTGATCGATTTTTTCCGCTCCGAATACTTCGAAGCACATTTTTCTCGGATATTGGTCATGGTTCTCAATAACGAACTCCTGCGCTTTCCACTCGTTACCGGTAGTTTTTGAGACTCCTCCTTTGGGCTGGAGGATAGCGATGATTTTTCCTGTAAATTCCATTGTGATAATTTTAAATTCAGCGGCGAAGTTACAATTTTTTAGTAATATCCCTTACACAAAGCCCGTTTTTTTCTTTTGTTTTATTGGGAAGCCCCAATCTTTTTCGTAACTTTGTGCGATAAGAACATTTAAAACTTAAATACACGAAAATATATGAAATTTATCGTTTCAAGTACTGCTCTTTCCAGCCGTTTACAGGCTATCAGCCGTGTGATTAATTCAAAAAATGCGCTGCCTATTCTCGATTGTTTCCTCTTTGAACTGGAAGACGGAACATTGTCTGTAACAGTGTCTGACAGTGAAACAACAATGGTTACCACCGTGGAAGTGAATGAAAGCGATGCAAATGGACACTTTGCCGTACCGGCGAAAACGTTGCTTGATGCACTGAAAGAAATTCCGGAACAGCCTCTTGCCTTTTCAATTAATGCGGACAATTACGAGATTACGGTGCAGTACCAGAACGGGAAATATAGCCTGATGGGGCAGAATGCAGATGAATTTCCACAGTCCGCTACATTGGGAGACAATGCGGTCCGTGTAGAGATGGAGGCGAAAGTATTGCTGGGGGGAATCAACCGTTCGGTTTTCGCTACTGCCGATGATGAATTGCGTCCGGTGATGAACGGTATTTATTTCGATATTACGACTGAAGATATTACGATGGTGGCTTCGGACGGTCACAAACTGGTACGTTGTAAGACGCTCGCTGCAAAAGGCAGTGAACGTGCGGCGTTTATCCTGCCGAAGAAACCGGCGACTTTGCTTAAAAATCTGTTGCCGAAGGAACCGGGAACCGTAACGATTGAATTCGATGAACGCAACGCTGTGTTTATGCTTGAAGGCTATCGCATGGTTTGCAGGTTGATTGAAGGACGTTATCCGAATTATAATTCCGTGATTCCGCAGAATAATCCGCATAAGGTGACGGTGGACCGCCTGCAATTACTGGGAGCTTTGCGCCGTGTATCTATTTTTTCGTCACAGGCGAGCAGTTTGATTAAACTCCGCATGCAGGAGAACCAGATTGTGGTTTCCGCGCAGGATATCGATTTTTCCACTTCCGCCGAAGAAACGCAAGTCTGCCAGTATTCAGGTACGGCGATGAGCATCGGCTTTAAATCTACATTCCTTATCGACATCCTGAACAATATTTCGGCGGATGAAGTTGTCATAGAGCTTGCAGACCCTTCACGCGCCGGTGTAATCATCCCGGTGGAACAAGAGGAAAATGAAGATTTGTTGATGTTGCTGATGCCTATGATGTTGAACGATTAATTATATTTCCCCACAGAGGACGCAGAGAATACAGAGGATAGTAAATCATGATTTATTATCATTACTTGGGCTCTGCGTCTTTTGTGTCCTTTGTGGTGATACAAAATACATAAACAATGAAATTAAATTTGAAAAACCCCATCGTCTTTTTTGATTTGGAGACGACCGGAACAAATATCAACACAGACCGAATCGTTGAAATCTGTTATTTGAAAGTGTATCCGAATGGTAATGAAGAAGCAAAGACTTTGCGTATCAATCCTGAAATGCATATCCCCGAAGCGTCTTCTGCCGTGCACGGTATTTATGATGCGGATGTAGCGGATTGTCCTACCTTTAAGGAGGTGGCGAAAAATATCGCCCGCGATATCGAGGGATGCGATTTGGCCGGATTCAACTCCAACCGTTTCGATATTCCGGTGCTTGCCGAAGAATTCTTGCGTGCCGGAGTGGATATTGACATGACAAAACGCAAGTTTGTGGATGTACAGGTGATATTCCATAAAATGGAGCAACGTACTTTGTCGGCCGCTTATAAGTTTTATTGCGATAAAAACCTGGAAGATGCACATACGGCAGAGGCCGATACGCGGGCTACATACGAGGTGTTGAAAGCGCAGCTCGACCGTTATCCGGAACTTCAGAATGATATAGCTTTTTTGGCGGATTATTCCAGTTTCAGCAAGAATGTGGATTTTGCCGGCCGTATGGTTTACGATGATAACGGCGTAGAAGTATTCAACTTCGGAAAATATAAAGGAATGTCGGTCGTCGAGGTGTTAAAGAAAGACCCCGGATATTACAGTTGGATTTTAAACAGTGATTTCACATTGAACACAAAGGCGGTATTGACGAAAATCCGTTTGCGTGAAATGAGTAATTTGATTACAAGATAATGCTGAAAGGGAAAAAGATAATTCTTGGAATTACAGGCAGTATTGCCGCATACAAAGCTTGCTATATCATTCGCGGATTGATAAAACGGGGGGCGGAAGTGCAAGTGGTGATTACCCCGGCAGGAAAAGAATTTATTACTCCTATTACTCTTTCCGCTCTGACTAGTAAGCCGGTTATCAGTGAGTTTTTTGCACAGCGGGACGGTACGTGGAACAGCCATGTGGATTTGGGGTTGTGGGCGGATGCGATGTTGATAGCGCCTGCCACTGCTTCCACTATCGGAAAGATGGCAAACGGAATTGCCGATAACATGTTGATAACAACCTATCTTTCTGCTAAAGCTCCGGTGTTTGTGGCTCCGGCGATGGACCTCGATATGTTTGCCCATCCTGCTACTCAGAAGAATCTGGAGATACTTCGTTCGTATGGCAATCACATTATCGAACCCGGTACGGGTGAATTAGCCAGCCATCTGGTAGGAAAGGGGCGTATGGAAGAACCGGAAAATATCATTCGCGTATTGGACGAGTTTTTTTCCGCAAGCAATGAGCTGGAAGGAAAAAAAATCATGATTACGGCGGGACCGACTTATGAAAAGATTGACCCGGTCCGTTTTATCGGTAATTATTCTTCCGGAAAAATGGGATTCGCGTTAGCGGAAGAGTGTGCCCGTCGCGGAGCGCAGGTAACGCTGATTACAGGCCCCGTACAGTTGCAGACAAAGCATTCGCGTATTTGCCGTATCGATGTGGAGTCTGCTCAGGAAATGTTTGAGGCGTCGCAGGTACATTTTGCTGAAGCCGATGCAGGTATCCTTTGTGCGGCGGTAGCCGATTTCAGGCCGGAAGCGGTTGCCGATAAGAAAATCAAACGGGAAAAAGAAGAATTGGCTTTGCGTCTGCAGGCTACGGAAGACATTGCGGCCGGTTTGGGGGCGAAAAAAGGCAAGAATCAGCTATTGATAGGTTTTGCCCTTGAAACCCATGATGAACAACAAAATGCCGAAGGGAAGCTGGCGCGTAAGAATTTTGATTTTATCGTGCTGAACTCGCTGAATGACGCAGGGGCGGGATTTCGCCATGATACGAATAAAATAAGTATCATTGACCGGAAAGGCCGTACGGATTATCCGTTGAAGCCGAAAACGGAAGTGGCCCGTGATATTGTAGACCGTTTGGAAACAGCGTTCAATACTCAGGTTTGTAGTATATAATTTATAATTCAAATAAAGGTGTTACGTTCACTATATATTCAGAATTACGCATTGATAGAGAAGCTGGACATCAGTTTTGAAACAGGTTTTTCCGTTATAACTGGTGAGACAGGAGCCGGAAAGTCAATTATTCTGGGAGCAATCGGACTGTTGCTGGGGCAGCGGGCAGATGTAAAAGCGATTCGTCGCGGCGCTTCCAAGTGTGTGATAGAAGCCCGTTTCGATATTTCGGCATATAATATGAATTCTTTTTTTGAAGAGAACGAACTGGAGTATGATAACGAATGCATCTTGCGCCGTGAAGTACAATCGTCCGGCAAGAGCAGAGCATTTATCAATGATACTCCCGCATCTCTGGCACAAATGAAAGAACTGGGAGAGCAACTGATAGACGTGCATTCACAGCATCAGAATTTGTTGCTCAATAAAGAGGGATTTCAATTGAATGTGCTTGATATTCTCGCGCATAATGACGCTGCGCTGGAGAAATACCAGTCTTGTTATGCCGAATGGAAGAAAACGGAGCGGGAATTATCGGAATTGGAGGAACTGGCGGAAAAGAGCCGCGCCGATGAAGACTATATTCGTTTTCAGTTGGAACAGCTTGAAGAAGCCTGCCTTACCGGAGGAGAACAGGAAGAATTGGAACAGGAAGCTGAAATGCTGAGCCATGCGGAAGAAATCAAGGCGGGGCTTTATCGGGTGGAACAATCTTTCCTTTCGGACGAAGGAGGATTACTCTCTTATCTGAAAGATAATCTGAACATATTGAACAACCTGCAAAAGGTTTATCAGCCGGCGGGGGAATTGGCGGAACGTATGGAAAGTACCTATATTGAGTTGAAAGATATTTCACAGGAAGTATCTTCACAAGGAGAATCCATAGAGTTCAATCCCGGTCGCCTGGACGAAGTGAACGAACGTTTGAACTTGATTTATTCTTTACAGCAGAAACATCGGGTACAGACACTTGAAGAATTGATTGCCCTGACAGACGAGTACCGTAGCAAGTTGGCTGACATAACTTCTTATGATGAGCGCATCGCTGAATTGACGGAGCGTAAAGAGAAACAGTACGGACAAGCGAAAGAACGGGCGGAGACGCTCACTAAAGCGCGGGCGGCAGCGGCCCGTGAAGTGGAAAAGCAGTTGGCGGCCCGGCTGATTCCGTTGGGAATGCCGAATGTCCGTTTTCAGGTCGAGATGGGGTTAAAAAAAGAATTGGGGATGCAAGGAGAGGATACCGTTAATTTTTTGTTCTCCGCTAATAAAAACGGTATGTTACAGAGCATTTCCTCCGTAGCTTCCGGGGGTGAAATAGCCCGTGTCATGCTTTCTATCAAGGCAATGATTGCCGGAGCCGTGAAATTGCCGACTATCGTATTTGACGAGATAGACACGGGAGTTTCCGGTGAGATAGCCGACCGTATGGCAGATATGATGCAGGAGATGGGAGAGCACAACCGTCAGGTAATCAGTATCACCCATTTGCCGCAAATAGCTGCCTGGGGACGCGCTCATTATAAAGTATATAAGAAAGATAACGATACGGAAACGAACAGCCATATACGCCGTCTAACCGACCGGGAACGGGTAGAGGAGATTGCCCACATGCTGAGTGGAGCAACGTTGACGGAGGCGGCCCTTAGCAATGCCAAGGCTTTGTTGGCGCGTACTTCATAGTTTTTAATTCAAAATTTATAATTAATACAGATGCTTGATAAAAGTGAAATGATTTTCGGCGTTCGTGCCGTGATAGAAGCCATTCAGGCTGGAAAAGAGATTGATAAGGTCTTGGTGAAGAAAGACATTCAGAGTGATCTTTCCAAAGAACTTTTTGCAGCTTTGAAAGGTTTGCTGATACCAGTTCAGCGTGTTCCGGTGGAGCGTATTAACCGTATCACCCGAAAGAATCATCAGGGTGTGGTTGCTTTTATTTCATCCGTGACCTATCAGAAGACGGAAGACCTTGTCCCTTTTTTATTCGAGCAAGGCAAGAATCCTTTTTTCGTCATGCTTGACGGGGTTACAGATGTGCGTAATTTCGGCGCGATAGCCCGTACTTGCGAGTGTGCGGCGGTAGATGCCGTAATTATTCCAGCTCGCGGAAGCGTGTCGGTGAATGCCGATGCCATAAAAACTTCTGCCGGAGCGTTGCATACGCTTCCCGTATGCCGTGAGCAGAGTTTGCGCACGACCTTGCAATATCTGAAAGACAGTGGTTTCCGTATCGTAGCTGCGACGGAAAAGGGAGACTATGATTATACGAAAGCCGATTATACGGGGCCGTTGTGCATTGTTATGGGGGCGGAAGACTCAGGTGTCTCTTATGATAACCTCGCCCTTTGTGACGAATGGGTAAAGATACCGATGCTTGGGAACATCGAATCCCTGAATGTTTCGGTAGCTGCCGGTATTTTGGTCTATGAAGCAGTAAAACAAAGAAACAATGAGTGATATGAAGAAGATTTTAATTCTACCTTTAGCGTTTTTCTTTCTGGCACAGGGAAGTATGGCGCAGACTCCGAAATGGGTGGAGAAGGCAAAACGGGCAGTCTTCTCTGTGGTGACTTACGACAAGAACGACAAAATGTTGAATACCGGAAACGGTTTTTTTGTATCTGAAGACGGGCTTGCTTTATCCGACTATACTTTGTTTAAGGGAGCCGAACGCGCGGTTATTATTACGGCCGACGGAAAGCAGATGCCGGTTGATGTGATACTCGGCGCCAATGATATGTATGATGTCATTAAGTTTCGTGTAGGTATCACCGAGAAGAAAGTACCCGCGTTGACTGTAGCGAAAACAGTTCCTGCGGTGGGCGCCGATGCATGGATGCTTCCTTATTCCACGCAAAAGAGTATTGCTTGCGTGTCCGGAAAAGTAAAAGATGTAGCCAAAGCAGCGGGAGAATACCATTATTATACATTGGGCATGCAGATGAAAGATAAAATGGTGAGTTGTCCGGTGATGAACGTAGAAGGAGAAGTGTTCGGCATTTCCCAGAAATCTTCCGGCATTGACACGGTGAATACTTGCTATGCGGCGGGGGCGGCTTTCGCCATGTCGCAGAAAATCAATGCTCTTTCCCTGGGAGACGCCACGCTGAAAAGCATCGGCATTCGCAAAGGACTGCCCGATACGGAAGAGCAGGCACTGGTCTATTTGTTTATGGCCTCTTCGCAACTGAAGGAAGAGGATTATGGAATACTGCTGGAAGACTTCATCCGCCAGTATCCGGATAATACGGATGGATATCTTCGCCGGGCAAGTTATTATATAGCTAAGGGAAAAGACGGACAATCCTGGTATGACAAAGCTGCCGAAGATTTGGAGAAAGCATTGAAAGTAACCCGGAAGAAAGATGATGTATATTATAACATTGCCAAGCTGATACATGCCTATCAGTTGTCAAAGCCGGAGACAACCTACAAAGACTGGACTTACGACACCGCATTGGAAAATGTCCGTGAGGCGATAGCTCTTGATTCGCTGCCTGTCTACATCCAACTGGAGGGAGATATATTGTTTGCGAAATCGGATTATGAAGGAGCCTTGGCTGCCTATGAGAAAGTGAATGCCAGCAATATTTCTTCTCCTGCTACCTTTTTCAGTGCGGCCAAGACCAAAGAATTGCTGAAAGCAGACCCGAAAGAAGTATTGGTTCTGTTGGACAGTTGCATAGCCCGTTGTCCGCAGCCCGTTACGGCAGCTTACGCCCCTTATCTTCTGGAACGCGCACAAATGAGAATGAATGCGGACCAGGCACGTGACGCCATGCTTGATTATGATGCCTATTTTAAAGCCGTCAATGGACAGGTGAACGATGTGTTTTACTATTATCGCGAACAGGCTGCATTGAAAGCGCGCCAATATCAACGTGCATTGGACGATATTGCCAAGGCAGTGGAGTTGAATCCGAAAGACCTGACTTACCAGGCGGAACAGGCAGTTGTCAATCTGCGTGTGGGACGTTATGAAGAAGCAGTCCGGATACTTGGCAACGTAATAAAGACAGAGCCGAAATATGCCGAAGCCTACCGGTTGCTCGGTTTGTGCCAGATACAATTGAAAAAGACAGACGAGGCGTGTGCGAATTTTAACAAGGCGAAAGAACTGGGTGACCCCAACGCAGACGATTTGATAAAGAAATACTGCAAGTAAGAACCGTATTTTTGAAAGGATATTCATACGATAGGGAAAAAATAAAGAAAAGGCAATTCCCGTGAAAAAGTAAACTTGCCCTTCACCGGATTGCAAAAATGTAAAAATGCGGAATTAGCCGAATATCTATTACTGAATATCCCTATGAAAAAAGGAGCTGCATCGTGCATTACGACACAGCTCCTTCTCATTTTGGGGACATGTTTTAAACTCTCTCTCTTTTAATTTTTCCCCGCTTGTTAAGTTCAGGTTATAGGTTGTAATGATATATAGGTTTGATCATTTTTACATCCGCTTTTATCAGTTAAATGCAATGAAATCCGGAATACTGCATCGAATCAATAATTTTTTTCAGAAAATATTCGAATTTCTTTTAGAGCGGTGGATAACTCTCTGATAATACATTCTTATGACATCGGTTATATTCGGAAAATTGCCCGTTCATATCCGTATGAAATAAATCCCGGAGAAAGATTGAGGCATATTTACGTAATATGTCGGGCGATAATGGATATATTGCCTGTATTTATTTATATTCTAATCAAAAAGCTTTCTTTATTTATATTTTTTTATATCTTTGCTTCTATATTGAAAAACACGGATGATAATTCACTTTATTTATTCATATAAATTTAACAAATTATGTTCAAAGCTCCTTTCTCTTTTGAGGGTCGTATTCGTAGAATCGAATATTTCCTGTCAGGTATTGTCGGTGGTATAGTATTCGGTATTGCATGGACATTGGGTATCGGTACATTAATTTTAGGTGCGGGCATGGGTTCTGCAGGCGGGTCAATATTAGGCATATTGATTGGTATTGCGGCGTTAGTCGCTTCTATGTGGTTCTCTTTGGCGCAAGGCGTGAAACGTCTGCATGACCTGAATAAATCCGGCTGGTGGATTCTATTGTGTTGCATTCCGTTTGTCGGTTGGATTTTTGCACTGTATATGTTGTTTGCCGACGGCACTGTGGGACCCAATCAATACGGGGAAGACCCTAAGAACCGCATGCCGTATCAGGCACAGCCCACTTCCGTAAATGTGACGGTAAATGTTGCCAAGGAAGAAGTGAAGGTTGAGAAAAAAGAAGAAGTTCCTGCTGCCGGTACTCCTGCTGAAGACAAGGGAGAAAAGGCAGAATAATATTTAAGAATAAAAAATGACGATGCCTCTTGCAAAATTCGTTTTGCAAGAGGTATTTTTTTGTTATCTTTGAAAATCGATAAAATAAAAATAGATATGAAAAAAGTAATTTGCAGTGAGAAAGCACCGGGAGCTATTGGTCCTTATAGCCAGGCGGTGGAAGCCAATGGAATGATATTTGTATCCGGGCAGTTGCCTATTGACGCCTCTACCGGAAAGATGGCGGAAGGAATAGAAGAACAGGCACGCCAATCGTTGGAGAATATAAAACACATCCTTGAAGAAGCGGGATTGACAATGGGAAATATTGTCAAAACCACCGTATTCCTCCAGGACATGTCTTTGTTCGCCGGAATGAACGGTGTATATGCCACCTATTTTGACGGCGCTTTCCCTGCGCGTTCGGCAGTTGCGGTAAAAGCGCTGCCGAAAGACGCATTAGTGGAAATTGAGTGTATCGCGGTTCGCTAACAAATCCGCGACAATGAAGTTGCTGCCTCCCACGAAAATAAAATCTTTCGGGAGGCAGTTTTTTTGAGCTGCCTGTACGGCATCCGCCACGGTAGGATAAGCAGACCCTTTCAATCCGGCTTTTTCAGCCAGTTGCAACAATTCGTTTTCCGGAAGTGCCCGTTTCACGCTCGCCTTGGTGAAATAATAGGTGGCGTCCTTGGGCAACAATTGTAAAACACCGTTGATATCCTTGTCGTTAACCATGCCGAAAACGATATGTAGGTTCTTGTGACATTCTTGGCGGATATGTTCGAGTTGGTCTGCAATCCATCTTATTCCGTCGGCATTATGCCCCGTATCGCAGATGATGTCAGGATAACTTTGCAGTTTTTGCCAGCGTCCCATTAATCCGGTCATTGCACATACATTGCCGAACCCGTTGAAGTAGTCCGCTTTTGTTATGGCATATCCCGATTTTTCCAGTTCCTTGAGAGCGCTGATGATGGTAAAGCAGTTTTCCGCCTGATAGACGCCGTTAAGTTCGAAAAAGATACCGGTCGGAAATTCGGGTCCCGTGATGGCAATGACATCTTTTCGCCTGTCCACCATCCTGTCAAGGGCCTGCAGGCTTTGAGCCGGATTCGTGATTGATAAAAACTCCAGTAAATCCAGGTTTATCGCCTTTTCCGCCAGTTTCTGGAGACTCTTGCTGCTCTCCAAAGTATCCGCCAGTTGTTGCCTGATATTTGCCAGTTCTTTGTAAGTCATCCAGTCCAGGCGGTAATTTTTTTTCAGGTGTTCCGCGTAAACGACAGGCGCGCCCATCTCTTTTGCCTGGGTGTTAAATACACGTTTCACGCTTCCCGCTGCCCTGCCGATTACTACCGGGACCCCCTTTTTGATAATACCGGCTTTTTCTTTCGCTATTTTAGTCAATGTGTCGCCCAGATACTGTACATGGTCGAAACCTATATTGGTGATGACGCATAAGTCGGGACGGATGATATTGGTACAGTCCAGACGCCCTCCCATACCTACCTCGATAACGGCCACATCCACTTTCCGGTCGGCAAAATAGCGGAATGCCATAGCAGTGGTCAGTTCAAAGAAAGAAGGATGTAAAGGCTCGAAAAACGGGCGGTGTTCTTCTACGAAGTTGACTACATACTCTTCCGGTATCATTTCCCCGTTGATTCGGATGCGTTCCCGGAAGTCTAACAAGTGGGGCGAGGTGAATAATCCTACCCGGTAACCGGCAGACTGCAATACTGCCGCAATCGTGTGGGAACAAGAGCCTTTTCCATTGGTCCCGGCAATGTGTATCGTTTTGAATTGCCGGTGCGGATGTCCGAAATGTTCATCTAATTTACATGTCGTCTCTAATCCCGGCTTATATGCTTTGCCTCCTATCTGCTGGAACATTGGCACACTTTCATATAAGTACTTTAAAGTGTTCTGATAATCCATGTTTTATAATATTTAACTTCGGACACTCTTGATTGCCCGTTAATTTGTTTATCTTTAGAACCATCAATCCGGCCGTAAATGCGGGACTGACGAATGAGAGTGCAAATATCAACATTTAAATCTAAAGAAATCATGGGAACTAAGAAAAATTTTGTGTTGGACACAAATGTTATTCTTCACGACTACAATTGCCTGAAGAATTTCCAGGAAAATGATATCTATCTCCCTCTTGTCGTACTTGAAGAACTGGATAAGTTCAAGAAAGGAAACGAACAGATTAACTTCAATGCCAGAGAGTTTGTGCGTGAGCTGGATTTGTTGACGAGTGACGAGCTTTTCTCCGAAGGAGTGAAACTGGGCGAGGGGTTGGGACGTCTGTTCGTAGTTATCAGTAATGTGCCGGCTTCTAAGGTTTGGGAATCTTTTCCTGTGAGGAAACCGGACCATTTGATTTTGGCCGCTACGGAATATCTGGCGGAGAAATATCCGGATATGAAATCCATCTTAGTTACCAAAGATGTGAATTTGCGCATGAAAGCTCGTTCTATCGGGCTTCTTTGTGAAGATTATATCACCGATAAGGTCGTGAATGTAGATGTCTTTGAAAAGTCTAATGAAATCTTCGAAAATGTAGAACCGGCATTGATTGACCGTATCTATTCTTCCAAAGAAGGGCTTGATTTGAGTGAATTCGATTTCAAGGACGTGATTCATCCTAACGAGTGTTTTGTGTTGAAGAGCGACCGGAACAGCGTCCTGGCGCGTTATAATCCTTTTACCCATTCAATCTGCCGGGTGATGAAAGGCAGGAATTACGGAATAGAGCCCCGCAATGCCGAGCAAAGCTTCGCCTTTGAGATTTTAAATGATCCGAATGTGAAGCTGGTGGCGCTGACGGGAAAGGCGGGGACAGGCAAGACACTGCTTGCCCTGGCTGCAGCCTTAGGCAAACTTGCCGATTATAAGCAAATATTATTGGCACGTCCGGTGGTGGCGTTGTCGAATAAGGATATCGGTTTCCTTCCGGGAGATGCGCAGGAAAAAGTAGCCCCGTATATGCAACCGTTGTTTGACAATCTGAATGTAATCAAACGGCAGTTCGCGGCAAATTCCACGGAGGTGAAACGCATTGAAGACATGCAGAAAAGCGAGCAGTTGGTAATCGAGGCTTTAGCCTTTATCCGCGGGCGAAGTCTGAGTGAGATGTACTGTATCATTGACGAAGCGCAGAATCTGACTCCCAATGAAATAAAAACGATTATTACCCGTGCGGGGGAAGGTACGAAGATGGTGTTTACCGGAGATATCCAGCAGATAGACCAACCCTATCTGGACAGTCAGTCCAATGGCCTGGTATATATGATTGACCGCATGAAAGACCAGAATATTTTTGCACACGTCAATCTGGTGAAAGGAGAACGTAGCGAATTAAGCGAGCTGGCAAGTATGCTTTTGTGATAACGGACAAATCTGTCCGCTTGCCGTGCGGATGATTGGAAAAAAGGGAGAAACTTTTCTTGATATTGGAATGGAATCCATAGAAAGAAAAGTTTCTTCCTTATTTTAGGGAGAGTTTTTTCATTCTCGTTGTGCATGCTGATTCGGAGAAAAGGAAAAACACCGATACCAGTGCTAAAGATTACGCCGGCTTTGTTTAAATATTCTTCTCCGTATCGAGACAGGAACCAGTTACCTCCTCTTTAGCAACGGCAATAGCTATCAAGCGGAGAACCTGCCTGATTCTCTTACATTCAAAACTGTGACGGTATTTTCTATCCCATCAGATTATTCTGTGAACCTCAAAGCAAATTCTGTTTCCGGGATTTTCGGTATCTTTACCATGTATTTTTATGGAGGATTACCCCTGTTTAGGCAGACAAACCGTATTGGGGAGAATACTTAAAGAACTAAAAAAGGCAACCAGCTCACAATGAACCGGTTGCCTTATCTCTTTTATTTGTTGAATATCCCCAAAGAAAGATATTCAGCAAATTCCTCATGTTGAAATCCGATGAAGAGTAAGTTTCCCCTTTTTACGGGCATTTACTCTTTGTTTTTTTATTTATTGTTCATTCCGAAATATTTCAGGAATTGAGTGCGTTCAAATGTATTGACACCTTTTACATCCTTGATATTCAGCTTGCCTTTGAATTGGGCGATATCGGTGAATCCTTTTCTTTCCATCCAGGCGGAAAGGAAGCGGGTGGCATCTCCGATAAATGCATTGGTGTTCTGATAAATCGCACTGCACACCTCTACGGCAGAAGCACCGGCAAGGATTGCTTTTACTACTGCTTCCGGGTTTGCCACGCCTCCGGAAGCGGCATAGTCGATTTTATCTACTGCCGCAGATGCGATACCAATCCAGCGGAGGGGAGTGGCAAGGTCGGAAATCGTACTGAACACTTCGCCGGATATCTGTTCCATATTTTCAATGTTGATGTCCGGCTGATAAAAACGGTTGAACAAAACGACAGCGGCGGCGCCGTTGGCATATAACTGGTCTATCAATGCTACAGGATTAGTCAGGTTGTCTCCTAACTTCATGATAACCGGAATATTAATTGTTTTTTTGATATGGCGGAGTATGTCAATATGGCGCTGCTCGAACGAACCGTATGTATATTGGGTATCGGATTGCAGGGCCAGGATATTGATTTCCAAGGCATCCGCGCCGGCCTCCTCAATCATTTTTGCAAAACTGACCCATTCGGAATCGCTGTAACAGTTGATACTGGCGATAATAGGAATAGGGCATTCCTTTTTGCTTTCCTTGATTAAAGCCAGATATTCGGATAATTTATGTTCACGGATATATTCTTTCAGGTAGTCGCTGGCCTCCGGATAAAAAGAAGGGTCGTTCAAGTGTTCCGCCTCCAGCATAATCTGTTCTTCAAACAATGATTTTAAAACGATGGCGCCGGCGCCGTTTTCTGCCAGTTTCTTGTTTTTTCCGGCACTGTTAGTCAGTCCCGAACTGCTGATGATAATCGGGTTTCTAAGAGAAAGCCCTGCGAAAGTAGTCTTTAAATCGGTCATGGTATATAATGATTGAATTAATTAATAATTTCGTTCTCCGAAAATCTTGCTTCCTACCCGTACTAAAGTGCTTCCTGCAGCAATAGCCTCGTGATAGTCATGCGACATTCCCATTGAAAGTTCCCGGAAAGCGTCCGAATCGGCAAACCAAATCGTTTTTATCTCTTTGAAAAGCCTGTTTAACAAACCGAACTCCTGTTTAATCTGTTCAACGTTGTCCGTGTTGCTTGCCATTCCCATGAGGCCGCAGATACGGACATGAGTGAGATTTTTCCATTCTTCCGCGCTTAGCATATCTTTACATTCATCGGGGGTAAACCCGAATTTCGTTTCTTCCTGCGCTACATGGATTTGCAACAGGCAATTGACGTTCCGTCCCGTTTTGGCGGCTTGCCTGTTGACTTCCGCCAATAACCTGTAAGAATCAATTCCATGTATCATCGCCACATACGGTATCATGTATTTGATTTTGTTACTTTGCAGGTGTCCGATGAAATGCCATTCGATATCTTTGGGCAAACTTTCGTATTTAGCTGTCATTTCCTGCACTTTGCTTTCTCCGAAAATACGCTGTCCCGCCCGATATGCCTCTTCTATCGCGTCATTGGGATGGAATTTTGAGACAGCAACCAGCCGGACTCCTTGCGGGAGTTCGGCCAGCACTTGCTTTAAATTGTCAGCAATACTCATTGTCACCTATGCTTTTGACGGGTCAAACTCCGGTTTGTCGTTCGGTTCGGCGCTGTAGGGATATACATCCATCAGCGGAGTTTCGGATACCATGCCGATTTGGTAGTCCGCCATAGTTCCTTTCATGCCCTCGTCCAGTTTCTTGACCGCATCGCGCAGGTCGGCAGCCTGTACCAGCACTTGTGTGGAAGTCTTCTTCTCGGCGCCGCTTTTCTCGTCCAGCGTGATAAAGATAAGTTTACATTTGAACCAGCGGTCGGCGCTTTCTTCGTCACTGGGAAAAAGTTCGCTGTAATTGGCACGTTTAATGTCGGAAACCGTAAATTCTCCCGATATGAACGGAGTCATTTCTTCAATGATTCTCGCCTCAGCCTCCGTAAAGCTGAGAGCGTCAACAAGATATGGTTCGGTCACCTTTTTTTGCATTCCGTTTTCCATAATCTTTTCATAACGAATCTTACATTCAAACCAAGTATGCATTGCCATAGTTCTTTTCCTTTTTAATTAATTGACTCATGTAAATTGCCTACAAAGATAAACAAAATACCAAAGTAAGCGCCGAAAGCCTTTTATTTTCTTTTATGCAGCCTTTTCAGTTCAAATGAAAGCATGATACGGAACAGTCCGATGATAAGGAAAGTGAAAGAAATCATGTAAACAACATAAAGGGCCCCTATGGCAGGTTGCCATAATATCAGCAAGGAGCATAAAATGGCTAGGATGCCGAAAGCCATGTACCAGCCCCAGTCACGGGTCCCGTAACGTTTCAAATCGACGGAATAGCCGGTAGCGGAAAATCCCCGGAACATAAGCCAGAAAGCGATGATGAACGGGATAACCTCCATGCTGACTATGGGATAAGCTATCAGATAACTGCCGAGAATGACATCGATGATACCTCCCGCAATGTACCACCCCCAGCTAGGAATCCCTTTCCGGTTGCTAAGGGCGAAGATAATTTCCAGGATACCGCTAACCAGCATGGATATGCTGAATACGATACTTAAAGCTATATAACTGTTCAGAGGCGCAAACATGAGCCAGAGAGCAACAATGATATATACGATTCCTAAAAAAAGAGAAGTCCATCCGTTTTTTACAGAGTGCCGGAGCTCATTAAATTCTGTTTCCATACATTTTTGTGATTAAAATTGAATATTAGGATAATAATGTCAGATAATAACAAAATGGGGCAGGAAAAGTTTTTTGTGAACATTTTTTGGGGGAGATTTGTTTCTTATAAGTAGTAAATCAAAACCGGTTCACATGCGGGACAGGCTGCAATATCCGCCGTTCTTTGTATCTCAACCGGTTTCGGCTTACATTAATCAATGAAATAATTTTTAAATATAAATGTATTATGGCAACAACAAATTTCAAAGGACAGCCGGTGAAACTAATCGGTGAATTCATACAAGTGGGCAAGGTAGCTCCTGATTTTGAACTGGTAAAGACAGATTTGTCTTCTTTTTCTCTGAAAAATCTGAGCGGCAAAAATGTGATTCTGAATATCTTTCCGAGTTTGGATACAAGCGTATGCGCAACGTCAGTGCGTAAATTCAATAAGATGGCTGCCGGCCTGAAAGACACGGTCGTACTGGCGATTTCTAAAGACCTGCCTTTCGCCCACGGTCGTTTTTGTACAACGGAAGGCATTGAAAATGTGGTTCCATTGTCTGACTTCCGTTTTTCCGATTTCGATGAAAGCTATGGAGTGCGTATGGCAGACGGCCCGTTGGCAGGACTGTTGGCGCGTGCCGTAGTAGTCATTGGCAAAGACGGGAAAGTAGCATACACCGAACTTGTTCCGGAGATTACACAGGAGCCTGACTATGACAAAGCATTGGCTGCCGTTAAATAAAGATTTTGACCTAATAAGAATTGGTGATACAAGCGTGGCTTCCGCCAGGCTTCCATTCTTGTTAGGTTGTGTTATTTCTATACTAAACCTTGCTGATATGAATAAAATCAGGATGATGGCTCTCACCTTGGTAAGTGTGGCAGCGGGAACCGTTTTGGCACAAACAACCGATAGTATTCAAGCTTCTCCTTGGACAAAAGAGGGATTTGCCGGTTTAAAGCTGACACAAGTCAGTCTGACCAATTGGGCGGCCGGGGGAGACAACTCCGTTGCCTTTGATTTGCAGGGCACATACCAGGTCAATTATAAAAAAGGGAAACATCTGTGGACCAATCGCATCGAACTTGCCTACGGGCTGAATAAGACCGGAGAAGACGGGACAAGAAAGGCGAATGACAAGATTTATCTGAATACGAATTACGGTTATGCCATTGCCAAAAGCTGGTATGCCAGTGCATTTGCAACGTTTCAGACCCAATTCTCTCCCGGATATGACTATTCGGTCAGTAAAGATATCTCGATTTCCGAGTTTATGTCTCCCGCTTATCTGACTACCGGTCTGGGATTTACCTATGAGCCGGGGAAGATATTTACCGTCGTATTGTCACCTGCCTCCTGGCGCGGGACCTTCGTGTTGAATGAGCGCCTTTCTGACGAAGGGGCCTATGGAGTGGATGCCGGAAAACACCTGCTGTCCGGCTTCGGCGCTAATCTGAAAGGAGAAGTCAAATATGAGTTTTTAAAGAACATGACCGTATATTCCCGTTTGGATTTGTATTCTGATTACCTGCATAAACCTTTGAATATAGATGTGAATTGGGAGGTGCAGGTAAATATGATTATCAACAAATGGTTCTCGACCACGTTAACCACCAACCTGATGTATGACGATGATGTGAAGATTGCCCGGAAAGACGGGACGAAAAGGGCAAGCGTGCAGTTTAAAGAAATATTGGGTGTAGGGGTGCAATTCAATTTTTAGCTGTCCGGGTATGAGACGCCGGCAGTGCGTATGCGGCGGAACCGGACAAAAGACCGTAACCGCCTGTCTAATCGCATCCGGACGGATTGATAAGAACAGGCGGTTACGGTCTATATTATAGAACTACGGTTGTAGAACCTCTTTATTAGCTTTTCTTCTTCTTTTTCAATCCTTTATAAACGACGAATCCTACAGCCAATACAGCGATAATCAGGATGACGTAACCGATTTCATGGCTGTATTTGGTTGCCATTACATAGACGTCATTCGTCGTTTTGAGGTCTGTAAACCGGTAAATCAAGTATCCGAGTATAGCCAGGATGGTGTTCCATATTCCGGCGCCGAGTGTTGTATAAAGTAAGAACGGTCCGAGCTTCATGCCTGCCAGCCCTGCCGGGATACTGATAAGTTGGCGCACAGCCGGAATAAGACGGCCGAAGAAAGTAGAGGCCGCACCGTGTTTTCTGAAATACTCTTCCGCATGATGTATTTTTTCTTCATCGATAAGGCACATATGGCCTAAACGGCTATTGGCGAATTTATAGACAATGGGACGTCCCAGCCAACGGGCCAGGTAATAATTTGCCAATGCGCCGATATTAGCCCCTATAGTCGCGAATACGATGACGAGAAAAATGTTCATACTGTCATCTGCCATAGCTTTCCATGCGGCGGGCGGTACTACGGCTTCAGAAGGGAAAGGGATAAAAGAACTCTCGATAGCCATGAAAATGGTGACTACCCAATAATTCAGGTTCTCTAATACCCATTTGAGAAGTTCTGCTACAGATTCCATTTCTTAGAGATGATAAATTTGTGAATTAATTAATATAACTTGGTGTTTTCTCTCAGTTGTTCCAATACCTTTTTTATAAGTTCATCCTCTTTTTTATACTCAGCCCCGTCCATCAAGCTCCGGAGACCTTCTTCTTCAAGCGGGAATTTGCAAGCCTTGTTGTATTTGAGGAATCCCTCCAGGTCATTGGTTATGATGCTGATAAGACTTAGCCGTTCCGGCAAATCTTTATAATTCGGGTTTATTTTATATGCCTTTTCATAATATTTCTTTGCCTTGTCGATGTAGTCGAGTTCCGTATAAGCCACACCTACCATATACCATATAACCACGTTGGAATTGAATTCTATCGCTTTTTTGAACTCCGCCTCGGCTTTTTTCTCCATCTTTTCCGCCAGATATACCTTGCCTTCTGTCAGGAAAATGAGAGCCGATTTCGGATGGATACTCTTTGCTTTCTCGCATATCCGGTGCGCCTCTTCGTAGCGTCCCATTTTGACAGCCGCGATAGCTTGGGTGTTATACGTCTCTATCAGCAAGGGAGAATCGGCTTCTCCGTCTTTTTCAAAAAGGCGGATGACTTCGTCGCAACATTCGCTCGCTTCCTGCCATGCTTTTTCAGTGAAATAAGACATGCTCATGAATATATATCCTAGCGCCGGGGGAAGAGCCTTGTATTCAATCGCTTTTTTATAATTTTCGATGGCGTCGTCGAGGTTGTGCAGGTAAAAATAACCGTGCGCCCTGTAAAGATAGGCTTCCCCGTGTTTATCGTTGGCAGCCAACGCGAAATCACAGGCTTCGATTGTTTTTTCTATGTTGTCTATCGAAAAATAACATTTGGCAAGTTCTGTCCAATAAAAAGAGTTGTAAGGTTCCTTGTCTATCAGCTTGTTAAAATATTGGATGGCTTCCTCCGGGTGTTGTATTCCCGCCAGATATTCAGCCAGGACTGCAATGAATTCTTCTTCTTCGCTGTACAGGGCCTTTCCCTTGTTTATCCATTCTTCGGCGGCTTCCGGATACCCTGTATCCAGATACAGGTAGATGATATCCACAATCGTTTCTATCTCATGGACATTTTCTATCGTATTGATAAGATGTTGCGCTTCTTCCGGCTTGTCTTCATTCAGCAATATTTCAGCTTTCAGCATCTTCACCTGGATATCGTACGTTTCCGTGATGCAGTCTGCCACACGTTTGGCCTGGCTGACTTTTTGCATGTCCAGATAAAGGTAAGCCTGTTCAATCAATAAACTTGTGTTTCCCGGATGTATCCGGAGCCCGTAGTCGATAACTTCCTGCGCGTCCTCAAAACGCAACTCTTTCGCATACCAGTCTGCAATGTCGGCAAACTGGTCTCCGTCCAGGTAGATTTGTTTTTCTTCCGCTTTTGCTGATTCGTATTTGTAGATTAACTCGTCCAGTTCATTTTTGGTATTCTGTGAATTTTTTCTCCCCATTTTATTTATTGTTTTTGATTTTCCATCATCGGTTGTACGGATTGGCGCAGCTTACAGTTCCGTTTCCCGGTTTCCCGCCACACCGCTCCGTGTACATCGTGACAAAAGGCTATTTGTTGATTTTTCCCCATGTGTCTCTCAATCCTACCGTACGGTTGAATATCAGTTTTTCAGGAGTTGAATCTTTGTCAATGTTAAAGTAACCGATTCTTTGGAACTGTAAATAAGAGAGAGGGGGCAGGGTTGCCGCGAACTTCTCTATGTAACAATTCGGGAGAACTTTCAGTGAATCAGGATTGATGATTTCTTTCATCGCTTCCAATGCGTCGCAATTCTTGGCTTCGCGGATAGCGGCCAGTTCGTCACGCGGATTTTCCACCTTCCATAAACGGTCGTACAAGCGTACTTCCGCTTGTATGCAATGCTTGCAGCTTACCCAGTGAAGGGTTCCTTTCACTTTACGGTTGGCGTCAGGCATGCCGCTGCGCGTATTTGCGTCATATTCACAGTAAACTTCCGTGATGATGCCGTTTTCGTCCTTTTTGCATCCGGTACATTTCACGATATAGGCATTCTTGAGGCGCACCTCCTGTCCCGGTGTCATGCGGAAATACTTTTTCGGAGCCTCTTCCATGAAATCTTCCCGTTCCATCCACAACTCGCGGCTGAATTCGATGGTGTGGCTTCCCGCTTCCGGGTCTTCCGGATTGTTGATGGCCTCCAACTCTTCTACCTGTCCTTCCGGATAATTGGTAATAATCAGTTTTACCGGGTTAATGACAGCCGATACGCGAGTGGCGCGGCTGTTCAGGTCTTCCCGTACGGAACTTTCCAACAGGGCGATATCATTCAGCGCGTCATAAGTGGTGTATCCTATCTTATCGATGAATTTATGGATGGATTCGGGAGAATAACCGCGACGGCGGAAACCGCAGATAGTCGGCATGCGGGGGTCGTCCCACCCGTTTACCAGCCCTTCCTTGACCAGAGTCAGCAGATTGCGTTTGCTCATTAGCGTATAGCTGAGGTTCAGCTTGTTGAATTCTGTCTGGCGGGGGCGGTTGTCGTTCAAGTCCTTCCCTTCTTTGAGCCAGTCAATGAAAAGGTCGTAGAGCGGGCGGTGTACCACGAATTCGAGCGTACACAGGGAATGGGTGACTCCCTCGAAGAAATCACTTTGCCCGTGGGCGAAGTCGTACATCGGGTAAGCTTTCCATGCAGTTCCTGTACGGTGGTGCGGATGCTTTACCACCCGGTAGATAATCGGGTCGCGAAAATGCATATTGGGGTTTGCCATGTCAATCTTGGCGCGAAGGACCATCGCCCCTTCTTCGATTTCTCCGCTGTTCATCTTCTTGAAAAGCTCAAGACTTTCTTCAACGGGACGGTTCCGGTACGGGCTTTCCACACCCGCTTGGGTAGGAGTACCTTTCTGCTGTGCAATCTGTTCGGAAGTCTGTTCGTCGATATATGCTTTTCCCTCCTGGATTAGGCGGATGGCGAAGTCCCATAATTGCTGGAAATAGTCGGAAGCGTAATATTCGTTTCCCCATTGGTAACCCAGCCATTGGATATCTTCCTTAATGGCTTCCACATATTCCACATCCTCCTTGGTCGGGTTGGTATCGTCGAAACGGAGGTTACATACGCCGTTGTGTTTTTTGGCAATGCCGAAATCCAGGCAGATTGCCTTGGCATGGCCGATGTGAAGATAGCCGTTGGGTTCCGGCGGGAAACGGGTTTGCACTCTTCCACCATTTTTACCTTCTTTCAAATCTTTTTCTACAGCTTGTTCGATAAAGTTCAAGCTTTTCTTTTCACCTGCTTCTTCGTTTTTTATATCTGTCATAACGGTAAGTATGTTAGCTCTATGATTCAGGCTACAAAAGTAGGACATTTTTTTTATTTAACCGGAATATAACCGCTCTTTTTTATGATGTCCTGCCCCTCGGACGAGAGAATAAATTGAATCAGGGGGCTGACTTTTTTCTTATTCTTTACATTGTAATAATAATAAAGAGGGCGGACGATGGGATAAACCTTATTGGTGGCGTTCTCTGCCGTGGGAGCGGCATAGCGGTCTCCACCGTAAGATACGGAAAGTGTTTTGACACGGGGGGAGACGTATGCCAGCCCTACATATCCGATGGCCCCTTTCGTCTGGCTGACAGACTGGATGATGGCACCCGTTGCCGGCATGGAGAGGCTGCTTGCCATATAGTTTTTGTTTTTCAGTACGCTTTCTTTGAAAAATTCGTAAGTGCCGGATGAAGTCTCACGCGAGTAGACCACGATTTTACGGTCGTCTCCGCCCACTTGTCGCCAGTTGGTAATCTTCCCCCGGAAAATGTCTTCCAGTTGTTGGCGGGTCAGCCGCTCCACCGGATTGGAAGGATGTACCACCACGGCAAGGGCATCGTAGGCGACAATCACTTCGTCTATTTCTTCCCCTGCTTCCTTTATCTTCATCTTTTCGCTGAATTTGACAGGACGGGAGGCCATTGCGATGTCCGTCGTATTGTCCATTAAAGCGGAGATGCCCACACCGGTTCCTCCGCCGGTTACGGTGACACGGGCGCCCGTATGCCGGTTCATAAACCGTTCTGCCGTCTGTTGCGCGACGGGAAGCACCGTGTCGCTGCCTTTGATGCGTTGTGCGTTGGCGCCGAGCGATAACAGAGAGAGGGCGATTAACAAGTTTCTTCTCACTTTCATATTTCTTCTTTTTATCGACTTTGCAAATTAAACGTCCGGATGTTACATTTCCGTTTCATCCGGGACAGAAATCCTGTTTGTAGCACAAATGTAACACGATTGAAACATTTCCTTCAAACGTTAGTCACACCTCCTTAACAAAGAGACGCTTTCTTTGCGTCGGAAATCATAGACAAGTATGAAAAAAGCATTGGAAAAGATGATAGAGGGAGTATTGGCTTGCAGCGGTTTCGTGACAAGTATTACTATCCTGTTGATTGTGCTCTTTCTTTTCACCGAGGCTTTCGGGCTGTTCAAGGGCAAGGTGATTGAAGAAGGGTATGTGTTGGCATTGAATAAGGGGAACAAGGTGAGAGTGCTGACTCCCGCGCAGATAAAGAATGTTTTTGACGAGGAAATAACGAACTGGAAAGAACTGGGCGGGGAAGACATCCCCATCCGGGTTTTTCGTTTGGAGGATATAACGCAATATTACACGGAAGAGGAACTTGGCCCTGCCTATGAATATGCGGGCGATAAAATAACGGAGCTGGTAGAGAAAACACCCGGTATTGTGGCTTTTGTCCCGCAGAAGTTCATCGTTCGTCCGGATGCGGTGCATTTTATAGAGGACAACACGATTTCCGTGAAAGACGTGTTTGCGGGTTCCGAATGGTTTCCTACGGCCACCCCGGCACCGCAGTTCGGCTTTCTGCCGCTGATTGCCGGTACGTTGTGGGTGAGCCTGTTCGCTATCCTTTTCGCCTTGCCGTTCGGGCTTTCGGTTTCTATCTATATGTCCGAAGTGGCGAAGCCGAAAGTGCGGAACTGGCTGAAACCGGTTATCGAGCTGTTGAGCGGCATTCCTTCCGTGGTCTATGGCTTTTTCGGATTGATTGTCGTTGTTCCGCTGATTCAGAAGTTGTTTAATCTTCCGGTAGGAGAGAGCGGGCTGGCGGGAAGTATCGTGCTGGCTGTAATGGCATTGCCTACTATCATAACGGTGACGGAAGATGCGATGCGCAACTGTCCGCGTGCGATGCGGGAGGCAAGTCTGGCACTGGGCGCTTCACACTGGCAGACGATATACAAGGTAGTCATCCCTTATTCCATTTCAGGCATTACGTCCGGGGTGGTGTTGGGTATCGGGCGTGCCATCGGAGAGACGATGGCGGTATTGATGGTAACGGGGAATGCGGCGGTGATTCCGACGACGATTCTTGAACCTTTGCGTACCATTCCGGCTACCATCGCCGCCGAACTGGGTGAAGCCCCTGCCGGCGGCACGCATTATCAGGCGTTGTTCCTGCTGGGTGTCGTGCTGTTCTTCATTACGTTGATTATCAATTTTAGTGTGGAATATATCTCCTCCAAAGGATTAAAACATAGTAAATAAGATGGAAATACGAAGTAACAATAAAGCCAAACGCCGTTCGCAGAAGCTTGCTTTCGGGATTTTCCGGTTGTTGAGCCTTTGCATAGTACTGATATTGTTTGCAATTCTGGGATTTATCATCTATAAAGGAATCGGTGCTGTCAGTTGGGATTTTATCACCTCGGCCCCTACGGACGGAATGACGGGTGGCGGTATCTGGCCGGCTATTGTCGGTACTTTCTATCTGATGGCGGGGAGTGCGCTGTTTGCATTCCCGGTGGGAGTGATGAGTGGGATTTATATGAATGAATATGCGCCGAAAGGCAAGCTGGTACGTTTCATTCGGGTGATGACTAATAATTTGAGCGGCATTCCTTCCATCGTATTCGGATTGTTCGGCATGGCGCTGTTCGTCAATTATATGGGGTTCGGAGACAGCATTCTGGCGGGTTCCTTGACGTTGGGGCTGCTTTGCGTGCCTTTGGTTATCCGGACAACGGAGGAGGCTTTAAAAGCGATTCCCGACAGTATGCGTGAAGGCAGCCGGGCGTTGGGAGCGACAAAATTGCAGACGATTTGGCACGTCGTCCTTCCGATGGGGATGCCGAATATTATCACGGGGCTGATTCTTGCCTTGGGACGTGTTTCGGGAGAGACGGCCCCCATTCTGTTTACCTGCGCCGCTTATTTCCTGCCCCAGTTGCCGGCGAATATACTGGAACAGTGTATGGCGTTGCCTTACCACCTGTATGTGATTTCTACGAGCGGGACGGATATGGAAGCGCAGTTGCCGTTGGCATACGGCACGGCATTGGTGCTGATAATGATTATCCTGTCGGTGAATCTGCTGGCTAATGTCTTGAGGAAGTATTTTGAGAAAAAAGTAAAAACAAATTAAATTGGGTATATGGGTACGATAAAAATAGATGCGCGCGGTGTGAACTTCTGGTATGGCGGCTTTCATGCGTTGAAAGGAATCGATATGCAGATTGAAGAAAAATCAGTGGTTGCTTTTATCGGGCCGTCCGGTTGCGGCAAATCTACTTTCCTCCGGCTCTTCAACCGGATGAACGATTTGATTCCGGCCACCCGCCTGGAGGGGGAAATCCGTATCGACGGGCAGAATATCTATGCGAAAGGGGTGGAAGTGGACGAGCTTCGCAAAAATGTAGGGATGGTTTTCCAGCGTCCCAATCCTTTTCCGAAAAGCATATTCGAGAATGTGGCTTACGGGCTTCGCGTCAACGGAGTGAAAGATAATGCTTTCATTCGCCGGCGGGTGGAAGAGACATTGAAAGGAGCGGCGCTTTGGGATGAGGTGAAAGATAAGTTGAAAGAGTCGGCTTATGCTTTGTCCGGCGGACAGCAGCAGCGTCTTTGCATTGCCAGGGCGATGGCGGTGTCTCCTTCCGTATTACTGATGGACGAGCCGGCATCTGCGCTTGACCCTGTTTCTACGGCTAAGATAGAGGAGCTGATTCATGAGTTGAAAAAAGACTATACTGTCGTTATCGTTACGCATAATATGCAACAGGCCGCCCGGATAAGCGATAAGACGGCGTTTTTTTATATGGGGAAAATGGTGGAATACGGAGATACGAAAACGATTTTCACCCATCCGGAGAAAGAGGCTACGCAGAACTACATCACGGGACGTTTCGGATAACCGGGAGAGGGCGGAGCCGGAAAAGACGGCAAACGGAATATTAATCAATTAATTTATATATGCAGAAGTTATGGTAAAGTTTATAGAATCGGAACTTGTTTTGTTGAAGAAAGAAATCAGTGAGATGTGGACATTGGTATATAACCAATTAGACCGTGCGGGCGAGGCTGTCTTGACGCTTGACAGGGAACTGGCCCGGCAAGTGATGGTCCGTGAACGCCGGGTGAACGCTTTCGAGTTGAAAATAGACAGTGACGTGGAAGATATTATCGCGTTGTATAATCCGGTAGCCATTGATTTGCGTTTCGTATTGGCTATGTTGAAGATTAACACGAATCTGGAACGCTTGGGAGATTTTGCGGAAGGAATCGCTCGTTTTGTGATGCGTTGCAAAGAGCCGGTACTGGATGCCGACCTGGTGGCGCGGCTTCGTCTGGGCGAGATGCATGCGGAAGTGCTTTCAATGTTGGAGCTGGCAAAACGCGCCTTGAATGAAGAGAGCATAGAGATGGCGACTGCCGTATTCGGGAAAGACAATTTGCTGGACGGAATCAATGCGCAGGCTACCGAAATCCTTGCCGATTATATTGTTGAGCATCCTGAGACGGCGCATACATACATCGAGCTGGTAAGTGTTTTCCGTAAACTGGAGCGCTCCGGCGACCATATCAACAACATCGCCGAAGAGATTGTCTTTTTCATTGATGCCAAGGTCCTGAAACATAGCGGAAGGGTAGATGAAAACTATCCGGACAAGTAATTTTTTTGCAGATTTTTAAACAGAAATTAGAGCTCCTTAAAAAATAACCCTATATTTGTCCGCTGTAACGGGTGGGTTACGGGCGTTTTTGCGTCAAATGATAATAAATCCAAAGATTTTTCAAAAAGATGTTATATGACATGTTTTATAATTTGGATGGTATCAGTAAAAGCCCCTATATTTGCACCGTTATCCTGAAAACAATCTTTTTACCTTAAAAAAAACTAATACCTATTGAAAACTGAGAAATGGAGCTTTGTGAAAAGCCCCATTTTTTTTGCTCTTATTTTTTAAGCTCCTTCTTTATTCGTATCTTTGGCGCCTCCGCACATCGGAGAGTATTATTTCAGTTGTAAATCGTAAACTAGTAATTTGAATTATGTTTTCCGGAATCGTAGAAGAATATGCTACTCTGGTAGCGCTGGTGAAAGACCAGGAGAATATACACTTTACGTTGAAGTGTTCGTTTGTGAATGAGTTGAAAATCGACCAGAGCATTTCCCACAATGGCGTATGCCTGACGGTGGTGACCCTGACGGACGATACGTACACGGTGACTGCCATGAAAGAAACGCTGGAACGTTCCAATCTCGGTCTGCTGAAAGTGGGGGATAAGGTGAACGTTGAACGCAGCATGATGATGAACGGCCGGCTGGACGGGCATATCGTCCAGGGACATGTAGACCAGACGGCCACTTGTATCGACATCAAGGACG
Organism: uncultured Bacteroides sp.; assembly: GCF_958445495.1. Lineage (GTDB taxonomy): Bacteria > Bacteroidota > Bacteroidia > Bacteroidales > Bacteroidaceae > Bacteroides. Next base: position 14,023 of record NZ_CAUCSQ010000026.1, on the reverse strand, counting down.
CGGAAGGCAGTTGGTATTTTACATTCCGCTATGCGTTTGACAAGGAAATGGCGAAGCGCGGATATATCACTGTAGATAAAGGTTCGGTGACTGTGAACGGTGTCAGCCTGACGGTATGTAATCCGACGGATGACACTTTCCAGGTGGCTATCATTCCTTATACCTACGAGCATACGAATTTCCATACGTTTGAGGTCGGCAGCGTGGTAAATATCGAATTCGATATTATCGGCAAGTATATCAGCCGGATGATTCAATATAAATAAGGAAATATAAATAAGTGACCGGAGGATTGGAAATGGCATATACTGATTTTCTTCAATTGGTGCAGGCTCGTCAAAGTGACCGTTCGTATGATAAGGAACGTCCGGTGGAGCCGGAAAAGTTGGAACGGGTGCTTGAAGCCGCCCGTCTGGCGCCTTCGGCCTGCAATGCGCAGCCTTGGAGGTTTGTAGCCGTTACGGACAGGGAACTGGCTCGAAAAGCCGGCAAAGCCGCTGCCGGTTTGGGAATGAACAAATTTGCCAAAGACGCTCCCGTACATATCCTGGTCGTTGAAGAATCTGCTAATATAACCTCCCTGCTTGGCGGGAAGTTGAAAGGCAAACATTTTCCGTTGATTGACATCGGAATAGCGGCTGCCCATATTTCCTTGGCGGCTGAGGCCGAAGGGCTGGGTTCTTGTATTCTGGGCTGGTTCGATGAGAAAGAGATGAAACAGCTTGCCGGTATTCCTGCTTCCAAACGTTTGTTGCTGGATATTGTCATTGGCTATCCGGCAAAGGAAAAACGTAGGAAGATAAGGAAACAGAAGGAAAAAGTGATTTCGTACAATCATTATTAATTGAAAAATAATTATATTATCAGCCCTTCGGGAGAAGCGTATAACAGAAGGCATCGTTGGTTTTAAAGGAACACCTCCTTCCTTTTAAACCAACGATGCCTTCCTTTTAAAGGAACGACCCGTTCCTTTAAAACCAATAAACGGCTCTGTAAAGTGTTGATATCTAGTATATTATTAATGCCGCTGGAGAAGCGGCATTAATAATACGGTATTTATCTCTTTTTTGACAAATCTTTCAATAAGCAGTCTACTGCCGCTTTCAGTTGCGCGTCTTCCCCTTTCAGGCTGGCTTCCGGTTCATTATAGACCAGGATATCAGGTTGCAAGGTCTGGTTTTCGAGATAGTTGCCTTGCATATCCATGCAACCTACCTGCGGAATGCCGAATACGATAGACGGGTCTATCTGGCGTTCCCACCATACGGCTGTCATCGTTCCCGCTACCGGGGCGCCTACCAGCTTGCCGATGCCCAGAGTCTTATATACGAAAGGAGTGCCGTGTGCATTGCTGTAATTGTCCTCGCAGGTGAGCATGCATGAAGGTTTCAGCCATTTGTTGAATGGGTCGCTGCCGATATATTGTCCGCGCGGCACAAAACGTTGGTATTCCTTTCCGCCAAGCAAGGTTACCACATCATCGTGCAGCCATCCGCCACCGTTATGGCGGGTGTCTACCACTACGGCTTCTTTATTGCGGTAACGGCCGAGCAGTTCGGAATACATCTTGCGGAAGCTGGGGCTGTCCATGCCTTTGATATGCACATAGGCAATGCGTCCGCCGGAAAGCTCTTCGACTTTCTTGGCGCAACGTTCTACCCAACGTTTGTAGAGCAATTCATTTTGAGCTCCGTAGCTGATTGCCTTTACGGTTTCTTCAAAACGTTTCTTAGTGGAAGGGTCGTATATGGTAAGGACTACTTTGCGTCCTACTTTGCCTTCGAATAACGGGAAGTAATCGGCGCCGGCCTTAATGGGCATGCCGTCTACTTTCTCAATGATACAGCCTGCCTTCACATCTGTCTTTTTCCGGGTGAAGGGGCTTTGCTTCATAATTTCTTTAATTTTTAGCCCGTCGCCATTGTATGACTCGTCATAAAAGACTCCCAGAGTGGCGGTAGGCATTGCGCTGCTTCCTGTCGCAAACCGGGCTCCGGTATGCGAACCGTTCAGCTCACCGAGCAATTCGCTCAACATTTCCGTGAAGTCATAATTGTTGTTGATGTGGGGCAAGAAGCGTTCGTATGCTTTTTGGTATCCTTTCCAGTCTGTTCCATGCAAGTCGGCCACATAGAATTTGTCGTTTACTTGCTGGCAAACGTGGTCGAAGATGTATGCACGTTCCTCATAAGGGCGGTAGTCGAAGAATGCTTCGAATTCTATCGGTGTAATCTTGCTGCCGGCAATCTCTATTTTTTTCAGCCTGCCGCCCGTACACATAAAGATATTCTTTCCTTCCTTATCCGGTATGAGCGAACCGCCGCCGACTCCTTTCAGCAATATCCTAGTCGTATTTTCTTTCAATTTATGTTCCCAGAGGTCATAGTCCCCTTCAAAGGCTGCCAGGTAATAAAGAATATCTCCCTTCGGGCTCATAACGGCATCACTCAGGCGGGAAGAATTCACGGTTAAACGGACGATGCGGTCAAAACGGTTTTCCAAATCGAACGTGAGAGGTTTCACCTCTGTGCTGTCTTTTTTCGCATCCTTACCGGAGGCTGTTTTCTTCTTGTCTTTATTGTCTCCTTTCTTCTCCGCCTTTTCTTTCTTGGCTTTCTCTTTTTCCGCTTTTTCTGCCTTTTCCGCTTCTTCGAGTAAGGCGATGTCTTCTTTGCTCATCAGGAAGCGGTTGTATGCATCGACGTCGAAGAACATGATATAGGTGTCGCTTTCACTTCCCCAGCTACCGTGGCTACGGTATCCGGCACGGTCGCTGTTCCATATCATTGCCTTTCCGCCCAATACCCATTTGGCGTTGGTGTCGCTGTATCCGCTTTCGGTAAGATTGACCATTTCGCCTTTTCCGTCAGCTTTCAGCAGAACGACGTCTTTATTGTTCCAGCCTCCTACGCCGATGAAGTCCGACAGAATCCATTGGCTGTCAGGGCTCCATTGGAACCATTGGTCGCCGTCAGCATAAGAATACTGGTATTTGGCATCCATTACTGTACGTACAGCTTTGCTTTTCAGGTTGATGACGCGGATAGCGGTACGGTTTTCGAGGAAGGCTACTTCTTTGCCGTCAGGGCTGAATTGCGGTTGGAAAGAAGCGGCTTTGGAGTTGGTCAGGCGTTCTTCTTTCAATTCTGTGGCATAGGCGAATTGTTTCTCTTCTTTGCGGACGATGGTGGACGTGTAGAGCTGCCATAATCCGTCGCGTTCCGAAGAGTAGACAAGTGTGCGCCCGTCGGGGGCAAAGCTGATGTTACGTTCCTGGTCGGGCGTGTTGGTGATTTGTTTCGTTGTTTTATAGTCGATAGAGGTTACGTAAACATCACCGCGCATAATGAACGCGACTTCTTTTCCTTTGGGAGATACGGCGATGTCGGTGGCTCCGCTGGATCTGATTTGGCGGATGATGTCTTTGTCATTCTTGTCTGCCAGAATAGTGACGTTTACTTTTTGAGGCTGTTTGCCCGGAACAAGCGTGTAAATTTCACCGTCATAGCCATAACAAAGCGTGCCGGCGGCGGATATGCTTAGAAAGCGTACGGGATGCTTTGTGTGGAAAGTTATTTGTCGGGAAGCGGCGGCTCCGGGAGTACGTTGGAATACGTTGAAAGAACCTTTCTCTTCGCTCAGGTAGTAGAATGATTTACCGTCCGGGCTCCATACCGGTTCGCGGTCTTCACCCCCGAAAGCCGTCTGCTTTTGATAAACCGGCTTTTTCCCTGGAGTGTACATCCAGATGTCACGGGCGATAGGGGATATCTGGTGTTTGCGCCAATAATCTTCATATCCTTTCTTGTCCTGATAGAGCATGGTTCCCTCTTTATTGATGGAGATACATTCCATCGGCATGGATGAAAATAGGACGGGGCGTCCTCCCGTCACGGCTACTTCGTACACTTGCTGGAACTGGCTGGAAGGGAATCCGGCATCTTCGGCGGAGGGAGTGATGTTGGCTGTGAATAAAATGTGTTTGTTGTCTTTGTAGGCAACTGGTCTCTCACTGCCTGAATGGGTAGTCAACCGCTGTGGCGCTCCTCCTTCGCTGGATACGACGAAAACGTCGAGGCTTCCCATGCGGTCTGATGCAAAAGCAATCTGTTTGCTGTCGGGGCTCCATACCGGCTCGGTGTCAAAAGCCGGATTGGTCGTGATTTGTGTGGCCCGCCCGCCGGCTGACGGTACTGTGTAAATGTCTCCTTTGTAAGTAAATGCGATGGTCGTTCCGTCCGGGGAAAGGGCGCAATGGCGCATCCATAGAGGGGATTCTTGTGCAACGCCTGCCCCTGCCAGACAGATGGCGAATGCACTTAGCAATAGCTTTTTCATTTTTTCTAATCTAATTATGTTAAGTTCATTTTATTGATTGACGGTTGTGCCTTCTTATAAATCTTTCAGCAATACTTTACTTGCTTTTTTATAGTATTCTTCTCTGGATTCGGTCAGCACCTTCCATTCGTCGTTGAATTCTTCGTCTTTGTCTATTTTGAAATTCTCGGAGCCGTATGTGTCCAAACGGTCCAGCAGGACAGCCACATTCAGTTGATTGATATCCATTGAAGGCTGGTAACCGATTTCTTCGCTTTTTTCGTCGGTAACAACCTCGTGAATCAATTCTATTTCCTGTAACTGATAAAGTACCTGATTTGTCAGTCGGATGGGGATCTGATGCTCCTCCGATATTTCTGCAGCCGTATAGGGCGGTTCGTTCTTTTCGAATCGTTTGGCTATGAGTGACATAATCAGGATGGATATAAAATCCCGGTATCGTCTGCTGATGTTCCGGGTGTCCTGGTCAAAGCTAAAGCTGCGGATATTCTGTCCGGCATACGTCAGTTCGGCTCCAAACAAACAGATTGTCCAGGATATCTGCAACCAAAGCAGAAATAAGGGAAGTGCGGCAAAACTACCATAAATGGCATTGTACTTTGACACCCACAACTGGCTGTTGATGTACAGGAACTGAAAAGCCTGATAAGCAGACCCTGCCAGAATACCTGCAATGAGAGCGTGTTTGAATTTCACTTTCGTGTTCGGCATGAAGATGTACAGCCCGGTGAACATCAGCCATGTCAGGACAAAAGGAATAAGCCGTATCATGAATTTCATAACAGGAGCGAGCAGGACGAAATCATCCATCTGCTTGAGAATGGTGCTCATAAACAGAGAAAGTCCTCCGGATACCACGATCAGAATCGGCATCAGCAGGAACATGGAGAAATAGTCCGTAATCTTGCGATACATGGATCGTGCTTTTTTCACTTCCCAGATACGGTTGAAGGTGATTTCAATATTACTGACCAGATTGATAACCGTCCATAACAACATTACCAAACCAACTCCAATGAAAATACCTCCTTTGGTCTGTGAAAGATAGGAATTGACAAATGAGAGAATGGCCTCCGTTGTTTCTGTATTTCCTCCAAAACCGTTGCGGAACTGATGTTCCATCAGGTTGTCGAACCCGAAACCACGCGCTACGGCAAACAGGATGGCAAGTATCGGTACAATGGCAAGCAATGTGCTATAAGTAAGTGCAGAAGCTTTATTGGCCATCCGGTCTTTGGTAAACCGATTGATACAAAGATAGACGGTCTTTATAATATTGTAGAGTGAGAACTTGGTCCGGGTCACTTCGTCTTCCGTAATGCGCCAGATGTCATACGTAAGAAACTTCCATATATCGGTGATTTTCTTCTTCATAGTTCTTCGCTAATTACTAATTGCAAGCAACTAATTACTGATTACAACAGACTTGCTTGAACAGTCGATCCTCATCCATTAGTCATTTGTAATTAAATGGATAATTAAAAGAAAAAGCAGTCAGCCTATAAGCCGAGTTCTGTACCCATATAATTTCCGATTATTAATCTTTAATTATATCAGGTGCCTGTCATTTATCTGAGTGGCGTGTCACCACGACACTTTAGCGGTCTACCCTCCGACATGGAGCGAGCAACTCTCATAACGCCGGTTTACATGACCTTACAACTCCTAAGACGTACAGCCCGCATGTCGCCATGCGGCTGGTGGGCTCTTACTCCACCTTCTCACCCTTGCCTCTCCCCGAAAGAAGCGGCGGTTGTTTTCTTCTACGTTACTCTACCCTCACGGACAGCTTTCTGTTAGGAAGTAGGATGCTCTGTGTTGCCCGGACTTTCCTCCTGCATGAAACATGCACGCGACAGACCGGCCGACTGCTTCATTGTGCAAAGGTAAGTCATTTATTTTGTTTTAGCCAAAGAATGTGTTACAAATAGAAATAATTTCTACCTTTGCTATCGCAAAATTATTGGTTCGATGAGGAAATTTATTCTTTTTTTCTATTGTCTTTCAGTCATTGCGGCAGTCGGCCTGCATGCGTCGGAACTACCTGCCATGCCTGCCGATTCCGCCTATGGGGTGGTGCGTGTTTCGGTTTGTAATTTGCGTGAGGAAGGCAAATTCACTTCCGGTATGAGTACGCAGGCATTACTGGGAATGCCGGTCAGGATATTGCGATATACGGGTTGGTACGAGATTCGGACACCGGACGGTTATACCGGTTGGGCACACCGGCTGGTGGTTACTCCTATGTCGGAAGAAGGCTGTCATGAGTGGAACCGGGCGGAGAAGATTGTGGTGACTTCCCATTATGGGTTCACGTATGAGAAACCGGATGAGAAATCGCAGACCGTATCCGATGTGGTGGCGGGCAACCGTTTGAAATGGGAAGGAAGCAAGGGACGTTTTTATAAGGTCTCTTATCCGGACGGCAGGCAAGCCTATATTCCCAAATCAATCTCGCAACCTGAAGTCAAATGGAGGGCTTCGTTGAAACAGGATGTTGAAAGTATTGTCAAGACCGCTTTTTCAATGATAGGCATTCCTTATCTGTGGGCGGGGACTTCTTCGAAGGGGGTGGATTGCAGCGGATTTGTCCGTACAGTTCTTTTCATGCATGATATTCTCATTCCGAGGGATGCTTCGGAGCAGGCTTGTATCGGAGAACGCATTGAAATAGATGCCGGCTTTACCGGTGTGAGACGGGGGGATTTGGTGTTTTTCGGCCGGAAGGCGGTTGACGGCGGCAAGGAAAGCGTTTCCCACGTAGGCATTTATTTGGGAGATAAGCGGTTTATCCATGCATTGGGAGATGTACATGTGGGTAGCTTCGAGCCGGAGGATAAAGATTATGATGAGTTCAATACGGGGCGTTTGCTTTTTGCGGTCCGTTTCCTGCCTTATATAAATAAGGTGAAAGAGATAAATACGACGGACCATAATCCTTATTATAACTGACGTTCGGTATCGGAACGGCGGTTTTGTTTATTATTTGTTAAAATGCAGAATAGAAGAAAGTTTTTAAAAACGGCGGCTTGGACGGTTCTGGGTTCGGGGATGATTGCCCGGCAGGCGTTGGCGGGAGAACCGGCATGTGCCGCTGTCCATATAAACAGGTCCGGTCTGGGAGGGAAGATGAAAATGACTTTTTTCCCGTATGAGCTGAAGTTAAAGCATGTGTTTACGGTAGCTACTTATTCGCGTACCGTGACTCCCGATGTGCAGGTTGAGATTGAATATGAAGGTGTGGTCGGTTACGGGGAGGCGTCTATGCCTCCTTACCTGGGAGAAACGGTAGAGTCCGTGATGAATTTTCTGGGGAAGGTGAATCTGGGGCAGTTCAGCGACCCTTTTCAGTTGGAGGACATTTTGTCATACGTTGATAGCCTGTCGCCCGGAGATACGGCGGCAAAGGCTGCGGTGGATATTGCCCTTCATGATTTGGCGGGCAAATTGCTGGGAGCTCCTTGGCATAAAATATGGGGATTGAACAAGGAAAAGGCTCCTTCTACTACTTTTACGATTGGCATTGACAAACCGGAGGTGATGCGGGAGAAAACAAAAGAGTGCGCGGGGAGGTTTAATATATTAAAGGTGAAACTGGGCCGCGACAATGATAAAGAGATGATTGAGGCTATCCGTTCGGTTACGGAACTCCCGATAGCCGTTGATGCGAATCAGGGATGGACGGACAGGGAGTATGCGCTCGATATGATTTATTGGTTGAAAGAGAAAGGGATTGTGATGATAGAGCAGCCTATGCCGAAGGAGTATCTGGATGATATCGCCTGGATAACGCAACAAAGCCCGTTGCCTGTGTTTGCCGATGAATCCGTACAACGCTTGAAAGACGTGGCGGCACTGAAAGGGGCTTTTACGGGAATCAATATTAAATTGATGAAATGCACGGGAATGCGCGAGGCATGGAAAATGCTGACGCTGGCGCGTGCACTCGGCATGCGGGTGATGGTGGGGTGCATGACGGAAACTTCCTGTGCCGTATCCGCCGCCGCCCAATTCTCGCCTTTGGTGGATTTCGCCGACCTGGACGGCAACCTGCTTATCTCTAACGACCGCTTCAAAGGGGTGGATGTAGTGGAGGGAAGGATTACCTTAAATGACTTGCCGGGTATAGGTGTCATGAAAATCTGACTTTACTGAATGAATGTCAGAGTGTTAACGGCGAATGACATACAATGAATGTAAATTTGTCAGTTATTGTCGTTAACCGCTGTTAAGCCCCAAATATTCTCTGTTAAAAGTGGACAAAAAAGAGTGACAAGTAGAATAAGTGAACGATATTTGTTATTATTTTAACGTCGTAAAAGTTAAAACAATGTCGAATATTAACATTTTAAAGAATTATAAATCATGAAACAGACAACAAAGAACATTCTGGGAGTAGGAGCTATCATTCTTCTTAGCTCAGGAGTTGCAGGATTGACAACTTACAAGCTGTTGCAATCTAACGAGCCTGCAAAGGAGGCATCTTTTAGTGAGATGTTCAGGCAGAATCCCAATGTCAAATTGGCTGCTTTTGACGCGGTAAACGCTCAACCTGTCGATTTAACTCAAGCTGCGGAAAATTCGCTTCATGCCGTTGTACATATAAGGTCTACCCAAGAGGCTAAAACAAGGACTATACAGCAAGCGCCGGACATCTTTGATTTTTTCTTCGGAGACGGACGCGGGCAGCAACGCCAGGTGCAAACGCAACCTCGTGTGGGATTCGGTTCGGGAGTCATCATCTCGAAGGACGGATATATCGTGACTAATAACCATGTGATTGACGGTGCGGATGAAATCAGCGTGAAGCTGAATGATAACCGCGAGTTTAAAGGGCGTGTGATTGGGACCGACCCCAGTACGGACCTTGCGCTGGTGAAAATCGAAGGCGATGATTTCCCGACTATTCCGGTGGGAGACTCCGAAGCGCTGAAAGTAGGGGAATGGGTTTTGGCAGTGGGGAATCCGTTCAACCTGAATTCTACGGTCACTGCCGGTATCGTAAGTGCGAAAGCCCGTTCTCTGGGAGTATATAACGGAGGCATCGAATCGTTTATCCAGACGGATGCCGCCATCAATCAGGGAAACAGCGGCGGCGCATTGGTTAATGCCAGAGGTGAACTGGTAGGTATCAATTCCGTGCTTTCTTCTCCGACGGGGGCTTATGCCGGATACGGTTTCGCTATTCCGACCAGTATCATGACAAAAGTGGTTGCGGATTTGAAGCAATACGGAACGGTACAGCGTGCATTGCTCGGTATTCGCGGAGGTTCCATCGGCAGCAGCCTGATGGATGATCATCAACCGATTGATAAGTCCGGTACTACGTTGGCGGATAAAGCTAAGGAACTGGGTGTGGTAGAAGGTGTATGGGTTTCTGAAATCGTTGAAGGCGGTTCGGCTGCCGGGGCTGATATTAAGGTCGACGACGTGATTGTCGGTTTGGACAACAAGAAGGTGTCTAATATGGCTGATTTGCAGGAAGCCATTGCCAAACATCGTCCGGGCGATAAGGTGAAGATAAAACTGATTCGCGATAAGAAGGAAAAGACGGTGGAAGTAACCTTGAAGAATGAGCAGGGTACTACGAAGATTGTGAAGGATGCCGGTATGGAGATTCTGGGAGCTGCCTTCAAGGAGTTGCCTGATGATTTGAAAAAACAGTTGAATTTGGGCTACGGCTTGCAAGTGACGGGAGTTTCTTCCGGCAAGATGGCGGAAGCGGGAGTTCGCAAAGGATTTATTATCCTGAGAGCCAACGACCAGCCGATGCGCAAGGTCAGCGATTTGGAAGAGGTGATGAAAGCCGCCGTTAAATCTCCGAACCAGGTATTGTTCTTGACCGGTATGTTCCCGTCAGGCAAACGCGGATACTTTGCCGTTGATTTGACTCAGGAATAAAGTCTGAAATATAGGTAATAAGATTGCAGGATAAGCTAATGAAATAGAAAAAGGATGCCGACAGTCAACTTGCCGGCATCTCTTTTCGTTTTATTAGTAGAAATATAGTGTAAAAGTTACTTAATTTTATATGCTAACAAATTATTTGTCGTAACTTTGCACTCCAAATCTGTTTTTAAAGAATGAGACAACTAAAGATTACCAAAAGTATCACTAACAGAGAGAGCGCTTCTCTTGATAAGTATTTGCAGGAAATCGGCCGTGAAGACCTGATTACTGTCGAGGAAGAAGTGGAACTCGCTCAACGCATTCGTAAGGGTGACCGTGTAGCATTGGAAAAATTGACACGTGCCAATCTTCGTTTCGTCGTATCTGTGGCTAAACAGTACCAAAACCAAGGTTTGAGTTTGCCTGACTTGATTAATGAAGGCAATTTAGGACTGATTAAGGCTGCCGAGAAATTTGATGAAACACGTGGATTTAAGTTTATTAGCTACGCTGTATGGTGGATTCGCCAGTCTATTCTGCAAGCATTGGCAGAGCAGTCGCGTATTGTTCGTCTCCCGTTGAATCAGGTAGGTTCGCTGAATAAGATCAGCAAAGCCTTCTCGAAGTTTGAACAGGAAAACGAGCGGCGTCCGTCTCCCGAGGAGTTGGCAGACGAACTGGAAATTCCGGTTGATAAAATCTCTGATACGCTGAAGGTATCCGGCCGTCATATTTCGGTGGATGCGCCTTTTGTGGAAGGGGAGGATAACAGCCTGTTGGATGTGTTGGTTAACGATGATTCGCCAATGGCGGACCGCTCTCTGGTTAATGAGTCTCTTGCGAGGGAAATTGATAGAGCTCTTTCTACGTTAACCGATAGGGAAAAAGAAATCATTCAGATGTTTTTCGGTATCGGACAGCAGGAAATGACATTAGAAGAAATCGGCGATAAGTTTGGCCTCACCCGTGAGCGCGTTCGCCAGATTAAAGAAAAGGCAATTAGAAGATTAAGACAAAGTAATCGTAGCAAATTGCTCAAGTCTTACTTGGGATAAGTGAGAAGTATCAATTTCTGAAAAGAAAAGAATTTAAACCGCATAAGTCGCATTTTTCTCGTATGGGAATGTACTTGTGCGGTTTTTTATTTGATTGCCGCTTATTATTTCTGTTTCAATACTATGCTGACTTTTCCTCTTTTTTGTTATCTTTGCGAAATTAAAAATTATACGATATGAAATATGTAAAAATAGTATTTGCAGTCGCACTGGTGTTTGCCGTGTGCTCGGCTTTTTCTTTGAAGAAAGAGCATTCCAAACCTGTTTATGCTTTTGGAATTGCCGCTTCGTTTACGGATACTGTTGTCTATTTTACGGATATACAGGTATTGGATAGCGCAAAGGTCAGTAAGGACGGTTTTTTAGCTCATCGCGAATTGTATAGTTACCAGTTGAAAAACTACCTGGAGGACAATCAGTTGCAGCAAAACAGCACGTGTATGATTTATTTTTCGGAAAATAGGAAAAAGTTGGAAAAGGAAGAGACAAAGATTCTCAGCAAATATAAGAGAGGCGGAAATATGACTGTGTTGCGGGTGGATTCCGAAAAATTCCGATTTACGAAACCGGAAGAATAAACCGCTGAAATGTTAATATAGTAAGAGATGTAATTCTGCATCTCTTATTTTTTTTATCTTTGCCGCCGTATAACCGTATAAAAATTGAAATCTAATGAAAAAGATTAAAATACTTTCTGTTTTCGTTTGTCTGGCATTTTGGTTTGTATCTTGCCAGAATGAAGAGGAGCCGGAAAAATTTTACAGCGCCCGTACCGTATTGGTGTATATTGCCGGAGATAACAGTCTTGGACAGGCTGGTTTTGATTCGGAAGATGTGGAGGAAATGATAAGGGGAATGAAAAATACGGATGGGACGGAGAATAATTTGTTGGTTTATTGGGCTGGCTATCATGGGGATGCCCATCTGATTAGGCTGGTAAAGAACGGAAAAGGAGAGGTCAGGCAAGAAACCGTGATGGATTACGGCAATCAGAATTCTGTCAGCGTTGATGTTATGAAGGATGTCTTTAGGACTGCTTTTTCCAATTATCCGGCTAAAAGCTACGGTATCGTTTTCTGGTCTCATGGCGATGGCTGGCGGTTTTACCAGAATCCTTCGACCCGCTGGTGGGGGCAAGATGCAAGTGACGGAGACTATAGGATGAATATTCCCGATTTGCATGAGGCATTGTCTGTCGCTCCCCATTTTGATTTTATATTGTTTGATGCTTGTTATATGCAGTCTGTTGAAGTGGTTTATCAATTACGGGATTGTGCGGACTATTTTATAGGGTCTCCTACGGAGATTCCGGGGCCGGGCGCTCCTTATGAGGAGGTGGTTCCCGCGCTGTTCTCACAGGATAATCCGGCAATAAATATTGCAAAAAACTATTATGCGGTTTATGAAGAGAAGTATGATAACGGGGCTAATATGTCTAATGACAATTGGACCGGAGGAGTGTCTATTTCTGTAGTAAAGAGTAGTGAGTTACCGGCGTTGGCTGCTGCTACCAGGGAATTCTTGCTGGCAGGAACAAAGAAAAACAACTATATAGATGTCAATAATTCCGGGATATTATGCTACGATCCTTATCGTGATAAGTCTTATCATGACATGATGGGATTAATGCGAAAAATGAAAGAAGACGACCGTGCCCAGGCTTTTGAAAATTATGAAAACATATACCGGAATACGGTTGTTTGGATGAAATCAACGGATTATAATTATTGTACGTATCCGAACGGAGTTGGAGAGATGGCATCTATGAAGGGATTTCAAGGGTTGTCTACTTATATATTAAGAGACAATCAATCTATACAGGAAACTTATTATCGACAGTCTGTCGAATGGTATTCTGCTGCCGGATGGTCTGATATAGATTGGGTTGGTGATTAAGTCCGTTTTTATAGTCTTGTAGAGGTGGAGGGAATCGCGTTTCCCTTTCCCGGAGAATTGATTAGAGAAAAGGGTGTTTCCGGTAGGGATATTCATAAAAGGATGAGGCCCGAACGTTTTTTGTCTGATTTTGGGCTTCACTTCAAAATAGCAAAAGGGGACATCTGTAATTTATAACATAGAAATCTTCTTCCTCCTGTTTTAGCCTTCATTCGTCAGGATACAAGGCAAGAATAGGGGGATTTTTCTTTTTTTAAGTTCCAGTCTGTATGCTTTCCGATTTTCAATTTCTATTTTGAAACGGTCTTTTTTACTTTTAAACAAGAATATTCAGAAATGGGGAATTTGCTGAATATCCTTGACTGTTAACCGTTTCCCTAATTCGTGTGATTGCTATTTCATTTTTATCGGGGTGTGCGGCGATATAATCAGACTGTTTATTGTAGAGTATCGCTTTAGGTAGTCTAAAGCTGTGCTTTTCGATTGCTAAAGCCATGCTTTGGACCAGCTAAAGCGCTGTGTTTGTGCAGCCTTTTATACTTGTTTTTCTGACCGGTGCATATATGGGCTTGTATGTAAGCAATGAAATCATTTTGCCTGTTGTTGCAAACCTTACTTATTATAATAGGCGTGCGCGTAGTAATAGGGAGCGGTATGTTTGGGGGATTGTACCGGTTTTGCTTATCCGGTATCTTCTTCTATCGTTTTTTATAAAGAATGGTGAATTTTTTATTTGTCTGTCATTCAATGCTTTCTGTTTATTATGTATTATTCTTAATAAAAAAAGTCGATATTTGTTTGGATAATAAGAATAAGTTGTCTACTTTTGCACCCGCTTTGCAAGA
>NZ_CAUCSQ010000025.1 GCF_958445495.1 uncultured Bacteroides sp. | reverse complement strand
TTCTGCTGTCTGATACAAGAGGATAAATTGAATTGATAGAACTCACCATAAATCAAATCCGGTGTAAAGCATATCCCAGCCAATGGAAATTAAAAAGGACAAGTGGTTGTAACCGGTAACAGGCTAAATCGGAGAACCGTAACAATACGATTGTAAACGACAAATTAAAAACAGGTATTCTTTTCTTACGGAACAAAGCGAGTTATGCTCTTGTGAGCACATAGAATCCATATCAGACCCATATAGGTCACTAAAATAACAATATCAATCCCAATATGGCAAAAACAGGATGCGGGAAACGGGATACCGGCCTTTACTCTCTTTATAAAAAAATATATCAACGATCTTCACAGACAGTTGATATATGGGGTAAAAAACATATCGGAAATTAACCGATATGAGGGCATTGCTCAAAAGACATACCGCTGTACTTCTTCTGACCAACAAAATATGTAGGGGTCTCCATACGTATAGCATGAAGTTAGGGACCTACATATATGATAATCCGGTATGAAATCAAAAATATCCGCCGGCTTGCAGGCCGGCATACAATTCTCATGGTCCGAAATAAAACTCTTATCCTGTTCCCTATTAAGGTTGTAACTTTTCATATAACATGACTGCTTTTATCAACTTCAAATTCTCCTTGCAGAACCAGGGAAAGTCAATGCACCGGAAGTCAACACTGAATTCTTCAAGCAAATCGTAAAAACGGATATCCTGTATCAAATCACGAATCGAAATAAACAGAAGCAAATATTTCTTCCTTTTACAATAGAACAATGCTTTTTGCAATTCCGCATAAGTTATATCTTCTCCTCTTCTGCCGCCAGAGTTCTCTCTGTCATAGAAAGACAACTGTACCTTCAACAAATTATCCCGCTTCAAATATTCCATTAACCGTTCTTGGGCCGCAGGCGAGGAATCATCACCGTATAACACCACATCCCTATATTCCATATCCGACATTTTTCCTTGAGAAGTACTTCTCAAATCAGCACACAACATATTATATTCTTTAAACAGGCTTTGCTTGGTACGTCTCTGCAGCTTTTCAACAGAATAAAAAGCATATCTAAATACAAAATGTGTCCCTTGCTTCTCCATTGTTTCCTGTTCCGAGAAGAAAGCATGCAGACGTACCTTATTTACCAGAAGAGATTGTTTGGAAATATCCTCAAGTGTATTGGCGATGTATTCAACAACTGTCTTTTTCATTTATTCGGAAATAGGCCCAAAGGCTCAAAATCAGCAGTAAAAGAATTAAATGTTTATAGTTCTCATTTCCTGAATCCCATTTATCGGAAACCGTATGTCAGGGATTCCTTTCCTAATATCAGAAAGACAAACACACCCGCTCTACCGTTTACCTTTTTATCGTGAGGCAGAAATTCCAAATCTGCTTCTGAATTAGGAACTTGCATCATCTTACAATCGCCTCTTTAATGCAATCCACAATATAACGCACATCAGTATCCGTTACATACGGACCGGCAGGAAGACACATACCCACTTTGAAAACAGCCTCCGACACCCCGTTCACATAAGCCGGGGCGTTTTTATATACCGGCTGCTTGTGCATCGGTTTCCATACCGGACGGGCCTCAATCTTCTTCGAAAGCATAAATACACGCAACGCTTCCACATTACTGTTCGGCTGACAGTCCGTTGCAGGGTTCTCAACCACGTGAACCACACCTGCCGCACCTCCTATAGCCGTCTTAATGACTTCTTTATAAGCATTATCCTGTCCTTGAATTCTCACCTTCGGGTCAAGCATTACAGTACAAAGCCAATAATTAGAATCATAATCGGCATTGGGGGCTTCATGAAGCACTACGCCTTCCACCTCTTTCAAAAGTTCCTTATAAAGAGCCTGCACATGCTTATGATGAGCGATATGTTCATTAACCACTGTCATCTGTCCCCGGCCAATACCTGCACAAATATTCGACATGCGGTAATTGTAACCGATAACCGTATGTTGATAATAAGGGTAAGCGTCGCGAGCCTGCGTTGCATACCACATGATGTTATTCTTGCTTTCAGTGTCTTTGCAGATAAGCGCACCGCCTCCCGAAGTAGTAATCATCTTGTTGCCATTGAAAGAAAACACGCCGAATCTACCGAACGTGCCGAGCAGCCGCCCTTTCCACTTAGAGCCAAACCCTTCGGCAGCATCTTCTATAACAGGAATGCCATATCTGTCAGCCACAGCCATAATCTTGCCACAATCGTACGGCATGCCATACAGAGCCACCGGGATAATGGCTTTAGGATACTTACCGGTCTTAGCTTTACGGTCGAGAATCGCTTTTTCCAGCAACTCCGGGTCCATGTTCCATGAATCAGGTTCCGAATCGATAAACACCGGCGTCGCACCCAAATATGCAACCGGATGGGAAGAAGCACAGAAAGTAAACGTCTGTACGCAAACCTCATCGCCTAGTCCCACACCACAGGCAAGCAGTGCAAGATGCAGGGCCGCCGTACCTGCACTCAACGCAACGACCTCTCTTGAAACTTCGGTTCCATCCACATTTTCAGAGACAAACATCTTCAAGTCATTCTCGAAACCATTCACATTCGGACCGAGAGGCACTACCCAATTGGTATCAAATGCTTCTTTCACATATTTCTGTTCCAGTCCTTCCTCACTCATGCGAGCCAGACAGAGATAAATTTCTTCTCTTTCTTCCATATATGCTGTTCTATTTAATCATCTATTCTTACAGGCAGATATTTAAAAGCCATATCGTCAAATGAAACATATTCAAATTACAAGTCCCGGACACTCAAATTCGGGCATGTACCCAATGAGGCGATAAAGCATAACAAGTTCATTAAAAAACAGGCGTGTTTAATTTAGAATACCCCCAAAACAAACGGTTTGGAAACTTACACCTCTTCCCCCGCAAACTTCACTTTGAATCCCAGCACCGTAGCAAAAATCATCCGAATATCCGCCACAAACGAATAATGCTCATAATAATACCTGTTCAGCCGTACTTTGTCCGGATAAATCACGCGGTCATTATACCACACAGCCACTTCCTGATTCCCCTTTCCCGTAAGAGCCGTATAATCCTCGTCTGAAAGTTGGACAGATGGATATTTGGCAGTCAGTTCTTGAAAATCCATATTTCTGAAATCTCTCATAAAGTCTGAAATCATCTCATCCTCCAATCTGTATTTCAACGTAGCAGGTCCCGTAATGCCCGGCCTCAAATTCAGCACTTTGCGGTCGTCGCCCACCAGTTTATCCGCATATCCCGGAACATCGGGACGAGGTCCCACAAATGACATGTTTCCAATCAGCACATCCCACAGTTCCGGCAACTCATCAATCTTGTAATGCCGTAACTTAGCTCCCAGAGGCGTAATGCGGCTGTCTCCTGCCACACTCACCGAAGAACCGTCATGTTTCACTGTCATCGAGCGAAATTTGTGGCAAGTAAACAGTTTACCGTCCTTTCCCACCCGCTTCTGACAAAAGAAGACAGGACCACCCGGCATTTTTTTATAAATAAGGAAAGCTACTATAGGAAATACCCAGCCAATCAAAAGCAATCCGCAAAAGGATGCAACAATATCGAAAAGCCTCTTTAATATCATATTCTTTTTTCCCGGATGCCCACCGCATCCCGCCCAAATCGCCAACCGACTAAAAGCCTTACCTGAATACCTTATAAGCAAACTTCTTGACACACGCAGGCGATACTAACACGAAAAACATCATATACCCGAAGATTGTAGCTCCCATACCATAGCCAAGAGCCCTGTTTATCATCTTGCGGTCATGCAACTGTTTCTTAGCGAAAGCCCAACCATTGCGTCTTTTCTTAAAAAGCGAATCCGTGAAACGGAACTTCAAAACAACCTCTTGCAGATTTGCATGTTGCGTCCCGCTCTTCATTCCATCCAGCCAAAGCATCGTATCTTGATTCTGCCGATATTCAGGACGGTATTTGCAACCAGCCTTATCAAAGAAACTCTTGCGAAACATCACGGTCGGATGCGCATGGGGATTTCTCCTGGCAAAGAATCTATAACACTCCTGAGGTCTTTCAGGATACATTATCTTTTTCCCCCGGCTTCTGTTGTCCCCATCAATTTCTTCAATGGCTCCACCAACAATATCTATCCCCGGATGTGTCTGAAGATACGCCCACTGCCTGGCTATCCGTTCCGGCATCGAAATATCGTCGGCATCCATCCGGGCTATATACTCATACCCCTCTTTGAAACAGGTGTCGAGCAAGTCGTTCAACACAATGGCAAGTCCTCTGTTTTTCGGGAACCAAAGGACGGAAACACCCTCCTGTCGCTCATAGCTTCTCAAACACTCCTCCAGTTCTGCTCCTACGGGTCCATCCACGCCTACATAAAGGTGAATATCCCTGTATGTTTGATTTAAGATACTGTCAAATGACAACCTAACATAAGGAACCTCATCATTCCCATATACAGGTAAAATTACCACAACTTCCTTCATTTCACGATTTTAACCAATGCTTCCGCCAGCTTATAGTTAACGGCAAATAAAACAGACAATACTTTTCTGCTAAAAGGAATCGGCGCTTTTAAAAGAGTCCGAAGGAATGCCCTGTGTTCGGAAGTCAATCTTGCAACAGTCTTTTCTTTATCGATGCTTTCATCTGCAATCCCATAATATGCGATTTTACATAAAAGAGACAACGGAGTCCTCGCCCTCTTTACTTGTCCAAGAAAACAAATATTCCCATACGTCTCATTAGCAGTCAAATCAGCCAACAGATTTCCGGCTTCATACAAATCAAAGTCCCTGCTTTTCAATCCGCCGGTAGACAGGCTGTCGCCACCCTGCCAATAATGATACTTGCATTGGTTCGATACAACCAACATGTTACATTCGGAAAGAACTTTGTATTTATAATCTACCTCTTCATTCACTTTACCTAAACGGAATTTGTATTTCTTTGCCAGGCGGGACGAGAACATACACCGCCATACTGCATAACCACCGCTTTTTCCGGTAGATGAATCCAGATAATATTGTAAAATATCCTTCCCCGTGTAAAGATTGATTTTCTCAGCAGGCTGGTGGAATTCGCCTTCCGCGGATACATTCGACATCTCATACTGAATGGCATCCGCGCCATTTGCATCGATTAACCCCATACAATAAGAAACCGTATCTTCTTCAATCCAGTCGTCACTATCTACAAAAGATATATAGTCTCCGGTACATTGAAGCAATCCCGAATTTCTGGCTCCGCTTACACCCGTATTCGATTGATGAATGACCTTTACATTATCATATTCGGAAGCATACTCATCGCATAACCGAGGGCAATTGTCCGGAGAACCGTCATCTACGAGAATAATCTCAATATTACCATACGTCTGCCTCAAGAGGCTGCGGACACACCTGTCGAGATATTGTTCGACCTTGTAAACCGGTACTATAATAGAAACTTTCAGATTCTCCATAGATTATATAAATTATAAGGTTACAATATACAAACCTCTGTGTCCTTCAAAAATACCATCAAAGCATATCGCTTTTCCATCCTGCCTCCAACGAGGATGAAGGTCGCAACGGGTATCATTGTCATATTTAAAAGGAGCAAACACACGAGCCACCACTCTCATATTCCCGGCTTCCGAACCGGAATCACGCAATAACTTTATATCAGCGACACGTGTGCGATTCGGATAAGAATCCGTAACGATGAGACTGTTGTCCGTCGGGCAATAACTCGGATGGCCGTCATTCTTCAACCGAGTCCACAGATGCCGGTACTCCTGCGTTTTGTCTTTCATCAGATAATAACCGGGCCCTCCTTCTTTCTTACGCTCGAATGCAATAATTTCTTCCTCATTTTTCCAATAACAATGACTCACCATGTCATCATCGCTAAGAACATACATCCCCGTTCCGTCAATGTTGCATGTTACCAGACGTGTATATTTTCTCTGCCCGCAGAACCAACGATACAATACCATAAAGCGTTTTCCACTCGGTGAAAGCATCAAATGGTTGACCTTGTGCACCGCTCCCCTTTCCAACATCTCCGGCCTTGGCCGGAATCCGGCAAAGTCGGTGTATTTCAATAACCCCGCCACTTCCCCGGTCTCAATATCCAATTTCCAGACAGCAGTCGCATCCGGAAGCGCAACCCCTTTCGTTACCTCCGGCAATCCCGCATATCCATATCCCATACGAAGATTGTGAAGACGGGAAAAATCGAGACTTAGCGCAGTTCTGCCATCTGCCGAAACAGTATAACAAGGAACAGGCAAAATCCGTTCCTCTCCCGTTTCGACATCGAGTATCACGGAACAATATTTACCGCCACGCAAGTCATTATATAAAATACGTGATTTAAAATCCGGCCCAAGCCACTGCGCCATACAACCTTGCTGGACATTCCATGTACAAGTGGTTGCAACCTTCTTTATTCTTTTCCCGCCTGAAACGACAAACCCTTCCTGAATCGCGGCACTTTCGTCAGTATCAATCAAAAGGATATCCGCAGGACTTTCAGGAGCCGGGTTGCTCCAAGTGTCCTTTGCCCTCATGCAAAGCATATAACGCATGGAAGCATCCCACGGAGACTTGTCATAATAGCCGAAGAAATACTCTTCTTCCGTATCAGGCGACATCCGTACGATAGGCCCCTCCGACTTTATTTTCGGAGAAACTGCATACATCGCCAACTGGTATGCACGCTTGATATACTTCTTAATTCCCGGAACCTTATTCAACTGGTAGTTAACCATTTGTTCAATATTCATCGCACAACCTCTTTTAAGAATTTATTCCATTCATCAAATACGGCCTCATTCGTATGCGTTTCTCCTAAACGGCGGGCTTCCATCGCCGCCCTTTCCGCCACATCAGGATTATCCAGCAGGTACGCCATTTTATTTGCCATAGCATCGACATCCTTTACCGGGACGATAAATCCGTTCTTCCCGTCCTCTATCAATGTCCTCGCCCCTCCGGGCCGGCAATCCGTAGAAATACACGGGAGCCCTAAAGACATCGCTTCCATCAGCGCATTAGGCATGCCTTCGTAGTCAGAAGACAGTACAAACAGACGAGCAGTCCTTATACAGTCAAAAATATCCTTTCTGCCGGCATTCAATCTAATTCTGCCAGCCAGCCCCAATGAGTCAATCTTGTTTTGCAACTCATCACGCAATTCCCCGTCACCGTAAAACGCCAATGTAATCGCCGCATATTTTGATGCAATCCTGGCAAAAGCATCAATCAACAAGTGAGGATTCTTCTGAGGATGCAACCGCCCGACTGTTACGATTCTATTATCCCTTCTTCCAGCAACCGGATATCTGTCTTGCGGGACTGCCACAGAATTATGAATAACAATCGCTTTCTGCCTGGAACCAATCTTGAAAAAATCCCTTGCTCCCTCAGATTGGAATACAAGCGCATCCACCTTTTTACATGTAATATCACGCACAAATCCCAGCAATCCGGAATATTCCTTATCATAGGGGTCTCCCCTTTCCGAATAAAGGACTTTGCCGGTCCGCCCCTTTCCGACAAGCAATGAAAAATATGCGCTTTGCAAATTATAATTGATAGTGACATCAGGCCGAATCTCAGACAAGGCTTTTCGAAATGCCTTAAACCGTTGAACGATTCTATATTTCCCCTGTTCGACACTCGTCAAATCATGAATCCTCACATAATCCGACACGGCATATGGCGACCTATATTCATTGAGCACTACCAGATGGACATCATGCCCCCTCCGGGCCAATTCATTGGACAGCATAATTATCTGACGTTCAGCGCCACCGCTTCCATGAAGGTAACCGACAGTAACAATTCTCATAGCAGCCAGCCGTTTTTTTCAGAGCCCCGGTTAAAACCCGCTCAATATGCACTCCGCAAAATTCATTTACCACAATCTTTATGCAAAACAATATGGTAAACCTGCCCAAGCTTGTTTGCATTGGCACTCTTATCGAACATTTCACTTACCACGAACGAACAGCCGACAAGTCTCTCTTTCATCTCATCATGCTGTTCAACCGCTTTATGAACAGCATCGACAAACCCTTGCCGGCTATTCATTTCAAACAAGAACGCCAACTTCCCGCCCAACGAATATTCAACGGATTCTTCCGTCTCAGCCGCAACGGCAACAGTGTTGTTAACAATGCTTTCAGCCAGAGCCAAATTGGCATGAGGAATGGTGAAATAGCTGACCAGACAAAAACATTGTTCGAGCAGATGCTTTATCTCGTAAACGTTCGGAATGCATGCGATACGCTTATCCCTCTTAATAATTTTATCCAATTCATAACTATAAAACCTGCGAATGCCTTTGTCGGAAAGCCACATTTTAAATTGTTCTTTCCATGAATGGCCGTATTCCCTCACACTATTTCCCAATACGAGCAATCGCCAGTCGTCATCGGCCAGATATTCAGAAAAAAGTTCGACAACCTCTTTTGCACCTTTATTGGGAGCCTGTCCGCCTGTAAATAGAAACACTTTCTTATTTTCCAGATTTTCCTTGAAAACCTCATTCAAAGGAATTTCTTTATACCTGTCCGAAAAATCAATCCAGTCATAGACGATTGTTGTCTTATGCTCGACGCCCGGTATCTGTCCGGCGGAAAATCCATTGATAGCCACAACGTAATCCGCATACTTCCTTATATATCTTTGAGCTAGGAACAACTGCATGTTATGTTCGCGAGACGGCCAATGCTCGCGTATATGGATTATTGTTTTATACCCCCCTTTCTTTGCCGGCCTCAGATAAGGATAAAGCATCATCGAATTCAAGTAAACAATGCCGGGATTAATTTTCTTCACTATGGCTGCAAATCCATTCAAAGACTTATTTATTTTATGATACCTCCCTATCGTGCCCCGTTTCATGAGCGACAAATTATATGGCACAGAGTCCATTTCAGGATAGAAAAAGACCTCGGCAGACAATTTTCTTATCTCTTCAACCAAAGGCCCGTCATGAGCCAGCAATACGACAGGCTTGTACAAACTCCTGTCAACAGCCTTCAATATATTCAACAAACAGTAACTTCCGCCTCCTATCGTCGAACAATGGAAAACATACAATATCGTATTCACTAAGATAGATTGCTATTCAAAAAGTCAATAAGTTTTCCGCTCTCATTCAAATAATTAAACCGGCTATGAGCCAAATCCGCACCGGCAAGCCCAACGGATTCGGCAGCGGCCGGATTTTCCATTACCCATTCCATCTTTTGCGCAAACGCCCTCTCGTCATCAGGCTCAACGACAAATCCGTGAACGCCGTCTTTTACAAATAAAGGAATATCCCCCACTGCTGTTACAATAACGGGAGACTTTGACAGCAAATATTCCCCCAATTTGCCCGGAAATCCATTTTTAGCCTGGAGATTGTCCGGCCTTGCTAGCACGGCAGCGATGGAACCCGACAAAAATGCCGGTATATCAGAAGCCTGCACCACACCCATAAAAACCACCGAACCGGAAATGCCCAAATCATCAACCATTCGCAGTATCTTTTTCTCATCTTGTCCATCGGCAAATTTTCCAGCAATCCTTAAATCTACATCAGGATACTTCTTATGAACAAGAGAGAATGCATTTAAAAGAATATCCACCCCATCCTTATAGGTCGAGACAGTTCCACAATATGCAAAATACGGATGCTCATATTTTACGGGCACAACCTCTTTAAATCTGTTTTCATCCACAATCATATTGACAATCCGGACCCTATTCCCGTCAACCCCATTCTCGATAAACAACTGTTTGAGCGCAGTAGAGACAGTGATTATACCGGTTGCTTTCGAGCAGTCTTTAAAATACCGTTTCATGGAAGGGCGGAAGATTCTGCTCCCCAACGGATACATACCCGGATGCTCCGTCTTTTCAACAAAAACACGAACCCCCTTCTTTTTCAACAAAAGATGAAGCATATCGGCCATATTGTACATATAGACAGTATCTTCCGGTTTCACCCTAAAGAAAAAAGATATCGAAAACAGAAAATAACAGATATGTTTAAGATACTTATTGTCAATATAATACCATTTGTCCCAATAATACTCTATGTTAATGTTCGGTAGAGAATCCGTAATCCGTCTCTTCTGATTATCGGTCAGAAAGAAAACCGCATCAGCCTTCACTCCCAACTCCGAGAAGCCCCTAAGATAGGCCAAAGCACGATTCGTTGCCGCAGTGTTCGGATTATAACCGTAATTAAGAAAATACAGTCTTGACATATTCTTCAATGCAATCTAGTCATTATGTTAAAAACAGAACCGGCTCATCCACCCTGTCCTTGTTAGCTGAAAATGGTTCTGAACTCCAAAAATGCGTCTCTCCAATTAAGCGCATGGAAGAAATCATTGTATTCCGTCATTGTAACCAAGACAAATAAAAATACAAAAGCATATCTTACATACCTTATTTTAATACTTGTAAATGACAGGGGAAATGCCACGATTGAAAAAATCGTAAAATACCAGGCCAAACGACCTACCATAGGAATAATCTCGTTAGTCAAGAAAATAAAAGAACCCAAGAGGTATAAAACCAGATATTTTATTTTCCTCTCGTCCTTGCAGGCTCCGAGATAGATAAGGTTTATTATGACAGGGAATAGATAAAGAGCCAGTCCCAAGAACGATTTGGCCGCACTTGTCTCATATTTGTCACCCAACAGATATTTTTCGTCATATTTCTCCAGAGAGTCAAATGAATTAAGAGTGGTTGACATTAAACTGAAAATAAAATCCTTGGCAGCGAAGAACAATAGAAACAACGCCAAAAAGCCACAAATCACCAACGGTTTCCTCTTGGTGAAGTCCAAGTATAAAAGAAGAATGAACGGAATACATACTATCGCCGAACTGTGGATACCTGCGGAAACCACCAACAACAATAAAGGCACAAACCGTTTCTTCTCCAATATATAAAGTACGGCAAAGATAATTAAAGCCATAGCCAAAGCCTGGCGCATCATCGAAAGCTGCATCGGAAAGAATGAATTCGTAAACAAATAGACAAACATTCCGAACACCCACAGACTTTTCGGGAGGCTTGTTTTTACCAGATGATAATAAGCCATGCTGTTTATCATTGTAAGAAAAACCACAAAAACCTGGAACCCCAACGGATGAAACAACCTGTTAAGCAAAAACCATACAGGGTCTTTGACGGTCCCATCCGCCAAATCGGAAAATTTAAACAGCATATTTCCGTCATATATAAATTTCTGTGCATAAGACACATAATCATTCCCATATTCAAATCTCACCCCCATTACCGCTGTCAAGATGACAAATCCTGCCAACATTCCATTTTTCAACAAAGCTTTTGATTCCAAATAAGTCAGGAATATCACTACAAGACTCACAAAAACTAAAACCGCCATATCCTCAGTTATCCGTTTAACCCCTTCATCAAATACTCTCTCCCAATCTCCCCGTTTTCAGCCAATACCCTATCCACTCTTTCCCAATCTATCCCGGCCGATTTTACAGCAGGCAAAGTTGCCGCCTCCCCTTTATAAACAATATTTCCTTCCATTCCTACCTTCCCGAGCAGTGTATAAAACCTATCGTTCATCCCCGTATTGCCTTCCATTTCAGTAACGACGGCAAACGGCGTATGCAGTTTCAAACACATTACCACACAATGGAATGAATCCGTTACCACGAATTCTGCGGAATCTATTTTACTCAACCAACCCTGCATCGTGTAATCCCCGTCTTCATTATTCCACAAAACCGTTTTACCGCATAATGCAGCCTCGACGACAGGTTTCCGTTCGTCGATATGGCGGATAAAGAAACCATAGACATAAGCAGAATCCATCTTCTTATCACACTCGGCTGCCAATTTCCGATAGAATGAAGCCTGCATCAACAATGTCGGGTCCGGCACAACAACAATATCCCCACGTCCCATAGATTTTGCAATATCCATGCCCGATGTTTCACGTACACTCATGCAGTCAAAACAACCGATATATTTTGAAGCAACCGCACGTTCCCGTTCCGGATAAGTCACACAGCCAAAACTCAGAGCATAGCCTATTTTCTTTCCCGCATAAGGAAAACCCATAAAATAAGACGGAGTTATTTTACCCCTTCCGTCTCCATTACAAAGAAAACCGGGATTCAGCAACTGGTCGCTGCCCGAAATAACCGCATCAAACCGAGATGCGATTGAAGCAATCTCGTTGCAGGTGCAGACCCTTCGGGTTCTCTTCAATTTTGCACATCGAAAAGATTCCATAGCTTTCTCTTTCTTTTTATCCCGCACATAATCGATAAACCTCATAAACTTTCTTTCCCGAAGAAAACGATACAAAGTGTCATCATACTGCCGAGGCTTATAATCTATAATCCCGACCGTGTGTCCTTGATGTTCCAGATAAACCTGTAAAGCGTATGCTTGAAGGACTGCCCCGTAATTAGTCGCCCAGTGAAAGGTCAGTATTCCTATTTTCATTTTCAATAAAAAGATTCCAACACCCGGAATGCACCCGGCATTCCCGGAAAATCATACGTCCCGGAACCGCTGTCCCGCCTGTTGCCGAGACAGCTACCGCATCCGCATATCAACATACATCCCGATTCCGTAAAGAGAATGACACTCCATCTTTATTATCTACCATGCCGGACATAACCTTTTAAGCACCTTTTTGATTAACCCTCTTACAGTCATCGGTTCACTGCAAAGCCTCCGTATCTTTTCCTCAAACGTTTGTCCGTCATTCTTAAAAAACAACTCTCGTCCAGACGGAACTGCCACAGAATTTACCAATGCCGAATTACGGACAATCAAATCAGCCCAAGAAGCGGTTTTCAGCCGCACATCCGTAGAACGAAGCATAATCCCGCCTTTTTCCGTATTCACCGTAATTGCGGAAACACCTTTGTCGTCGTCCAATTCAGGCATAGTAAAAGCGATTCCCCAATAGTCTCCCAAAGTGATGTCGCTGCCGCTGCTCAAATGTTTGGCAGGACAAGCATGGCAAGCGGGACGGAGGTACAAATCTTTCAAGAAACCGCGCAAGTACGGATTTTTATGTAACGATGCATACGAAGACAAAACCGGATTCTCCTCTCCTGCAACCGACGGTCGGGAGAACACGAGAGCAAAACCGATTTTTTTCCATCCGTTTCTTTTGTCTCTGAAAGAGATAGACCTGATATCCATCCCCTTACCATCCAGTCTTTCCTTTCCGGAAACGAGAGGAATGCAAGGGAGCAAAAACGGCTCTTTCCCGCTGCCCCGACAGGCGGCTTTATCTATTTCATCCCTCAGGAATGTCCGGAAAACACCCGGGCTCGGAACTCCGTGACAGATAAAATCCACTAACAACAGATTGTCATACTCCTTACGCAAATACCTACGTAATCCGGCTATCTGACAAGGAGTTCCCGAAAAGAGAACAGCTCTTCCCTCTTTCAGAAATGTTTCCACAACCTTATAATTATCTCCTATTCTGCTTTGAAGATATTTTGAACCGCGGAACATTTTTATCCCTTCTTTAGTCTCAACATAGTCGTGCACAACTTCCCATCGTTCATTAAAGCGTGCGCCGAAAACGACCCCTCTTTTTTCTATGACCTTTTCCGCTATTTGCGTAAACACACCGCCCGAAGAACTTTTCAAACGTATCTCCTCATCGGGATTCAAGGCTGCAAACACTTCAAGCGGCTCCTGCTTACGGCCTTTATCGATTACAGGACACACCTTCCCGCACAATCCGCAACCGACACACATATTTACATCCGCTTTCGGATAAAGAAACCCCTCGCTATCCTCCACCATTACAATGCAATGTTCGGGACACCGCTGCACACAGGCCGAACAGCCGCAGCATTTCGATTTATCCGTAACGGTAATCATCTTTTAATACGGGAAACCGGCAATTTTGATAATATGAACCGGCGTTCATTCGCCGTCAGTCCTACCACAAACGAAAAAACAAGAACAGTCAGAGCGGAAAGAGCCGCAACTCCGCACGCTCCTCCCCAATTATCGGGAAGAATCATCCTGAATATCACCGCCAAGCCTACGGACGGGACTGCAACATACAGACAAGGCATAACCGCTTCACGCATATATTCGCATACTGAAAGGCTTATCATACTGCTCACGATAAACAGGCGAACGGCAAAAGCGGCCAACGCCACACAAAGATGGATAATAAATACCATATAGGGTTCTCCGCCGAATTCGAGTGCGATGTAGGCAAGCGGCACGATTGACAGTAAAATACCCCCCACTACAGACTGGTAAAGCTTTACCCTGCCTGTAGCTGCGGATGCGGTCATAAACGGGTTTGACATCGCATCTACCATCGAAATACCCAACATGATGCAAACAAAAACATTCGTATATTCAGGAATCTCTTTCAGCCAAAGCCTAAGGATATAGTTTATCTCCATGATAATAGGCAGAATCAGGCAAAGCAGAAGCATAAACGTAAACTTGGCCGACCGGAACAAAAGCCTGTGCATATCGTCCAGTTCGCCAGCAACATACATCTTCATTATCTGAGGATTCAGCGCAGTCTGGAAATTCGTAGCAAACAGTTGCACTGCACCCTGCACCTGGACAGCCACACCGCGGGCAGCATTGACAGCCGGTCCGAAAAAAAGATTCAGAAGTACGTTCATGCCCTGTCCCGTTAAAGTCCCTGCGACTCCTCCCCACAAATTCCATCCTGTAAAGGACAACATTTCCCTCAACAAGTCCTTATCCAAAAACCAACGGAAAACAGATTCGGTGAAATGACGTCTGCAATACATACGATAAACCGAAATCACCAGTATCTTTACAACCATTAACAGAATGGCATACAACACGAGTTTATCGACCTTACCGATGCCAAGAACAAGTACGACTCCAAGATTGACAAAAACCTCGAAAATAGAGATATATGCAAAAGCAGACATTCTCTCATGAGCAATGATATCCGCATTGTACGGGAAACTCATTATCATCACCATCGAAGAAACAACGGAACACTGATACACCACCATTGCCGCCGCCATTCTTCCTTCGGGTATGACAAGCTTCTCCCATACGAACCATAATCCTATCGTTTCGGCAAGCACAAATACGAAAAGGGCAATCAAACCGTGTGTGATGACACAAGTTGAAAACACTTTTTTCAGTTCGTCCTCATCCCCTTTTCCCAGCGCTATCGTAATGAACCTCTGCGTACATCCACTCATCGCTCCATTTAGAAAAGCCAGCATTCCGATGAATCCTCCTACTACATTGTATATGCCGTAATCGTCAATGCCAAGGGTAGACAATACGATACGGCTGGTATATAATGACACTGCCATCAACAGTATCATTCTGAAATAAAGGAATATCGTATTCCTCGCTATGCGCGAGTTATTGCCGGACGGCAGGGACATGGGCTTCTTCTTGTTTCTTTTTAAGCAATATCACAGGATGCATGAGGCCTTACACCGCTACAGGCCTCCGGTATCGTTTTCAGGATTTTCTCCAGACCATCTTATCGATAACCCCGGTATAACTCTGAATAAGTTTCACGACCTTCGTAGAAACATTGTCATCCGCATAAGCGGGAACATCACAAGCATCATCGCCGTTACCGTACATTTCAACAGCCATATCAACCGCCTGGCACACAGCATCCGAAGTAATGGAGCCAATGATAAACACGCCCTTGTCCATCGCTTCCGGGCGTTCGGTAGAAGTACGGACGCTTACAGCCGGAAACCTGAAATAGGCAGCTTCTTCGGGCACTGTTCCCGAATCAGAAACCACACAGAAAGCGTTCTGCTGGAGACAGTTATAGTCAAAAAAACCGAGCGGTTGACTTTGAATAACACGGGAATCGAACCGGAAGCCACGCTTCTCAATCATATTTTTGCTGCGAGGATGGCAAGAATATAAGATTGTCATATCGTATGTCTCCGCCATAACGTTGACGGCATTCATCAAAGAGAAGAAGTTGGCTTCGATATCCATGTTTTCCTCACGGTGGGCGGACAGAAGAATATATTTCTTCGGTTGCAAACCCAAGCGGGCAAGCACATCGGAAGCATCAATCTCTTTCCGGCAGTTTTTCAGCACCTCCGCCATCGGCGAACCTACCACATAAGTATATTCAGGCTTCACTCCCGAATCGAGAATGTAACGGCGGGCATGCTCCGAATAGCACATATTCACATCAGATGTCACATCCACAATACGGCGGATCACCTCTTCGGGAAGATTCTCGTCTTTGCAACGGTTTCCCGCCTCCAAATGGAAAACAGGGATTTTAAGACGTTTGGCAGCGATGACGGAGAGGCAGGAGTTGGTATCTCCAAGCACGATAACAGCATCAGGGGCCACCTTCACCATGAGATTGTAGGCCTTTGAAATGACATTGCCCATAGTCTCGCCGATATTATCGCCCACAACGTCCAAATAATAGTCGGGTTCACGAAGGCCGAGGTCTTTAAAGAACACCTCATTGAGATTATAATCGTAGTTCTGGCCGGTATGTACAAGTATCTGTTCAAAATACCTGTCAGACTTTTTGATGATTGCCGACATCTTTATTATTTCAGGGCGCGTGCCCACAATAGTCATTAACTTCAACTTCTTCATTCTCGCGATTATTTAAAATAATGAGGATAAAACTCCTTATGCGCATTCACCCATTCCGCCATCTCCTTAACCTGCTGTTCATAAGGCGGGACAATAAAAGAGAAATCCGTACGGCGGCGCCTCAATGACTTGTCAAGTTGAAGTCTATCGCTCGGATTAATCATAATCTTGCCGTCGCGGAAATACTTATTGAAAAGAGTACAAAGGTCAAACTTGCTTATGCTCTCATTGTTGACAAGATTATACAGTCCCGTAAGATTCTCTTTGATAGCCTGTTCCATCGCTTTTGCAAGCGTCAGCGTCGTAACTCCCGTCCAAATCGCTCCGGTAAAACCGCTGATAGGACCTTCCTGTTTCATGAACCAATTGAAAAGCCCTGTGCCCTTTTCATCAGGGTCGGGCCCGACAATGGAATTTCGAAAAGTCAGGTTCCTGTCATCATTGATTTCACCAATCGCCTTAGAGCGGTCATAGAAAGTCTTCCCGTCAGGAAAAGAATCTTCATAGTAAGGACCGGTATTACCGGCAAACACGCAATCGGTACTCATGTGAATAAGTTTGACTTTACGGCCTTTCAACGTGTCTGCCATAAAATGCGGAAGATAACCATTGAGCATGATTGCTGCGGATTTATGGTCTTCCGCATTCTGATTGAGGACACCGACAGCGTTTATTACCACATCCAGGTCATCACAGAGAACCGCCGCCTTTATATCGTCCGGTTTCATGGCGTCACCGATGATATTCCTGCAATATGAAATCGGGCTGCGGGTGAAACCCGTCACATCATGCCCCTGCTCCTTAAAATAAAGCGATATGATATGTCCGGCCATCCCATTGGCCCCCAAAACGAGTATTTTCATCTGTACCTCAGAATTTACTGGACAAAATTACCTTCTCCCCTGAGTTCCCTCTGGATATATTCCAAAGCTGCAATCTTGGCTTTTGTCTCTTCCAAACTCAAACGCCGGGTATTATTCGAATTGAATTCGGTCAGCACGTCCCGTTTACTGTTTCCTTCCGTAAAATATTTGTCATAGTTAAGCGAACGGTTGTCAGCAGGCACCCGGTAGAAGTTGCCCATATCCTCCGCTTTGGCACATTCCTCATTGGTGAGGAGCGTCTCATACATCTTCTCGCCATGACGGATGCCAATGACTTTGATATTCTCCTTCTTTCCGCCGAAAAGTTCACAAACAGCTTCTGCCTGAGTCCGGATGGTACAAGCCGGGGCTTTCTGTACCAGAATATCACCGTTTTGCCCATGTTCGAAAGCGAAAACAACAAGGTCTACTGCCTCTTCAAGAGACATGATGAAACGTGTCATCTTCGGTTCGGTAAGGGTGATGGAACCACCGCTACGAATCTGTTCAATCCAAAGAGGAATAACAGAACCACGGCTGCACATCACGTTGCCATAACGTGTACAGCAAATCTTAGTCTTACCTGAATAGCGAGATTTCGCCACGGCAATCTTCTCTTCAATTGCCTTACTGATGCCCATTGCATTGACAGGATAGGCAGCCTTATCGGTGGAAAGGCAGATAACGGCATCCACACCTGCTTCGATAGCGGCAGTCAATACGTTGTCCGTGCCGATTACATTGGTTTTCACCGCTTCCATCGGGAAAAATTCACAACTCGGAACCTGCTTCAAAGCCGCGGCATGAAAGATATAGTCTACCCCCGGCATGGCATTGCGGCATGATTGAAGGTCGCGGACATCGCCAATAAAGAATTTGATTTTGCTTGCCACATCAGGATACCTGACCTGATATTCATGGCGCATATCATCCTGTTTTTTCTCATCCCGCGAGAAAATGCGGAGTTCACCGATATCGGTACGAAGAAAACGATTCAACACTACGTTACCGAAGGAACCCGTTCCACCGGTAATCATGAGGGTCTTACCCGCAAAAATGCTCATAGCTTTTTAATATATTCTTGTTATGTGACAGTTTCTTCCGGCAGTATCCAACCACAATACACACGGGAATCCGCCCCAACCTCATTTATTCGTTCCGTAATATCTCGCATACCACTCCGCAAAAAGACGGAGGCCCGTGCGAAGACTGGTCAACGGCTTAAACCCGAAGTCCTCTTCCAACGGAGCCGTATCGGCATAGGTGACAGGCACATCTCCCGGCTGCATCGGAACAAGTTCTTTGTGAGTCTCAAAATCATAATCCGGTGAAAGGACATTCGCCCGAATAAGTTCTTCCTGGAGAACGGTAACAAAATCGAGCAGGTTTTCGGGAGAATTATTGCCTATATTATAAATCTTATAGGGAGGGACCGGCAGCCCGTCTTTACCTCTCTGCTTTTCGGGAGCATGTTGCATGACACGGACTATGCCTTCCACGACATCATCCACATACGTGAAATCACGTTTACAATGCCCATAGTTGAAAATCCGGATTTTCTCACCCTTACGAAGCTTGTCGGTAAAACCGAAATATGCCATATCGGGACGGCCGGCAGGACCATAAACCGTGAAAAAACGGAGACCTGTGGAAGGAATGTCGTAAAGTTTGCTGTAGGCATGCGCCATCAGCTCGTTGCTCTTTTTGGTGGCTGCATAAAGCGAGACCGGATTATCCACCTTATCGTCTGTAGAATACGGCACTTTTTCATTGCTTCCGTAAACGGACGAAGAAGAAGCATAGACCAAATGCTCTACTCCATGATGACGGCATGCCTCAAGGATGTTATAGAAACCTATGAGATTGCTTTGAATATAGGCATCGGGGTTGGAGATGGAATAGCGCACTCCTGCCTGGGCTGCCAGGTTCACGACTACCGATATCTTATTCCCGGTAAAAATCTCCTCAATGACTTTTCTATCGGCAATGGAAGCATGGACAAAAGTCCAGTTACGGTCCAGGGCCTCTATTTCTTTCAGACGCTCATATTTAATATTTACGTCATAGTAATCCGTAATATTGTCGATTCCTATTATCCTGATGTTTCCCATATCACGGAAAAGACGCTTGACCAGGTTGCTGCCGATAAAACCGGCTGCGCCTGTAACGAGAACGGTCTTGCCTTCCAAATTTACGTTATAGTCCAGCATAATTAATCCCTTTGAAAAATATCACGAGTACAGATTTTCTCTTTCACATCGTCCGAACAGCTATCATAACGGTTGGCAACGATAGCATGGCCCATTCCTTTAAACTTTGCCAAATCATTCACCACCTGGCTGCCGAAAAAAGTTTCACCGTCCCGTATTGCCGGTTCATAAACCACCACAGTTGTCCCTTTCGCCTTTATACGTTTTAGGATACCCCGGTCGGCTATGAAATCCTTTCCGGTACGGTTACTCTCCACAATAGCCGTCATCATACTTTGAGGCACATCCTGATAATCAGCCAACAACTGCTTCGTATCTTTCGGAAGACAATAACCGCCACAACCCAAACCGGGATTGATGTCGGGACAAAAGGGCCGCCATGCTTAAACCCGCATAGCCGGTTCCGGCCACGGCAATTTTTAAATCTTCAAATTTCCGCATATCAGTCCTGATGCTTTTTCCTCTTCCCCATTTGTTCTCCATACCCGTAACCATAGCCGTAGCGTTTACCATAGCCATAATACTTGCCGTATTTGCCATAACCGTAATAATAGCCGTATTTCTTTTTATTCAAGTCCAGGCCGTTGATAGCAATGCAAAGATTAGGCAGCTTATTGTTTTCGGAAAGTTCATTAATCAAAGTGAACTCCGTCCTGCGAGTGTAATCGGCACGGCAAACATAAACGGACAAATCAGCAGTACGTCCTACAAGCAACGTATCGGTCACCATGCCTATAGGTGCAGTATCGAGGATTACATAATCAAAATTCTTCTTCAACATTTCAATAGCTTTCTCCAAACCGTCACGTGCCAGCAACTCCGTAGGATTAGGCGGAACAGTTCCGCCGGGAAGGATATACAGATTACGGTTTACATCGGAAGGCTGTACCAAATCCATCAGGTTCATTGCCGGATTAGTCAGGAACTGAGTGATACCGCGTTCTTTCTTGGAGATATTGAATACCTTATTCAATCCCGGCTTACGGATATCAAGGCCGACGATTACCACCTTCTTGCCGAGCAAAGAAAGACTGATAGCCAGATTGGATGAAACAAACGACTTGCCTTCACCGCTGACAGTGGAAGTCACCAGAATCACATTCTTTCCGTTTTCAAGCATAAACTGAAGATTGGTACGGATGTTTCGGAAAGTCTCGCTCATGAGGTTGTTCTTGTTCTCAAACACTGCGATAGACCCGTTTTTCTCATCTGCCAACGGAATATCGCCAACGACAGGAAGCGAAGTCATTTTTTCAACATCGGCACGGCCTTCAATCTTGAATCTGGTCAATCCGTCCAGATAGATAATACCTACCGGAAGCCCCATTCCCAATACCAAAGCAACCAGATAAACCAGGATTTTTTTAGGAAAAACAGGATTGTCATCGGCCAATGCCTCATCAATAATCTTGGCATTATTCGCTGTAGCCGCCAAAGTAATGGCATTCTCCTCACGTTTTTGAAGCAACATCAGATAAAGCCCCACCTTAATTTCCTGCTGCCGGGCGATACTGACAAACTGGCGTTCCTGGGTAGGCGCATCATTGATACGCCGCGAATAACGATTTGCCTCACGGGCCAAATCTTCTTTTGTAATCTGCAATCCTTTCAACGTAGCATCCAATGTAGCCTTCACGTTAGTCCTCATAGCCCGGATACTGGTATCCAAATTGACAATTGCCGGATTATTCTCCGTTGAAGTGCGCAACAGGCGCTTTCTTTCAACCAACATTTGATTATATCTGTCTATCGCACCCGCCGATGCCGCATCCTGTAATCCGATATTACTCGGAAGAACCTCGTATTCATTACCTTTCATATAACGCTGCAAGTCCGTCACCAGATTGATTTGGGTTTGATTCTCCACACGTTTCTTTTCATATTCCGCATTACCCGTCAATGCGATTTGAGCCTCACTGCTCAAATCCGTAATCCCCGCACTGCGTTTGAAATTCTCCAAATCCTCTTCCGTACTGCCGAGCTCCTTTGAGATAATGCCGATACGTTCATTGATAAATTCCGCCGTTTTCTGGGCCACTTCATTCTTATCGTTATTGGCATTGATGTTATACATTTCAAGCAGCTTATTGATAAAATCCTTACCACGCTGGATATTCGAATTCTTCAATGAGATGACTACCACAGAAGTCATCTTTGACGTGGGAGCTATCGACAAGGAATTAATATACCCTTTCGCCACGGAAAGAGGCCTGTTAATCAAAGCCGTAATATGCCGTTCTTTACCCATGTCCTCCGGACAGACAGACGCCGTTGTGTCGGCATTCGCAAAAAAGGCGACCGTTCCTTCATCAGTAGGGAATACCGCAGGCAATTTCTCAAACTTTTTCCGATACTCTTTTTCTCCCACGGTAATCTGCACCTCCATCGCACCCGTAGGCTGTAAACTCATGTTCACCTCCATAGTGTGCGGAAGCTCGTCCGCTTCTTGGGGAGTCAGACTTACCAGGACGGGAGAAGTACGGTATAACTCCCTGCTCGGAAATTCATCTTCATCCTTATAAGCCACAAACAACCCTAAATGATTGACAGCCTCTCTTGCCAATGATTTAGAACGCAAGACTTCCATCTCATTATCCACGTTATTTGAGGAAGAGACAAAACCGTCCAACCCCATTTTCTCCAATTCGGAAGACATGCTTGCGCCACCCCCCTTTTTCTCATCCTTTATCAGAACAGTAGCGGAAATATTGTAAACCGGTGTTGCCACACGCAGATATCCCCATGCCAAAGCGACGCAAATAATCACCGAAACGACAAACCACGGCCAATGAATCAGATGGCGGAAAAGGATTTCCTGAAAATTCGCACTCTCTTCGGACTGCTCTCCATGTCTTTCTTTTTTTTCCTCAATCATACGGTGCTGCTATTTGAAAATGGTTACTAATAAGCTTGCCAGCGACACTAAAATAGAAGTCGCAGAGAACCAAAGGCTCGTACTGTTACCGATATCCGAATTACGCGCTTTCGCCTTATTCGGAGTCACATAAACAATGTCATTCTGCTGTAACCAATAATAAGGGGAAAGGATTGTCTCCGCCTTATTCAAGTCCAGTGTCACAATCTCCTGTTTGCCGCCGGCATCTTCACGAATCAGTTTCACATTGTCACGGACTCCCCAAACAGTCATGTCGCCTGCCATCGCCAAAGCCTCCAGCAGATTCACTTTTTCATTGCTGATAGTGAATGTGCCGGGACGGGTAACTTCTCCCAATACGGAAATTTTGTAGTTCACCATACACACAGTGACTATCGGGGTTTCTTTGATATAAGGTTTCAGCTTGTCCACTATCAGTTGTTCAGCCTGCCTCTTCGTCAATCCTCCGACCTTCAATTTGCCCAAAACAGGAAAATTAACTTTTCCTTCATTATCCACCAGATAAGGTTGCAAAACCGGCTGGACAGTCAACTGCGTACGTCCGGCAGTCGCCACAGTGGCAGGACTGGCTACCGTCAGATTGAACGGAACCGCCAATTCCGGACTGGTACACGAAACCGCAATAGTGAGCAAGTCCTTCGGCATTATTCTGGCATCATACAGATTTTCCTGTTGAACCGCCTGTTCCACCGCTTCCCCGTTTTGCAAGTAAGGAACCTTTTTATACGACTGGCAGGAAGCGAACAGGAATACCGCCGCCAGGCAGGCAATCACATTTCGCCCCCAACTTTGTACACTCATATACATGTAAAATGATTTATCCATAAAATTACTCTATTTATTATTCTTCGTCCAGTACCTCAAACTTCGGAGAGTTCTTCGATTTAAACTCAGGCACAACTTTCTTCATCAACCGTACAGTATCCATCACCTTTACCGTACGCGATAACCTTTCAAACTCCGTATAAGTGCCAAGTATATCGGCATATTCATATCGGCGGACCTTGGCAATCATGATTTTCTCATTCTCCGTCGGAATCATATTCTCCTTATCACTCAACACCTCCTCATAAAGTTTTTCACCCGGACGCAGGCCCGTAAACTCAATCTTGATGTCTTCATCCGGACGATAACCCGCCAACTCTATCATACGGGCAGCCAAATCGGCAATCTTCACGGCTTTTCCCATCTCGAAAACAAAGATTTCATTCCCTTCTCCCATCGCGGCAGCTTCCATTACCAGACGGCAGGCTTCGGGAATAGTCATGAAGAAACGGATAATATCGGGATGAGTGACAGTGACGGGACCGCCATCCTCTATTTGTTCCTTGAAACGGGGAATAACCGAACCGTTACTGCCTAATACATTGCCAAAACGGGTAGTAATGAACTTGGTATGGCCTTTCACTTTTCCTTCACGGATGGCGCAACCCAAACTCTGTACATAGATTTCAGCCAAACGCTTGGAACATCCCATCACATTGGTCGGATTCACGGCTTTGTCGGTAGAAACCATAATCATCTTTTCCGCACCATATTCCACTGCCATATCGGCAACCTGGCAAGACCCCGTGACATTCACCAAAACCGCTTCGCAAGGATTCTCTTCCATCAGAGGCACATGCTTGTAAGCAGCAGCATGAAAAACGATTTGAGGATGATAAAACTCAAATACCATGCGCACACGTTCTTTTACCCGTACATCGCCAATGACAGGAATAAAATCAATGCCGGGATAGTTTTTCTCAAATTCCAAACGGACATTATGCAGCGGAGTCTCTGCCGAATCAAACATGATGAGTTTCCGGACTCCCAATTGCACCAATTGCCGGCAAAGCTCGCTGCCGATACTACCGGCCGCCCCGGTGACCAGCACAATCTTGCCATTGAATTCCTCAGCCACCTGGCTGAGATTGATGTCGATTTCCGCACGTCCCAACAAATCCTCTATCCTGATAGGGCGCACCCACTGATGAAAATTGCCGCCGACATCCGCCTCGCTAATGTTGGGCGCTATCAAGGTCTTGAGGGAATTCGCCTTACAATATTCCAACAGACGGTCCTCTTCCAAACGGGTATCTTCGTAACGGGCGAACAGGATGCCGCAAATGCCGCGCCGGCGCATGATATAGGCGATATCCTCTTTTTTCTCAAAATAATAAATAGGAAGGTCAGCCAACCGGCGGTTACGGTTATTCTTGCCGTAAACGTAAAAACCTACCACCTTATAATGGCTGCTGCGCAAACGGATTTTCAAAGCGACACTTTTTTCATCGATGCCATAAATCAAGATACGGGTGTTTTTCTTGTTCATCCAGTCGAGCAGAGTGTCGTAGGCAAGAATCAGCACCACACGGAAAACCGTCAATGCCACTAAAGTAAGCAGACCGTCAAACAAATAGCAGACAGTCCGGTGATTATCCTCCAATAGCGGACCGGAGACAACCATATAAGAAAAAAGCCACAGACAAAGCACCTTAAACAGGACAGCACAGATGATGCGCCAAAGCTCACGTGCCTGTGAGAAACGAATCGTATTGCGGTAAGTGCGGAACAGTAAGGCACCGCCCAGGCTGGCGGACAATGAACAGCAAACGAGCCGGAACAGGCTCCAGCCACCCATCGGCAAATCCGTCATATAATGAATGACAAGGTATGCCGACAAAGAACATGCAACAGAAATAAAAGTGTCAATACCCAACACTATCCAATAACTGAAATAATTCTTACGGGCATACAGGGCAATGCCCTTCAATGTCTTTTCCATTGCAGTATAAACAAGCTAAAATTAAAATCCGAAAATCAATCGGTCCGATTGATACTTGCCGGTAGCGGTTTAAACGTCCTCACTTTGAATTTCACCGGATGGAGCTATAATATCTCTATCAAATCCGGGCTGACTTCCACACCCACCCAAAAGAAATTAGGCAATTCGACAAGCAGGCGTTTCACCTTAGAACCGCGGGTAGTGAGCAAACGGCCTTCATAGCCCTCAAAAGGACCGCCGATGATACGAATCATGCGGCCGCACATAACATCGCTTACCTCTTCAGGCAAATAATATCTGGGATTTTCCGAACTTTTGACAGCGTGTATAAAACGCTCCATATCCCAATCGGCAACAATCATAGGCCGGCAATAACCGCCCCCCTTCAGATAACGGTATTGAAGGGTCGGAATTTTACGAACAAGCGGATGAATAACCTCCTGCGTGGCATGAACAAAAAGCAAATCCCGTATAAACGGCACTTTCTCCCGTACACGTTTGCCGTTTTTCAACGCCAGATGCCACCTCATAGGAGTAAACACTTCTATAGACTCATCACCGAGTTGTTTATAAGCAGGTAATTTGGCATTGGGGCGTTTAAGGTCACGCATCACATACCAACACTTCTTTTCCTCGATTTCTGCAGATGCCGTCATACAGTTCTGTATAAATCTTCTAATCCTGCTTGAATACAAAATTCATTATATATCAAGCAGTTACAACCCAAATCCGCAAAAGTTAGAGATTTCTCCCCATTATTATCGCATTCCTTCATCTCCACCATACAAGATACTTTCAACCCCCTATTTACAGTCTGATTCTGATATTTCTCTTCGTAAGAGAAGTGATAGTAAATTATGATTAGCCTAATTTATTGATAAACAAACAGGTTGTATTTTGCCTATAACCGGTTTCACTCAACTTGTGTTAAGCGAACTTTTTTCCAGGCAGAAACATGCTTTAAAAAAAATGTTGCTTTTATGCTTTTGTATTCAATAAATTACGTACTTTTGCAGCGTTAATACTTCTCTTACGAAGAGAGTTTTTCAGTCCCTACGCAAACTTCACGCTTCTTTATAATTTACTTTTCCTTTATAAAAGGGTCCGGCCGGAAATAGTACCCCGATGCTCAACTTTTTCAGAAACCGGACATCAATCAAAAGAATAAAGGGTTTCGGAACAAGGCAAAATAGAGCTAAGCGATATGGCCTCTTTTCCCTCAAAACAAGGAACAGCGCTTTATCAGAACACTTTCATTGAAAGCACATATTTGCAAATACTATCAGAAAAACTGCAAATTCATAGTGGGATTAGCCGGGAGGTGCAAGTCATAAACTGCAAAGCAATCGGCACTTGGCAGTCTATGAAATGAAAAGAGAAACCGATTAGAGGGATTTCAATATGATGCTGTTGGCTTTATCCACTATAGAAGTATCTAAAGAAGCGAGATAGATTCGGGTTGTCCCCTCAGAGTCATGCCCCATAGCCTTGCTAATGATAGAAATAGGAATATTTTTACTTTGGGCGATGCTGGCCCATCCATGCCTGGCAACATACGTCGTAAGCGGGATATTCAGTCCGAGCCTTTTCCCGATTCTTTTCAGGTGGCTATTCACCAGATGCGCGGCATTCTTGTACTGCCGCCTCTCGTCCTTTGCAGGGTCTTGTATGATAG
This sequence comes from uncultured Bacteroides sp., assembly GCF_958445495.1. Classification (GTDB taxonomy): domain Bacteria; phylum Bacteroidota; class Bacteroidia; order Bacteroidales; family Bacteroidaceae; genus Bacteroides. The sequence goes on along the minus strand of NZ_CAUCSQ010000025.1, from coordinate 33,921 downwards.
GCAGTAAATAAGGCGTTCCCGCCGTGTCATACTTATCAACAATCTCCTGCATGGGCTTCTCCCATTTGATAAACAACTGTTGTCCCGTTTTCTGCCTGCGATAGGACAAGATGCCGTTCCGAAGGTCTTTCTTCTTCAAAAATGCCATGTCAATAAAAGACATTCCGCGGGTATAAAACGAAAACATAAAGAGATTCCTTGCCAAATCCATGGAAGGATTCGATGACAGGTCCAAATCACGTATCCGGCGGATTACCCTCAATGACACGGCGCGTTTCACAGTCTTATCTATCCCCGTATATACATGTTTGAACGGGTTACGCTGTATAACCATCTCCTTTTCCACCGCCCGATTGTAAATGGCACGTAAATTACGAATATAAAAAGAAGTGGTATTCGGACAGACACCGGTCGATTTCAGCCAGGTCTCATATTCCACCATAAAACCGGAATCCACCTCATTCAAAGAAATATCCTTACCATTCATAAATCTCATGAAACTGTTGAGTGTAGTCGTATAGGTCTCAGCAGTACGTGTTTTCCCAATCTGCCGCAACTGTCCAATCAAATTTCGGGTAAAGGATATAAATCCGGCACAATCTGCCTGGGTAGTATATAATTCCACCACTTTATCGGCAGTATAAAAAACGCACGTATGTTCCAGCCATGTAATGATACCCCTCAGACGGGACATGTCATTTGCCAGTGCTGTCTGCACCGAAAGAAGATAGAGCCGACGATTCTCCCCAATGCCGGGAGGCAGCACTATCTCCGAACGAAGATTATCCCATTCAGACTGGTACACTTTATAACTGGTACGAATCTGTCTTGCTACACGGTTATGAATCACTTGGTAGAAAAGCGTGCCTTCCTTCATTTCAACGGAAGAAGCACGGAATTTTAATTTTATTGTTGCCATTATTACTTCTATATATTAATAATTTATTGGAATGGATAACAGAATACACGACCCCCATAAATCCTGAATAGCCCGAATAAACAGTATCCATCCGAACCTATAACAGTCATTACCGTCATTCACTCTCCATCAACCCTTTACAGAGGAACATCTTCCCAACCAGCCTCCTCAGGCAATTAACCGACAACCTGTCTTTCTATTTTCACAGCTTTCAAACCAATAACAAATAATATATCTCCATGTAATACTTACGCATATAAGAGCCAAAAACAAAACACATCCGACTTCGTTTTTCTGTGTACAACAGTAAACGACGGGAAAAGTTTGCATGGATATTATTTCATATACAATTATTGCGAAAGAAAAATCACAACCGGAATCCGCAAACCCTTTTCATACCGTTTATTTTTATTCCAACTTCATCGAACTTCCCCATGCATTTTTTCAGCAGATATTTTAGCGGCCACGGAAATAAGTCCCCGGAAAAGCGCCGAAACAAAAAAAGAGGCAGTATCATGACAATACTACCTCCTCTTCATTCAAAAATCCGGCTAATCCCAACCGTGCCGTTACAGTTATTTTTGCCGGAATAAAAAAAGGAGGCAAGCTCTTCAAAATAAAGAATTGCCTCCTTTTGTTTCGGTCAGAGAAACGGGCCGGTCAAATAAGGCCTCCATCCTACAATCCGCAGGCTGCCGACAATCAGCGCCTATTGCAACTGCAATCAATTTATATGGAATCCTAATTCCGGACGTTCCTCCAAATAAGTTATCAAATCTTTTCCTACCGAAAGCCTGACCGGACGGGAAATCAAATCAACCGACATATGACTGCTATCCGCATCATCCGTCACCTTAAAATAAAGCTCCGTATTGCCGGGATGTTTCTTTGTCAATGTCGCCAATTCGGTAATCAGGGCCGTATTCAACACCGACAAAGGGATGATAATCGTAATCTTCCGTATCAACTCGTCCTTTACATCGGGAAGAAGTTCCATCGAAGTGATTTTGACCTCCAATTCGTCTTGCCTCCACTGTTTCGCCTGGCAGCGGGCTTTAATATACAAGAACATCCCTTCATTGAGATACCCCTGATAAGTCACCCAGTCATTCCCCCAGAACGGAATCTCGGCGGAACCGGAATAATCTTCAATCTTAGCGATGCCATACGGATTTCCATTCTTGCTGACTCCACGGCGAACACCCGTAACAATTCCCCCCATTGTAATTTCACGTCCGGCCAAAGCAGCCTTATCCTCCAGTTCCGACATGCGTGTATTACATACATGCTCCAGGACAATGGAAAATTCATCCAGCGGATGAGCGGAAAGATAGATACCTACCAAATCACGTTCCTTGTTCAAACGCTCAAGAGCATTCCAGCGTTCCACCCCCTGGGGTATCTCAGGAGTAGCGACATCAATTATATTCTCACCCCCGAACAACGAATTGACGGCAGCAGCCTTATCGACCTGATACCGGTTGCCATACTTCATTAACGTTTCCAAGAATACTTCCCCTTTGGAATTCACGGCAAAATACTGTTCCCGCTTCAATTCCGGGAAACTGTCGAATCCTCCCGCCAGCGCCAGACATTCCATATTCTTCTTATTGCAGGCATTCAGATTGACACGCTGCACAAAATCAAAGATTCCGCGGAAAGGACCGTTTTTCCTGCGTTCCTCCACAATACTCTGTACGGCAGCCTCGCCTACCCCTTTCACGGCTCCAAGCCCGAAACGGATATTCCCGTCATGGTTCACCGTAAACTTCAAGTTACTTTCATTGACATCCGGCCCCAACGTCAGAATCCCCATTGCCTTACACTCGTCCATCAACTTCGTGATATCCGTAATATTCGACAAGCTTCGGCTCATTACGGCTGCCATATACTCGGAAGGATAATTCGCCTTGAGATAAGCTGTCTGATAAGCCACCCACGAATAACAGGTAGCGTGTGACTTATTGAAAGCGTAAGAGGCGAATTTCTCCCAGTCCGTCCATATCTTTTCAAGGACTTTCGGGTCATGCCCGTTTTTCCGCCCGCCCTCAATGAATTTAGGTTTCATGTGGTCCAGCTTATCGCGCAGTTTTTTACCCATTGCCTTCCGGAGGGCGTCGGACTCGCCACGTGTAAAGTCCGCCAGCAAACGCGACAAAAGCATCACCTGCTCCTGATACACAGTAATGCCATACGTATCCTTCAAATACTTCTCCATTATCGGAATATCGTATTCAATCGGCTTACGTCCGTGCTTGCGGTCGATAAAATCAGGAATATAATCCATCGGTCCCGGACGGTAGAGGGCATTCATGGCAATCAAATCCTCAAAAGTAGAAGGCTGCAATTCGCGCAAGTACTTCTGCATACCGGCAGATTCAAACTGGAATGTCCCGACCGTGCGCCCGTCACTGTATAACTTATAAGTAGCCGGGTCGTTAATATCTATCTGGTCTACGTCTATCTCCACATTACGGCTCAAGCGGATATTCTCTACCGCCTCCTTAATAATGGAAAGAGTTTTCAGACCGAGAAAGTCCATCTTAATCAATCCCGTGTCCTCGATTACCGAACCTTCATACTGGGTCACCAGCATTTTTTCACCCGTTTCCTTATCATCGGCGGTACTTACGGGAACCCAGTCGGTAATATCGTCACGGCAAATAATCGTGCCACAGGCATGCACACCCGTACCGCGCACATTGCCTTCGAGCATTTTGGCATATTTAATCGTGTCGTGCAGCAAGGGGTCCGAAGAAGCTTCGGCAGCCTGTAACTCCGGCACATACGCAATGGCATTCGGCAAGTTCAATTTCTTGTCGGGAATCTTATCGGGAACCAGCTTGCACAGGCGGTCGGATTCGGACAACGGCAACTTCTGTACCCGTGCCACGTCCTTGATAGCCATCTTCGTCGCCATAGTGCCGTAAGTAATGATATGGGCCACCTTTTCCTGCCCGTACTTGTTCGTTACCCAACGGAGCACCTCGCCCCGGCCGTCGTCATCGAAGTCCACATCAATATCAGGCAATGAGATACGGTCCGGATTCAGGAAACGCTCGAACAGCAAATCATACTGAATCGGGTCAATCTTCGTAATCCCCAGACAATAAGCCACTGCCGAACCGGCAGCCGAACCGCGTCCCGGCCCCACCGATACCCCCAGTTCCTTACGCGCCGCATTGATAAAGTCCTGCACAATCAAAAAGTATCCGGGGAAACCCATCGTTTTCATGATGTACAGCTCAAAATTGAGACGTTCCTTCACCTCTTCGGAAAGCGGGTCGCCATAAATACTTTTCGCCCCGTCAAAAGCCAGCTTCGCAAGATAATCCCCTTCCAGCTTGATACGATAGAGTTTATCATAACCGCCCAGGCGTTTGATTTTCGCCTTCGCATCCTCTTCACTCAACACCACATTGCCGTGTTCATCCTGGGTAAACTCGTCAAACAAGTCTTTTTCCGTAAACTTCGCCCGATAAGCCTCCTCCGTTCCGAACTCCTCAGGAATGGCAAAAGTAGGCATGATAGGCGCATGGTCGATGGAATAATATTCCACCTTGTCAAGAATCTCCAGCGTATTGCTCAACGCCTCAGGCACATCGGCAAAAAGCTCGTTCATCTCCTCGCGCGTCTTCATCCATTCCTGTTTGGTATAAAGCATACGGGTAGGGTCTTCCAAATCCTTACCGGTACTCAGACAAATCAAACGGTCGTGCGCTTCCGCATTTTCCTCATCCACAAAATGGACGTCATTCGTGCAAATCAGCTTGATATCGAATTTCTTGGCATACTCTATCAGGTGCTTGTTCACATTCACCTGCAACGGATAACACTCGTGATTGGCACGGGGAACGGTCGCTTTATGACGTTGCAACTCCAGATAATAGTCATCGCCAAACAGATTCTTATACCATTGTATCGCCTCTTCAGCTTCCGCAAACTGTCCGGCAGTAATCCGTTTCGGGACCTCGCCGCCGAGACACGCCGAACAGATAATAAGCCCTTCGTGATATTTTTCCAGTTCGCTGCGGTCGGTACGCGGACGCATATAATAGCCCCGCGTCCACGCATGCGACACCAACTTAATCAGATTATGGTATCCTTTTTCATTTTTCGCCAGCACAATGAGGTGATATCCGCTCTGGTCCTGTTTTCCTTCTTTAAGGTCCATCGTACGACGGGCGACATACATTTCACAACCGATAATCGGTTTGAACAGCTTATTCTCAGCCTCTGCAATCTTAGCATTACAGGCAGCAATCTCCGCTTCCTTATCCCCGCACTCGACAGTGCCCGCCTCAATTCCCGCTATCCGCTTTTTCAGGTCTTTGATTTCCCCTCTCGGACCGCTGTTCTTCTTGTTGACGTAGTTCGTAAATTCCTTGATGCCGAACATATTTCCATGGTCGGTTATGGCAATACCTTTCATACCGTTCTGCATGGCCTTATCGACCAGACGAGCCACGCTGGCCTGGCCGTCCAAAAGAGAATACTGGGTATGAACGTGCAAATGAACGAAATCCTGCATAATGATAAGTCTTTATTTGATGGCATAAAATTACGACCTCTCACGCGATTAACAAAAATAATCTTCAAAAAGTTATCAACATTCGTATTTCTATGCTGATTTACTTGCTGATTTTTTAAATTAAGTATATTTTTGCAGGCAATATCATTAAACAGCATTCATGGGTCGACTAAAAAAATTAAAAAAGATACGTATTCACCGCGAAGGCACACATATACTATGGGGTAGCTTTTTGCTATTGCTATCGATTAACGCCGCTCTCTACTGGGGAATCGATTGCAAAATACCCTTTTATGTGGTAGCAGTAGCCAGTATCGCAGTTTATCTGCTAATGGTGAATTTCTTCCGTTGCCCGATTCGTCTTTTCGGAAAGGACACCGAGAAAATCGTAGTTGCTCCTGCTGACGGAAAAATCGTAGTCATCGAAGAAGTGGATGAAAACGAATATTTTCATGACCGACGGTTAATGATTTCAATTTTCATGAGTATCGTGAACGTGCATGCCAACTGGTATCCGGTAGACGGTACAATCAAGAAAGTTGCCCATCATAACGGTAATTTCATGAAAGCCTGGTTGCCGAAAGCCAGTACGGAAAACGAACGTTCCACAGTCGTAATCGAAACCCCGGAAGGAGTAGAGATATTGACCCGCCAGATTGCCGGGGCCGTAGCACGCCGTATCGTCACCTATGCGGAAGTGGGAGAAGAATGTTATATCGACGAACACATGGGATTCATCAAGTTCGGTTCCCGGGTGGACGTATATCTGCCCGTCGGCACGGAAGTCTGTGTCACTATGGGACAATTAACGACCGGTAACCAGACGGTTATCGCCAAACTTAAATAATTCGGTCGCAATGACAAACGTTATCAAAAACAATATTCCGAATACAGTAACCTGCCTAAACCTTTTTTCCGGTTGTATAGCTTGCGTGATGGCTTTCGAAGCCAGATACGAACTGGCTTTATCCTTTATCGTCCTAAGCGCCGTATTTGATTTTTTCGACGGGCTGCTGGCACGCGCCCTCAATGCACATTCCGTTATCGGCAAGGATTTGGATTCCCTTGCAGACGATGTCAGTTTCGGCGTAGCCCCTTCGCTCATCGTATTCTCGCTGTTCAAAGAGATGCACTATCCGGCAGGCATGGAACCGTTTGCTTCTTATCTGCCCTACGCAGCGTTTCTGCTCTCGGTCTTCTCCGCATTGCGACTGGCGAAGTTCAACAACGATACACGCCAGACAAGCTCTTTCATCGGACTTCCGGTTCCCGCAAACGCCCTGTTCTGGGGTTCTTTGGTGACCGGAGCGCATGATTTCCTGGTTTCCGGGAACTTCCATCCGGTCTGTCTTCTCCTATTGGTATGCCTGTTTTCAGGATTACTGGTATCCGAAATACCGATGTTCTCTCTAAAATTCAAGAATCTTTCGTGGAAAGACAACAAAATCAGTTTCATATTCCTGATTGTCTGCATTCCTTTTCTTGCGTTTTTGGGAATCACCGGCTTTGCAGCCATCATCGTATGGTATATCCTGCTATCACTTTTTACAAGAAAAAAATAAATAAACAATCTTTTGGCACGTTTGTTGTACTATGAGTTTTATTGAAGTTACATTAAAAACATAGCCCAATGCATATACTTTTATTCATATTCCTTTTCATCATCGCCATTGTCATATTCGGCCTTTCCATTGTCGGGTTCCTGTTAAGGAGCATCTTCGGAATAGGACGCCATTCGTCATCGCCCCATCCAGGACAATCCGGAAGGCATGCAGACCGGCAAGACAACCGGGAGTCCCGTCATTTCAACAACAATGATGATGAAGAAGAAATATTCACAGAAAACGTTCCGGCAAGAAAACACAAAAAAATATTCACCAAAGAAGACGGTGAATACGTAGACTTTGAAGAAATCAAAGAGTAACCCCTATTTTCGTTTCGCCATAAAAAAACGTTTCATAAACGCGGCGCATTCATCCGCCATCACTCCTTCGACAACCGCCGTCTTAGGATGCAAGGCCCCTGCCGCATACTTCCTGTAGCCGCGTTTCTCATCCCCCGCGCCAAATACGAGTTTTCCCATCTGTGCCCAGGCAATGGCTCCGGCGCACATCACACACGGTTCGACAGTCACATACAAGGTACACTCATTCAGATATTTGCCCCCAAGCACATTGGCAGCCGCAGTGATGGCCTGCATTTCAGCATGAGCCGTCACATCATTCAATGTCTCCGTGAGATTATGAGCACGCGCAATAATCCGCTCCTTACAGACAATGACAGCCCCCACAGGCACTTCTCCCCGTTCGGCAGCCTTTTCAGCCTCCAGCAAGGCCTGTTTCATAAAATAAATATCGTCCAACATAATGCTATCGTCTCATATCGTGTTCTCCGAAAAGAGTGGGATAATCCTCTTCCATGTTCTTATGAATAAACATGAGAATCGTCTCGCGAAGCCAACGTGACTTATTCGTTATCTTGTACTTATCAAGATAACGATTGACAATCCGCTGTTCGTCATCGCTTAATAAAATGCTCATCCGCCGCTCCCGTTTCGGGCAGTCGGCGTGCATTTTCAGACTTTTTTTACTTCTTTTTCCCATATTTCCTGCAAAATTACTTTTCCTTCTGTAAAAACAAAGAATAAAAACTGTAAATTTGCAAAAAAAGATGGCCAAACATAATGATTTAGGGAAAGCCGGCGAAAATGCCGCCGTACTCCACCTTGAAGAAAAAGGGTACTCCATCTGCCACCGGAATTGGCGCAAAGGACATCTTGAACTGGACATCATAGCGACCAACGGCAAGGAACTGGTTGTCGCGGAAGTAAAAACCCGCAGCAACACGGAATTCGCCCGGCCGGAAGACGCCGTCAACCTGGCGAAAGTCAAACGTACCGTCCGTGCGGCAGACACCTACATGAAGATATTCCAAATCGACATTCCGGTACGCTTTGACATTATTACCGTGATAGGCGACAATGAAGACTTCAAGATTGAGCACATGGAAGAAGCGTTTTTTCCCCCTTTATTCTAATACGGATTCCAGAGGGCGGGAGCCGCATGCCTTCCACCGGTTCCGGGAATCATTATACAGCCGGCCTCCAAACTTACAATCAACCGGTATGAACGTAGAAACAGCCAGAGAATACTGCCTTAGCAAGAAAGGAGTCACCGAATCGTTCCCTTTTGACGACGTGTCACTCGTCATGAAAGTCATGAATAAAATGTTCGCTCTCATCGACTTGGAACAAGCGGACCGTATCACTTTAAAATGCGACCCGGAAAAAGCAGTTGAATTACGCGAACATTATTCCGGTATCGAAGGAGCTTACCACTTCAATAAGAAATACTGGAACAGCGTCCGTTTCGACAGCGACATAGATGACAAGTTCCTGAAAGAACTCATCGACCACTCCTACAATGAAGTAATCAAGAAATTCACTAAAAAGTTACGTGCAGAATATGACGCCCTCCCCTGATACATTTCCCGTACCTCTGATACGCATTCATGAGACGAACTCCACCAACAACTATTTGCAGGCACTTTGCCGGCAACAACAAGTAGAAGAGTTCACCACCGTAGTCACGGATTTCCAGACAGCCGGACGAGGCCAGCGCGGGAACTCGTGGGAAGCGGCGCCCGGCAAGAACCTTCTTTTCAGTTTCGTGCTTTTTCCCCGATTCATAGAAGCGAGGCTGCAATTCCAGCTTTCCCGTATAATCTCTTTAGCCATCAAAGAAGAATTAGAGACCTATGCCGGCAATATCTCGATAAAATGGCCGAACGACATTTATTGGAAAGACCGGAAGATATGCGGGATACTGATAGAGAACGACCTGACAGGACGATACATCAGCCAAAGTATCGCCGGGATAGGAATCAACGTCAATCAAGAAGCCTTTTATAGCTCCGCCCCCAATCCCGTGTCCCTCAAACAAATTACAGGACAACAATACGACATGCTTGAATTACTAAAAAACACAATGCTCCGTATCCGGTCCTATTATAAACTCCTCTCCCTCTCCCCAAACGATGCGGAAACAATCATATGCCGATATGAAAAATCCCTTTTCAGAAAAGAAGGGATGCACAAGTATAAAGATGCCGGCGGAGAATTCTTGGCGCGGATTGTTTGCGTAGAGCCTGAGGGAAGGCTCATTTTGGAAGACGAGACACATGCCCGGAGAGGTTATATGTTCAAAGAAGTGGAATATATTCCGGAATAAATTACTCGCGAACCGGCAAAAATGCACTATCTTTGAAGCAAATGTTTTAATAAAAAACCTTCTTATTTTATGAAAACAAAATTAATTTTCCTGCTTCCATTCTTATGGTTACTGACAAGTTGCAACGATTCCGAATCGGATACGGACGTCTTAAAGGTATCGGAAACCTCATTCGACAAGGTCGATGCAAACGGGGCAACCGTTACCATTCATATTCAAAGCAATAAGGCATGGAGCATCAGCAGCAATAACTCATGGTGTGTCCCGGACGTGCCTGCAGGAGAGAACAACGGGAAAATAAAAATAGAAATAAATAAAAACGACGAAGGATATGCCCGCGCCGCAAGCGTTACGGTCAAAGCCGACGACAGGCAGGAAAAGATATTAATCATTCAAAACGGGAAACAACTTTCCCAGGAAGAATTAAACGAACATCATTACAAATTGCCGGTCATCTTCCACGTCCTTTACAAAGACAAAAACAATGAAACGCAATACATAAGGAACAACAGGGTCGCAGACCTGATTGTCGCCTGCAACAAATATTACCAGAACCTGTTAGGGAGCAACAGCGTTGACATGAACCTCGAATTTGTCCTCGCAACCAAAGACCCGGAAGGGAACACCCTCCCGGAACCGGGAGTCAACCGTGTCCAAGTAGATGAACCGGTAATGGACTGCGAGAAATTCATGGAAAACAAAGATAACCTCAAATACCTTTGGGATACGGACAGGTATATCAACATCATGTTATACACATTCAGCAACAGGAACATACTGGGAATCTCGCACATCCCCTACACCGCCAAGCCGGACAAACTGGACGGCCTGTACCAATTGGATTTTTTACCGGAACATGAAAGCCTGACGTATCCCCACTGCACATCCATCAATAATACGCATATCTATGAGAAACCCAGCATAGAGGGGATTAATTACAATTCACTGGACGTGGTAGCGACTATCGCCCATGAGCTGGGACATTATCTCGGCTTATTCCACGCCTTCAACGAAGAACAAGACGAAACGGGAAATACCGTCACCGACACATGCGAAGATACCGACTATTGCGAAGACACTCCGCCTTATAACAGGGCTGAATACGAAAACCGGCTGGAAAACTATATCCGAGATAACGGAGGACAGATTTATCTGGAAAATCTGCCCGTTCTGATGCTAAGAAAGAATTGCCAGGACGGAACGCTGTCCACTCCCAATAACGTGATGGATTATGAAATCTCCTTCGTAAACCGGTTCACAGAAGACCAGAGAGAAAGAATCCGCTATGTACTGACGCATAGTCCGCTCGTTCCCGGCCCCAAAGTCGCAAGAAGCGCCACGAGAGCCGTAACAACCCCGCAGGAATTTCCGATGAGAATGATGAAATAGGCAGGCATAAACCAAAGAGGCGGACCGCCTAACGGTTCACCTCTTTCTCTACCTTCAATATCTTATCCAATGTTTTTCGGGCTTCAGTGGACGGAAATCGCAAAACAACCTTTTCCAAGGCGTCCCGCGCCTTCTCATACCCTGTGTCGAACAATTTCGACAAACCGTCCCGGTAACGCGCATATTGCATTTTTGTCGGGGAAGAGAGTTTTTTATAATCGGCGTCCAGTTTCCTCTTCTCCTGTTCCGCCATCAAATAATAATAGTTGCCAAGAAAAATATTAGCGGCCAGATTATCCGCATCCAACAATAAAATCTTCTCATACATGCGCAATGCATCCTTTTCCTGCCCGCGGCACACCTGCATCTCCGCACACGATTCGAGATAGCCGACATTGCCGGGTTCTTTCTGAAGCAACTCCTTATAAAACAGATAAGCCTTGTCGTAATTCCTCTTCCTCTTATAAGCGACAGCCAGCTCATAAGCCAGTTTCACGCTGACCCCGCTGTTTTTATCGACACTCGTCCAGTAATACATTTCCGTACGTTCTATGTCCAGACCGATTGTTTGCCGGAAATAGCTCACAGCCTGCCCGTACTGCCCCGCTTCAATGGCGGCAGACACTTTCTTCAACATTCCGTCAACCGGCTGCGCTTTCAGATTCGGCATCACCGGCAATGAAAACAAAAATAAAAAGAGGATAGTTAAGGCTCTCATAATTTATTGATTGCTATTTTAGTTCGTGACATACAAAGATACAATAAAAAAATAAAAAACGTACCTTTGTCCGTGAAAAGAACAAACCATCCAACAAAAGTGTTTTTATAAAATGACAAAGATAAGACAATCCTCTGAAAACAGACAAATATTACAGATTGCCATACCGTCGATTATATCAAACATCACCGTCCCGTTACTGGGACTCATTGACGTAACCATTGTCGGACACCTCGGTTCCCCGGCATATATCGGGGCAATTGCCGTAGGAGGAATGTTGTTCAATATCATTTACTGGATTTTCGGTTTCCTTCGTATGGGCACAAGCGGGCTGACCTCGCAAGCCTACGGGCAACAGGATTCAGGTGAAATCAACCGGCTGCTGCTCCGTTCCGTAGGTACGGGATTCCTCATAGCCTTTTGCCTGCTGCTCTTCCAGTACCCTATCCTGAAATCGGCATTCACCTTCATACAAGCCACTCCGGAAGTCGAACAACTGGCAACCACCTATTTCCATATCTGTATCTGGGGAGCTCCCGCCACGCTGGGACTTTACGGATTCGCGGGCTGGTTTATCGGAATGCAAAATTCGCGTTTTCCGATGTACATCGCCATTACCCAGAACATCGTCAACATCGTAGCCAGCCTGTGCTTCGTCTATCTGCTGGACATGAAAGTGGCGGGAGTGGCCGCCGGAACCCTCATTGCACAATATGCGGGCCTCATCATGGCCGTATTATTGTATCTGCGCTATTACCGCACTTTCAGAAAACAAACCGTATGGAAAGACATCTGGCAGAAACAAGCCATGTACCGTTTCTTCCAAGTCAACCGGGACATCTTTTTCCGTACCCTCTGCCTGGTCACCGTCACGGTATTTTTCACTTCTGCAGGAGCCGCCCAAGGTGAAATCGTCTTAGCCGTAAATACCTTGCTCATGCAACTATTCACCCTTTTTTCCTACGTCATGGACGGTTTCGCCTATGCCGGCGAAGCATTGACGGGGCGATATATAGGAGCCGGAAACCAACCGGCTCTCCGCAACACGGTGAACCGCCTGTTTTACTGGGGAATCGGCCTGTCGGCAGCGTTCACCCTTTTATATGCGACAGGCGGAAAAATCTTCCTCGGACTCCTCACCGACAATCTTTCAGTCATAAACGCTTCCGACACCTATTTCTATTGGGCGCTAGCCATCCCCCTGGCAGGCTTTTCGGCTTTTTTGTGGGACGGGATATTCATCGGGGCCACCGCCACACGCCCCATGCTTTATTCCATGCTGGCGGCTTCCGCCAGCTTTTTCATCGTTTACAGCCTCTTCCATGACTTTCTGGGAAATCATGCATTATGGCTGGCCTTCCTCGTTTATTTGTCATTAAGGGGAATCGTACAAACTCTGATAGGAAGAAAAATCATAAAGAAAACAATCCCCCGCAGATAAAGGCTATCTGACAAATTATCTCTATATTTGTGGCAAATAATAAACTAAAAAAGGTATGGTAAAGTATAAAAGAATCTTGCTGAAACTAAGCGGTGAAAGCCTGATGGGCGAAAAGCAATACGGTATCGATGAAAAAAGGCTGGCGGAATATGCCGCACAAATCAAAGAAATCCATGAACAGGGCGTACAGATAGGCATCGTAATCGGCGGAGGAAATATCTTCCGCGGGCTGAGCGGAGCCAATAAAGGGTTCGACCGCGTGAAAGGAGACCAGATGGGAATGCTGGCAACCGTAATCAACAGCCTGGCATTGAGTTCCGCACTGGTAGCCGCCGGAGTGAAAGCCCGTGTGCTCACGGCAGTCCGGATGGAACCTATCGGAGAATTTTACAGTAAATGGAAAGCCATCGAATACATGGAAAACGGTGAAATCGTCATCATGTCCGCAGGAACGGGAAATCCTTTCTTTACGACCGATACGGGTTCCTCGCTGAGAGGCATCGAGATAGAGGCGGACGTAATGCTGAAAGGGACCCGCGTGGACGGCATCTATACGGCCGACCCTGAAAAAGACCCTACTGCCACCAAATTCCACGATATCACTTACGACGAAGTCTTGAAACGCGGACTGAAAGTAATGGACTTGACAGCCACCTGCATGTGTAAAGAAAACAACCTGCCTATCGTCGTTTTTGACATGGACACGGTAGGCAACCTGAAAAAAGTAATCGGCGGGGAAGAAATCGGCACCATCGTGCATAACTGATTTCCCTCTCCGAGCCAACTGCGACAAGGCGGGTCAGTTCATAAAAAAGACAAGCATGCTGTTGCAGATAAACAAAAAATGATATACTTTTGCTAACCAATCAACCGAATAGCAACTTTAATTATCAAAAATATGGTAGACGTAAAGACTTGCCTCGACAATGCACAAGAGAAAATGGATATGGCCATCATGTATTTAGAAGAAGCGCTGGCGCATATCCGTGCCGGAAAAGCGAGTACCCGCTTACTGGACGGTATCCGCGTAGACTCTTACGGAAGTATGGTTCCTATCAATAATGTAGCGGCCGTAACCACTCCCGATGCCCGTAGCATTGCTATCAAGCCGTGGGACAAAAACATGTTCCGCGTCATTGAAAAAGCGATTATCGACTCAGACCTGGGTATCATGCCCGAAAATAACGGTGAAATAATCCGCATCGGCATCCCGCCATTAACGGAAGAACGCCGTAAACAATTGGCAAAACAATGCAAGGCGGAAGGCGAAACGGCTAAAGTGAGCGTGCGCAACGCCCGCCGTGACGGCATCGACGCGCTGAAAAAAGCGGTAAAAGACGGATTGGCAGAAGACGAACAGAAAAATGCGGAAGCCAAACTGCAAAAGATTCATGATAAATACATCAAGCAAATCGACGATATGCTGATTGAAAAAGATAAAGAAATAATGACTGTTTAAACCGATAAGAAATTAAAGATGCAGAATGAAGAATACAGTGCTGCCGAATATCCGACGTGCAGCCGGTTCTTCATTCTTCATTTTTATTCTTCCACTTTATATGAAGGGATTAGTAATCAAAAACACGGGTAGCTGGTATCAGGTGAAAACCGATGACGGACAATTTATCGAATGTAAAATCAAAGGAAATTTCCGGTTAAAAGGCATTCGCAGTACCAATCCGGTAGCCGTAGGCGACCGTGTCCAGATTATACTCAACCAGGAAGGAACCGCTTTCATCAATGAAATAGAAGAGAGAAAAAACTACATCATCCGCCGTTCCTCCAATCTCTCCAAACAATCCCACATACTTGCCGCTAATCTCGACCAATGCATGCTGGTGGTTACCGTCAACTACCCCGAAACCTCTACCGTTTTCATCGACCGTTTTCTCGCATCCGCAGAGGCTTACCGGATTCCGGTGAAATTGATATTCAACAAGACGGATATTTATGACGGGAACGAACAGCATTACCTGGATGCCCTGATTAACCTGTACACCCACATCGGCTACCCCTGCTTCAAGGTTTCCGCCAAAAACGGCGACGGAATAGACGAAATAAAAAGAATGCTGGAAGGCCGGATTACTCTTTTTTCCGGACATTCCGGAGTCGGCAAATCCACCCTTATCAATGCCATACTGCCGGGGATAGAGACAAAAACCGGAGCAATCTCCGCTTACCACAATAAAGGAATGCATACCACGACCTTCTCCGAAATGTTTCCGGTAGACGGAAACGGATATATCATCGACACTCCCGGCATTAAAGGGTTCGGCACATTCGATATGGAAGAGGAAGAAATCGGCCATTATTTTCCGGAAATATTCAAAACTTCCGCCAACTGCAAATACGGCAACTGCACACACCGCCATGAGCCGGGATGTGCCGTACGGAAAGCGGTGGAAGAGCATCTAATCAGCGAATCCCGGTATGCCTCATATTTAAACATGCTGGAAGATAAAGAAGAAGGGAAATACCGTTCCGCATACTGAACCTCTCTTTTTCCGTTCTGTCAATTAACTATTTTTTACCTTTTTTCTTATTAAACCTTTCTCTCCGGAAGGTGTCTAACTTTATAAGAATATTATGTAACATGCTATATACGATACTAAACCATGAATAAGAAAACGAAATGGGGCATCATCGTACTTGTTGGTGCCGGAATTATCGGTGGAGGAATCTACTCGCAATTACCAAAGAAAAACGACGAACTAGCTGCCGCCGACAAAATAATGGGCAGCAGCCCTAAAAAAGGAAAACAGGCCTTAAATGTGAATGCCAAAATCATCAAGCCTCAACTGCTGACTGACGAATTTACCACTACCGGAGTACTCTTGCCGGACGAAGAAGTCAACCTGTCTTTCGAAACTTCCGGAAAAATTGTCGAAATCAATTTTGAGGAAGGCACAGCCGTCAAAAAAGGACAACTGCTTGCCAAAGTCAATGACCGGCAACTGCAAGCACAGCTACAACGGTTGGTTTCGCAATTGAAACTGGCGGAAGACCGCGTATTCCGTCAAGACGCCCTGTTGAAACGGGATGCCGTCAGTAAAGAAGCGTATGAACAAGTCAAAACGGATTTGGCGACCTTAAACGCCGACATAGAAATTATAAAAGCCAATATCGAACTGACCGAACTCCGCGCCCCGTTTGACGGAATCATCGGATTGCGGCAAGTCAGTGTCGGAACCTACGCCTCCCCGACCACAGTCGTTGCGAAACT
This sequence comes from uncultured Bacteroides sp., assembly GCF_958445495.1. GTDB lineage: Bacteria > Bacteroidota > Bacteroidia > Bacteroidales > Bacteroidaceae > Bacteroides. The sequence goes on along the minus strand of NZ_CAUCSQ010000025.1, from coordinate 17,471 downwards.
GACTAAAATCGCACCGTTGAAAGTAGAGTTTTCCGTACCGGAACGGTATGCCAAACAAATAAAAAAAGGGACCAACCTGAATTTCAGCGTCGAAGGGAACCTCGATGCGTTCGGCGCACAGGTATATGCGGTGGAGTCCGCAATCGACCCGAACCTGCATCAATTTACGGCGCGCGCATTATATCCCAATATCAACCACACCCTGCTTCCGGGCCGCTATACAAGCGTCCTGCTGAAAAAGGAGGAAATTCCGGATGCCATCGCCATCCCGACCGAAGCAATAGTGCCGGAAATGGGAAAAGACAAAGTCTACCTGTATAAATCCGGAAAAGCCGAACCCGTAGACATCATCACCGGTATCCGCACCGCATCGGAAGTACAGGTCATCAGAGGATTGCATGCAGGAGACACAATCATTACTTCCGGAACATTACAGCTCCGCACCGGACTCGACATAACACTTGACAAGATTGACTGATTTGATATTGCGATTCATAAACTGCCGGAATGCACCAGGCATTCAACGTTTATAAATCCTCCCAACCGAAAATCAGCCACAATTCGTAATTCAAAAATCATAAACCTATGAATATATCTGAATTAAGCATACGCCGTCCGGTATTAGCCACAGTATTGACTATCATTATCCTCCTTTTCGGATTTATCGGATACAACTACCTGGGTGTCCGTGAATATCCTTCCGTGGATAACCCCATCATATCCGTCAGTTGCTCCTATCCGGGAGCCAACGCCGATGTTATCGAGAATCAGATAACCGAACCGCTGGAACAGAACATCAACGGTATTCCCGGTATCCGTTCTTTGTCCAGTGTCAGCCAGCAGGGACAAAGCCGCATCACTGTAGAGTTCGAACTGTCGGTCGACCTGGAAACAGCCGCCAATGATGTCCGCGACAAGGTTTCACGCGCCCAACGTTACCTGCCGCGCGACTGCGACCCTCCTACCGTATCAAAAGCCGACGCCGACGCCCAACCCATCCTAATGGTCGCCCTCCAAAGCGACAAGCGCTCATTGCTGGAATTGAGCGAAATCGCGGATTTGACAGTCAAAGAACAGTTACAGACAATATCCGACGTGAGCAGCGTCTCCATCTGGGGAGAGAAACGTTACTCCATGCGTCTCTGGCTCGACCCGGTCAAGATGGCGGGTTACGGCATCACGCCTATCGACGTCAAAAATGCGGTCGACAATGAAAACGTCGAACTCCCTTCCGGAAGCATCGAAGGAAATACGACCGAATTAACCATCCGTACGCTGGGGTTGATGCATACCGCCGACGAATTCAATGACTTGATTGTCAAAGAAGAAGACAACCGCATCGTACGATTCAGCGATATCGGGCGCGCCGAACTCGGCCCCGCCGACATCAAAAGTTATATGAAGATGAACGGCGTGCCGATGGTGGGTGTCGTAGTTATCCCGCAGCCGGGAGCAAACCACATCGAAATCGCGGATGCCGTATATCAACGCATGGAACAAATGAAAAAGGACTTGCCGGAAGACGTGCACTACAATTACGGTTTCGACAACACCAAATTCATCCGTTCCTCCATTGACGAAGTAAAGTCTACCGTGTACGAGGCTTTCATACTCGTTATCATCATCATCTTCCTCTTCCTGCGTGACTGGCGCGTCACACTGGTTCCGTGCATCGTAATTCCCGTATCCCTTATCGGCGCATTTTTCGTCATGTACCTGGCGGGATTTTCCATCAACGTACTCTCGATGCTCGCCATCGTGTTGTCCGTGGGACTGGTGGTCGATGACGCCATCGTAATGACAGAGAACATCTATATCCGCATTGAAAAGGGAATGAGCCCGAAAGAAGCGGGAATCGAAGGGGCCAAAGAAATCTTCTTCGCCGTTATTTCAACGACAATCACACTGATTGCCGTATTTTTCCCCATCGTTTTCATGGAAGGAACCACAGGACGGTTGTTCCGCGAATTCAGTATCGTAATTTCAGGTTCAGTGCTGATTTCCTCTTTCGCCGCGCTGACTTTCACGCCGATGCTGGCGACCAAATTACTTATCAAACGGGAAAAGCAAAGCTGGTTCTATACCAAAACAGAACCTTTTTTCGAAGGCATGAACCGGTTGTACAGCCGTTCGCTTGCCGCTTTCTTGAGCAAACGATGGATTGCCCTTCCCTTTACCCTCATCACCATCTGCTTAATCGGTTTCCTGTGGAATGCCATTCCCGCTGAAATGGCTCCGTTGGAAGACCGTTCGCAAATCAGCATCAACACGCGAGGCGCAGAAGGGGTCACTTATGAATACATCCGGGATTACACGGAAGACATCAACCTGCTTGTAGACTCCATCCTGCCCGATGCGGAATCCGTTACCGCCCGCGTATCCAGCGGAAGCGGAAACATACGTATCACCCTGAAAGACATGAAAGACCGTGACTATACACAGATGGAAGTTGCCGAAGAATTGTCCAAAGCCATACAAAAGAAAACGATGGCGCGCTCATTCGTACAACAGCAATCTTCCTTCGGCGGACGCCGCGGCAGCATGCCTGTCCAATACGTGCTTCAAGCGACGAACCTGGAAAAACTGGAAAAGGTATTGCCTGAATTTATGACTAAGGTATATGAAAACCCTGTTTTCCAGATGGCGGACGTCGACTTGAAATTCAGCAAGCCGGAAGCGCGCATACAAATAAACCGCGACAAGTCGAGCATTATGGGCGTAAGCACCAAGAACATCGCCCAAACATTACAGTACGGATTGAGCGGGCAACGCATGGGATATTTCTATATGAACGGAAAACAGTATGAGATTCTGGGAGAAATCAACCGCCAGCAACGGAATAAGCCCGCCGACTTAAAAGCGATTTATGTCCGCAGCGACGACGGAGACATGATACAGTTGGACAACCTGATTGAGTTGGAAAACGGAATCGCTCCTCCTAAACTGTACCGTTACAACCGTTTTGTTTCGGCAACGATTTCCGCGGGACTGGCCGACGGGAAAACAATCGGGCAAGGACTGGACGAGATGGACAAGATAGCTAAAGAAACCCTGGACGATTCTTTCCGCACCGCCTTATCCGGCGACTCCAAAGAATACCGCGAAAGTTCTTCCAGCCTGATGTTCGCCTTTATTCTGGCTATCGTGCTGATTTATCTGATTCTCGCCGCCCAATTCGAGAGCTTCAAAGACCCGCTGATTATCATGTTGACAGTGCCGTTGGCAATCGCCGGCGCCCTGGTCTTCATGCACTTCGGAGGTATCACGATGAATATTTTCAGCCAAATCGGTATCATCATGCTAATCGGGCTGGTAGCCAAGAACGGTATCCTAATCGTAGAGTTCGCCAACCAGAAACAAGAAGCCGGAGAGGATAAGATGAGCGCCATTAAAGACGCATCCTTACAGCGCCTTCGTCCGATTCTGATGACAAGCGCCTCCACGGTCCTCGGACTTATCCCGCTGGCCTTCGCCACCGGTGAAGGCTGTAACCAGCGCATCGCCATGGGTACGGCAGTAGTAGGCGGAATGGTCGTATCGACCCTGCTTACCATGTATATCGTGCCTGCCATTTACAGTTACATCTCGACTAACCGAATCAAAAGAACAAACGAATGAAACAAAAAGGTATCTGTATGAAACGTATCATATATATAACCGTTGCATGTGCCTTCCTGTCAGCCTCCTCTGCAAAGGCGCAACAAGTCCTCACCCTGAAAGACTGCCTGGAAGAAGGACTGCAAAACAATTACTCTCTGCTCATTGTCCACAATGAAGAGCAAATCAGCAAGAACAACGCGACGTTAGGAAACGCCGGCTATCTGCCTACACTGGATTTCTCCGCCGGATATACCGGAAACCTGGACAATATAGAAAGCAAGACCCGTGCTACCGGAGAAATAACCAAAAACAACGGGGTCTACGACCAGACAGTCAATGTCGGCCTCAACCTCAACTGGACGATTTTCGACGGTTTCAACATCAGCACGACCTACAAGCAACTGAAAGAACTGGAACGCCAGGGCGAAACCAACACCCGTATCGCCATCGAGGATTTCATCGCCAGCCTTGCCTCCGAATACTATAACTTTATCCAACAGAAAATACGGCTGAAAAACTTCCATTATGCCATGTCCCTCTCCAAAGAACGTCTGCGCATAGCGGAAGCGAGCCACCTTGTCGGGAAGTTCTCAGGGCTGGACTACCAGCAAGCCAAAGTGGACTTCAATGCAGACAGCGCCCAATATATAAAACAGCAGGAATTATTGCACTCTTCACGTATCCAGTTGAACGAGCTGATGGCTAACGATGATGTCAACCAAATCATCGTTATCAAAGACACCACGATTGACGTGCGCAGCGACCTGAGATTCGAAGAGTTATGGAATGCGACACTGGCAACCAACGCCTCTCTGCTAAAAGCCGACCAGAACACCGTACTTGCGCAATTAGACTACAAAAAGATAAATTCGCGCAACTATCCATACCTCAAACTAAATACCGGGTACGGATATACTTTCAATAAATACGACGTCAATGCGACCAGCAGAAGGGGCGAACTGGGTTTCAACGTAGGAGTCACCATCGGATTCAACATATTCGACGGTAACCGCCGCCGTGAAAAGCGCAACGCGACCCTGACTTTTAAAAACCGCCGTCTGGAACGCCAGGAACTGGAATTGGCCCTCCGTTCCGACCTTAGCAACCTGTGGCAAGCCTATCGCAATAATCTTCAACTCCTGAATCTGGAAAGACAGAACCTCATAACCGCCAAAGACAACCACGATATCGCAATGGACCGTTACATACAGGGAGACCTTTCCGGTTTCGAAGTACGGGAAGCGCAGAAGAGCTTATTAGACGCGGAAGAACGTATCCTTTCCGCCGAATACAACACCAAACTTTGCGAAATCTCCTTACTGCAAATCAGCGGGAAGATAACAAAGTACCTGGAATAACCCGCGGCGATGCCCTATCGCAGAAGCCGTCTTGCTTGCAGCTTGTAAGCCGAAAGGGAAAATTCCCTTCGTTCCAGCCTCAAACCCTAACTAGGGACATTCCGTAAATAGTATAAAAAAGCCAACTGATTCATACTTAAAGTATTGCGAATCAGTTGGCTTTTTTGTAGGGATATTCAGTAAATGCCCCGAACTATACGGAGGTGAAAACGAAGGGAATTTTCTGCCGGTTCCCGTACTTGGCGCAGAACCTATCCCATAATATATTTAGCGGGTTTGCCCATACGGTTCACCAGATGCACTATCAACCAGGAAACGGCAAAAGCAATCACCGCGGCTACCGGGATTTGCAGAGGAACAGGAATATGGACAGCCCTTACCAATACCACAGACGGACCGGTAAGGAAATAGTGTATCATATAAACGCCGAAACCGCACACGGTCAAATCCGCCAGCGCTTTCCGCATTCTTTCCGAACGGACATTGACTTTCTTAGCCAGCATAAATATGGGAATTGTCATCATTACCACGTTCAGGGAACAATACGTAAAGAAAAGTTCCAACATCTCGTCCGTATAATCCGGCAATGCCGTCATGTGGCGGAAACCGAAGAACGTCACAACATATCCAACCGCAAACATCGGAATGCCGATAGCCAACGTTTTCTTCAAGCTCCAGTCAAGGTCTTTCAAATAATGCCCCAATAACAAATATCCGTTGAACCCGGCAAACGCATACAACATGCCAAAAGAATTCCAGGAGCAGGAGCCCCACAAATAAGGAGAAACAAACTGATAATAGTAAGGCAGGAGCAAAGTCACTCCCCAAGCCAGTAAAAACATCAACTTAGCCCGCTGCGAAGCTTTTTCCACCCATGCGGAGAAAACGGGCAAATAAAGATAAAGCCCGATGAGCAGGTAAATATACCACATATGCACCGCCAAGAGGGAGAAATTAAAAGGAATCGTCAGAATATACTGCATAGCTACCGAGAAGGATTGTTGCATCACTTCCTCACCGGAATAAGGGAAAAAGTCAAGGATAATCTTAGGGTCCAGCCCCAATACGCCTGTCAGCCAGGGAAAAAGATTATAGATAACAGACCAAATCAGGAACGGATAAAGCACACGGGTGATACGTTTTTTATAAAAAGCGGAAGCATCTCCCCTGACAGGCAAAAGCAAAGCTCCCGTTATCATGACAAACAACGGCACGCAAGGCCGGAGAACGGCTCCGTAGACGGCTCCCCATAATTTGATTTCCCCGATATTGGGAGCAGTGCCCGGATAAAAATTAAAAGGGTCGGTGCAATGGCAGCAAACAACTGTAAACATTGCAATAAAACGTACTACATCCAGCCATACGATATGCCGGTTCTTTTGATTGGATAGTTCGATTGTCGGTGGTTTCATAATAGTTAACAAACAAAAAGGAGAAATTAGTAAAAAAGGGATACCTACATGAACAATCGACAGGTATCCCTTATTAAATGAATATTCTACAAATGGAAGAACAGGCAGCTTACTTGGCGCAATTCCACGGTTTCAACTGTTTGAAGAAGTCATTGCCCTTGTCATCTACCAGAATAAATGCCGGGAAATCTTCCACCTCAATCTTCCAGATGGCCTCCATGCCTAATTCGGGATATTCCACACACTCGATACTCTTGATATTGTTCTGGGCAAGGATAGCCGCCGGACCGCCGATGGAACCGAGATAAAAACCTCCGTACTTCTTGCAGGCATCCGTCACCTGCTGGCTACGGTTGCCTTTCGCCAGCATAATCATGCTGCCGCCATGACTCTGGAACAAGTCTACATACGGGTCCATACGTCCTGCCGTGGTCGGTCCCATAGAACCGCAGGCCATCCCCGCCGGAGTCTTTGCCGGACCTGCATAATAGATAGGATGGTCTTTGATATATTGCGGCAAATCTTCGCCGCGGTCCAGACGTTCTTTCAGTTTGGCATGGGCGATATCACGGCCTACGATAATCGTGCCATTCAACGACAAGCGGGTAGCCACCGGATATTTAGCCAGTTCTTTCAGGATTTCAGGCATCGGACGGTTCAGGTCTATTTTCACCACGTCGCCCTCGCCGGCCTTACGCAATTCCACCGGAATAAGCTCGCCCGGATTCGAGTCTAACTTTTCAATCCAGATGCCGTCTTTATTGATTTTACATTTGATATTGCGGTCGGCAGAGCAGGATACGCCCAGCCCTACCGGACAAGAAGCGCCGTGGCGGGGCAGGCGGATGATACGTACGTCATGGGCAAGATATTTGCCGCCGAACTGTGCACCGAGACCAATCCTGTGAGCTTCTTTCAACACTTCTTTTTCCAGTTCGATATCCCGGAACGCGCGTCCGTACTCGTTTCCCGTTGTCGGCAGGTTATCATAAAAATGGGTAGAAGCCAGTTTCACCGTCAGCAGGTTCTTTTCAGCAGACGTGCCGCCGATAACGAAGGCGATATGGTAGGGAGGACAGGCAGCCGTGCCCAGCGTCTTCATCTTTTCGACCAGGAACGGGACCAATGTACCGGGATTCAGGATGGCTTTCGTCTCCTGATAGAGGTAGGTCTTGTTGGCGGAACCGCCGCCTTTCGTTACGCAAAGGAACTCGTATTCCATACCTTCGGTAGCTTCGATATCAATCTGTGCGGGAAGGTTGCATTTCGTATTCACCTCGTCATACATGTTCAAGGGAGCATTCTGGGAATAACGCAGGTTCTCTTCGGTATATGTCTTGTAAACGCCCAGCGAAAGAGCCTCTTCGTCAGAATAGCCCGTCCACACCTGCTGGCCTTTCTCACCGTGGATAATGGCAGTACCGGTGTCCTGGCAGAACGGGAGCACGCCTTTGGAAGCGACTTCCGCATTACGGAGAAAAGTCAATGCCACATATTTATCGTTATCGCTGGCTTCCGGATCGCTCAGAATCTTGGCGACCTGTTCGTTGTGTGAACGGCGAAGCATAAACGATACATCGCGGAAAGCCGCATTAGCCATTGCAGTCAAACCTTCTTTTTCGATTTTCAGGATGGGGTGTCCTTCAAACTCACTTACCGACACATAGTCTTTTGTAAGCAGATAATACTCGGTCGTATCCTTTCCCTTTTCAAACATGGGCTGATACTTAAACGGAGGTGTTGCCATAAATTTCTTATTTTATTACGTAATGTTAGTTAGTGAGGCAAAGGTAATAATTAAGAATGAAGAATGAGAAAGGAAAGAGAAAGAATTAAGAATGAATAACGGAGACAAGACAGTCCGGAACATGCAGCGGACCGTATGCGGCGAACGGCGGACGACAGACAGACCATGCAAGTATTAAAGCGACTTGCCGGACATTTATCGTTTGCAGTTCACCGCTATACGGTTGAAAGTTGCCTAAGCAATCCAACGGCAATCATACCGGTCCGACGGCAATCATGCGATATGCTCAATCCGCCTAATCAGTTCATCTCCCAAGGCGGTTTTATCCTCGATATGTTTCAATACGGCCGTCACAAACGTATTGCTCTCAAAATCTCCGCGTACTTGTTCAAAATCCTGCTTCATCTCATCATGAGAACCGTCAGCGCCGAATCCGGTCATCGAAGAGAGCGAGAATTCCTTCTTCGCGTCCTCGTACACCATCTTGTCCAGCCCGACTACGGCCTGCTGCCAGGCTTTTACAATGCCTATCACATCCTGCGCCGTAATCGTCTCCGGATTCAAGCCGTAAAATTCCTGAATCTTGTTATATGCCCAAGTCCATTCGTATGTATAATAATTTTCATGCATTTCCGCAAAACTGGCGTTAATGGACTTCAAGCGGTTGATAGAGCCGTTCTCAATGCCGTCCAGCAACCGGTCTATCTCACTTTTCGGAGCAATCAGCCCGGAAATGTCAACCCATTCGCCGGTTCCGATTTCCGTATCCGGCTTCAACCGCAGGCGGATTTCCTCATTACTCTGGAAATTAATTCCTTCCAGTCGTTTTATAATAGAGTTTCCCAGGAATTTATGGATGGCTATCTCATAAAAACGAATCCCGTTGTTTAAAGAAGAATTCTTGATTTTGGCGCTTTGATAGGAATAAATCTCCGAAGTCTCTCCGGACACACGCTTCAAGTCTTTCAGAATAGAACGCCCTTTAAACATCTTCTGAATGGTATATGGGCTCAAAAGGTTGTAATTGATGTAGTCCAACAGGTTGGGGTCTTTACGCTTATCGCGTTTCGGCCATTTCTGAGCGTCACGGATGGTTCCCACACTCCTTAAATTCACCCCCGGAACCAGGTAAGTCGTGTTCCGCTGCTCTATCAAATAAGAAAAAGGAAGATTGGAAGTATCGGCATGGTTCACGTGGCGTCCCATAACCAGGGAAAAAGCCCCCACACGCGCCGGCCACAGGATGTACGAATCGGAAGTCGTCTTGGCTCCCCTTTCCATCGTCCCCTGATGAATCGGTCCCAGTTTGTACATGTGATTGCTCTGATTGGAACCCGACCCCGCATTCATAAACGAAAACATGCCTGCAATCAGCAAAGTGGACTTATGATGGGTCACGGTGAAAGGCCCTGCAAAAATAGCGCAAGCTTCTCCGTTCTCCCCTTGGCAATTGCTGAAAAACAACGAATCGGAAGCTGAATAATTATGCCCCAGCTTGCAGGACTGCCCGACAAAACAACGGCTCAACATGGTTCCGTCATCCACATCGGAACCGGAAGAGATGATAAAATCGTCGCATATTACCCCGTGCCCGATATGTACCGGCGCGGTTACATTGCTGTTGATGCTGCCGTTCGTCAGGCGGCAAGTGCCGCAAATGTGGCAATAATCGCCAATCCGGACGTTTTTAATCGAGCCCGTATTGAGAATCATGACGTGGTCGCCGATGCTGCCCACGGTAGAAGCATGTTTGTTGGAATAATAATCCGTTATCGCCTTCATCCGGTTTATCAGCTCCGGACGATGCCGGTATAGCGCCAATATATATGCCTGATGCGCCGACAATTTGTCATTAATCAACACTTCGCGTCCTCCCGTCTCATTCAAGACCGTCGCTTCCACGCCATTGCCGAAAGTCGTCAGTCTGTCAACCAGGATGATATCCACATTCTCAATGAAGGTATCATTGCCTATCTCATAATTGGCGATATAATTCTGGATATTCTCAATGCAACAGTTATCTCCCACCGTCACATTATGCAAAGTCACATGACGCAATCCAGAATGTTTTCTGATGCCCCCCGGCAATGTAAATTCGGCGTCAAATACCCCCAGCCTCACTTCGCCCGAAAAACGGGTATGATGGACGTATTCGCAATTAAACCCTTCTGCAACCGATACATTTCCCCAATCATCAGCCAGACACGACTGGCTTTTTAACTGAAGAATCTCATCTTCAGTCAATCTACGATAATCTTTCATACTAATAAATATAAGTAATATGCCGCTTCCCCCAATCAGTAAAACGGCATATTGATTAATTATTCCTCCTCTTCGTAGGTCTGATAAAGAAAATCGTTATAGGGATATTTCTGAACATGCAATTCTTTCACTCGTTGATAAACCACACTCTTCAGTTCGTCTATATTGATTCGTTCACGTGCGGAAATAAAGAGACAGTTGTCTTCCATCTTTGCCATCCACGTCTTCATCAGTTCTTCGAGTGTTAAGTTTTCTTTTGTTCGGGGGGTAAGGTCGTCCGGTGCTTTTTCCACGTAGGTATAAGCATCTATCTTATTAAATACAAGTATCACGGGTTTGCCGCCGCCGCCAATTTCGGCAAGCGTCTTATTCACCACTTCAATCTGTTCTTCAAATCCGGGGTGGGAAATATCTACGACATGTACGAGAAGGTCTGCTTCACGCACTTCGTCCAACGTAGATTTGAACGACTCGACCAGGTCGGTCGGCAACTTGCGGATAAATCCTACCGTATCGGACAGGAGGAACGGCAAATTATCGATTATCACTTTACGCACCGTAGTGTCCAAGGTGGCAAAGAGCTTGTTCTCGGCGAAAACCTCACTCTTCGACAGCAGGTTCATCATCGTCGATTTCCCTACATTGGTGTAGCCCACCAATGCCACACGTATCATGCGCCCGCGGTTTTTACGTTGCGTAGCTTTCTGCCTGTCAATCTCCGCCAGGCGTTCTTTCAACAATGACATACGGTTCAGGATAATACGACGGTCCATCTCAAGCTGTGTTTCGCCCGGTCCGCGAAGTCCTACGGAACCTTTTCCTCCACCGGCTCCGGAACCTCCTCCCTGACGTTCCAAGTGAGTCCAAAGCCGTTGCAGGCGGGGCAACATGTATTTGTACTGCGCAAGCTCCACCTGTGTTTTCGCATTGGCCGTCTGGGCACGCATGGCGAATATATCGAGAATCAACGAAGTCCGGTCCAGTATCTTCACCTTCAATTCCGCTTCTATGTTGCGTATCTGTTTCGCCGAAAGCTCATCGTCGAAGATCACCATTCCTACCTCACGCTGTTCTTCCTCTTCATTACGGATATATTGTTTGATTTCCTCTAATTTTCCTTTTCCGACATAAGTCACCGAATTGGCAACCGGCAACTTCTGTGTAAACCGTTTCACAACCTCCGCCCCAGCCGTCTCGGCAAGGAAAGCCAGTTCGTCCAGGTACTCGCCCGTTTTCCGCTCGTCCTGCGTTTGAGTGACGAGTCCCACGAGTACCGCTGTTTCTACTTTGGCTTCGGATATTACAAATTCTTTCATTTTTTACTTTCTATATGATAACGGGCGCAAATATAACAAAAAAGGCTGACTAAAAGGTTTGCCGCCGGGCTTTATTTAATCTTTATATTCCCGGCAAAGATACCCGGCCTCTACTCCGGAAAGGAATAATATCCTCATATACAACCGGATAATCGGGCAACCGCCTTTAACGGCAAAAAGAGCGGCGGTTTCAAATGTATGTTTTAAAACCGCCGCTCTTGCATTACTTACGAAACCGTACAGGCTTCTTGCGTTTACCGCAATTATTCCACTGTTCCGGGATACTGTTCAATCCATGTGAATTCTTCTGTGGCATAAGCATATAATGTCAACGAACTTCCGTTCTCATCATAAGCCCATACCCCGTTGATAGTAAACACATTTCCCACATTAGTAAAAGAACAGTCATATTCGCCGGTATCAAACCATCCCAAATAGAAATTCCCGTAGCCGTCTTCCGCTTCACCGATTTCCTGGAACTGGACGGGCAGGCTCAATGCATTGTATTCATTATCCAACGTAAACTGGATATGATAGCCCGCTTGCGGACACGCATTCGGTTCCAATACGTAATAGGGGCTGTTCAAACGGTAAAGGAAGCCTTCCCCGCTATATTCTTTAGCTCTTTCCACAGGCACTTCGGCAGTCTTGCCCGCCCATCCGGAAGTCATGGAAACCTTGCCTGCGCTTTCCCATGTATAATCACGGTTCACCGAAATCGTCTGGCTGGTTATGCCGTACACGTATTCTTCTTCACAACGAATCGTGACTTCGGCGGAAGAGCCGACAGCGATATCAAAAGTGATTTTCACGTCTTTGGAAGTTTCACCCTCCGCAAATGTGACTTCGGAGGGAACCGTGAAATCATCATTGTCACCGGACAAATGTACGGTTGCCGTTCCGGCCCCGTCAGCACGCGCTACCGTGATGTTAAAAGACTGTTCGTCTTCGGGCACGTATGAGTACGAGCTCTGCCCGCTTATGATATAACCTCCCTCCGTCACTACCGGAGAAGCCTCTCTTTCACAATCGTCTGTACAGGAAGCTGCTGTTAGAACAACTGATATTCCTATAATAAATAGATAGCTATATCTGAATAAACTTTTCATATTCGTTACATTTTATGATTTTACTGGCCATTCCACAACGGATAGCAATTACTAGGATCAGGATTACCGTAACCCACCAATGCAGAGTTATTGTTACCCTCGGTTTTAACAATGCAAATATTCATCCAAGCCGGACGGCCATCGGTATTGAACCGGGTAGCATCACTGAAATTCGTCCCCTCATATCCGCGTGTCACGGACATGTCCAAACGTTTGATATCAAAGAAAGTCAACCCTTCTCCCCAAAGTTCGATTCGTTTCTGAAACAGGATTTCTTCAACAACTTCATCCGTATCGGTGACTTTACATTCATATTGGGAATCACGGTATTTCTTCATAAAATCATTGACTAACGCAATGCCGTCGGCCGCTTTTAAATGGGCTGCCGCTTCGGCTTCAATAAAATACATTTCTTCCACGCGCATCAACGGGTATGCACAGGCGGAACCTACATTATAGTCCGACCCGTTTCCTGAACCCGGACGGAACTTGAGAGAAGCATACTCGAGAAGGCTCGCCCCGAAAGCGGCATCCACATACTGGTTCTGCCCGTACAAAGGACTGTTTTCCGGAGCCTTCCAGGATAATTTACGAAAATCCGTATTGGAAATCCGGCTATAAAGGCTGGCTCCAATCATCAATTGCACTCCGGCGCCCGCATATCCGTAGGTAGCCTCATTGGAAGACCATGAGGTCCAGTTCAAGATACCGCTCTGCACCACTTCGTCTTCTTTCTGCATTTGTGAACCCCACATCCAGGACGGAGTGGAAAGTTCGTTGAAACCGCTTGTGGTGCTCAACCACTGGCTTTCCGTCGTCGGGGTACATCCGGAAGCATCAATAGCCTTACGCGCGTAGTTTTTTGCTTCCGCATAGTTCTTGTCCCACAGATACAGGCGTGCCTTCAATCCGTACACTACGCTTAAATCAGGCAGTGTTTTTGAAGTGCGGCTCAGCAGGACGATATTTCGTTCAGCCATATTCAAATCCGAAAGAATGAAATCAAACATCTGGCTGTGCGGAGCACGCGGGTTATTGCGCGCTTCCTCTTCGGTCGTCGTTTCTCTCACGATGGGAACAGTCAGGTTCAAGACATTGGGCGCGCTCGTTCCGTCGTTTTCCAGAAACTCGAACATCTGTGCCATATCCAGATATAAAAATGCCCGGAAGGCATACCCCGCCCCCAAATATCCGAGCTGCGTATTGGTTGCGCCAGCCGGGTCGATGGCGGATATCAGGTTGTTGGTAGTCTGTACGAATTTCCAGTAATAGTTCCATACATACTGGGGATATACATACGAGTCGCCGATTGTCTGATTCTGTATCCAGGCATTGTACCATGCGTTATAGCTGCTGGAAGCTATCGCCATATCCTCGGTCATGATGTCGCGGATGTGCATGATTGACCCGTATCCGTAATCAAAGTGATAGGGCTCTTCATCCTCCAGCGTCATGCCGAACTGGTCATATTTGTTCGTATAAGCAGGCATCGCCCACAATAAAGCTTCCGTAGCTTTGGAAGATGAGCCGAGCTGTTCCGTTGTTGCCACATCTGTCGGAAAAGTCTCTTCGATACATCCTGTCAGTATCAAAGCGGAGCTGCAAACTCCTAAAAGAATCTTTGCTATATTTTTCATATTCGAAACTTTCTTTTTACGTTGTTAGAATGTTAGAGTGATGCCACCCGATATTGTACGAATCGGAGCGTAATAAGAAGATGTCACCGCACCGCTGATGCTCTGTCTCGGATCTAACCCTTGTCGTTTCGACCACAGCCATACGTTATCGCAAGCCATGTAGACACGCAGTTTTTCCATGCCCAGCGTTTGACATACGGCCTTCGGCAATGTATAACCCAGGTTGATGTTCTGCAGGCTCAAATAGGAGGCGCTCGTCAGGAAACGGTCTGAAGCAGAAGCTCCATAGTCGTCATCCCCGAATTGGAAACGCGGGATTGTCGCCGACGGGTTTTCCGGGCTCCATGATTTCAACAAATCGGCATGGAAAGCCCCGCCTCTGCTGTTTGCATTCGGAGAGGACATCATGGAAGCATAATCGCTGTCGTAGCACTGGCCGCCTATCTGATAAACAAAATCTACGGAGAGGTCGAAATTCTTATAAGATAACGAAGTGCTGAATCCGCCATACACATCCGGAAGAGCTGTCCCGCAAAGATGATAAGAGGCGTCGGAATATTTAGATGTCTTCTCCTGTCCTATTACGTTGCCATCTCCATCGGTCACATCTTTCCAGTACAAGGCTTCACCGTTCTCACCCACACCGGCAGATTTCTTCATATAGAAGGTATATAGCGGCTGGCCTTCACCGTAATAATAATTCGTGCTGCTATATCCTTTCACATTGTCTACCGACATCGTTTTCCGTTCGTCCGGCAAATAAGTTATCTTATTCTTATAATGGGTCAGGTTCAAACTGACATTCCATTCAAAGTCTTTTAACTTAACCGGAGTCGTATGCAGTTCCAACTCCACGCCTAAGTTACGCATATCCCCCACATTGGCATAGTAAGACGTGTAGCCGAAAGAAGGCGGCAAGGGGAAAGAGAACAGCATATCCGTTGTTTTCCTTACAAAGAATTCCGCAGAACCGGACAGGCGCCCGCGCAACAAATCGAATTCAAATCCCATATTGAAGTTGCCGTTCGTTTCCCAGGTAATCTCTTTATTGCCCAATGTTTCCGGTACTGCAGCCGGATTGCCGGAAGAATTTACAATCTTGTAAGTATTCGTGTACCGATAATCACCGATATTATCATTTCCCTGCGAACCGTAAGACGCCTTGAATTTCAGCATATCTACCCATTCCACATCAAACCACTTTTCTTTCGAAAGAAGCCAAGCGCCGCCAAAAGACCAGAAATTACCCCAACGGTGGTCCGGATGGAATCTGGAAGAAGCATCACGGCGATAAGAACCGGAGACAAAATATTGTTCATTGAAGTTATATTGCACACGTCCGAAATATCCTTCCGTATTATAGTTTGTTATATAGGAAGAGGCGGAACCGTTGGAGATGGCGCCGTCCAACTCGCTGTTGGTCGGGTCGAACATATTCGATTTGTCGGCATACAGCCTATAGAATTTAGACCAATATGTTTCATGTCCCAACATTACGTCAATATTATGATTGCCAAAAGATTTCTGATAGGTCAACAACTGCTGATAGTTATAAGAGATGGTCCTGTCATGATATTTTGACGCAATACCGTTGGAAGTGGCGTATTGCCCGTAATAGGGGTTCGTAACCATACTGACGCGCATCTCGTCTACGTTCACGCCCGCATTGAAAGAGAACTTGAAATCTTTCAGAAAACGGATATCGAAAAATCCGTTGGCGTTAATCGCATTGCCTTCTTTATTGTTGATATTCAAAATCGCATCCGACAGCGCATTAGAATTGGACAACACAGGACGTTTGGACCCGGCATTGGCTCCATCTCCGTAATCATAGCGCAAAACATTGTTAGAGTCGTAAATCAGGTTTCCGTTTCCATCGCGCATGTACAACGGATAAATCGGCGCTACATTGGAAACGAAGGCGAACACGTTTCCTGAATTGCCGGCTGCGCCGTCATTGCCCAATTGATTGGAATCGTAATGTGTATATCCCATATTAGCACCCACTTTCAGCCAGCTTTTCACCTGGTAATCGGCTTTCAGACGGCCCGTCAAACGTTCAAAATCCGACTTCGCGGTAATACCGTCGTTACTCAGGTAGTTGAACGAAGCGAAAAAGGAAGACTTGTCGTTTCCGCTCGTTACACTCACATTGTATTCCTGCCGGAGGGAATTCTTATAGGTTGCGTCTACCCAGTCGTCCGGACGCAACAGGTAATCCTGCCCGTTGTAATTTACGACTCTTCCCAATGTCGCATTCGGATTCAACTTTCCGTTGCTGCCAATCACATATTGCCCGTCAGGCACTGTATAGACATTGTATCCCAATCCGTAATCGCCGTTGGAAAACATATTGTTATTAGCTGCGGCATGGGCAGCAGCGGCGTCCATACCTTGCGAGTTCATGAAGTAGCTTTTCAAGGTTCCGTAATACATCTCGTAATATTGCGCCGGATCATTTATATAATTATAGTCCCGTGTAGCGCGGGAGTTCGAACCCCATTTAGCATCTACCGTCACACGCGCATCACCGCTCTTACCCCTTTTTGTAGTAATGATAATGACCCCATTAGCTCCACGCGCACCATACAAGGCGCTCGACGCAG
Source organism: uncultured Bacteroides sp. (assembly GCF_958445495.1). GTDB lineage: Bacteria > Bacteroidota > Bacteroidia > Bacteroidales > Bacteroidaceae > Bacteroides. The sequence goes on along the minus strand of NZ_CAUCSQ010000025.1, from coordinate 424 downwards.
CATCTTTCAATACGGTCATCGACTCGATGTCCTGGGTGTTCAGGTTATTCATATCTCCGTCATAGGGAGCTCCGTCCAGAATGATAAGCGGGTCTTTACCGGCCGTAATAGAACTGATACCGCGAATACGAATCGTCATATCGGCAGTTCCGGGCTGCCCCGAAGCCATGTTCAACTGTACGCCGGATACCTTTCCGGTCAATGCCGTAGCAGCATTGCTGGTCTGTATCTTTCCAATCTCTTTAGTCCCGACGACAGCCGCCGACCCTGTAAAAGCGGACTTTTTAGCAGTACCGTAAGCCACCACCATCACTTCGTCAATCTGCTGCGCATCAGTTTTAAGAATCACCTTCAGACGAGGTTTAATCGCAACTTCGGCAGTTTGCATTCCGATGTACGAAATTTGCAAAGTCTTAGCAGAACT
>NZ_CAUCSQ010000024.1 GCF_958445495.1 uncultured Bacteroides sp. | reverse complement strand
CAGGCGGAAAAGTACGGGGAAAAACGGGTATGCACGGGAAGAAGCGGACGGAAGGGAAAAGCCGGAGTGCGCTAAAATGACAACCCATACAGGAATTACAAAGGGACAGGTGAACTTGTTCAGGTTTAAAAAAATATCGGGTAAACCAGCTTAGGTATAACAAGTGAAGTTGGCAACTTAATCCTGTACAGTACACATTACAGGGCTTTATTCGTCATCAAATAAGGGGAACGGAAGTTTCAACGCCGAGAAACTGGAGTTTCAACAGTTAGAAACTATAGTTTCATAAGCAAGAAACTTTAGTTTCCTTTTAAACGAAACTAAAGTTTCAAGCGGTAGAAACTACAGTTTCAAGCAATGGAAACCAGAGTTTCAAGCGGACGAAACTACTGTTTCAAAAGGACGGAACAGGATATTCACTAAAGAAATAAAAGAAATGGCTATATATCAACATATTACAGAAAAAGGAAGGAGGCAAAGGAAATACCATGCCAAACTTTGCAAATATCACTCAATTAATATATGGTCGGAACAAAACCATCCCCCCGCTTTAACCTCTTATCAGAAGAATATGAAGTTAAAACGAAGGGATGGCCTTCAAAAGCTTTCAAATTCGTAAAATTCTCGATTGCAGATACTTATACTTTCCGGAATAGCATCCGGGGCAATCATTTATCCCAACTATATACCTTAATGTACCAAAGTAAAATAAATCGATATGGTATTATCAATTACAAGGTAATTTATATCATTTATATAATAGCATCAAACAGCAGTCGATGTGATGTACCGTTATCCATAACCACCGTCAAGCGATACGGATATTCCTCCCCTTCCGGACATTGCTTGTTGAAACAACGGATACCCTCATAAGACACTGACCGACAACTGCAATTATCTCCCAATGATTATTCTCCCCGGTCAGTCCGTATAAACTCCAGCAATTTCTCTACCGCTTCTTCTTCGGGTATGTTCTTTTCCACACAAACCTTACCTTTATAAAGACTAATTCGTCCCCGACCGGCTCCTACATATCCGTAATCGGCATCCGCCATCTCACCCGGTCCATTCACGATACATCCCATAATACCGATTTTCAACCCTTTTAAATGCGAAGTGGCAGCCTTGATACGGGCAATTGTCTTTTCCAAATCATAAAGCGTGCGGCCGCAACCGGGACAAGAAATATACTCCGTTTTGGAAGTACGGGTACGTCCCGCCTGTAAGATTCCGAATGCTGTCGCATCAATGACCGCATGACTCAAACTGCCTTGGTTGAACAGGAAGATTCCATCGCAAAGACCGTCAAAAATCAGGGCTCCCATATCAGCGGCCGACTTTATCTGCAAGTCCTCGGCATTATCCTCGGCATAATGCTGGAAAAAGACTACCGGATTGTGCAAATCCTCCACCATCAACTGATGTACCAGTGCACGATGTTCACCCAAACGGTTCGGGTTGTTACTCTGAGAGACGACAACCACCTCAGGATGCTGTTTCAGACAAGCAATCACCTCATCCGTCTGCGCCATATAAGACATAAATAAAAACTTGAGTTCCGCATGACATCCTCCCATCAACAACAATTGCAGATGATTGTAGGCAGGCCATGTGCCGGCTTCCCCTGTCCATACATCAGCGTCGAGTATATACTCCACCCCGGCTTCCCGCTGTTCGGGCAAAGCACGTCCGGCATAAATATAATCCGGGGTAAACTGCGGATTCACTTCCGTTTTTCCGTCCATACGGTCGGCAATGACTACCGGGACCTGCCTTCCCCCGATATTGCGGACAGCCCGCGTCTTGCGGCGTTCGGGCGACAGGTAGTTGAACTCCGGCGCCTCCATTCCGGGGATAAAAGGATGATTCCGCCTCAACAGGATGTAATCGACCAACTTGCGGGCAACAGGGATTTCTGCTTCGGGCGCCTCGCTCAAAGAAACACGGATGGTATCGCCCAGTCCGTCACACAGCAACGCCCCGATACCGAGAGCGGACTTGATACGCCCGTCTTCACCGTCTCCGGCTTCCGTCACTCCGAGATGCAGCGGAAATGCCATCCCTTCTTTTTCCATCACGGCCACCAGTAGACGGACGGTTTTCACCATCACCACCGTATTGGACGCCTTGATGGAAATCACGACATCCGTGAAATTCTCTTCCACGCAGATACGGAGGAACTCCATGCAGGACTCCACCATCCCTTCGGGCGTATCGCCGTAACGGGACATGATGCGGTCGGACAAAGAACCGTGATTCACACCGATACGGACTGCCGTATGATTTTCCTTGCAGATATTCAGGAACGGCACAAAACGGTCACGGATTTTCCGTATCTCCTGCGCGTATTCCTCGTCCGTATATTCCAGTTTCTTGAAAGTGCGGGCAGCATCTACGTAATTTCCCGGATTGATGCGCACCTTTTCCGCATAAAGGGCCGCCACATCCGCCACTTTCGGGTTAAAGTGCACGTCGGCTACCAAAGGAACCATATACTCCTGGCTACGCAAACCGATATTTATATTCATCAGGTTTTCAGCCTCTTTGATACCCTGTGTCGTCAGGCGGACATACTCCCCTCCCGCATCCACAATCCGCTTTGCCTGTTCCACGCAAGCTTGCGTATCCTGGGTCGGCGTATTAGTCATCGACTGGATACGAATAGAATTGGGGCCGCCTAACGGCACAGCCCCAATATTGACTTCTGTAGTTTCTCTTCGAGAATAATTGAATAAATCCATCAGTTCGTTTTATATTCAAACTTAACTTCTTTCAACTCTTCATTCGCCTTTACGATTTTCTTTTTCAGACCTTCCTTGTAAGCGGCAAAGTCTTCCGCCAGCTTTTCATCACTCAACGCAAGCATCTGGACAGCCAGAATAGCCGCGTTCATCGCCCCGTTGATAGCCACCGTGGCTACCGGGATTCCGGGAGGCATCTGGATAATGGAATAAAGAGCGTCTACCCCGTCGAGGACGGAACCTTTCACGGGTACTCCGATGACCGGAAGCGTAGTATTGGCCGCAATCACTCCGGGAAGGGCGGCAGCCATTCCGGCAGCGGCAATAATCACTTTAATCCCCCGGTTACGGGCGTTTTTTGCAAACTCTTCCACAGCTTCCGGCGTGCGGTGGGCTGACAGAGCGTTCATTTCGAACGGTACATGCATATCATTCAGCAGTTGCGCCGCCTTTTCCATAACGGGAAGGTCGGATGTGCTGCCCATGATGATACTTACAATTGGAGTCATGTTAATCACTGTTTACTATTCTACTTTTTAGTTACTATTTAGCTTTTACCACTTTACAGTCCCGGACGTCTTTTCAAGAACGGCTTCTTATCCGTTCACCACCGCTTTATATGCTTCCGCATCCAGCAAGTCTTCCACAGCCTTGACGTCCGCCGGCTTTATCTTAACCAGCCATCCCTCGCCATAAGGGTCTTTATTCACCAGTTCCGGATTTTCCTCCAGAGCTTCGTTTTGCTCCAGCACTTCGCCCGCCACCGGCAGGAAAAGGTCGGAGATGGTCTTTACCACTTCAATCGTACCGAAAGTCTCGCCGGCTTCCAGCGTCTCTCCTACGGTAGGTATGTCTACAAACACGATATCACCTAACTGTTCCTGTGCATAATCTGTGATACCGACATAAGCGATGTCTCCTTCTACACGAATCCATTCGTGCTCGTTCGTGTACTTCAAGTCTTGTGGAAAATTCATAATAATTAGTTTTTAGGATTTATACTGTTTTTAAAATAAAAATACCCGGAATAACAGGTTACTCACCGGATGGAGTACCAGAAGGGCAGTTACCAGACCGACCGTAAAGCCGGAAAGCACTTCTCCCAGCGTATGATGCCCCAGAATGATTCGTGCGGAACCCAAGATGCCTGCAATCAGAATAAACAGGCACAACCACGTCACCGGATTATAACCGAACAGCGCGCTGAAAGAGACCAGCCCGCCGATTACTCCGCCTATCCCCGCCATGTGCTCGCTCAATTTCCATTTCAGGTTCACCATGATGCAAATGACGGATACCACCAGCGAAGCCAGGATAATGCCGGTCATATACCAGGGAATATTCAGTTTACGCATCATCAGCAGACAAAACACATACGAGATGATAGTCAGCAGGATAGGCACGTAACGTTTTTTACGCTCACCCAATTCCTGACGGGCGAACCCGTTGATTTTACGGAACAGGAAAATGGTGATGGTAGGCGTCAGTATCGTAAAGCAATAAACGATTCCCAGCACTATCAACTTATATTGTGTCGGCATGATACGAAGATAAGAAAACAGGAATAACACCAGAAAGGATAAAAACGGAATTGAAAACGGGGTAAACACCGTCGAAGTTATTCTCGCCACCTGCAACATGGTCTTATCTGCAATGATATGTTCTCTTTCTTTATCCACGCTCTTCTTGAATTAGGATTGATAAAATTATGATTTATGGTTCTCTGTCTTTGTACTCTGCCTGCCGCCGGCTATTTCCGCAGCCTCGCCACGGGGATGTTAAGTTGCTGCCGGTATTTGGCTACCGTACGCCGGGCGATGGGATAGCCTTTCTCTTTCAATATCTCCGCCAGCTCATCGTCGGTAAGCGGTTTCTTCTTATCTTCCCCGTCGATACATTCTTTCAGAATCTTGCGGATTTCCCGGACGGACATCTCTTCGCCGTCTTCGGTGGTGTATCCGTCGCTAAAGAAGAACTTGAGCGGATAAATGCCGAAGTTGGTCTGCACATACTTGCTGTTGCTCACACGGGAAATTGTGGAAATATCCAGCCCCGTACGTTCGGCGACATCTTTGAGAATCATCGGTTTCAACAAGGATTCGTCTCCTTCGAGGAAGAAAGGCCGTTGCAGGTCTACGATTGCCTGCATGGTAGTCATCAGAGTGTTCTGCCGCTGTTTCACCGCGTCAATGAATCCTTGCGCCGCATCCATTTTCTGCTTCAGGAACATCATCGCCTCCTTCGCCTCTTTCGTCTGGTTCGCCTTGTTTTTCGTATGTTCCTCCACCATTTCCGTGAAGTCGCGGCTCATGCGCAGCTCAGGCACATTGCGGTTGTTAAGGCTGATATGGATTGTTCCGTCGTCATAGGTTTCCACAATAAAGTCGGGGACTATCTGTTGCAGGTTTCTTCCGATGGTCTCTCCCAAAGAGGCTCCCGGACGCGGGTTCAACTTGGTTATTTCACCGATTGCCTCATTGAAAGCCTCTTCGCCCACATCCAGCTTTTTGATAATTTTCTCCCAATGCTTGCGGGTGAACTCTTCATAACAATCGCTGATGATGCGTTCTTCCAGGTCCAATACGGGGTCGTTATTCCTCTCTTCGTCTTTTTTCCGGCGGATTTGTATCAGCAAGCACTCCTGCAAGTTACGGGCCCCGATACCTGCCGGGTCAAAATCCTGCAAGACATGCAGCGCTTCCTCCAGTTCGTCCTCCGTCGATTCTATCCCGGCATAAATGGCCAGCTCGTCACAAATGCTGTCTAAAGACTTACGAAGCAGTCCGTCGTCGTCCAGCGAACCGATGAGGTATTCCACCAGTTCGTGCTGATGCTCCGTCAGGTTACGTTCGCGCAACTGTTCTTTCAGGATTTCATAAAAAGAGGTGGAATCGGAGAACGGGATGTCTTCCGCCTGCTCGTCTTTCGAGCGGTTGTTCTCCTGCAATTTATAGTCGGGAATATCGTCTTCCGTAAGATAGTCGTTCAAAGAATCATAGTCACCGGCATCATTGTCCATGTTTTCTTCAGGACTGTCGGCATCAGCGTATTCGTCTGCCGCCGATTCTTCCCGTCCCTCTTCGAGAGCGGGATTTTCCAACAATTCGGCATGGATACGGTCCTCTAATTCCACTGCGGGAAGCTCCAACAGTTTCACCACCAGGATTTGCTGGGGCGAGAGCGTTTGTATCTGCTGCTGTGCCTGCGACTGTATTTGACGGGAGCCTTGTACCATACTTGTTTTCGATTTCTATTGTTTCTCGCTACAAAAGTAACTTTTTAACCAGAGATTACACAGAGTAGAGGAATTATTTTTAATCCTATAACACTAAAATTATCTAATGGACAAAGATTTATCCGATGAAGTTTACAATATTTTAACCTGACAGTATTATCTTCGGACAACTGATTTGCCCAATTAGACGGCATGTGCGGCGGACAGGACTTTTAGTTTGCCCAATTCGTCAAGGAATCCGAATGCATAAGCGGGCACGACATCCTGAACCATGACTTAAAGTACATAGTTCCCCTATTCGCAGGCAGGATATAAAATACCGAAAGCGATAGGGTACACTGTATCTTTCACCGCTGACGTTTCCGGCAAAGACTTATCGCTATTTACTGAAAAACGACAAACCGCCAACCGTCCGGACGGACAATTATCCGTATCCCGCGCCGGAAAGCCGATGTTATTCATTAACTTACAGTTTCTCGCAGAAATTCAAGAACGCGCCGGGGACGTTAATGCTGAAAAGGAAAGGAGACAGGGCTCAAGAGGTATCCGTCAGTTTTATCGCATAGTTGGAAAAGTAAGGCTGCCCCGTTACGATTCGGGACAGCCTTAACATAAAAGTGCAAAAAACAAACCCTGTCTATTACTTTTTACCTACATTGAATTCTGCAACCGTAATATTAATACCCGCGTCTTTATTCCAGTCTCTAAACACGACTTTGATATATCTGTAGCTAGAAGTCGCAACGAATTTTTCAAAAGTCACTTTGGAAGATTCGGTTGCAGGACCTACAGCAATATCTTCTTCAATTGCGGTATAGTTTTCATTATCATTACTTCCGAACATCGAAATCTTAAATGCCTGGAAATTGGCTGTCGTATTTCTATGTACATACTGGAAATAATTGAATTCCTGCTCGGCTTGCATATCGACGACAAAGAAAAGAACGTGGTCGGCCGGCGTCACTTCTTCATTGTATTTCTTTCCCGGTTTTGTCAAAGCCAGATAGGTAGTCGTTTTTCCGTCTATCAGATGTTCCGGATTACCGGTATCTTTATCTGTCGTATAATTCTTGCCGTTTGCATATACGATGGAGGTATCTACAAACCACAAAGCGCGTTCGAAGAGTGTCTTGGAGGCGTCTACCTTGAACCTGATGGTCTGGGAACCGGCAACACCCAACCCGTCTGCCGGTGTTATGTCGATTGTAACGTCTCCGGAGGCCAGTGTTTCCACCATCCCGTTCTCGTCTATCGAAACAACGCCTTCCCCGGCAACAAGCTTGTAGTTCAAGGTCTTGTCCGAAGCGTTAGACGGATAGACCGTCACGACAGAACCTAAATCGAAGAACTGGCCGACAGGAACTGTTTTTCCTTCCAGGTTTGCGGCATTGTTCAGGTCTATCCTTTCCACAGGAATCTTCCCTGTCACTTTCAACGGGATTTCTTTAGAGATTTCCGAACCGTCAACGGTGGATACGACGATGATGGCATCTCCTTCTTTCAAACCTTTGACAACGCTGCTTTCGTCCACCATTTCCGCATAATCGGCGAAACCTTCTTTCACTTCATAGCGGAGTGTCTTATTGTCCGCCGCAGACGGGACAACCACGACATATTGGGATAAATCCAACTCTTTCCCTTCTTCCACACGTATATTGTCACCGGTTATGTTCAAGTCGCTAATCAAGGTGGGTTCGACTCTCAACGTGCAACTTGTCGATATTTCTTTATTTCCACGGAATTTCACCGTCAAAGTAGTCTCGCCGACTTTCAGCAGCGTTATCGTGCCGTCTTGCTCCACCGTGGCGATACTGGTGTCGCCAATCTCATAAATATAAGCCTTGGAGTCAATGAGCACATCCTCCGGAGTGACCGCAATGGTAAGGGAATGCTTTCCATTAGCCAGCTTTACGGACAAGACATTGTTTTCGTCCACAAGATTCACTTTCAATTTCACATTATCGTAGAACGAATAGTCCGTGCTATATTCGTATTCTTCCGAACAGCCGATTGCCAGCAGGAAGGCGGCAACCAGGCAGAACGAACCTGTCAGATATTTATATATCGATTTCATACTTTTTTTATTTTATGGTTACCAACCCGGATTCTGTATTAACTTTCCGTGAGAAGCATTGATTTCCCGTTGAGGGATAGCGCTGAAATACATCTTCTGAGAGAAGAAGTGCTGTTCGATAGGCATTACACTCCATGTATAAGAACCGTCGCTCGCTCTCTCCCAAACAGCGGCGCTCGTCCACACGCCATCTAGGTTTTCGTACAGTTTACGGCGTTTCAAATCCCAGAAGCGGTTGCCGCATTCATTGGCGAATTCTATGCGTCTTTCATTGATGATGAAATCAATCATTTCATCCTTATCCATATTTGCCGGTACTCCGTATCTTTCATCATCTCCCGGCTCTATGCCCGCCCTGTCGCGAATCTCAAACAGTTGCTTTTCTATCTCGGCGCGGTTTTTATCCACATTCAGCTCCGTCAAGGCTTCGGCATACAGCAGCATGATGTCGGCATAGCGGATGAACGACAGTCCCACTCCTTCGTCGTACTCATTGCCCATCTTGGTGTCATTGCAGCATTTTCTGAAATAATAGCCGGTTTCGGTTCCGCCGCTCACACCGTAACCATCCTGGGTGGCATTCTTATATGTATATACTTTCTCGGCCTCGCCGCCTTTGGTCTTTATCCATTCGGCTTCATTGTAGATGATAGTATAGCCCAGACGGGGGTCACGGTTCTGGTACGGGTTCTTTTTATATTCCTCGCTTTCTTTATCAATAGGCGTACCGTCTTTCATCGGGAACGCTTCTATCAACTCATGGTACGGCTGAATCTGGCGACCGCCGCTACGGCTTTTAGGCAGTAGCGCGCTGGCGGGATAAGCCGTTGTATTGACCGTTACCCAAAACCAGACTCTTTCACTGTTCACACGTTTGGTAGTAGCCAGATAAAAACCGTTTCCCGGACGGGTCTCATTGTCTTTTACCAATTCATGGGTTCCCAACTCCATCAGCTCTTTGGCAGCAATGACTACATTCTGCCATCTGTTTACGTCATAATCATCATAGCCGACCAACAAACGATTGGCGCCGCTACCAATATTCCCTCCATTGTACAAAGGACTGGCTGCCAACGCATACAACTCGGTCAGCACTCCCAATGCGGAAGCTCTGGTGGGACGGCCATAATCCGCTCCTCCTTGTTCCAGAGGCAAGGCTTCGGCCACGGTCCGCAACTCTTGGGCGAGATAGTTCACACATTCCTCAAAAGTGGAACGCTCCAGAAAAGCCGGATTGAACGGGTCAATCACTTCGTCATAAAGCAGAGGCACCGCACCGTACTGACGCAACAGATGGAAATAGAAGAAAGCGCGGATGAAACGGGCTTCATAAGCCAGCTTTTCTTTAGTCGCTTCCGTCAACGGGGCTTTCTTATAATTCTGCAAGAAAGAATTGCAACGGTAAATCGTCTGGTAGGCTTCCTGCCATCCTCTCTGGAAATCCGTGAAACCGGCATTTGTCCCTCCTTGGCTGAAATCGCCCTTGGTATAAGCCGGCGTAAATTCCGTTACCCGGAAATAACCGCTGTAACGGCTATTGTCGGTCCCCGCTTCATAGTCTTTATAATTCTGCAAATTACTTGTCACACCGTGCGGCGACATCGTGACGCGGCCTACCTGCCAGAATAAGGCGGCATGAAATCCCATCACTTTCGCGCTGTCGGCGAAAACGGTCTCCAAATCATCTGTCTCTTTTCCTTTACTGTCAAGGAAACCTTCCGATGTTTCGGTACATGCCGCTATGATGCAGCATGCACACAGAAAGAATATGATTTTCTTTTTCATTGTATTACTCATTAAAATACGATTTGACATCCAAGATTATACACACGCTGCTGAGGATAAGTATCCACGGGATTACTTAAACGACTGCTTTCCGGGTCTACCTGATAGTCTCCCAACTCGGACCAGGTCATCAGGTTTTGTGCAGAACCATAGAAACGGACAGAATTCAAACCTACTTTCCTTACCCATGTCTCAGGCAGCCTGTAACCTATTTCCAGATTCTTCCAACGGATATAATTGGCTGAACGCAACCAGAAAGTCGATGTCTCGGCATTGTGTCCGTGGTCTTTGCTTAAAATAGGGAAAGTGGCATTCTTATTCATCTCGATTAACTGCGCCGAATCGGTTATCTTATTGCCGTTCTCGTCGAGGTCTGTCCATCTCCCTAAATGCAACGGTCTGGGACGGCCGTCGGTACTGCCAATCTTCAAAGCTTTCTGAAGGCTTAACGAAGCTCCGGTCGCTCCCTGGAACAGGGTGCTCAAATCAAAATTCTTGTAAGAGAAACCGATAGTCAACCCATAGTTGAAATCGGGGCGCGAATTGCCGATAGCCACTTTGTCATATTCGTTAATGACTCCGTCGGCCACTCCCTGCGGACCGCTGATATCTTTATAGCGGAGGTCGCCGGGCTTGGGGGTTCTCAATGTTTCCACCGGACCGTTGTCTATCTCTTCCTGGGTATTGTAGAATCCTTCGGCCACATAACCGAAAATCGTACCGATAGGCTTGCCTGTCTCCATACTCAGGACATACGGGCTGGGCGCTTCTCCCATTTCAATAATCTTATTCTTGGCATGTGATACGATGCCGCGGAAGAAATAGCTGAAATCGTTGCCAATCTTATCTCTCCAGGTGAATTCCGCATCCCAGCCTTTGTTTTCCGTACGCCCGATGTTCATCATGGGCAACACGCCATCCATATATCCTGCATAAAGCGGTATGGACATAGGGGTTGACAAGATATCGTTACGACGATTGTAGAAATATTCAAATGTGGCGGACAAACGGCTGTCGAACATTCTCAAATCTATACCGAGGTTCAACTTCTTTTCCACTTCCCAACGTACATTGTCATTACCAATCGTCTCCAGGAAATAGGCCGGAATCTTAGCTGTCGTACGGGGGTCTTCGCCAAACGGATAGTCATAATTCTTTTTATAGGATTCCACATAAACGTATTTGTCGCCGGGAACTGCGTCTGAACCGGAAAGCCCGTAAGAACCTCTCAACTTCAGCATATTCACTTTCATCGCATTGAACCCGCTTTTTGCATAAGGCTCTTCCGCCAAGTTCCATCCGAGAGAAATGGACGGGAAGAAGTCGAAACGGTTGTTCTTTGAGAAACGGTCCGAACCGTTATAGGTTCCGCTGAACTCGACCAGATATCTCGAATTATAGTCATAGCTTATACGGGTCGAATAACTCATCGAGTTACCGGGAGTGCCCGAACCTGTACGGTTGGAGTACCAATTGGCGAGCAACAAGGCGCCTACATTATGACCGCCGAACTTTCTATTGTATGATAAATCGACACGGCTGTTGATTTGCAGGTAAGGCGAACTGATGCTTTCGCTTACCGTCATGGGACGTAACACATAGACATCCTGGTTAATCGGTAAATAGGAACCTGTTTCCGCATCGCGATAGAAAGCCAAGAAATCATTCGTCCCGCGATGGAGTGTTCTTTTCGTTCCCCAACGGTTGGTGAGGGCCATCACGCCTCTTATCTTCAACCCTTTGGTGATGAAGTCCAATTTGTGTTCCAGGGTTATGTTGCCATTCACATTGTTTTTCCATTCACGGTCATAACCTCCTTGCGACATCAATGCCAACGGGTTCATGGATTCTCCGCTCTTCATGCCGAAGGTTCCGTCCGGATTGTAGGCCGGATAGTTCCAGGGTGTGAAATGACCGCCCAAAAGACGGGTGAAGATACTGAAAGTGCCGCTTTGTCCGGGATTGGGCAAATAAGGTTCATTCAACTCGGAAAGGATGGCGTTTGCATTAATCTTGAACAGGAAATCTTTCGTTATCTGGATATCGAAATTAGAACGAAGGTTATAGCGTTTCAAATAATAGTCATTATTGAAATCTTCTTCTTTGGGAATGTCTTTCAACAAACCTGTCTGATGCGTATAGCCGATAGCAACAAAATATTTCACTTTATCCGTACCGCCCTGCACATCCACGTTGTACTGCTGTACCATGGAGCTTTTCTTATACATCAAATCATACCAGTCTACATTGGGATACAGATACGGGGAATCGCCTGTGCGGAAATGTTCCAAAGCCTCATCGCTGAAAAGGTCCTGGTTTTTATCCAGCGAAGCCTGGTCTGCATCATTGATATACATTTCTTTGATAAGTTTCAAACTCTCATAAGAGTCCAAGAAGGTGTTTTTATAAGTGGGCTGCTGGAAGCCGACGTCTGCCCTGAAAGTGATTTTAGGCTTGCCTTCCGTACCACGCCGGGTAGTCACCAGGATTACACCGTTAGCACCTTTCAAACCGAAGATGGCCGTACTGCCCGCATCTTTCAATACGCTGATGTCCTGGATATCATTAGGAGACAGTTGTGAAAGGGTTGAGATATCCGATTCCACATCGTCAATCAACACCAACGGGGAAGTACTGACATCTGCATAAGTCCCGATACCCCGGATAAATATGTCAGCGGCATCCTTACCCGGCTGTCCGCTTCCCTGCAACTGGAAGAGCCCCGGCAAACGGCCGGCAAGCGCATTCTGGACGGTGGATGTCGGCGATTGTCTCAGAGTCATACCGTTGACCTGGCTGATAGAAGCGATATTGGAGAGCCTGGATTTCGTTCCAAAACCCTGTTGCACGATTTCTACTTCCTGAAGCATGTTTCCATCGCTTTGCATGGTGATAACCATACCGTCCGTAGCCGTTACCGTCTGTGCTGCATATCCGATATAGCTGACTTTAATCTTTGCTTTGGCCGATTTCAACTTAATGGAGAACTTTCCGTCAATATCCGTGATTGTCCCGTTTCCCGGAGAGTTTACTTCCAGAATAGTTGCTCCGACCAGTACTTCGCCAAGGTCGTCCTTAACGGTTCCTCTGACGGTTACTTGTGCCCATACGGCGAGCGGCATGAGCGCCAATAATAGAATGATTATTCGTTTCATAAGATTCTGTGTTTTTAATAGTTCCATCCGGGATTCTGGGTTAATTTCGTATTTCCTTGCATTTCACCTCTCGGTATGGGATACCAGTACATTCTTTCGTCAAAAGTGGATGTGCGTACATCGACATAATTATAACGGAACGTGCCGTCGGTCTGCTTGATAATCTCAACTCCTCTTACGGGCTGTGTCATAACGGATTCATCCCGGTCGGCAATCATCCAACGGCGAATATCCCAGAAACGATGTTCTTCAAAAGCCAGTTCTATTCTTCTTTCATTGCGGATTATTTTACGCATTTCCTGTTGGGAATAGTTTTCCGGCAATCCGTAACGCCCGTCGTCACCCGCTTCAATCCCCGCTCTTTTGCGTAATTGTATCAGACAATTCTCTATCTCCGCCTTATTGGTTTCCGTATCTACTTCATTCAATGCTTCCGCATAGTTCAACAATATCTCGGCATAACGGAATATCTGATAATGATGATAGGCCCCGTTAAAACCGGAATTATCGGCTTTCGTCTCATTCAAACCCAGGAATTTCCGTAAATAATAACCGGTTTGCGTTGTGAACAGCCCCGGTTTGTTGGATCGGTCAAGTCCGCCGTTGAAGGTTTCTACCGGTCTTTGCAGCCAGGTGGCGCCATTATAGAATACTGTGTATGTCAATCTCGGATCTCTGTTTGCATACGGATTCTGGGGGTCATACGTATATTTGGAGGTCGGATCGTCAATCGTCTTGCCGTCCAGCATCAAGAAAGCGTCTACCAGATTCTGGCTCGGACTGGTCAAGCCTTTGCATTTGTTTTTCTGATAGCCGCACGGGCTGTTATTGGACTCCAACGTCGTATTGCCGGAAGCTTCTTTCATCATAATCGTTTCCTTATTCAAGGTCGTGAATGCGGCATTGTCTCCGAAAAGAGCCAATAAGCCCGGAGTCGGTTCGGTCGTGGCTCCCTCTTCTTTTTCCGCCGTATAATGCAAATCATACACATTCAAGTCTATCACCGCTTTAGCAGCATCGGCAGCGTCCTGCCATTTCGACAAATTATTGCCGGAATTATAAAGGGGGCTTGCCAGGTAAAGTTTTAAACGTGATATCAAGGCTTTGGCAACTCCTTTATTCACCCGCCCGACCATACTTGCAGGAGTTTCCGCAACACCATATAAATCGGCGTAACAGGAAGCCGCATTTTCTTCACTGATTTCATCCAGGATATATTGAGCGCATTCGTCTATGCTGCTGCGGGCTATATTCCAGTCTTCATCGTAATCGATGACCCTGTCTCCCAACAAGGGCACGCCGCCCCACCTTTTCATCAACTCAAAGTAAAAATAAGCTCTGAGCAACCGGGCTTCCGCCTTCATTCTCTTTATCTCTTCCTTCGTAAGCTGGGTAGAGGAAGGATAGCCTTCGATTTTTTCAAGAAACAGGTTCGCCCTGCGAATGCCGACATAGAAATTTTGCCAGGCATTGCCGTCGAGACTGGCGATATTTTCCGGCGACAAGCTGCCGTTCCGATAATTTTCCAGACTGCTGCTGCCTCCTTTGTCTCTCGTAGCCACTCCGTCGTCAGTGGCTGCATCCAAATATGAATCACTCAAACGGGTATGCAGGCTCGGCAAGGATAAATAGATAGCCTGGTGAAGATATTTCATGTTGACTGCCGTAGAATCTTTCGGGTTCGTCACATCCGCTTCCGTATTCCATTCCAACGGTTCAGATTCGAATGTATTGCATGCGCCCACTGTCAACAAACCCGTAATACATGCAACTTGAATCGTTTTATATATGATTTTTTTCATGTTGTTTTCTGATTTAGAATTGAATGTTAATACCGAAATTATAGGCTTTCGTATTAGGAACCAGTCCGGTAGAGGTTCCGTTCGTGAAACCTAAAAGTTCCGGGTCACGGTCTTTAATTCCACTGATTGTAACCAGATTATAGCCATTGACAAAAAACTTAATGCCGTCAATATGAATGCGTGAGGTCCACGTCCTTGGCAACGTATAAGACAATTCAACATTTTTCAGCCGCAAATAGCTTGAGTTTTCCAACCAGAAAGTGGAGGTTCTCTCATTATAGCTGTTTCCTCCCGCCGACAACCTCGGATATCTTGCATTCGGATTTTCCGGCGTCCAACGGTCCAGATGCTCTTCCAGGGCTTGTCCGTACCCGCTCTGCGCATTAAAGGTAAACGGCATGACTTTATTTGTAGTCTGGGCATTGCCCAACCCTGCCCATTGCATGCTGAAAGCCAGTCCTTTCCATTCTGCCCCCAGATAAATTCCATATTCAATCAATGGGGCATTGGTTCCGATGGCTTTAATATCTTTTCCGTCGAGAATGTGGTCTCCGTTCAAATCACGGTATCTCACATCGCCCGGCTGCGGAATGTATCCTTCAATTTTGGTGGTCGCCAGATAATCGTCTATTTCCTGCTGGCTTTGAAAAAGGCCGTCTGCCACATAACCGAAAATCTGGTTATATTTCTCGCCTACACGTTGCATATAGGATTCCGGATAGGCGTTTTCTCCGTTAGCCAACAATTTGCTCTTATAGAACAGGGCATTGGCGTTGGCGACAAATGACACATCGCCCAATCTTTTGTTATAAGTTACATCCAGCTCAATACCGCTTCTTCTGTATTTTCCCAGATTTTCTTTAGGAAGTTCCATACCTATCAGATGGTTGGCGTCTTTACTTACAGACTTTTGAAGGACATCGGCATAGGTGTTACGGAAGTACTCTACAGTAGCGGTCAGGCTCCTGTTGAAAGCCTGGAGGTCTACACCGATATTCCAACGGGTAACTTTTTCCCATTTAGTGAGATAAGGCATATTGGCTTCTATCAAAGTGGTTTGTTCCGAAGGAGTGGAACCCCAGTATATCTTATCGCTCGTTTTGTAATATTTCATATAGGTATAGTAATAGTCGCTTAAAGTACCGCTACTGCTCCTGTAATATGCTCCCGTACCGTCATTACCGTTTATTCCGAATGTGGCCCTCAGCTTCATGGAGTTAATGACGGAAGTATTAAACCACTCTTCCTTATGTATGTTCCATCCGGCCCCCACTGACGGGAAAAGTCCCCACTGCTCACCGGGTTTCAACGTATTAAGGTTCATTCCCGCAAGGGCAAATTCTGCCAGATAACGTCTGTCATAATCATATTCTGTACGGAAACCGACCGAGTTTTTACGTAACGGGATGTTCTTCGCACTGGCTGTAAAATCATTATACGAATACAGGGCTTTTGTCCTGAAATTATGTTTCTTGATATTGAAATCATATCCTACGGCAAGTTCAAGATACTGCATGCGGTTCAAACGATTATAGCTCGTGGAATTCGCTTGGGAACTGGACGACGCCATCTGCTGGTATATCTCTTCCGCATCCGGATCTGTCGGGTCTTTCCAGTAGGAATAAACTTCAAAGTTCTTGCTCCTATTCAACGCTTCACGGTAAGAGGAGTTGTAAGAATAGGTGGCACTGGCATACAGTCCTTTCAATGCTCCCTGGAAATGATGTTCCAGAATGGCGTCAATGTTGAAGTCTGTTTTCGGATAGAGATAGTAACCGGACAGCACCGATTGCCCGTATAAGTTGTTGCTCTGGTAAATCGGGCTGCCTCCCAACGTTCCGTCAGGATTGAAAACGGGATAGGCGTTGTTCGGAGTTGTGTACATGTCTCTGTAGATACTGCCCATGATGGCTTTTCCCGGCGTCGTCTCACGGTACATCTGCCCAAACACGTTTACCTTGAACAAGGTATGATCGGTTATGGCGATATCCGTATTTGTACGCAAAGAATATTTTTTCACATTTTCGCGCGTGTTGTAACTGTTCAACGAGTTATCCTGTTTCAGGAACCCGTCTTGATTATATACATTCAAATCAATAAAGTATCTTGCCACTTTTCCGCCTCCCGACAAATTCAGGTTATATTGCTGGACCGGGGCGGAATTACGTAACAATTGTTTCTGCCAGTCTACATCAGGATGGGTATAAGGGCTGGCTCCCGTCCGATAAAGGTCTAAATCTGTCTGTGAATACATGGGGGCTTTCCCGTCGTTTGCCAACGCTTCGTTCAACAAGCCGGCATATTGATAGGAATTTAAGAAGTCCGGACGGAATATTTGACGGTTAAAAGCCAGTTGTGCCGTAAAATCAATCTTCATGGATGTTTTTTGCCCGCGTTTGGTTTTGATATAGACCACTCCGTTGCCACTGGACATACCCATCAAAGAAAGTCCTAAACCGTCTTTTATGATTGATACGGACTCTATCTGGCTGACCGGAATATTCGCATCCGAACGTGGAATTCCATCGACAAGGATAAGCGGCGTGTTTCCTCTCAAACGAAATGAGCGTTGTTCCGTAGGGTATCCCTGCGACATGTTGATATATAGCCCCGGCAACACTCCATCTAAAGTGGATTCCATCATAAATACGGGCCTGTGCTGCAATCTGTCACCCGACACGGTAGAGATTGCCTGGACAGAGACTTCCGAATCCTGACTTCCCATAATTACATTCTTTGTCTCTGCACGTTGTTTCAAAGGAACATCTTTTTTACTCTCCGCTTGTTCTTGCGCGGCTACAAAACTGGCTGCACACAGCAAACAGAGCGCAAACAGGCAATTCCTGCGCCTTGAAGTGTTTCTTTGCTTTAATAGTTTTTTCATACGTATTAATTATATTTTAAGAGTTGCAAAATAAATCACGCTTATTCCCCTGTTCTGTCTTTTATGTCAAGGCGTCACGGTAAACTCCTTTACTGCCTTTGGAGGAACGGACTTTAAGCTCTATGACATAAGGCTCACCGGGATTTTTCGACGGGACGGATACATTATATTCATTACGTGCGGTTTCAACGACCGGAATATCTTCTCCCGTACTCAAAAGGGAAGCATGCTCTATCGAAATTCCTTTGGGAGTCTTCACGAGCAGGAGATTGCTGTAGGGCTGATTGAAGACGACCATGTATATCTCGCCATTCTTGCCGAGCGTGTAATATCCCCAGTCTTGTTTGTCAAAACCTGCATAATCGCAACCGTAAACCGATTTTCCGTAACGATGCATCCAACGGCCGATGGCGGCAGCCAATGTTTTTTCTTCTGCACGGAAGTCGCCGTCAGCCTGAGGGCCGAAGTTGACAACCATATTGCCTCCCATGGATACTGCATGCACGATGCGGTCGAGTACTTCAATCGGGGTTTTCACATAGCTGAGGGACCAGTCTTTATGGTATCCCCACTGGTTTTCGGGAACGGTCATACAGGCTTCCCAGTCCCAACGGGTGACTTTAAGGTCTTTCACCGGGTCGGGCAGACGCCGTTCATAACCGGATTCGTAATCACCCATAAGACGGCCGTTGCTGTCGAAATGGCGTTTGCCTTTGTCGTCGGCACGCAGACGGCTGTTGATGGTTACGCCGGGAATAAGCTCTTTGAGCATCTGTTCGGCATGGGCTGTCCACCATCCATTCTTTCTGATACTGGCATCCCACGTCCCGTCAAACCAGAAGTCTTTAACCGTAGGATAGAGTGTGGCAAGTTCTTTCAACTGGTTGTCGGTAAATTCAAGGAAACGGCTGAATGCAATGCTGTCTTCACGGGATTTGATGTCATAACGATAGTCCGGATGGCTCCAGTCCATTACGGAGAAATAGAAATGAACATCAATACCTTCTGCGTTATAGGCTTTAACCATCTCACCGAGCAAGTCGCGTTTGCAAGGTGTGTTGGCTACCGTATATCGGGTATATTTGCTCGGCCATAAGCAGAAGCCTTCATGATGCTTGGTCGTAATCTTTACGTATTTCGCGCCCATTTCTTTAGCCATCCGCGCCCATTCCTTAGCATCAAATTTCGAGGGATTCCATTGTTCCATTAATTTCAACCACTCACCGGAAGGTACTTTGGCCCAGCTCTTCAACCATTCGGCAGCACCGCCATAGACTTTGCCGTTCCACTCGCCACCGGGAATAGCATAAAGCCCCCAATGGATGAAAGCCCCTAAACGATTATCACGGAATTTCTGCATGGCGGGGTCTTGGCGTTTGCCTTCATTGGTTGCGCCATACTTCAAAGGAATAGCATTTACCGTTTCCTGGCCGAAAACGGAAACACTCACTGTAAACAAAAAGAATAATGTTATTAGTCTGATTTTCATTGTATAGTATTTATATTATTATGAATAAAGTAAAAAGGGCGTTAGGGTTTAAAAGCCGATACGGTCTCATCAGTTATCTCATGGACATTGGAAGCCGGCATCGCATAGCCTGCGTCATTGATTTCTTCTTTCAAGGAGTTTATCTGATTTTGAGTGATGGTGAATATTTTATTTCCATAGTCATTCAGGGTTGTATTTACAGGTTTGAGGAATCCCCATTTGTCAAAGAAGTCCAGGAGATTCAGCCCTGAAATCCGACATACTTGACGGACGAAATCCAATTGGTCCATGCCTGCATTTTTTCCTTGTTCGCTCGGACTCGGATTATTACGGAAGTATTCGTACAAATCATGATAGAAGTCTTTCTGTCCCAAAGCGTCTACGATATAGAGTTTCAGTTGCCAGAAAGGAACTAACTGGGTTTCACGCGAATTAATGTCTATCGAAGGAAGACAATGCGCGCGACCGCCGTCGATTATATAGTCTGTCGAGACTTCATAGAAGTTCTTGACATTCTTATAGTCTGCATCCGAATAAAGTTTACTGCCGTCTTCTATTACCGGATTTCCTTTGTCTGTCTGCAATTTACACGGTTGTCCATATTTTGTTTGGACATACAAGGCTGTCAGGTTATTGGTTACTTCGGTCATTCCCGCCCATTTTAATCCCGGACGGGTCTGGTTGCAATGGCCTACCTCGTGTGCCGGCCCCCAAAGGCGGGTACCGAACTTGTCCGGATTACAGAAGATTTCCGCATACGATGTCCCTGCACTATATACCGTACGGTAATCGGAAGCGTTAGGACTCGCTGCCTTATAATCAAGACAGAAATGCATGCGGTTGTTGAACATCTTATCGTACTTAACAAGCCCCAGGAATTCTTCTTCCCAATAGACTAACTTATCGCAGTTGTCAATGGTCTTAATGATGTTTGTCACAATCCCTTCATTGCTCTGTACATTTTTTCCCTTAAACTGTTCTACATTCCAGGTAATATGAGAATAATAACCTAAAACGTCAATATCCTGGTATCGAGCATTATCCAGGATTTCTTCCCATTTCGCTTGTGTTTTATGTTTTTGAATATCAAAATAACCGTTCACTTTGCCGAAAACAAAATGAGCAGTCACGGTTTTTGCAGCAGCGGCTTTTTTCGCTTCTTCTGTTTCCAATAACAAAGGGATATCTTCCTCTACATTATTCAATAGATAAATCAGCCCTCCGATAGGAGCTATAACTCTATTCAGGCCTTCGTTCAACGCGATAGTCTTGCTATTGCTGTATCCTTCACTCAGGTCTTGGATGATAATGGATATTTGCGCGCCTTCATATACATTGCCTAAATAAATAAAGAGCTCATCACCTTCTTCTGCATAAATACCGGTAGGATTGTCTCGCAGGCTGTATTTTGAGGTCTTATTTTTAGCTGCCATGATAGCCGGATCTTGATAAGGACGATATTCCGCCACACGGAATTCTTTTTCATATTCACCTTTTTTCAGGGAAACTGCCAGCTCTCTCATCTTTTCGTGAGGTATCTGTGCTATTTCCTCATCTGTAATTCCGGCTTTCAACTCAGAACAAGACTCATCTGTGAAGTATGCGCTAAAATCGCTTTTCTGATTGACATGCACTATGTCTTTATGGTCTTTATCATACACTAATGTTATAACTGCCGAACGGGCAAACCCCGACGGAGATACGGATATGGATAAGATATTATTTTCCAGTTTTACATCACACCATAACCTGTTTTCTTCGGAAAGTATGCAAGCGATACGTTCTGCATCTACAGACTGATCCAATGTCAGCGGGAATTCTTTGGTTCCCCCTTTCACATCGAACTCGATACTACCCGGCAATTCGGAAATCCAGTTATCAGGGATTTCATTCTTTTTGTTGTCATCACTACATCCTGTGCTTAAAAATAAACAGAGGAAAGACAGAAATAAATACCAGACCGGTATTTGGAATTCTTTTTTTGTGCTCTTCATACTTGTTTAATTAATTTTTTGATTTTATAAATTAAAACAGTGTGAAAGTATGGGGAAAGTTAAAACATGGATAAAGCAAATCCTGCGAAAAGAGTTCTTCTAAGTCCACATGGAGGATTTGGATACATAATATGGAAGATTTGGGTATATTATTCCATATTTCTTTAATTTGATACCATATTTACACTAAACGGAGAGGTTATGTACGTGTTCTTTTCCGGTATTTCCGTACTTATCTTGCAACAAATTAAGGAATGGGATTCTCATCCGGCAACGCTTCAAACAGACGACAACCGTACTTGTGGAAAATATCGGCAGGTTCTTCCGGCAAATTCACCTGCTCTTTTGCGTATATCAAAGATTTTCACGAACTTAGTACATAATACCTAATTTTTAATATACATCATGGCAAAATTTCGTTTCCTTATGTCCTTGTTATGTATCGCAGGACAATGCTCCGTATTATCAGCACAAATAAATTTTTTCGTATCTCCCGATGGGAAAGATACAAATGACGGAAGTGTACGAGCGCCTTTCAGAAGTATTGAAAAGGCAAAACATGAGGCCCGCAAACAACACGGGACTATTACCATTTATTTAAGGCAAGGAAAATATTTCCTGACCCGTCCGCTAGTCTTTACTCCGGAAGACGGGGGTGGGCAAAAACAACTGACTGTCCGTTCTTATCCCGGCGAACAGGCCACTCTTACCGGCGGAATTCCTCTTAAACCAGACTGGCAACCTCATAAAGGAAATATAATGAAAGCCCGGGTGTCCATTCCTTGTACAATGGATATGTTATTGGTGAACGGAGTTATACGTCCCATGGCACGTTATCCTGACTTTGATTCTACTGCCGTCCGTTTGAACGGAACGTCGGCAGACGCGACTTCACCGGAACGAATCAAAAAATGGAAAAATCCTGCCGGAGGCTATTTACATGCAATGCATTCACATGATTGGGGAGATTTCCATTTCCGAATCATTGAAAAAGAAAAAACGGATAAACTGAAACTGGAAGGGGGATGGCAAAACAACAGGCCTTCCGGCTTGCACCCGCATAATCGAATGGTGGAGAATATTTTTGAAGAGTTGGATGCGCCCGGAGAATGGTATTACGATACGAAAGAATCTATCCTTTATTATTATCCAATGCCTCATGAGGATATTACCGTTGCCTTATTGGAAGCGCCTCAACTAAAACATTTAATCGAATTTCGCGGCAGCGAGCAATCACCTGTCAGAAATATTACTATTCAAGATATAGCGTTCACCCAGACAATACGTACTTTTATGGAGCGGTATGAGCCTCTTTTACGTTCCGACTGGACTATTTACCGCGGAGGGGCTATTTTCCTGGAGGGTACTGAGAACTGTGTTATTAAGAACTGCGATTTGCATCATTTAGGAGGCAATGCTCTTTTCTTTTCGAACTACAACCGGAATTCATCCGTATCCGGATGCCATTTTTTCCAAATCGGGGCAAGCGCTATTTGTTTTGTGGGTAACCCGGAAGCGGTACGTTCACCTAGTTTTGAATATGGGAAGTCTGTTCCCATACCAGAATTAGACCGTACTCCCGGTCCTGCAAACAACGATTATCCGGCTTATTGTTCTGCATACGATAATCTGATTCACCACATCGGACTTTTCGAGAAACAGACTACCGGAATAGAGCTTTCAATGTGCCGGTTCATCACTGTCGGCCACAACAGTATTTATCATACGCCCCGTGCCGGTATCAACATCAGCGAAGGGACTTGGGGCGGACATATCATCGAATATAACGATGTTTTCGACACGGTGAAGGAAACCGGTGACCACGGAGCATTCAATTCATGGGGACGTGACCGTTTCTGGAGAAGCTCATATAAAGAGATGGCCCGGTTGGTAGAGGCGGAACCCGGACTGATTCTTGCAGATGCTTCGTCTTGCACCGTTATCCGCAACAACCGTTTTAAATGTGACCGCGGTTGGGACATAGATTTGGACGACGGTTCCAGCAATTACCATATATATAATAATTTATGTTTAAACGGAGGTATAAAATTACGGGAGGGGTTCTATCGCACAGTAGAAAATAACATAATGATTAACTGTACTTTCCATCCGCATGTCTGGTTTAGAAACAGCGGCGATGTATTTGCACGGAATATAATTATGGAGCCTTATCGGTCTATCGGTGTCTCACACTGGGGGACAGAGGTCGACTATAATCTGTTTACTGACAGTACCGCATACGTAGCCGCTCGTAAAAATGGCACGGATGAGCATTCTATCGTTTATCCAGTCACATTCTGCAATCCTTTAACCGGAGATTTTAAGATTAAGCAAATAGCTGAAATCAGCCCTTTATGCGGATTCAGGAATTTCGAGACGGACAGATTCGGGGTCATCTCTCCCAGGCTGCGTTCGATAGCTAAACGTCCACAAATGCCGCACCCGGCTATATGGCAGGAAACTGCACGGGCATCTGTACTTGAATGGTCCGGATTGTCTCTCAAGAACCTGGAGACTTTAGGGGAGCGTTCTGCTACAGGGATGGATTCGGAACGAGGGGTATATGTCATCTCTGTCCGAGTAATGGGAAATCCTCTCAGGGATTTTATACATGCTAATGACGTTATTCTCAAGTTTGACAAAAAAACGACGAATAACCTGGCAGATTTAAAACAGGCTATCCAGAAGGCGGACTTGACAAGCCCTATAGAAATAGTCTTATTCAGAAACCAGAGGGAGTATCCGCTTACTATTCCGGGAAATACAATCAAACAAAAAATACTGTAGAAAATCCGTCCATTGCCTGTCTATGAAAGGGATTGATAATCATGCTTTTCATAGACAGGATTTGAATTTTTCCAACTTGCGTAACCGTTTTCTTTCAAATGAATGACGGTCAGTCTCCCTTTTTACTCCTGACTGTTTGCGGGGCCACTCCAAAAAACGACTTAAAGGATTTGCTGAAATAACGGGGAGAAGAGAATCCTAATCGGATGGCAATCTCGGAGATGTTCCATTCCGGACGATTTTTCAACAAGTTCATGGCTTCATCCAGTTTTACTTTTAGGATAAATTCATTGGGTGTCAATCCGGTTATTTGTTTGAACTGCATATATAATTTGCTACGCCCCATACAAAGTTCCGAAGCCAAAGACATCACGTCAAATTCCGGATTTTCAAAGTTTCTCTGAATAATATTTACGGATTTTTCTAATAATTCCCGCTCATGTTCGCTAATGGCGCTCACTCCTATTGTTGTCTCTGCAGCGGGTTTGCCGGCATAATGGGCTATCAGCCGCTTCTTATTTCTGATTAAATTATTACAACGCGCCAACAAGACTTTAACATTGAACGGTTTGGTTACATAATCATCTGCTCCGAACATAAAACCTTCCACCATATATTCCGGAGAGCTTTGTGCTGTCAATAAGACAATAGAAATATGAGAAAGCTCGACATTGTTTTTTATTTTATAGCATAATTCTTTTCCTGAGACTTCCGGCATCATCACATCGCTTACAATCAAATCCGGTTGCAACTGCCGCGCCATTTCAAGCCCCTCACGTCCGTTATGGGCCATATTTACCTCATACATCGGTCGGAACACATCAGCCAGCATAAGGAGAAGTTCTTCATTATCTTCTACCAGCAAAAGGGAAGGTTTATTATCTTCCGACTTTTCATCCAAAAATAAATCCGATTCTTCTTCCAGCCGCATCAACGGTATATCCGGAAAAATAGAGGTGTCTTTCAATACCGTGGCTGTTTCCCCTTTTTCCGCATGGGTTATTTCTTCTTTACTGAAATGCCGGTTACCCAACAAAAGGCTCAAGGAGAACCGGCTTCCTTTACCGACTTCACTGCTCACTTCAATCTTCCCATGATGCATATCCATGATGCCTTTAGAAAGTGCCAAACCGATGCCTGTGCCCGGAGTGAAAAAAGAAGAAGTATCACCTGCCTGATAAAACCGTTCAAATATCTTGGAAATATCCTTATCCTGAATGCCGATGCCTGTATCGGTGACAGAGACTATTGCCTGTAAATTATTCTTTTTCACTTCTACTGTTATGTTACCTTTGTCCGGAGTGTATTTAAAAGCATTTGACAACAAGTTGAAAATAACTTTCTGCAATTGCACCGAATCGAACCAAACGGATATGGTATCCTCTACAAACAGAAAACGATAGGTTATTTCTTTTTTCTGCGCATATTCATAGAAACACATGTATATCTGACGGGTAAAAGCTACTAAATCCTTTTCCTCAACTTTAAGTTTCAGATAGCCTTGCTCTTGTTTACGGAAATCCAATAATTCGGATATCAGGTTTCTCATGTGCCATGCATTCTTATATATACGCAAAATCCGGTTATAAACGACTGTGCCCAGATTGTCCATTTGCATCAATACTTCTATCTGTCCCAAAATAAGTGTCAACGGAGTCCGGAATTCATGAGAGATATTAGTGAAAAAACGTAACTTTACCTGATTCAATTCTTCAATCCTTTCTTTTTCTTTCCGTTCAAACTCTAAAGAAGATTTCAAGGCTGCCTGTCTGGTCTTGAAACGGATGAATGCAACCAATACCCCTATTATACCTAGAAAGTAAAATAAATATGCCCATGCGGTAGCGTAAAAAGGTGCAGAGACATGTATATTCAAACGTATTTCTTCATTCCGGCTTTCTTTGCTTTCCAACGAACGTGCCCTGAGCGTATAATTCCCCGAAGGTAAATTGGTGTAGGTGACGGTCGTACCCGAAGTTTTAGTCCAGGCTTTGTCGAAACCGTCCAAACGATATTCGAACAAATGATTACGTTCATTATTATAATTGAATGTAGCCAGCTCTATCGTCACATTATTTTGCTTGTGGCTTAAATAAATATCGGATGTCTTTGCCAATATATCCGTCAAAATACCTAAACAATCATTCGGAGTCACTTCATCATTAAAGATAAACAGTTTATCAAAACTTAAAAAACTCCGAGGCGGAGGTGCATACAAGGACTGTTCCTGAAACAAGGCAAGGCCATTCGTACCGCCAATATAAATCACTCCTTTCTTACTCCGGTACAATGCGGACTCTTGGCTATAAGTCTGACGGAACGGATGATATGTGTCTTCTGCCATTCCTTTTTCCCGATTAAAGACGGACAGGCCTCCACCATGTAAAACAAACAGGCAGTGTTCTTCCACCGACTCGCAGATATAATAACAATAATCATTGGGAAGGCATCCGTTGGATGTTCTATAGGACTCAAAAGAGTTATCTTTTTCCCGGTATTTAAATATTCCCGAACCTATCGTACAAAAATAAATATCTCTTTTACTATCTTCAAAAATATGTACTACTTTAAATTTACCTATTGCAGAACGGCTATCGGCATCCGTCACATACCGGGTTATTTTTGACGAAGGCAAATCGACACAGATGACTCCGCCACTGACAGAAGACAGCCACATGCGTTCCCGGCTGTCAATCAGGAAGGTTTCAAAAGCATATTCTTTATTTAAAATTCGTTGAATTGCCGTATCGGTGGAGAGTGGAGAAAATTTCTCTGTTTCCGGATTCATAAATACAGGTCCCCCTTGTGTCAGCAAAGCAAGACCGTCTTTATATGCTTGAATATCATTTACTATTTCATGCGGTAACGAAACCGGATCTCCTTCTATATGATGGAAGGAATGTCCTTTATTCGACTTTAAATCCAAAACAAACAAACCTCCGAAATGAGAACCGACATATAAACGATTATTTTCCTTCCGGTAAAATATGGATTTCAGATTATTGCTGCCCACACTTCCCGGTTCTCCCTCTTTATGCTGATAACGAGTAAAACGCCCGGTATTCGTATTATAACAATTCAACCCTCCGCCTTCCGTACAAATCCATATATTTCCCCGACTGTCTTCTGTCATTTTTCCGATAACGGGAAAACTTAAACAGTCTTCTTGCAAAGGTTCGGCATAATAAAAATGATTATTGGCCTTGTCCGGATTAAAGACATTCACCCCTCCATAATAAGTACCCACCCAAATATTACCCTGCATATCTTTATGAAGGGACAAGATAGAATGATGACTTAACGTATTCGACGAATCTCCATAACGAGTATAATGTATCCACTCGTCAGTAGCAGGGTCATAGCAGTCAAGCCCGCGGTAAGTACCCACCCAAATACGTTTAAAATCATCTTCCAATACGCATCGGACTTGATTATCCGACAAATCACCCATTCCGGGGGCACTGGTGTAATGAGTGATTTCACGATTGACGGAAAGACGATATAAACCATCCCATGTACCCACCCAAATATTACCTGTACTATCTCCCGAAATGCATTTTCCTCTACTGAATGAAAGCAATGTATCTTGCCGTACCGGATTCTTACGCGAAATTACAACCAGATGATTCCGGGTAATCACCCATATCATATCATCCGTCACATATAAAGCTTCTCCTTGCCCAACCCCGTCCCGTAACCGGGTCACAAAAGTCAAATCTGAACTTTCGCTTGTATAATAATAGATGCCGCCTTTACAACTGACCCAAAGAGTATCTTCTCTACAGAACATTCCTCTTACATCATTTTGACGTAGACAGGTAAACCGTTCTTTATAAATATCCAGTTTTATCAAATCGCCTCCGGAACGAATGTACATCCTCCCCTTTTTATCTCCACACAGCTCGTTAATCTCATTATTTGTCAGCCCTTTATTTTCCTGGGAAGGACGGAATATTCTCACATCTTTACCATTATATCTATCCAATCCTTCTGTGGTTCCCAGCCATATCGCTCCTAACTCATCCTGATAAATGGCCGGAATACAAACTTGAGATAACCCATCAGATACTCCCAAGTGCTTAAAATAATGATTTTTAGCACAAACCGCCATCAAAAGGCATAAAAGACTAAAGAGAAAGGTTATTACTCTTTTCATGTTTATTATAATTATAAATACCGGATAGCAAATTTACAAAAAAAAACAATTGTGATTAAAAATCTCCGCTATTTATACCATTTTTTCTTTCTGTCACACCAAATCGGAACAAAAATCCTGAAATTAAACCTTCTCTCACCAACTACATGGTTCCGATATTTTTATTTTTCTATTTTGTATTCATAAATCGTTTATCATATTTTAAAATAACAAAATCGCTATAGCAATCTCTAAATAGAGGCTATAGCGATTCTTATTTAACATTATAATACTTACATCAATCTGTCATTCCACAGAAAAAGCTACATGCACGATACTACGGCTTCCTGCTAAAATGTCTTCCGGTATTTCCGGACAACGGGTATAGACCGAAACATCTTCCGCATCACCTTTCACAGTCCACTTCATAGTAGTAGCAGTCATTTCAGTTACGATATAAGTGTTCCAACTCCCATTGTCATAATCATATTCACCGGTCAAGACAGTTCCCAGTTCATCATCTTCCTCAACCTCGAAACTTCCGGTAGATTCATGTGAATACATACTTCCCATATTCTCATACATCACAAAGGTATGCTCTTTCCGGTCAAAAGTGATATATACATATTGTCCTTCTTCCAAAGGGGCACCTCTCCATTCCGTAAGCATCCACGTGCCATTCAAGGAAGCGTAGTTCACTTCCAAATAAGGAACGGAAACCTCTTCGTCATTACTGCAAGACGCAACCGTTAATGACAAACAAAAGCACAACGCTATTATTCTAAAGAAAAATTTCATATCAATCAATTGTTTAAATGTGTCTTTTCTAACAAAACTTATTCTAATTCAAGGCTTATTTTCAACATTCTTTCCGAAGGAGAAACCGAAATGCCCTCCAGTAAAACGGTTACCTGGATACTTTTATCGCCAGTGGCAGGCAATTTACTGCCATCGACAGAAATCAGCAATTCTCCCGTTTCCGAAGCTTCCAGTATTTCCGGCCTGGTATATACTGTCATGTAAGGCGGCAATGTTTCTTTTGCCGCAGTCACTTTGACAGGTTCCGTTCCACCGTTGATGCAGGATATGCGTTCTACTCTTTTAGCCGTAGGAAACACTTTACCGAACTTCACCGTTTTCCGGCGTAGATAAAAACTTCCCATCGCATAACGGTAATCCTTCCATAAAACAGCGGACGGGGTCACTTTACCGACAAGCGCCAATACTGCTAACGGAGAATTGCCCGAAATATCCGTATAAACGAAAACACGTGAATACAGCTTCCCCGGATGTCCTAACGGATTATAAACCACCTTTATTCCGGTCGTTTCATCCGGAAGCAAAACCTCCTTTTGTGCTACAGCCTCCGTACACCCGCACGAAGTCCGGATTTTTGTCAGGGTGACAACCTTATCACTTATATTCTTACAAATGAAGGTATATTCTTTCGCCGGTTCATCTTCGGATAATATGCCTACATCGATTTCCTTACTGGTAAATTGGAGTATGTCATCCCCTTGCGGATATAGCTTCGGTGTTATTACGCTATCCAGCTCCGAACGTGAGACAACTTTCTGTGCATACAGGGAAGCATGCACAGAAAGTAAAACTCCGCATATAATAAGCCATTTCATCTCTATAACCGAATGAACTGTTTACATCCACCCTTCTCCCGTAGATTGACGTACGGTTATCACAAAACTTTGTTCTCCACCGTCGCTAGTCGCTACATTCGCTTTCGTAATGCCCGGAGCAAGCGCTTTTACCTTCAATACATTATCTTCCAGAGTAACAGAAGCAATATTATTGTCGGCAACCGTACATCCCGTTGCAATCACTCCGGACTGCAATATGCGGCTTAACTCAATCAGTTTAGTCCCGCCGGTAACGATATAGACATTAGGAATGCGCATCGGTTGCCCTCCGAAAGAGGTTCCGGCAACGTTTTCCAATACCTTCCGGGCATCAATCAAACCACCGATTTTTCCTCTGTACTGGGAAAGATTGAGTTGGAAATGGGGTGCTGCTTCGCCTAAACTGGACCATCCGTACCAATAGGATTTAACTCCCGAAAGTCTTTCGTCCAATGAGTTTACAGAGTTCAACAATAATTCCCGATAATCTTCCGCCCGGAAATGTTTGTGTAATTTCGCAGCATACGACAAGCCCAATGCTGCAACTCCCGAAACATGCGGACAAGCCATTGATGTCCCTTCCAGATATCCATAAGCGCTTCCGTTAGAATTTCCTCCCATTTCCAGGGCACTTTCCGGCATCGTGGAAAGTATCAGGGCTTTCTCGTTTCTCGTCCCTTCGCCGTCACCGCCCGGTGCGGTTATCATATTCTCATTTCCACTCGGAGTACTGTAATTGGAATAAGGAGCAGGAGTACCGTCCGGACCAATGGCCGCCACCGATATAAAATCCTTATACGCCCCCGGATAACTTGACATCGGGGCATATTCATTACCGGCTGCGAATATTATTACACCACCCTCAATCACTCCGTTCGGGTCACCGGCATTATGTAGAAAATATTCCATCACCTCTTTTTCCAAAATAGCCTGGCTCGCCCATGACTCATCAGAGGTTGGTCCCGGCGTATAGGAAGAAGAATTCGCACGTCCGGAGTTATATCCCCAACTACATTGCAAGATGACCGCACCGTTGTCAGCAGCATACTTCACTGCCTTAGCCTCAGCCAGCATCGTCGCTCCCTTGTCACCGGAGAAAACCTGGCAGGACATTATTTTCACTCCGCTATCGGAGTCGCCCGTTCCTCCGGCAACACCGCAGACTCCCTTACCATTATTATTAACTGCCGCAATCGTACCGGCAACGTGAGTTCCATGTCCCGTGTCATTGGGATCACTCCAAGTTATCAACCCGGTCTCTTCCACAAAATTATACCCATGAAGGTCGCCTGCATATCCGTTACCGTCGGCATCATTGAGCGAACCGATGCTTTCGCCTTCATTCACCCACATATTGGCTTTCAAATCTTCATGTTTGTACATCACACCCTCGTCCAATACAGCCACGATGACAGAAGGGTCTCCTTGACAGAGTTCCCATGCCTCATCACAATTCACATCATATCCGGAATAATCGTAAGAAGGAAGATTATCCCCTTCTGTTCCAAGTATGGTACCGTCATTGATATAATGCCATTGCGATGAAAGCTGCGGGTCGTTAAACTGATAATTTCCTTTAGCGGACAGTGTCCGTGCAGTTCTCAAAGTTTCCTCACTGACCCGTTTTCCACGCATTTCGGGATTATATGCCCTTTTAATCTCCCGGTTAAACTCTACCGTAGCGACTTCTGCAAGGTTCGACATGTCGCGGGCTACCTGCATCGGATCAGCCTCCTTATCGAAACGGACCAGATACCACAGGTGGAGCCCGCTTTCGCGCGTACGTTTTTCATTCTTCGTATCTACGGGAAATACGCGCTCAAATTTATAGGCGCCGGCAATATCCAGAATTTCATCGACAGAAGGAATGCTGGAACGTGTCATTCCACCTTTTCCGGGTAAAGCACCCGCCTTGTCAAGTATATCGGCCACTTCGGGTTTGAACTTGATGAACAATTCTCCTCTGACGGCATCGTCCGGCAGATTTACAATAGGAGCCGTTTCCTTCTGCCCGGTTCCCGATTCCGGTAAAACGGAATCGGAACAGGAGTAGAAGAATGATGCTGTAAACAATACGGCAAGCAAATATATTTTCTTCATTGTTGTACTTACAATTTTTTATTCACAATTAATAACCTTATTCCGTAATCTTGGGTTCTCTGCCCGGATACATCTCATAATAGTAATCGAGGGTCTGCGGTTCATTGTCAAATTGCACTTTCTGACCTTTCGAGTTAATAGCACCGGATTCTTGTGTGAAAATCATGGAGTACGGATTCCAAAATTCCAAATAAGGATGATACAATATCCATTTAGGAAGTTCTCCCGTCAGGAAATTCAGGTTAATAGAAAGCTCTTTCATTTTCGGCCATACCCTCGGTGCGCTCTTATGAGTTTTTTCATCATCTTCCAGCAGGTACTTCTTCGCATCCTCCAAACTGATGGTATCTCCCTTGAAATAAGGCATCTCCTTGATATACTCTTCCGTATAGGGTTCGATATTCATCCGAAGCAACTCCTCGTCGCTAGGCAGCTCACCTTCCAGCAAAGATACAGAAATGGAAAGTACTTCCAGATTTTCCCATTGCAACAGCATCTTGAACGTGTTGGCATCATTTGCGGAGTTGTACGGATAATCCTTACCAAACCCGGTTTCCCATCGGAAGCCGATTTCATCTCCGTCAACCTTCGACAGGTCATATCCTGTGAATTGACGTCTCAACGAATTCATCTCCAGTCTCTTCAAGTTCGGGAAGTTTTGTTTGTTCAAGTTCGTAGGCCACTTGGCAAAGTTATTACTACTCAAGTCAAGAGCTTCGAGCTTGTCACTCCTGAATCCTTCCGGTAAAGACACCAAACCATAAGCACCGATAGTCAAACGTTTCAGATATGAATTTTCGGAATTCATCAATTCACAGATTTCTTCTCCAAGCTCAATATCTTTAATTTCCCGGTTGGCATTACTGAAGAATATGAGTTCTTCCGCATACTTTAACTGTTTGACTTGATAAGGAATAGTCTCTTTGGTACTGAATAACTGGAAAGCTGCAGAACGCACCCGTCCTACCATTTCGGCAGGAATACGTTCTCCGTCAATCTTATCACTGGCTTCCCACAATTTTACATTCTCCCAATGGCGCATATTTTCACTGGTATCCCAACCGAACATGCCATTCAGCTCTTGATAAATAGCAAGTACTGCCAAAGAATCACCGGCTCTGTCATCTGTCAGTTCCGGCGCTTTCTTTTGTACGACCTTCAACACAACCGGTTGTGCCTGTTCGGCTCCGGACTCCGTTTCGGCTGTATTTTCAGGCATAAAGGTAATCTCTGCCGTCCTCTCATTTTTGTCGTCCATATTGATAGACCATTCAAAGCGTAACTTACCGGTACGGGGCCGGTCTCCATAATCCAAATCGATTTTCTGATCTTTATCGAAAGTCAGCCAGTTCACTCCTTCCGGAATAATCACATCGAAATTAACATTAGCAGTTACAGTGACTTCAAAATAACGTTTTTCGTACTCTGCCGTATTTTCCAACGTAATCTCATCTTCGTCAAGAACAATTTCTTTAGCATAACCGAATTGTTTGACTTTCAATATTTTCATTTCGCCTCTCTCTGCCATGAAACGCACTTCGGTTTCCCGCAGATGGTCTACCACAGAGGAGTCTGCCTTGATTTCACTCACGCCGGAACCCACGCCGTTTCCCGGCTGCAACTGCAACCAGGATGCTTCCGTACTGGATTGCCATGATGCATCCGTAGAGATTTTAACCAACTCTGTCCCTCCGTTTTCACCTATGGTTATCTCTTCCCGGTCTATCGAGAAGCCGGTCACTGCGACTTCCTCATCATCTTTACAGGAAACGAGAATACCTGACAGGACAAGTATGCTTAGCAGATATTTAATTCCTTTTTTCATATTCTTCATTATAAAATGTATCATACAAATTATCTTCTCTTATTCTAAATCCAATGCATCGCAACCACGGATATCCTGCGTAGAATCGTAAATCAAGTTATACATTCCCGCTTCGATATAAGGACATACGGCGGACAGGTTAATCACAATCTCCGGATTATCACTTATATCAAGATTATAAATCAAGTAAGAGATTGTTTCCGTATCAGCCACTTTTCCGATGTCATTGCTACCCAGATACAAAGCCCTCAGCCCTTTATGTTCGGACACACTCGCCGGCCATTCCTTGTAAATACGGTTACCGTCTTCATCCCTTTGTCCGCGAATACCGAGAACTGTCAGGTAAGAGATATTCAGCGCACCGTAAGGGAATGCCGAGAAACGGTTCCAACTGACATCCAGACCATACAGGTAAGGCAAGGTTTTACCATTGAAATCGTCCGGTAATTCTTTCAGACGGTTGTATGTCAAGTCAAGAGTTGTCAACATATAAGTATTTTTCCCGGTCAAGTCTCCCTTTTCAAAGGTCGCTATTAAATTACCGCTCAAATTTAATTCCGTAATCGGAGAGCCGGAAGCGAACAGGCCTTTTGGGAACCTAGTCAGCCGGTTATTGGCTAAAGATAAAGTTGAGACATTGATTCCCTGATAATCATCCGGTATCTCCGTAATCTGATTATTGGAGAAATCGACCGATTTCATCGTGTATATAGAGTTCACATCAAAGAAATCCGGGAACTCGGTAATTTTATTATGAGAGAAAGATAAAGTTTCCACATCAGCCATACCGCAGAAAGTGGTTTCCGGCAGTGTCGAGATTTCATTGTAATCAAATGCCGCCTGTACCAGATTTACCTTTTCCGTAAAGGAAGGCAGAGAAGTCAGCTTATTGTAAACGCAGTCAATCTTACTCAATTTCTCAAGATTGCTGACACTGGCAGGTAATTGGGAAATATTGTTATATCCTAAATACAGAATTTGCAGTTTTTTCGCATTCTCCGTACCAAACCATTTCTCAAGACCGGCATTGATATCGTCAGACTTCCATTGTTTGTTCATTGCCAGATTAACCTGAATCAATTCAGGCATCTTGCCGAGCACATCAGGGAATCTTTCCAGTTTGGGGCAATTATAGATTTCCAAATCCGTACAAGCTGTGAGCCCTGCCATACCGATAGCTCCGGATGCGATATCAGCCCCTTCCGAGGTTTCATCCGGCAAATCCGTGATAGGAGCATTGGCAATATAAAGAACTTCCAACTTTTTCAGCTTACCGATAGCAGGATGGATACCTGTAATCCCATTCGTATAATCTCCCCAATTGACGTCAAACAGAGAAATTCCTCCGCGACTCTTAGGAGCAATTGACACTCCTTTCTCTTTCATGCCCCACCGTAATGGTTCGGAGAAATCACTACGAAGGTCATGTTTTACAACATTATCCATATAGTCGTTACGAATAATTTTCAGGTTTTCTTCCGTCAGATTTTTCATAGCTGCAGAAAGCTCATCATGCTGGGGACGCATCAGATCATTGTGAGTACCCAGTGCCAGAGATTCCAAAGCCGTCAGTTCACCGATTTGTTCAGGTACCATTCCTTTCGGGCCGAAGTCGCCGATGGACATAGAAATGACACGTCCTTCCGAATTCAGACTTACTCCCGGCTGGTCTCCCCAAAGGTCGACATCCTTATCGAAATTCCAGTTAACCCCTCTGGCGTAGCTCTCACCGACATAAGACCACTCCTCTCCTTCCATTTGTTCCCAAATGGCTTTCAGAGCGAGATAATCCTTTATATAGTCGGCTGACTCATGCAAGGTCACCGGAATATCTACATCCATTTCCTTGTTATCAACAATGCTGAATTTGATATTCTGCGGTGTCCCCACTTCCAGGGTCTTAGTCTTGGTCTGTTTTGTGAAACAGGAAACGACCTGGTATTCGCCGGCTTCAAGAGTAATCAAAGAGTCAATTACCACATAAGAAGTTTCTTTTCCCTCATCATTAAAGTCCTCTTCATATTCCACTTCCATATTCTGCAACGAAGTACTGATTTTAGTTGCAAGGTTTTTCACCGTTACATCTACCAAAGCAATGCTGGTAAGCGGATACTGTGTTTCTCCCTCCGCTCTTGTCTGTATGGCGGAAAGGTCTTTTGTCAGACGGAATTTCACTTTTCCCCGGGCAATCGTATTTATCACCAAATCCTGTACATTCAGGCCGCCTTCCGTTATTGTAAAATTGGTTGGAACGGAAGGCTCTCCGGCATAGATGGACTCTTCTACCTTATTATATAGATAATAACCAATCAAAGTATATTCTCCGGACACCAATTCCAGTTTATCCGAACGCAAACCGTATTCCGCACTTTCTTCGTCATAAGCGTGTAAGCTCAGGGTATATGAAGATACCATCTCATTTTTCTTCAATACGACTTTCACTTTCTTCGCATCGTTCAAAAAGTCCAGTTGATCGCTTGAAGACCGGGAAGAGGCCTGCTTCTCATAAGAGGCTTCTTTATAGAGTTTAAATTGAATATAGCCATTCCCTGCACTTTGAACGAGCTCATCATCATCGGAACACCCTGCCATCCAGACAGAAGTCCCCAACAATAGAGAAATACACAGGAACCTGGCTAAAAAGAATGTTAGTTTCATATATTGAATTTGTTCTATTATTTTTTAATTGATTACAGCCAATATGCAATACTTTTTATTCACAACTGATAATCAGCACCTTCTTGTATATCTGATTGGAATCCTTGAATCCGATTATTATCGACTTATCGGTAGTCAGATTAAGGGTAAAGCCTGAAGCATTCATTCCCAGTCCCCAATCTTCAGTATCCACATCCCCCATCGAGAAATCCATGGCAGTGACCGCTTTCTCCATGCCTTCCGACGGATTCCATTCTTCCATATCCAGCAGCGGGTCAATGACTAAAGGAGTATTGCCCGTGACATCTACTGAATAAATCTGCGATTCTTTTACAGAAAATTCCGACATGATAAAAGCAATGATATCCGGATTTGAATATCCTTGCTTACAAGGAATATCTTCATACGACAAAGCATCTTTGATGGTAAATCCTCCGGACAGGCTTTCACCCGCTTCTTGTTTGAAATTCCAGGCTACGTACTTCTCATATTCCTCTCCAATAGACATATAATCATCACTTAATGCCATATCCGGGTCTTCCTGCATATCATTGACATATACAGATTCGGGAATAGTCAAAATATAGCCATCTCTGGCAGCTCCTGTATTCAAATCCACTGAAGGAACGGAAAGGTTTCCTTTTTTGTCATCCTCGACCTGGAAGAACTCATTCATAGATTCCGGTGCTAAGACGGTTAACCCGTGTTCTCCCGATACAAAACGTATTACCTCATATTTATAGTCTTTAGCGGCAATCTTGATATTCAAAGGGAAATTTTCCTTCTCCGTTTCACCCACATCGCCGCTTAAAGAACCCGACCAATACAAATCACCTTCACGGGAAACATTCCAATTCCAGACATTGGAAAGAGATATCTCAATATCTTTTTCTCCCATACCGGCATATTTAACCGGGAAAGAGTAAGAATCGGCTCCTTGCCTGCCGGTAAAAGCCAACACTCCTTCTTGGGCGGAAACTTTATATTCGTCCTTCACAGTCATTTCAATCTCATATTCACGATTGGCATCCCCCTGCAAAGGCAATTCGGTTATCGCCAACCACTCCGGCGACTGTTCCAGCGCCCAATCGAAATTAGCTTTCACCGTAATCGTTTTCTGAATCCCGCTCTGGCTCATTGCATAGGCAATCTCAACCGGATGCTCATCGTCATATCCGTCTATCACAGGTGTTTTCGCCCCACGGACAATAGTTGCAATTACCTGTGAAACCCCATTTATGGATAAGGTTAACTCTGCCGTAGACTCTTCAAAATTCCAAATTTCATCAGTCACTTTCACTGTCACCGTATTTTCTCCGGCAAGACCGGCAACCATAGGCAACTCCTCACTTCCAGACACGAACTTACACCACAAACGCGAAGAAGAAAGCGTCCATGCCGCTTCCGCGTCAAACGTCAGTTTTTGCTCCTCCCCTCCTGCGGTAAACGACATTTTCTGTACCTCCGGAAAGGAAGGTGAAACGTTTTCATTATTTTCATCGGAACAAGACTGCAAGGGAATAATACCGCATGCAAAAATGCAAATTCCTACCAACCAATTTATACTTCTCATACGAATCATTTTTATTGTCCTAATTCAGCCTTTAATTTCTTGTATTCAGCTTCACTAATCCATTCAACAATACTTATATAAGTACCGACCGTACCTACATTCTCAACATAGAATGTCATATATTGCAAAATAAAATTCTGACATACGTTGAAATAAGAGTTGACGCCATCCGGTTCTTTCACACGCAATTTGTCATCTCCCCAAACACTTCCTGCGAATGCTTCCGCTGTCGTTCCCACAACTTGCGGTTCCCATTCCAGTATAGGTTCAAGAGGATTTTCCGTATTGAATGTCACTTTGATATCATAGCCGTCATACAAATAATCGGGTAATATGATGGTATTGGGAGCGTCTTCTGAATCCGTACTGACTTTTGTTTCCAATAAACGTACCGAGGTCTGCTGCATGTAATCGTCAAAAAAGGTGGAAGTCAGTTTGGCATATCCCGTAAAAGTATCCAGACTAAAAGGACATACTTTCTGCAACACTACTTTAGTATCTGTTCCATAGATGTCCCAAAGCTTGCTCTTGTCAGCAACCAGCCGAAGCATCACCCCGATAGAATCCGTATCCTCAAAATTACTGAAATAACCGCGTAACCTCACTGAAGAAGACAGTTCACCAGCCTTTATCGTCACATTGTTTGAAGCCAAATCATAATGTTTGCCTTCAATAGCATTACTTCCTTCATCCACAACCTCCACCGCATACGTACGGTCATAGTCACAGGCAGTAGTTACAGAAACAGGAACGTCATAATACGTTTCATCATCCTGAATCGCCAAAGTCTGGAGCGTGTCTGCAAACATAACATAATCGGGGCCCTTATAGGTCACATAACTCTCGTTACAACCGGTTAACAACCCCAACAGGAAAGACATGACTCCAAATCTTAATAAATATCGTTTCATTGTTACTTCTTTACTATTATAAGATTATTTATTACTTTCATTCGGTTCGATTTGCGAACCCGGAGCATCAATCTCATGCTGTGGAATAGGCCAGACAAACAACGGATCGTCTGCATCAATCTTCAGATTATTGCCGTTGTCGATTGTTTGTGTCTGCGGTTCACGTTCAAAACCTCTTCCCCAACGTTTCAGATCATTCAAACGGAAACCCTCCATAAACAATTCACGTACCCGCTCATCGCTGATTTCATCCAGCCAAGTATCTTGGTCTAACACTGCTGAACCATAGTTCTTATAACGAGCCTTGCGCAATATTGTCAAATCGTCCGCCGCCTTTCCAAAATCATTTTTACGACAATATGCCTCAGCACGAATCAGATATTG
Source organism: uncultured Bacteroides sp. (assembly GCF_958445495.1). Classification (GTDB taxonomy): domain Bacteria; phylum Bacteroidota; class Bacteroidia; order Bacteroidales; family Bacteroidaceae; genus Bacteroides. The sequence continues at coordinate 23,203 of NZ_CAUCSQ010000024.1, read as the reverse complement.
TTCTGACAAACGGAATACTTTCGGCATATTCACATGCAACAGGTTGTAGCTCTCAAAAAATTCCTGATTACCGTGATATTTGATAAGTAACGGACACGTCAATCCGTGCGCATAACCTGTCTGTACGCTGGCAAAGAAAGTGCTGTAACGGAGATCTGTGGAATCATACAATCCCAACGCCTGGTTACCCGGAACATAATCGGGCTTATACGAACTATAATCATAGTTCAAGAAAACCTGTCCGAGCTTTCCCCCATATGAAGTACCCGTGAATCCAACTTTCCAAATGATTTCCGTAGCTTGGTCGTACATCCACATATAGGCATAGTACGAATAGTTGCCCGTATAGATTGCACTCGCATCCGACAGCAGGAATTTACCGCTGTCAATCACTAATGAAGAATACTTGATTGCATTATCCCAGTCCTGCATATACAAATAAACACGAGCCAAAAGGGATTGCACCGTATAATAAGTAAAGTAGGACGTATTATAAAACTGGATATCTTCCTCATCATCCTCCGGCTCCAGAAGTTCGGACGCCTTCTCCAAATCACTTAAAACCAACTGATAAGATTCTTCTAAAGATGCACGTTTTATCACCCCTGCATTCGAATAACTAGTCACAAGAGCTACTCCCAGTTCATTCGAAGCCGTAGCAGGGTCATAAGCCTTACAGAAACATTTAATCAGTTCCGAATAGGCCAGAGCCCGGGCAAAATAAGCTTCACCTTTATACTGTTGCAGCTTTTCATATTCCGTATCATCTACTATCGTATTCTCAAATTTCTCGATTTGTTCGAAAAAGAAGTTGCAATTGCCTATCACTGCATACAAAGCTCCGTAAACAGCCTCAATATCCGTATTGGTAGGAAGAATATTCCAACGCCAGATATCGCCATACACATTCGAATAACCGTTAACCGCATACACCAGGTCTGCTTGGATATCAGGCAACAGGGTCAAATTTCCACTATACAAATAAGAACTTTTAAATGCGGCATAAATACCGATAATAGCCTGATTAGCCTCCTCAACTGTCGTGATGGCCTGATCAGCCTGAATCGAATCAGTAGGATATTTGTCCAGGCAGGAAGTAGTCAGCAGGCTGGCTGCTACAGCCAATATATATAACTTAATCTTTCTCATCATTCTATACTTAGCATATTAGAAATTTAATTCCATACCTATGGAAAACTGGCGCGTCATCGGATATTGTGCCTGGTACAGGTTACTGTTCGTTTCCGGATCAAGTCCTGTAAACTTAGTAAAAGTCAGCAGGTTCTGTCCTTGTACATATACACGTGCCATACTGAAGAAGCGTGTCTTATCCATCCACTTCTTGGGGAATGAATAACCAATCATCAGGTTTTTCAAACGTAAAAAAGACGCATCTTCAAGAAAACGGGTGTCAAATTGCGGAGTAATACCATGACGGGGAATATCCGTTATATCTCCCGGTTTTTTCCAACGGTCATACAGCAAACGCTTGGATTGGTTATAGCCCGTGTACAACCCGTTACTCTCTTCCATCAAACGGTCGTTATTAAATATCCAACGGTCGGCCATCCAACTGAATTGTGCCGACAATGACACTCCTTTCCAAGATAATGTGGTCCCAAAACCTCCTTGCCAAGGCGCCATAAAGCTCTTTCCTGTCATTACTTTATAGTCCTCGCTGAACTCGTTAGTTATTTCTCCGTCAGCAGTGTACCAGAGCGCATCACCGTTTGCCGGATTCACTCCGGCATAACGGGGAAGATAAAATTCCGTCACCGGATGTCCTACTTCCAGCTTGATTGCCGTAGTGCTGACCGTGTACTCATCAACACCGTTATACAACTCCAACAGCTTATTCTTATTGTAAGAAGCATTCAGGTTTACATTCCAGACAAAATCTTTTGTCCGAATGACATCGGCATCCATAGACAACTCAATACCGCGGTTCACCATCACCCCGACATTATCCCAGCGAGAGCCATAGCCGCCATTGGCATAACTTTCAGGTACTTCCATCAACATATTGGTAGTCTTCTTGTTATAAAATTCCGCACTGAAATTCAAACGGTTCCAAAAACCCAAACGGATACCGATGTTCGTGGTCCACAGCTTTTCCCATCCTAGTTGCTCATTACCACGTTGGAGGGGAGCAATTCCGGCCTCACCTATATAATTTACACCGCCGGACACCAATGCCAGATGATCATAATCCGGTATCGAAGAATTACCGGAAGTTCCGGTACTGAATGTTATCTGCGCATTGGTAAGCCACTTATATTGTTCCATAAAAGCCTCCCGGCGCAAATTCCACATCAAGCCGACAGACCAGAATGTAGCCCAACGCCCTTGCTCGCCGAAACGTGAGGAAGCATCGGTACGCAAAGAAAAATCCGCATAATAACGGTCTGCATAGTTATATTCGCCGCGCCCGAAGAAAGACAAATAGCCGTAGCTTGTCGTATTATCACTCCAACTCGTAGCCCGCGTGCCGGACAAGACATTGGTTAACTTGTCGTTATTCTGGCCGGCTGTTATCACCTGAAAACCGTCGGAACGGTAATCGACACCTTCTTGTCCAACCATGAAATTGAAATTATGGGCCTGGTCTACATCGAAACGATAGTTTACAGTATTGGTAACCGTAAGGTTTAATATATTTGCCGACGCACGCCCTGCCGAACCGGAATTATTATTGATTATATAGCTGGGAAAAGATTGCATAAAGCTGCTTGAGTGTGAATAATCCGCTCCAAACTGAGAACGGATTGTCAACCCCTCAATAGGGGTTACCTCTGCATACACGGTAGAGATAACTTTATATTTCTGATGTGTTTGCGGATTATTCTCCATCCATTCTATCGGATTCTGTCCTGTCCCGGTCCATTCACCTTTAGTTTCGGACGCCAATGAACCGTCTTCCTTATAAGGATTCCAATACGGGAGCATGAAACGGGAAGCTATAATCGGCGTGTAAAGCATATAAGAACCATCCATAGCCTGTTCGATTTCTTCATAAGCCAACATCGTATTGGTTCCCAATTTCAACCATTCCTTTGCACGGTTTTCTACATTGGCACGAATGTTGTAACGACGGAAATCCGACCCGGTGGTAATTCCATCCTGGTCGAAAAAGCCGCCGGATACAAAATAATTGGTTTTATCCGTAGCGCCGCTAACGGAAAGTTCATAGCTTTGCAAAGGAGCACTGTCGTCATAAACAGCATCCCGCCAATTAACATCCGTATTTCTCACCTTATTATAATAATCATCACCCGCATCCAAACCTATTTCTTTTTCATACTGAATACGTTCCGCAGTATTCATTACATTCCAGTCATTGCCGGTCAACTGGGAGACCCCCCATTGGGCACGCAAAGTTACCCTTGCCGCGTCCGTGCTACGTCCCCGTTTAGTAGTAATAACCACTACCCCATTAGCGGCACGGGCACCATAAATAGAGGTAGACGAAGCATCTTTTAAAACAGAAATAGATTCGATATCACTAGGACTGATTGCATTGAAATCCGAACTGGAAATAGGAACTCCATCCAATATAAATAAAGGTGAAGTACCCGAATTGATGGAATTCGTTCCACGAATCTGGAAGGTGGCAGCCTTACTAGGTTCACCGGAACCAGACACAACGGTCAACCCCGGAGTCTGTCCTTGCAACGCCTGATCAAAACCGGCAGTCGGAACACTCTCCAACTTTTCAGATTTTACCGTTCCCACAGAACCGGCGATAGTCCCTTTTTTACGGACACCATACGCAACCACAACAACCTCGTCAACCAGTTGAGAATCATCCTGCATGGTAACATTCAATACACCAGTCTGCGAGGTCACTTTAAACTCCTGCGACTGCATACCTACATACGAAAAACTCAAAATGCCATTGTCACCTTGAATTTGAATCAGGTAATTACCGTCTATATCGGTAATTACTCCATTTGTAGTCCCTTTCTGCAAAATCGATACGCCAATCAGCGGTTCGTTTCCAGCTTTGGAAACCACCTTTCCTTTGACTAAGAAACCTTGAGCTAAAGCTGACTGGATACCGAATATTGCCCCAAAGACTACTCCCAAAAATAAGCCTTTCATCTTTCAGGTTTAATATAAATATGATAAATAAATAATGTGAGGCCCATACCAGTCGGGCCTCTGTTAGAGTGAAATAGAAAATTATATAAAATTAAAATGTATCTCTGGATTTTATATTCCGCCGAACCATTCTCAAACTGGGAAGATTATGCTGTATGAAATAGTTTATAACCATTATAGTGACAAAATATTAAGCGTTTACTCTATTTATATAACAAAACGTTGCAAAGGTATTATAAAATTACATTAAATAGTTGAAGTGTATAAATATATTATTCAAGGAGAATATAATTATTAACATATTTTACTTTCTAAAAAAATAAGATAATTTGAAAATGTTATTTAAAGAAAGAAGCTTTGAAATCAGAATTAAAGCGAATCGCAATCATTCGTCATGGACATTCTTCCCCCAGCGGCAGACACATGCAAAAGTATTTCGACAAATATATCCTTCCGCTTATGAATCATTTGAAAATTCCGATAATACTTCTCCCCTATTTCGGCAAATACTCAATAAAGGAACTAGCAATTTCCCTTTATATAGACACTATCAGAACATTCTTTCCCTACAGGAATTAGTGAAACGAATAACTCTCTTCCTTTAGAAACAACAAGAAACAAAAGATACGGGAAAGAAAAAGAATAAGGTAAATATCCTCCATCCTGTTAATCAAGGCCATACACCTTTTTCATTATTGAAAAAATGATTTAAAGGAATCATTTGTTGGAAAATAAAACGAAGCCTCTCTATCCCCGATAGATAGAAAACGACTTATAAAAGCAAACATTAAGTAATATAAAATTACCTAATTAAAAAATAAACATTATACACACTAAAAGAGGAGTTTATTTACATAGAAACATTTGTCCTTGTCCCCAGATATTCCAGCCTCCCGAAAGAGAAAAAACTCCTCTCGCAGTTAACATCCATCTTCCTTATAATTATGCACTTCTCCATGTTTTGGACACAATATTAAGTTCGCACGTCCTCAGTACAATAAAAGAATCTGCACCTATTATATATATCAATTGAACTGCTCTATCCTAATTCCAGTATTTACTATTATTTCTTTTTTACCTTTTATTCATTGAACATATATATCCGAGCAATATCAGAAATAGAATAAAATACAGTTCACCACAAACGGTAAACCGCACTTTTATTATATTTGTGCTCTGATTACTAAAAACATAAGTACGAAACTATAAAACCCTAAGAGTTCCATAATGAAAAATCTAAAAGTAGCTTTGTTGCAAATCCTACCTGATGGTTCATTAGACAATAATCTAAAAAAGGGAATGGAATATTGCAAAAAGGCAAAAGACGCAGGTGCTGATATTGCATTATTTCCGGAGATGTGGAGTATCGGATACGAAATCCCCAAGACTTTCGATAAATTAAAAACAAGTGCAATAGCAATCGGCAGTCCGTTCATCAATTCATTTCGTAAACTTGCCGAGAAATTACAGATGGCTATCGGAATAACATTTCTTGAACAATACGAACCGTCTCCGCGAAATACACTTTGCCTGATTGACCGTTTCGGGAACATTGTGCTCACCTATGCAAAAATCCATACTTGCGACTTTGGAGATGAATACAGATTGACTGCCGGAGAAGATTTTTATGTCGCAAACCTGAATACGGCACAGGGTTACGTAAAAATCGGAGCAATGATTTGTTACGACAGGGAATTTCCGGAAAGTGCAAGAATACTCATGTTGAAAGGAGCTGAAATCATTTTAGTCCCTAATGCTTGCCCTATTGAAATTAACAGATTCTCGCAGCTCCGTACACGTGCTTATGAAAATATGGTCGGCATTGCGACTGCCAATTACCCTAAAAACACGCTTGATTGCAATGGGCGCTCGTGTGCATTTGACGGTATTGCTTACCATCCGGACGGTAGGGGTTCAAGAGACATGTCTATTTTTGAAGGCGGAGAAGATGAAGAGATCTGCATCGTGAATTTCCCCATCGAAAAACTCAGGGAATACAGGGCATACGAAGTACACGGAAACACCTATCGGCATCCGCAGAAATACAAATTGCTCGTTGAAGAAAACATAGAAGAACCATTTATCAGAAGCGATTACAGAAAATAGTTTTTGACAATTAATGATATATGAAACGACAATTACACCATTTCCGACAAGAGGTCAATTCCAGGCATACTATCTGCCTTTATTTATTTAACCTTTCAGATTTATTGTTATCTTTGCAAGGTGAACTTTAAAATAGGACAGTATGTTTGCCAAAGAAACGTATATGCAGCGCAGAGCCCTGCTAAAAAAGAAGTTAGGCTCGGGAGTTTTGTTATTTCTCGGAAATGATGAGTGCGGACTGAACTATGAAGACAACACCTTTCGTTATCGGCAGGATTCAACATTCCTTTATTATTTCGGACTTTCATGCGCCGGACTCTCGGCAGTTATTGATATTGACGAAGATAAAGAAATCATTTTCGGCGATGAGTTATCTATCGACGCTATCGTATGGATGGGGGCACAACCCACATTGCACGAAAAATGCGAACGTGTGGGAATAAAAACAACAATGCCTTCCGCCAAGATTTCCGACTATCTGCATAAATGCGTGCAAAAAGGACAAGCAATCCATTACTTGCCTCCTTATCGTCCCGAACATAAACTGAAACTGATGGATTGGCTGGGTGTCCCACCCGCACAGCAGGAAGGTTCCATACCTTTTATCCGCGCCATAGTAGCTCAACGGAACTACAAATCTGCAGAAGAAATAGCGGAAATAGAAAAAGCTTGTGACGTGACTGCCGACATGCACATCACAGCCATGAAAATACTCCGTCCGGGCATGTATGAGTATGAAGTGGTAGCGGAAATGAACCGGGTAGCGGAATCCAACAACTGCGAGCTTTCTTTTGCCATTATCGCGACAATTAACGGACAGACATTGCACAATCACTATCACGGTAATCTGGTAAAACCGGGTGATTTGTTTTTAATCGATGCCGGTGCGGAAATTGAATCAGGATATGCCGGAGACATGTCGTCTACTATCCCTGCCGATAAGAAATTCACGACTCGCCAACGGGAAATTTACGAAATCCAAAATGCCATGCATCTGGAATCGGTGAAAGCCCTTCGACCGGGAATTCCGTACATGGAGGTTTACGAGTTGTCAGCCCAGGTAATGGTGGAAGGAATGAAGACCCTCGGACTAATGAAAGGAAATACGGAAGACGCTGTGCGTGAAGGCGCCCACGCTCTGTTTTATCCGCACGGATTAGGCCACATGATGGGACTGGACGTCCATGATATGGAAAATCTGGGAGAAATTTGGGTAGGCTACAACGGGCAACCGAAAAGTACACAGTTCGGCCGTAAATCACAACGACTTGCCATTCCATTGGAACCGGGATTTGTACATACGGTAGAACCAGGTATATATTTTATTCCGGAACTGATAGATATGTGGAAAGCAGAAAAGAAATTTGCTGACTTTATCAATTATGAGAAAGTAGAAACCTATAAAGATTTTGGAGGTATCCGGAATGAAGAAGACTACCTGATTACAGAAACAGGAGCCCGCAGACTGGGAAAAAAGATTCCCCTTACCCCTGAAGAAGTAGAGGCATTAAGATAAATCGGAAATTGACCGAAACTAAAAAAGAAAGTCAACTTTCCTGCAAACAACGGAAGTTTTTTCACCACAAAGAAGAAACTTCCGTTGTTTTTTCACCGATATGTCAAATAATCCATCTAATATCACATTTTTTCTACCCTATATCTGTCAAATCTTATGTAATATTGCAATTAGATTAAAAACTGAAATTGTAAATAATAAAAAAGAAATGACACCATGAAAAAACTACTTTTATCGTTATGGCTATTATCATTAACTTTATCAGTTGCCATAGCAGAGAACTACCCTTATAGAAGTGATATCCTCTGGGTTACCGTCCCCGACCATGCCGGCTGGCTGTATGAGATAGGAGAAAAAGCAACCGTAGAAGTACAATTTTACAAATACGGTATTCCCGGCAATAATTTGACTGTTTCTTACGAAATAGGTAATGACATGATGCCGGCCGACACTCAAGGCAGTGTTGTATTAAAAAACGGAAAGGCAAAAATCCCCATAGGAACAATGGAAAAACCGGGATTCCGGGATTGCCGTTTAAAAGTGGCCGTAGATGGAAAAAACTATTCACATCATATCAAAGTAGGCTTTTCTCCGGAAAAACTTCGTCCTTATACCACAATGCCGGCCGATTTCAAAAATTTCTGGGAAAGGGCAAAAAATGAACAAGCACAATTTCCATTAACTTACACTAAAAAGCACATCGAAAAATATTCGACAGACCGGATGGACTGTTACCTCATAAAACTACAATTAAACAAACACGGACAATGTATATACGGATACCTATTCTATCCTAAGAAAAAAGGAAAATTTCCCGTCGTACTATGCCCTCCGGGAGCAGGAATCAAAACAATCAAAGAACCTCTTCGGCATAAATACTATGCAGAACAGGGTTATATCCGCTTTGAAATTGAGATACACGGCCTTCATCCGGAAATGAGTGAACAGGAATTCAAAGAAATCAGCAACGCTTTTAATGGTAAAGAAAACGGTTACCTGGCCAATGGCCTGGACAGCCGCGACAATTACTACATGAAACGGGTATATCTGGCCTGTGTCCGCAGTATCGACTTACTGGTTTCCTTACCGGAATGGGACGGTAAAAATGTCATAGTACAAGGTGGAAGTCAAGGAGGCGCATTGGCCTTGATTACCGCCGGATTGGACCAACGGGTTACCGCCTGTGTCGCCAATCACCCCGCTTTAAGCGACATGGCAGGTTACAAAGCAGGCCGGGCGGGAGGTTATCCCCATTTTTTCAGAAACTCTGCAGATATGGATACTCCGGAGAAAATAAGAATCATGTCCTATTACGATGTAGTGAACTTCGCAAAACTAATTCAGGCAAACACTTATATGACATGGGGATTCAATGATAATGTTTGCCCACCGACAACCAGCTATATAGTCTATAATGTGTTGAATTGTCCCAAAGAAGCATTAATTACGCCAATTAACGAACATTGGACTTCCGATGATACAGAATACGGACATTTACTCTGGATAAAGAAACATTTGAAGTAATTTTATTGCAAAGCCCCACCAGATTCAGATTTCGGGTTATCCGGATATTGTGAGGCTTTGCAATACTCGGTCACAAGCTCCCTATTCATCCCAATCGGATAAAGGCAACGTTTTCCTTCCATACCATTTCATCCATGCATAGGCTTTTCTTTTTCTCAGATAAAGAGCATCCCCACAGTTTTCCATCGCTTCCCAATTGAAAACTGAATGAGTACGGAATACTTTCTCCAGCCAGTAAAGTATATTATAAGTCAGAAAAGGAAGTAACATCCACCACCATGAAAGCCATAAAGACAGAATCAGTGCCGGAATCAAAGCCAAAAAGAAACATTCCCAATATTGTCTTGCATGAATTCTCAATTCCATGTCTTCCCAAACTTCCAAATATTTATACCGGGTGAAAAAGAGACCGCCTAACATAAAATAGTGTTTCTTCTTTCCCAAGAACCATTTAGCCAAAAGATTATTATAAAAAATCATATATCCACTTTTTTGTTGTATGTAATATCCTCATAACAGTATGAATAACTAAAGGTTCATTTTTTTAAGTATCATATAACAGATATTGGCTTTCCTATTTTTGGAATTACAAATAATAACCCTCGTTGTCGTTTTGTTTTTTTACTAGTTCAACTGCAATAAATAAATCACATGATTATGCAAAGTAAGTTGAAAAAATGAATATATCCTAATTTTACTGCCTAATATTTAAAACTACTCCCACCTAAAAATTCGCGAAGCAAGGAAGTAGGCGGTATTTCCTTATCTTGTACAGGAGTAAAATATTTAATAAATTTCAATAAGCGGTAAGCCTCACAATATTCCGGACAATTACGCGGAACTCCCATCAATATAGGCTCTGCATGTAGACGAAGCACGGCAAATTCAAAAAGAAGGGCTGAATTAAACATTACATCTGCATTTTCCTGATAAGGAAATATCCATTTATCTTCACCTGCACGTACGCTAGGCCAACGGGAAATCGTTTCACGGGCAGAATATCCCCGATAGTTAAAATCGCGGATAATACGGCGCAGCAAACGGTTATCGGTAGTCGGAATCCAATTATGGTCATCTAAAGAGATAGTTGTCAATGCAGACACATAAATCTTGAACTTACGTTCAGTTGGTATATGAGGCGTCAATTCAGGATTCAAGGCATGGATTCCCTCCAATATCAGGATTGTATTGTCTTCAATTTTCAGTTTATCTCCCTTAAACTCCTTTTTGCCGATAGCAAAGTTAAAACGGGGAAGTTCCACTTCTTCGCCTCGAAGCAAAGCTTCCAACTGCCGATTGAACAAATCCAGGTCAAGTGCGTAAAGCGATTCATAATCATAGTTCCCGTTTTCATCCAAAGGAGTATCTTCACGGTCTACAAAATAATTATCCAGAGAAATTGGAAAAGGTTTCAGTCCGTTTGTCATCAACTGAATGGAAAGCCTTTTGCTGAAAGTAGTCTTACCGGAAGAAGACGGTCCGGCAATCAATACCAGCTTCACTCGGCCACCATTCTCACCACGATGATAAATAGTATCTGCAATCTGAGCTATCTTCTTTTCCTGCAACGCCTCCGCGACATTAATCAAATCCGTAGCATGTCCTTTTTCACATGCAAGATTGAAATCCCCGGCATTATTGAGCCCCATGATATAACTCCAGTTCAGGTATTCCTTAAAAACATCCAACATTTTTTCCTGTTTGACAACATCTTCCAGGACTTCTGGATTTTCCCTGCTGGGAATACGCAACAGCAATCCGTCGTAATACTTCACGATATCAAACAATTTAAGATAGCCGGTACTCGGCAACAGATTGCCATAATAATAATCGACAGTATCGCCCAATGTATAATAATAGGTATAAAGAGAACCGGAAGTTTCGAGCAGCCTCACCTTATCATCCATCCCTCGTTCACTGAAAACACGTACGGCCTCGGCAGTATGGCACTCAATGCGGTGATAAGGAATATCTTCCGCAATGATTTCCTGCATCCGCTGCTTGATACGTGTCACATCCTCCAATCCGACAGGACGTCCGATACGCAAATTGCAAAAATACCCCTTCGACACAGGATGCTCGACAAATAATTTTCCATCGGGAAACAGTTCCGTGACAGCCTTAAACAAAACAAAACAAAGCGAACGGACATAAGTACGCATACCGGACTGGTCCCTCACATCCAAAAACTCGACATCCTTATTATTATAGACCCTGAAATTCAACCCTTCAGAACGGTTGTTCACCTTAGCGCTTACTACCTGATAAGGAAAATTAAGATTAAAACCGTAATAAATATCCAAAAGTGAGCTTCCGATAGGGAATTCTTTGGAATTATTGTTATTTTTGCAACATATTTGTAACATCTGTTTCATCGAGTTCGTTAAAAGGTGAATAATTTGGGACTAATATACTTATAATCAGATTGAGAACAAATAACCATTAAAAATATTATAGATGGAATATTCTTTTTATGATTTTTTAAAGCTCATTGGTTCATTAGGGCTCTTCCTATACGGGATGAAAATAATGAGCGAGGGCTTGCAAAAGGTCGCAGGTGACAGACTACGAAGCATCTTGACGGCAATGACAACGAACCGGGTAACAGGTGTATTGACAGGCGTGTTAATTACAGCCCTTATCCAATCCTCTTCAGCAACAACGGTAATGGTCGTCAGTTTTGTCAATGCCGGACTGCTTACACTTGCCGAATCCATCAGTGTCATCATGGGTGCCAATATCGGTACTACGGTAACAGCCTGGATTATTTCCATTTTCGGATTTAAGGTCGACATGGCCGCTTTTGCCCTTCCTCTCCTCGCTATCGCTCTCCCGCTCATCTTTTCCGGTAAAAGCAACCGTAAATCCATCGGTGAATTTATTTTCGGTTTCTCCTTCCTTTTCATGGGCCTCTCTTACCTGAAAGAGAATGCCCCCGACCTGAATGCCAATCCGGAAATGCTCGCTTTCGTACAGAATTATACGGACATGGGATTTTTCTCTATCCTCCTGTTCCTGTTTATCGGTACCATATTAACCATGATTGTACAGGCATCGGCAGCCACCATGGCTATTACGTTAATCATGTGCGCCAACGGCTGGATCAGTCTGGAACTCGGAGCCGCACTCGTGCTCGGTGAAAATATCGGAACCACCATCACGGCCAACCTTGCCGCACTTACAGCCAACACCCAAGCCAAACGGGCCGCATTAGCCCACTTTGTATTCAACGTATTCGGCGTCATCTGGGTATTGATAATTTTCCATCCTTTCATGCAATTTGTCAATTGGGTAGTAGACACCTTCTTCCATACAAACAACCCGGAAGTAGCCATTTCATACAAACTGTCCGCTTTCCACTCCATTTTCAATATCTGCAACGTATGTGTTTTAATCTGGGGAGTAAAATTGATAGAACGTACCGTATGCGCCCTGATTCATCCGAAAGAAGAAGACGAAGAACCGAGACTGCGTTTTATCACCGGCGGCATGCTCTCTACCGCAGAACTTTCCATCCTGCAGGCACGTAAGGAAATCCACCTTTTTGCAGAACGTACCCATCGCATGTTCGGCATGGTACAAGATTTGTTACACACGGAAAAGGACGATGATTTCAACAAACTATTCAGCCGGATAGAGAAGTATGAAAATATCAGCGACAATATGGAGTTGGAAATCGCAAACTATCTGAACCAAGTATCCGAAGGCCGCCTAAGTTCCGAAAGCAAACTGCAAATACGCGCCATGTTGCGTGAAGTTACAGAGATTGAAAGCATCGGTGACAGTTGTTATAACCTGGCCCGTACCATTAACCGGAAACGCCAGACGAATCAAGAATTTACCGAGAAACAATACGAACACATTCACTTCATGATGAAACTTACCAACGATGCCCTCGCGCAAATGATTATAGTGGTAGAAAAAACGGAGCATCAAAGTATTGACATCAATAAGTCCTTCAACATTGAAAATGAAATCAACAACTACCGTAACCAACTGAAAAATCAGAATATCCTGGACGTAAATAACAAAGAATATGATTATCAGATGGGAGTCTATTATATGGATATTATCGCTGAATGCGAGAAATTGGGCGATTATGTAGTCAATGTAGTAGAAGCAAGTAGTGATGTAAAAGAAAAGAAAGCTTCTTGAAACTGAAACGAGAAACAACACAGAAGTACACTCGATAAAAAACGCCGATTTCCACCCTATCGACAGACATCCGGACTCCCCTTTCTCTTGTGCAGGAAAGGGGAGTCCTTATTGATAAGAAATAACAAGATAATAAAAAGGCCGGACACATACATAATCGCATCCGGCCGCTTTTTTCCCTTTAAATAAATTTCCTTTCTGTCTTTATCCTTCGTACGGTTCAAAATCTTCTTTTCCTACTCCGCATAACGGACAGGTCCAATCGTCCGGAATATCTTCAAATGCAGTTCCCGGTTCAATACCGCTTTCCGGATCTCCTAATTCAGGGTCGTAAATATACTCACAGACCATGCAAATGTACTTCTTCATAACGTTCGTATTTTTATTGGTTTTCTTAATAGTATAACATAAATAGCCCGATATTTGTTCAATACTTTTTCTATACTTAGAGAAAAAAATTATCTTTGTAATCATATTAACCAAACTGAAACAACAATATTACACCATGTTAATTGCATTACTATCGATATCCGTCATCTTATGTACTATCCTGCTAACCTGTTTCTTACGGGAACGTAAAAAATCTCGTCGGATACAACAACGATTATTGGAAGAATCAAACAAATTAAAGCACACCAATCATATCGCCAGCGCTATCCTAAAAAACGTACATGCTTTTATCCTATTAATAGACAATGATTTCAAGGTCTTAAAGACCAACTATTATCAAAAGACCGGTACAAGAAAGGAAACAGAAGAAAAAAGAGTGGGTGATTTATTGCAATGCCGTAATGCATTGTCTTCCGAAGGAGGCTGCGGAACACACATTTACTGTAATTCCTGTCCCATACGGATAGCCATACATCAGGCATTCGAACAAAAGAAAGGCTTCACGGACCTTGAAGCGACACTATCCGTTGTTACTTCAGACAAAAATACCATTGAATGCAACGCCGTCATATCCGGCTCCTACTTCTCCCTTAATGAAAAAGAGAACATGGTCCTCACCGTACATGACATTACCCGCCAGAAAAAGATTGAAAGAGAGCTAAAATCAGCCAAAGAAAAAGCAGAGAAAGCGAATCTCTCAAAATCAGTATTTTTAGCAAATATGAGTCATGAAATCCGTACCCCCTTGAATGCAATTACCGGATTTGCAGAAATACTCGCCAGCGCAAACACGGAAGAAGAGAAAGCGCAATACCAGGAAATTATCAGAATGAATGCCGACCTTTTGATGCAATTAGTCAATGACATCCTCGACATGTCCAAAATAGAAGCCGGAATTTTGGAATTTGTATATTCAACGGTCGACATCAATTTATTGTTATCCGATTTACAACAATTCTTTCAGATGAAAGCAAACGACGCCGGGACAAAGGTACGGATCATATCAGAACCTTCACTTCCCTCCTGCCTCATACAAACCGACCGTAACCGGGTTGCACAAGTAATCTCCAACTTTATAACCAATGCCATCAAATTTACCAGAGAAGGCAGCATACGTGTCGGTTACGAAGCCAGAGAGACCGAACTTTACTTTTATGTGAAAGATACCGGCATAGGAATACCTGCAGAAAAATTACCGGAAATATTCGGACGCTTTGTAAAGTTGAATAAAGACAAAAAAGGTGCCGGACTGGGACTCTCGATTTCCCAAGCAATCGTAACCAGACTAAACGGGCGAATCGGAGCGGATTCTACAGAAGGAAAAGGATCTACATTCTGGTTTACAATCCCCTATATTTCATGCGGGAAACCCACATAAGAAAATCAACTTCATAAAAAATTTTAATTAAATATATATCACGATTATATATTGTACCTTTGCAAAGAGTAAACTAAACGCATGTATCTGCATGAGTACAAATAAAAATGATTATCACTTAGGACTTACCGACAATGAAGTCCTGCAAAGCAGGGAGAAAAACGGTGTGAACCTATTGACACCTCCCAAACGTCCTTCTTTATGGAAACTGTATCTTGAAAAATTTGAAGACCCGGTTGTACGTGTCCTGCTAATCGCAGCAATATTTTCACTAATCATTTCTATCATTGAAAATGAATATGCCGAAACCATAGGTATCATAGCCGCTATTCTATTGGCTACAGGCATCGGCTTCTTTTTCGAATATGATGCCAATAAAAAATTCGACTTGCTCAATGCCGTTAACGAAGAAACCCTAGTTAAAGTAATTCGCAACGGACATGTACAGGAAATCCCCCGTAAAGACGTAGTGGTAGGAGATATCATCATTCTGGAAACAGGAGAAGAGATACCCGCCGACGGAGAATTGATAGAAGCTATCTCCCTGCAGGTAAACGAATCCAACCTGACAGGAGAACCTATCATCAACAAAACGACGGTAAAAGCGGATTTCGACGAAGAGGCCACCTATGCCTCCAATCTGGTAATGCGCGGCACTACAGTCGTTGACGGACATGGCACCATGCGCGTCCTGCATGTAGGAGACGCAACGGAAATCGGAAAAGTGGCCCGTCAAAGCACGGAAGAAAATATGGAACCCACTCCGTTGAACATACAATTGACAAAACTTGCGAACCTGATTGGGAAAATAGGTTTTACTGTAGCCGGTCTTGCTTTTCTCATTTTCTTTGTCAAAGATGTACTGTTATACTTTGATTTCGGTACGTTAAACGGCTGGCACGAATGGCTTCCGGTATTTGAACGGACACTCAAATACTTCATGATGGCCGTAACCCTGATTGTAGTCGCCGTTCCCGAAGGGTTACCGATGAGTGTCACCCTCAGTCTGGCATTAAATATGCGTCGCATGCTTTCCACTAACAATCTGGTACGGAAAATGCATGCTTGCGAA
This sequence comes from uncultured Bacteroides sp., assembly GCF_958445495.1. GTDB lineage: Bacteria > Bacteroidota > Bacteroidia > Bacteroidales > Bacteroidaceae > Bacteroides. The sequence goes on along the minus strand of NZ_CAUCSQ010000024.1, from coordinate 6,961 downwards.
ACGATGGGAGCCATCACCGTCATCTGTACGGATAAAACCGGTACGCTGACACAAAACCTGATGCAGGTACATGAACCCAATTTCTACGGAATCAAAGACGGCCGTAATCTGGCAGACGACGATATTAGCGCACTGATTGCGGAAGGAATCAGTGCCAACTCAACCGCTTTCCTCGAAAATACAGAAACCGGAGAAAAGCCCAAAGGAGTAGGAAACCCTACAGAAGTAGCTTTGTTGTTGTGGTTAAACAGCCAGGGAAAGAACTATTTGGAACTCCGTGAAAACGCACGTGTTCTCGACCAGTTGACGTTCTCCACGGAACGTAAGTTCATGGCTACTCTTGTAGAATCCCCATTAATCGGAAAAAAGATTCTTTATATCAAAGGAGCTCCCGAAATCGTTTTAGGCAAATGCAAAGAAGTCATCTTAGACGGAAGACAGGTAGACACTGTCGAATATCGTTCAACAGTAGAAGCTCAATTGTTGAACTACCAGAATATGGCAATGCGTACCCTCGGATTTGCATTTAAAATCGTTGAAAAAGATGCCCCCGACGACTGTACGGAACTGGTAACAAAAAACGATTTGAACTTCTTAGGAGTCGTTGCCATATCCGACCCGATTCGCCCGGACGTACCTGCTGCCGTAGCCAAATGCCAATCGGCAGGCATTGATATAAAAATCGTAACCGGAGACACTCCGGGAACAGCGACCGAAATAGCACGCCAGATAGGTCTTTGGAATCCGGAAACAGATACCGAAAAGAACCGAATCACCGGCGTTGCATTTGCCGAACTCAGCGACAAAGAAGCACTCGACAGAGTTATGGACCTGAAAATCATGTCCCGTGCCCGTCCTACAGACAAGCAACGCCTGGTACAACTACTCCAGAAAAAAGAAGCGGTAGTGGCCGTAACCGGAGACGGAACAAACGACGCCCCTGCCTTGAACCATGCTCAAGTAGGTTTGTCAATGGGGACAGGGACCTCCGTCGCCAAAGAAGCCAGCGACATAACATTGCTTGACGACTCGTTCAATAGCATCGGAACCGCAGTCATGTGGGGACGTTCGCTTTATAAAAATATCCAGCGTTTCATCGTGTTCCAATTAACAATCAACTTTGTCGCGCTGCTTATCGTCCTGCTGGGTTCTGTTATCGGTACGGAACTCCCGTTGACCGTAACACAAATGTTATGGGTCAATCTGATAATGGATACTTTTGCCGCCCTGGCACTGGCCTCTATTCCACCTAGCGAAACAGTAATGCTTGAGAAACCGCGCCGCAGTACCGACTTCATCATCAGTAAAGCGATGTGGTCCAATATAGTAGGCACAGGAAGCATTTTCCTGATAATACTTCTCGGAATGATTTATTATTTCGACCATAGCGAACAAGGGATGGATATACATAATCTTACCATCTTTTTTACCTTCTTCGTCATGCTGCAATTCTGGAATCTTTTTAACGCACGTGTATTCGGAACTACCGATTCCGCATTTAAAGGACTTTCCAAATCGTACGGCATGGAATTTATCGTATTTGCTATCTTAGCCGGACAATTCCTGATTGTACAATTCGGCGGAGCTGTATTCCGTACAGAACCGCTCGACTGGCAAACTTGGCTTCTCATCACAGGCGTCTCGTCTATGGTGTTATGGATAGGGGAATTAGTCCGCCTTATTCAACGTATGAGTCACAAAAGAGAAAGAAATGAAAAGTAAAGGAATTAAAAACCTTCTTATTGATTTAGGCGGAGTACTTATCAATCTCGACCGTCAGTGTTGTGTCGAAAATTTTCAGAAATTAGGACTCCGGAATATCGGAGAGTTATTAGACATATCCAACCCAAACGGCATTCTGATGCAACAGGAAAAAGGTTTGATTAGTTCTTCCGAATTCCGTAACAAGGTCCGTGAAATGACGGATAAGCCGATAAGCGATGAACAAATCGATACTGCTTGGAACAGCTTCCTGGTAGATATACCGGCATACAAACTCGACCTACTATTAAAACTACGAGAGAAATACGTAGTTTATTTGTTAAGCAACACCAATGAAATTCACTGGAAATGGACATGCGAACACCTATTTCCCTATCGTACTTTCAAAGTAGAAGATTATTTTGAGAAAACCTACCTCTCCTTTGAAATGAAAATGGCAAAACCGGATCCGGAGATATTCAAGACAATTTTAGAAGATGCCGGAATCGAACCGGAAGAGACCCTATTCATCGACGATTCCGAAATTAACTGTAAAGCCGCCCGGAATTTAGGTATTTCTACCTACACGGCAAAAGCCGGGGAAGACTGGAGCCATCTCTTTGTCGGCAAATAAGCTTATAGATATGCAGATAATACGTGATGCAACAGCCATTGTTCCCAAACCCTGCGTAGCCACAATCGGCTTCTTCGACGGGGTACATGCAGGACACCGCTATCTAATCCGGCAAGTAAAAGAGATAGCGGCGGTTAAAGGGCTGCACTCTGCACTAGTCACCTTTCCGGTTCATCCTCGGAAAGTCATGAATACAGACTATCGGCCAGAACTTCTAACCACCTTGGAAGAAAAGATAAACCTGCTTGCCGATACGGGAGTCGATTATTGCCTAATGCTTGACTTCACCCCGGACATCTCACAACTGACCGCGCGGGAATTCATGGCAAAATTGCTGAAAGAACGTTATCAGGTAGAATGTTTGGTGATTGGTTACGACCATCGTTTCGGGCATAACCGCAGTGAAGGGTTTGAAGACTACGTACGCTACGGAAAAGAAATCGGTATCGAAGTAATCCGTGCACAAGCATATACCGGCCGCATAGAAATAGAAACCATCCGGAACATTCCGATAAGTTCCTCCTTGATTCGTAAACTTCTTCACGAAGGAGAAGTCGAGGTAGCGGCCCGTTGCCTGCAATATGACTATTTTCTGGACGGAACAGTCGTAGGCGGCTACCAGGTAGGACGAAAAATAGGATTTCCGACTGCTAACCTAAACATAGACAATCCGGATAAACTCATTCCGGCTGACGGCGTATATGCCGTATGGGTAACACTGGATGAAAAAACATACATGGGAATGTTGAATATAGGTATCCGCCCGACAATCGATAACGGTCCCAACCGGACCATAGAGGTGAATATCCTTCATTTCCACTCCGATATATACAATAAACTTATTCGGATCACTCTGATAAAACGGACACGTCCTGAACTGAAATTCTCCGGTATCAATGAATTGATAACCCAACTCCATAAAGATGCCGAAGAGGCAGAAACGATTCTTCTTGCCAGCAAGAACCGGTCACAACTCAATTTCCAGACAGGTGAACCATTCAATTAATAACCCGAAACTAACTAAAAATAGATTCTTATGCAAAAGTCATTTATGAGCATCTCTCTCGTAGTAATTGCTATCTCCATGTTAGCCATGTTCATTTGCAATTTCTTCGCAACCAAATGAAAAAAAGGTATGAAAACCGCTATCAAACTAGTATTAATAGACCTTATCATCGCCCAGATTATCGCACCCATCCTGATTATGATTCCCTGTGCCGTCTATTTATTTATAACTACAGGTGATGCGGATGCAGTCCGTCTGACACAAATGATTATGATTCCGGCACAATTAACCGGCCAAATCATGATGGGCATTTATTTATGGAAAGCAGGTTACATCAGCATGAAAAAGGAATCATGGTCACCCGTATCAGCCTCTTATCTGCTTTGTAGCGCAATAGCAATCCTTACATGCGGATTCGTCGTATCTTCATTAACAAGCCTGCTGGATTGGCTTCCCAACCTTATGGAACAATCCTTCAATATCCTCCAATCCGGTTGGGGAGGAATTCTGGCAATCGCCATCGTAGGTCCCGTACTTGAAGAATTATTGTTCCGCGGAGCAATAACCAAAGCACTGTTACAACAATATCATCCAACTAAAGCGATTCTTATTTCAGCATTATTATTCGGCATCTTCCACATCAATCCGGTCCAGATACTCCCGGCATTTCTAATCGGTATTCTATTGGCATGGAGCTACTATAAAACCGGTAGCCTGATACCATGCATACTGATGCATATACTCAACAACTCTCTATCGGTATATCTCAGTATCAAATATCCCGAAGTGGAAAGTATGAACGATTTGATTAACAGTACACCATATACGGTTGTTTTATCGGGTGCGATTCTTGTATCTGCCGGCATTCTGCTAGGCATGAACCGCATTACTTCCAAAAAACAACAATAAAAAAGGGAAGCATTTACTTCCCTTCTTTTGCTTTAAACGCCAGCGCATACATCCGTATCTGCTTTACCATAGACAATAACCCATTACTACGTGTAGGAGACAGATGTTCCTTTAACCCAATCTTATCTATAAAATAAAGGTCGGCATTCAATATTTCGTCAGGAGTATGCCCTGAAAGAACTTTAATCAACAAAGCGATAATTCCTTTTACAATCAAAGCATCACTTTCCGCTTTAAACACAATTTTTCCATCCACATCATCCGCCTGAAGCCATACCCTGCTTTGGCATCCTTCAATCAGATTCTGTTCCGTTTTATATTTCTCATCAAGCGGTTCCTGCTCATTTCCCAAGTCAATAAGTAGCTGATAGCGATCCATCCAATCATCGAAATCACTGAATTCAGCAATCACTTCGTCTTGTAATTCATTAATTGACATTATAAAATAACTATTAAATTAGACAATATACCAACGTACCGGAAAACATGCTCCCGTCCAATCGGTTCATTGGGCAGTCAGCACATTGACGCATTACCATTATCATTTTTCATTATAGATGACTTCCAACACCGTCTGTCCGACAGCTTTCAGCGTATTCCTGTCTATATGCTCCATATTATCATTGACAGTATGCCAAGTCGGAGTAAAGTCCCCTTCAGAATTATACGGTATGATATCAATCGTCTTAATACGAGCCAGACGATTGACAAACAGATGGTCATCCGTAACAAGTCCGCCGTTTCCATCCATGAAAACCTTTCCGTTGCCTGTTTTTTTTGCAGCCTTCCAGACCTTCTTATTGATATCCGGAGCAAATTCCTCAGAATATCCTTCCTTCATAAATACACTGCCCGCGCCGCCTACCATATCCAGCAAAATTCCAAAACGGGCATTATACCCCTGTACATGAGGATTACGCGCCCAGTACTGCGACCCTAAACACCAGAATTCCTCTTTATGCTGGCCTTCGTAAAACTGCGGAGCGCCATAATCTTCCGCATCAAAGAAAATTATATCAATGCCCAGTTCCGGTTGCTGCCGATTCACCAGACGGGCTATTTCCAGCAAAACTCCCACACCGCTAGCCCCGTCATTCGCTCCTAAGACAGGAGTCTTATGATTTTTCACATCAGGGTCATTGTCTGCCCACGGACGGGTATCCCAGTGCGCAAATAAAGCAATTCTTTTTTTAGACTCCGGTTTATAAGAACCGATAATATTCCTTGCCTTCAACAACACACCGTCATAAGCAATCAAATCCGCATATTGATTAGTAACCCGGGCACCGAAAGCTTCCAATTGCTCCGCAAGATAATTGCCACAAGCCACATGTTCCTTGGTGTTAGGAACCCGGGGCCCGAAATCAACCTGCTTCTTTACATATAAATAAGCACTGTCCGCATCAAACTGCGGTACGTTCACAACAATTTTCTCACGTTGCTCACTTGTATTATTTGCCTTATTGCTTCCTCCGCAAGAAAAAGCCGAGAACAATAAAAAGGCACTTGCCAATGATATCATAGATTTCTTTTTCATCGTCCTTTCATTCATTAAAGCCTCAAAATTAGTCATTTTCGTCACAGTATTACCCAGATGACATAGATTATTAACAAATAAACTTCAATTCCACATTTTTCTTTCCGACAACAAGCTCTATCCGGGCGCCACTAATCAACGGGAAATTACGTGTAACATGCCCTACCGGAAAATTAAAACATACCGGATAGTCATATTCCGCCACCAAATCCGCCAAAGCCGCATACAAATCCTTACCCAGCGAACGGTCTTCCTCATACTCCGTAAATTGCCCGACAATCAGTCCGGACAACTTCCCCAGCACACCTCCCAGTTTCAGATTATACATCATACGTTCAACGGCATGCGGACGTTCACTGACATCCTCAATGAACAAAACAATCCCTTCCGCCGGAATATCATAGGGAGTACCGCGCAAACCGTAAGCCACCGCCATATTCCCGCCGCGTAAAATTCCCTGCGTACTTCCCCGCCTGTTCAGTTTATGCTTCTCACAAGTGTACACAGGCAAGTTTCCGAATAACATATCTTTCAAATAACCGGCACAAACATCATCTTCCGGTTCCACCGTAAGATGCCGTGCCATCAATGAGTGCAGAGAAGCATATCCGTTTTTCTGAAACAAACCATGCAAAGCAGTGATATCACTAAAGCCAATCAGCCATTTCGGATGTTCGCAAAAAACTGTAAAATCAAGTTTATCCACCAAATGTACGGCTCCATATCCTCCACGGCTGCATAAAATAGCCTTTGCCTTCGAATCGTCCATCGCATCCTGCAAATCTTTCAAACGTTGCCTGACCGTTCCGGCATATCTTCCGGACGCACCTCCGGCATGCTTCCCCATTACCACCTTCAAACCCCATGATTCGAGCCGTTTCTTTGCACCTTTCAAGAACAATTTGTCTATCTTACTGGAAGGCGATACGATAATGACTTTATCACCTTTTTGTAAAAAAGGAGGAAATTGAATATCCATAACATCTATTTCTATTTTATCCGCAGATTTTATTTGCAAAAATACACGAAAAAACGATTCTATGCATACCAGCTCACAAAAACAAATAAAATATAGCAAAATGTTACATAACAGATGCATTTTTTCGAGTTACAATCGTCATTTTTTCAATCATTTTTCTGATATTTGCTAAAAATCTAACGTTATGGAACCTAT
>NZ_CAUCSQ010000023.1 GCF_958445495.1 uncultured Bacteroides sp. | reverse complement strand
GATTTAAGGTTAACAAAGGTTGGAGCAAGGCGTTGCTCCTTTTTTTATGCCTGTATGCTTAATTTCTTGAAAAAGAACAATGTATCATAAACAATAAGAAGTATCGGTTTTCATGCAGAACTATTCAACAAATAATATATTAATCAATAACGAAAATGGAACAACAAATTCAACTCAACGGACACAATAAACAAGAATATCCTCCCATGCACACAGCGGAGCACTTATTGAATGCCACTATGGTAAAGACTTTCGGTTGCCAACGTTCCCGTAATGCCCATATAGAAAGAAAAAAAAGCAAATGCGACTATATTCTGCCTTTTTGCCCGACAGCGGAACAAATTCAAGCAATTGAAAACAAGGTAAATGAAGTAATCGGCCAAAACCTGCCTGTAACCATTGAATTCATGCCCCACGAACAAGCAAAAGCCATTGTAGACCTCAGCAAACTGCCGGATGATGCAAGCGACACACTCCGCATCGTACGCATAGGCGATTATGACGCTTGTGCCTGTATCGGAGCGCATGTCTCCCATACATCCGAAATCGGCACTTTCAAAATTATCAGCCATGACTATGATGAAGAAAGACAAACCCTGCGACTGAGATTCAAACTGACCCAAGAGGAATAGATTATCAAATTATTATCGAACTTATATAAAATAAATAAAAACAGGCTACATTTTGTCACCACATTTGCAATATTGGCATTATTTGAATGACAAATAGACAAATTCAGTCTTAAAAATCCTTTGGTATGAAACTTGCAATTATATAGTCGGACAGCGGTTCAAAGAATAAGCGGCGGCAACCGGGATATCCGGCACCACCGTAAGTCCCGGCACCAAAGTTCATAACCTCATAAATTGAATGTTTAACTAAAAGATAGGAGACTAAAATTATGACACCTGTTAGAAGAACTCAAAATTGGTTACCAAGTATTTTCAACGATTTCTTTGATAACGATTGGATGGTAAAGGCAAATGCTACCGCACCTGCAATCAATGTTTTTGAGACAGAAAAAGAATACAAGGTAGAATTGGCAGCTCCGGGGATGACAAAGGAAGACTTCAATGTCCGCATTGACGAAGACAACAACCTGGTCATCAGTATGGAAAAGAGAACGGATAACAAAGAAGAAAAGAAAGAAGGACGCTATCTACGCCGCGAATTCTCATACTCCAAATTCCAGCAGACAATGATTTTGCCGGACAATGTAGATAAAGAGAAAATCGCTGCGTCTGTAGAACACGGTGTACTGAACATCGAACTTCCCAAACTTTCCGAAGAGGAAATAAAGAAACCGAACAGACAGATTGAAATAAAATAAGATAGCACTCACTTTTTCCATCAATATTCTTATTGACATTTCCAACAATAGAAAAACTGCAAAAGGCAACCCCCTCCGGCAAACCGGAAGAAGTTGCCTTTTTATATTGCCCGCCTCACCGGCTCTTTCTATAACTAAGCACCGCCCAACCATTCAAACCTATGGCAAAGAGCAGCAGAATCCCCAATTGAGGCAATAAATCACACATGCCACTGCCTTTCAGGTAAACCATCCGCATCACCTCCATAAAATATTTCAGAGGATTAAACCAGGTAATCACCTGCGCCCATTCCGGCATACTGGCAACAGGAGTAAACAAACCGCTCATCAATATCAGAACCAACAGGCAAAACCACATGACAAACATCGACTGTTGCATGGTTGCCGAATAATTGGAAATGACAAGCCCCATACCGGATACGACCAGTACAAAAAGAACCGCAAAGAAATATATCACCATAAAATGTCCCGCAGGAGCTATTCCGTAAAACACCCATGCCAATACAAAACATACAGTCAACACAACAAAACCAATGAACCAATAAGGTAATAATTTCGCAAGAATAAAAATAAACTTCGGTATCGGAGTCACGTTAATCTGCTCAATCGTTCCCGCCTCTTTTTCACCCACAATATTCAGAGCCGGCAAAAAACCGCAAATCAAAGTCAGCAACATCACCATTAATGCCGGAACCATATAAAGCTTATAATTCAAATTCGGGTTAAACAACCCCAACGTATCAATACGGATAGAAGGAAGTATGCCGGAAACGGCAACTTCCGGATGCTCCGAACGCAACTCAACAGCATAATCATTGATAATCGAAGACAAATACGAACTTCCCAACCCTCCCTTTGTTCCGTTCACGGCATTGGCAGCTATCAGTATATGAGCATCTTTCCCATTCATCCAGTCACGTTCCAGATGCCTCGGTATCTCCATCACAATATCCGCCGTACCCGTTTCAATATTCCGTAACCCCGCAGCATAGGAAGAAGATACCTCAAACAGGCGGAAATAAGTGGAAGCGGCAATCTTATTTACCAAACGTTGTGAAATGGCAGAATGGTCATTATCAATGATATTCAACTGAATATTCTTGATTTCCAGATTCACGGCCCACGGCAAAAGCAACATAATCATGCAGGGAAAAATAAGAATCAATCTCGGCAAGAACGAATTACGAAGCAACTGCTTAAACTCTTTTTCTATCAAAAATTTTATCATAACACATCCCTTATCCTAATCTGTACTTGAACTTTTTAAGGCTGATTGTGACAAGCAACACCGCCATCAGCAATAAAATCAAAATCTCTTTATATACCAGCATGACAGGAAGGCCCTCAATCATCAACTTGCGCACAGCCTGAATATACCAACGGGCCGGAAGCACATCCGAAATCAACTGAAGCAACAACGGCATACTCTCTATCGGGAAAATCATCCCCGACAAAATCATGGTAGGCATCATCAGAATCAGGCCAGAAGCCAGCATAGCCGCCACCTGGGTACGGGTGAGAGAAGAAATCAACAACCCTAATGCCAAAGAGACAAAAATAAAAAGCAAAGAAACCGCCACCAACCAGAACAAACTTCCGGCTACGGGAACATCCAGGACAAAAACCGAAAGCAACAGAATCGTTACCAGATTGACAAAAGAGAGCACAAAATAAGGAACAACCTTCGCCAGAATAATGAATAACGGCTTTACAGGAGAAACCAATAATATCTCCATTGTCCCCGTCTCCTTTTCACGGACGATAGAGATAGAAGTCATCATCGCGCAAATCAACATCAGAATCAATCCCATCACTCCGGGAACAAAATTATATGCACTCTTCATCTGAGGATTATACAATAACTTAATATCCGGAACCAGGCGTCCCGCCGTTATACCGGGAGGTGACATTTCCTGCCCTGCCGAAGCAACGATATTTGCCGCATAATTCGTTTGCATAGTAGACATATTCGGGTCAGTACCGTCAACGATTAGCTGTACACGGGCATCCCCGGCATACAATCCATCCATAAAACATTCGCCAAACACGATTCCCATATCAATCTCATTCTTCAGAAAAGCCGTCTCCATTTCTTGCGGAGAATGAAAACAGGCAGTGACGGTAAAATACTCGCTGGCATCCAAACGGTCTACAATCTTCCGTGTCACCACATCGTTCGAAGGGTCAAGCACAGCCAGCCGCACATTTTTGACCTCCGTACTAATAGCAAAACCGAACAAAATGATTTGCACCACCGGCATTCCTAACAAAATCAACATCGTCCGCCGGTCACGGAAAATATGATAAAACTCCTTTCTGACAAAAGCAATAAACTGTTTCATAATCAATCAGCTTTACGTACCGCATGGCGGGCCAGTTTCTGGAACACATCATCCATTGTCCCCACACCGAATTGTTCTTTCAAACGAGCCGGAGTATCAAGAGCCCTAATCTGTCCGTCCACCATAATAGAAATCCGGTTACAATACTCAGCCTCATCCATATAATGAGTAGTCACAAATACCGTAATTCCACGATTTGCCGCCTGATAAATCAATTCCCAGAACTGCCTGCGCGTAGCAGGGTCCACCCCACCGGTAGGTTCATCCAAAAAGACGATTTTCGGCTCGTGAAAAATCGAAACCGAGAAAGCAAGTTTCTGTTTCCAACCCAAAGGAAGACTCTTTACCAATGTGTCCCGTTCTGCCGAAAACCCCAGGCGATTCAACAATTCATCGGTCTTCTCTTCAATTTCCCGGTCCTTCATTCCATAAATTCCGGCAAACAGGCGAATATTTTCCCATACCTTCAAATCTTCATATAAAGAAAATTTCTGGCTCATATACCCGATATGTTTCTTCACCGACTCCGATTCCCGGAAAATATCATATCCGGCAACCTTCCCTACACCAGATGTCGGCCTGCTCAATCCGCACAGCATACGCATCGCAGTCGTTTTCCCAGCTCCGTTAGCTCCCAGAAAACCGAAGATTTCTCCCCGGTTCACCGTAAAAGAGATATGGTCAACCGCCGTAAAATCACCAAAACACTTTGTCAGTTCATCGACTTCAATGACAGGAGCCTTTTCAAACACAACCTCTTCCCGTTCCAGCGGAGGCGGACAAAGTATCGAAGCAAACCGATGCAGGATTTTCTCCGGAGTGTCAATCCCGTAAATCTGCCCGTGACGGATAAAAGCAATCCGGTCACACTGACGGGCCTCATCCATGATAGGAGTTGAAACAATGATTGTGATTCCCCGCTCCCGCAAATCCCGCAACATCTGCCAGAATTCCCTGCGTGACACAGGATCAACCCCGGTCGTAGGCTCATCCAGAAACAGGATGTCCGGTTTATGAATCAAAGCACAGCTCAATGCCAGCTTCTGTTTCATTCCTCCCGACAAAGCGCCCGCCCTTCGTTTCTTAAAAGGCCCAATCTGCTGATATATATCTTTAATCAAAGCATAATTCTCTTGGACCGTAGTCTGGAACACCGTAGCGAAAAATTCAAGATTCTCCTCTACCGAGAGGTCCTGATAAAGAGAAAAACGACCGGGCATATATCCCACCCTGGCACGAATCTGCTTATACCCCGTCCCTATATCCCATCCTCCGACAGTTGCCGTCCCTTCATCCGCCAGCAATAGAGTAGTCAATATACGAAACAACGTACTCTTACCGGAACCGTCAGGACCAATCAACCCGAAAATTTCCCCCTGTTCCACAGCAAAAGAAACATCGTTCAAAGCTTTTACTTCTCCATAACTCTTGCTAATCCCTTTGACAACCACTATGGATTTTTTTCCTTCCATTCAATTCCCCGTTATTCGTTACTCTTAAACATCACACCCCCGTACATGCCAATTTTCAACGCCCCGTCATTCTTCACTGCAATCTTTACAGCATACACAAGATTAGCCCGTTCATTTTTTGTCAGGATTGTTTTCGGCGTAAACTCCGAACGGGAAGAAATCCAGGTGACAACTCCCGCATAAGGTTTCTGCTCGGAATTTCCATAGTCCGAATATACCGTCACCCTATCACCCAACTTCACCTGAGCCAACTGCTCGGAAGTAATGTAAGCCCGCAGATACATATTATTTATCTCCCCCACCTTAAACAACGGTTTTCCCACAGCAGCCAGCTCTCCCGCCTCCGCATATTTAGCCAACACCGTACCTTCAATAGGCGACAAGACATGACATTTATTCAACTGGTCCTCTACCTGCGCCACTTGTATAGCCACAGAATTCCCTTGCTCCGTCAAACTGTTCATACTATTTTTCAAAGACGACTCCTGTGCCGCCAGTTGCCGCTCCAGCAATACGACCTGTGCATCCCAGTCGTCCAGTTGTTTCTGATTGGCCGCCCCTGCTGCCAACAGACGTTCCACCCTCTTTTTCTCCCGTTGTGCAGTAGCGATTTGTTGTTTCATTGCAGCAATCTGCTTAACCAAATCCGGACGCTGGCTTTCTACAGACTTCATGCTGGCTTCCAACTGCAATTTCTTCAAATACAATTGTACAGTATCAATCAACCCGACTTCCTCACCCGCTTCCAAACTCGTCCCTTCCTCCACCTTCAAATCCAGCAACTTGCCGGCAGCCTCCGCAGAGACAATTACCTCCGTAGCTTCAAACGTACCCGTCGCATCATAAACAGGCATTCTGTTTCCACAGGCAGACAACATCGCCAATGCCATCCCCCACACTCCGATTCTTATCATTCGTTTCATATCCAAATTCTTTTATTATTGGTTGGCAGTATATTTCAATTGGTAAATACCCATCAATCGCTGAATCTCATGCACCGCCTTTGCCTGACGCGCCATACTCTCATTTGTCAGCTCCCGAAGCATTTCCGTCACGGTCAACGTCCCGTTTGCGACCTTGGCTTCCGCCGCCCGACGGATATTGGTACGCAACCGGATAATCTCATCATCATCCCTCATCTGTTCCTCCAAAGAACGAACAGCCTGCTCCTGCTGTGTCATCTGTAACCTTGTATTGAAAAGAAACACATCCCGATTGCTAATCAACTGCCGACGTTTATTCTCAATGACCCTCCTATCGTTCTTCAACGTATATAAACTGCCAAAGTTCCACGAAAGCCGGACACCGGCAATATAATATGGAGAAAACTCATTCCTCAACATATCCAGACCCGGATTCCCATACGCCCCCTGCACAAACAAACCGAGACGAGGCAAATGCCGCACGTTTAAAGCCTTTTCCTGTACCCGCAATCCAGCCTCCTGTGCGTCAAACCATAACAATTCCGGCCTTCGAATCCCACCGGCGACCGATATACTCTCCGGAACAGGCTTCTTCAAAACCGTTTCCCGCGGCATTTCTTCCCCCGTCATGAATGAAAGCATCCTCAGGTAGGCTTCACGCAACGCAGAAAGTTCAACCCTTTTCTGGCGAGTATTCAACTGCTCCACCTTCACGGCATCAAGGTCGGCCTGATTGGCAATGCCATTCTCCATATAAGCGACAATCCGGGAATAGCTCCGCACAAGCTCATCTTGCAATAACCGGTTCTGTTCCAACTGTTCATCCAACAAAAGAATTCCGAAAAACAAATCATCCACCCGGCCATTCAAAGCATACATATCCACATTCAACTTTTCCCTCTCCACATCAGTTTCCGCCATTACCAACTTTTTCTGCATCCGGATTCCTCCCCCATCCCAGATATTCTGCTGTAATTCCAGCATCACCTGATATTGGTCCTTGGGCAGTTCCTTTATGTCCAGCCCCGGTATTTTAACCGGCAACTTCGTCACCTCACTTTGGTAAGAAGCCTTAGCCGAAAATGCGAACTGAGGCAAATACCCTTTCACCGCATTTTCCAGATTATATTCTTTCGTCTTCTCCACCAAACCATACTGCCGCACCAAAGGATAGTTGTCCTGTGCCTTCCGCCGGCATTCCTCCAACGTCACCTGGCTGTACATACCAGATACAAACAGTAAAAAGGAAAAGCTGAAAATCATTCTTTTCATACACATCTTTTTCTTTGATTCAAAAGACAAAGATAGAGCTTTCAAAGACACACCTACATTCTGAAAGTTAACAAATATGTCCCGATAGTCCGATTAAGCGCAAAATTAAAAGAAGATTTTCTCCTTTTTATTATCTTTGCAGGAAAACAGAGAGAAAAAATGGAAAAGAAAACTCCCTTAAATATAGGACTTGACATATTGGGAAATCTCGATATTGTCCGAAACCACAAATATCGTTTCATATCGCCGCATTTCGGATTTATAACCAGCTTTGCCAAACTAGAGTCTAATCTTATCATACTGAACCAACCCTACCGTATCAAAGAAGGACGTATCATAATAATCAAACAAGGCCATGCGCGTGTATTAGTCAATCTAATAAAGCAAGATTTCCAGGCCGGCAAATTACTATTAATCGTCCCGAATTCCATTTTTCAGATTCTAGAGATATCTCCAGACTTCGATATGCAAATGATAGCCATGGATACAGAATTTCTTCCCATATCCGAAAAAGACGACTTCTTCACCCGTCTCTCATATTTGCAGAGAAACATCATATTATCTCTAACCCAACAAGAATATACCCGTTTTCAAAGCTATTTCACATTGATATGGGACATATTGCAGGAACCGGTCTTTCGTAAGGAAGCAGTCCGGCACTTACTGGCAAGCCTTTTATACAGTATAGAATACCTTGCCCAGAACAACCAAAAAGAACACAACCGCCAGACACGGCAGGAAGAGATATTCCAGCGCTTCATATCTTTAGTCAATATTCACAGCAAACAAGAACGGAATGTCAATTTCTATGCAGACAGATTATGCCTCACTCCCCGTTATCTCAATACCGTTGTCAGACAAACCAGCCAACAAACAATAATGGACTGGATAAACCAGTCCATTATATTGGAAGCCAAAGTATTGTTAAAACATAGCAATCTACTCGTTTATCAAATCTCCGATGAATTGAATTTCCCTAATCCCTCTTTTTTCAGCAAGTTTTTCAAGCGAATGACAGGCATGACTCCTCTGGAATATCAAAAATCGAAATAAGGCTTATCGGGAAAATTCCTTAATTCTCTGTTCCTCCTCCAATTTACAAATCAACAAGGTATTCCCTTTCTCCGCGATGATATATCCGTCCAGTCCTTGTACGACCACCCGTTTTTCCTCACTTGCATGCACGATGCAATTTTTGCTTTCATACAAACGGATATCACTTCCCACCGTAGCATTTCCACATTTATCCTGTGGCAACAACCCACGCAGGGCTCCCCACGTTCCCAAATCAGACCAGCCGAAAGAAGATGGAAGCACATAGATTTCCTGCGCCTTCTCCATCACGGCATAATCTATAGATATGCTTTCACAGGTCGGGAACAACTTCCGGATTGATTCGGCTTCCTTTTCCGTATAGAAATCAGGAAAAATACGGTCGAAAATCTGGGAAATACCTGGAGCATACACACGCATCACAGAAGTTATGGTACGCACATTCCACACAAAGATTCCCGCGTTCCAAAAATAACTTCCTTCCGAAAGATATTTCTCGGCAGTCTCCCTGTCCGGTTTCTCCTTAAAAGAATCTACGACATAAATCTCTTTATCTGTCGTTATATGTTCTCCTGCGGCAATATATCCGTATCCGGTTTCAGGACGAACAGGTTGAATGCCAATCGTAACAATGGCACTGCTATCATCCGTAAAACGAAGTGCTTTTTCCACCACCCGACGGAATTCTCCCGTATCAATGACCAATGCGTCAGAAGGAGTCACCACAATATTGGCATTCGGATGCAGTTTCTTAATCTTCCAACATGCAAATGCGATACAAGGAGCCGTATTACGTGCACATGGTTCTGCCAGAAGGTTACTTTCCGGAATATCCGGCAACTGTTCGCGAACGATATCCATATACCTCTCCGATGTCACTACCCACATATTTTCTTTAGGGCATATACCGTCAAAACGAGCCGCCGTCAACTGAATTAGTGACTGTCCACAACCCATCACATCTATAAACTGCTTGGGACATTCCGGTGTACTCATCGGCCAAAAACGGCTGCCAATGCCACCGGCCATTATTACCACATGATTATCCATACTTATACTCACTCAATAAAAATATTTTCAGAATAACTTGTGCAAGTTAACCTAAAAAATTCTATTTTACAAGTAAATATAAAAGAAACCTGTTATTTTTAGTTTTTCGTCCTATTTTCTAATCCTATAAAAATCTAATACCTACGCTTTATAGACTCTAAAGCTATGCTTTGGTATTCGTAAAGCATAGCTTTATCCCCTATAAAGCACTACCTTATCATTTCCATCTTATTTCTTTTTCATTGAATTTATACCGGATAAACGGCCTTTCATTCTTTAATCTCAAACATAGGCGTTTTTATTTAGGTAATGACTTAGAAACGAGCGAACTTCTTTAATCTGCCGTGTTTTTCCATTGTTTCAAATAACTCTCCTACAAAGAAATAAATAATCCTTTAATCTATATTGCTAAATAAAATATATTTCTTTTGCAGAACTCTCAATTTTAGGTGTAAAAATGCAATTCAACGAAATTTGATTCGTTTTTACACCTAATCATCTCATAAATAGGCATATCTTTGTAAAAAGATAAAAGTATAGATATGATACAGTTACGTAAAATAGAAAATGAATCACCTCGTGTAATATCTCAGTTAGCAAATAACTATGAGATTGCTAAAAACTTACGTGATATATTTCCTCATCCCTACTCGATTGATAATGCAGTTTCTTTTATTGAATTAGCTAAAACAGGAGAATTAGGACTCGTGTTTGGAATATATTCAGAAAATGAATTTATTGGCTGTTGTAGCCTGAATCCTCAAAGCGATGTATATAGAATTAATGCCGAGATCGGATACTGGATAGGCGAACCATATTGGGGAAATGGATATGCAACAGAAACAGTTAGACTGTTAGTTGAAATGGCTTTTAATCAATTAGGAATGCAAAGAGTATATGCAAATATTTTTGAATATAATATGGCATCAATGAAGGTATTAGAAAAAGTTGGTTTTGAGAAAGAGGCTATTATCAAATCGTCTGTGATAAAAAAAGGACAAATATTTGATGAACATATATATAGTATAAGGAAAACATGAAAGATGAAGCAATAAAACATATAATCGGCAGATACAACTTAAAT
This sequence comes from uncultured Bacteroides sp., assembly GCF_958445495.1. Taxonomy (GTDB): domain Bacteria; phylum Bacteroidota; class Bacteroidia; order Bacteroidales; family Bacteroidaceae; genus Bacteroides. Next base: position 54,572 of record NZ_CAUCSQ010000023.1, on the reverse strand, counting down.
GATATTGTTGATATACTGTCTAATAAATTGAGTGGTTCAGAGTTAAATTCTTTGCTTTTAGAGGTGTTTGAAAAACGTGTTATGCAAGAAACTCCCTCTTCACTATTGGAAAAATACACTAAAAACAAACTCGTTAAACCTGCACAATTAGACTTTCTGAAATTTAAAGAAGAAGAGTTAGAGTGTTGTAAAATAGTAGCAAATAGTAATTTTGAATTAATTGAGTTATCTCCTGTTGCTCAATTAGGTACAAGTAGTGTAATGGCAACTGTAAACCAAAAGAAAGTTCTTACAGCACTCCGAAATACAGAAGTTCAGTCAGACCCAACAAATTCAATAGCCTTACATTACGCTTCATTGAAGAAAAACAACGAATTGTCGGGGAAAACGTATAATTTCAGCAATGTGTCGAGAGTTATACGGACTCAAGTTTTCTCTAATCCCAACTTTACACCTCATTTCCCTATTCTGTGTCTAATTTCCTGCGGTATGGATACGGGTAGTTTTGAATTTGAGAAAACAGAAATACATAAACACTTTGCTATAACTCAAGATGTATGCAAAAGTGTTTTTGGGTTTAATAATCTGTTTTTTGAGATTATTCCTTGTAAAGGATATGACAGCAACAGCCCATTGATATCTAATAGCTTATCACATATTAAAAATAGCGGTTTTGATGTTCGTATTGCCGAATCAGATTCACAAAATAACTATTACTACGGTATGAGAATTAAAGCCAAAATTATAGCTGATGGTGTAGAATACGAAATTGGCGATGGAGGATTACTTGATTGGACTCAAAAATTATTAGCAAATAAAAAAGAACGTATGCTGACTATGGGGTTAGGAATACAGTTGTTACACCTATTCAGAAAATAATATGTTGAAATCTAAAGTTATATATGAAGATGAAATAAACGACCATGTAAGGATTAAATATCCCTGCTTTGAGTTGAGGGATATTGTTGAATATTACTTTGAAATTACAACGGAAAGTAATTTAATAACTCCATTCTCAATAGTTGCTCTTCCTAATGTAAATATTGTCGCCTCTGTGAATCTTACAAGTAAAAGTCAGACGTTTAAAGTGGATAGAAAACTCGGTATCAAAGATACTACGGGCAATAAACTATGTGGTAGTTTGGCAGATGCAATGACCATAATACACGCACCGGGAACACATGAATTTGCAATTAAATTCAAACCGGGTGTGTTATATCCGTTTTTGAAGGATGATATTCCTTGCTTATTGGACAGTTACAAACCATTGGATAATTATATAGATAACACAATTATTGAAGAGCTAAAATCTAAAAAGACCTTTGATGAACGTGTCAGCTATGCAGAAAACTATCTTCTATCGAATATAGATATCTTCAAGTTTGATTATAAATTAGAGACCGTAATTAAAGCAGTTTATTACATTACTCATTGCGGTGACTTCAAATCGAATATGGTCAGTAAGAAAGTTTGGGTATCAACATCTACACTGAATAGATACTTTAGAGAGGTATTAGGTATGTCACCAAAACAATGCTTTAGAGCCTTGAGGTTTAAAATTGCTTTGATGAATTACCGCTCTAAAGGAAGCAGTAATTCGTATGATGAGTTGGGATATACAGACTTCTCTCATTTTGCAAAAGAGTCTCAATGTCTAACAAATAAAAAACCATCTGAGTTATAGCAGATAAATAGAATCATTCAATAGCAAAGCAAATGCTTCAATAAATATATAACGGAAAAAACTGCGGGAAAAGTTTAATTAACTAATTGTCAAGACGTAAAGAGTAGAAAGTCAGGTAACAGGTAACGAATTAGTAACGGTGCGGAGTCCTTTGCGTTTCTTCGCTCTGCTCTGATAACTTGATATAAATGTACAAAAATAGACTGAAAATAGGAAATAAATGCGGTGTTTTTTATTGGGGGATTTTTGAGGGTGAACGGATGGACGGAAAATGAAAGGGAGGGCAGAAAGAGGATTGCACTATGCATTTTTAGGAGTTTGTAAATCGTCGATATTCAAGATGTATTTTACAGATACAGGGTACAGCCATATATAGAGATATATCTGCACCTGCCCTATGACTTATCTTAAAAAGGGGGTGTATGTGAGGTTTTACGGATGGGGTTATGGCTGTTCGGAAGAAATGTATTATCTTCGTAGAAACCAAAGATAAATATATGCTGCGCTGATATGAAAACGAATAAGGCTGAAATATATAGAAATGCGTTCCGGCTGTTCTTACAGGACAATTACGAGAAAGTGACGGTGGTAAAACTGGAGAAAGCTATCGGATTGTCGTGCCGGGGCATTTACCATCATACGAAGGATAAACTGGGACTGTTCAAGGCGGTTGTAGATACCTATATCTTTGAACCGCACAAGGTGGAAAACAAGTTCGTGTTTGCGGAAGATATTTCATTGCGGGACTTCCTGCAAACCTATATCGAAGGAGTGGAAAGGACAATGGATTATCTAAGCAATGAACTGGGGGTGGATAGAAAGGAATGTGCCAAATGTTATTTTCAGTTCTTGTTCCAAGCGTACAAGTATTATCCGAACTTTGTGGAGAAAATGGATGCTATCTTTGAGAAAGACCAACAAATGTGGCGAAAGATTATTGAGAGGGCAATCGCAACGGGGGAAATCAGAAAGGATATTGCCACGGAAGAGATTGTCGATATGTTCCGAATGGCACATCTGGGAATGTCATACGTGCTGGCTTTTACCACGGGACTTGATGCCGAACGACTGAAACGGCAATTTGACGCTGTATATAAACTGCTGAAATGATTCTTTTTGAACGGCAATTGAATATCATTCAATCTTTTATGTGATATGTGAAGCACCTTTCGGGGTGCTTTTTTTGTGTCTGCACGAAATAATATACAGCAAACACTGTGTTTTCTGAAAGTTTGTGGTATATTTGGGGAAAATGGACTGCACCCGATGTAATTAAGAAGTTTGTTCTTGTTCCCGATTGCGGCATTTTAGGTAACCAACGACAAAGTATGTATGGGCGATTGGTGTTCGGCTACTCCACGCAGGGCGATTGAAAGATGGTGGAATAAATTTGGAAATTGCCCCTACAATCTGAGATGTAAAGTAATTAAGATTTAAATGTCTTTGATTAAGAGGAAGAAAAATAAAAAAAGAAGAATATGGATAAACTAAAATTGATAATACTTGCAATTGCTATATCTGTACCTGTTTGTAGCAGTTTAATATGGGCACTGTCAAAAACGTTTCGTATAGGAGGTCCTGCCGGTGATGGCATCATCCTATTGTTTATCATACCGGCAGTGATTTGTATAGCATTTCCAACCACCCTGATATTGGCTATTTATAAATGCAGTGAACCCGCAACACGCAATATAATCTGGGGGGTAATGATTACCCTTTATATTATTTTTCCCGTGTATGTGGCAATAAGCGAAGTTAAAAGACTGTATCATTGGCACGTGATAGATGAAGCACGGAAGAAACTTCGTGATGACAAGATTTCTTATGAGGGCCTGGTTACCGCATTGTCACGTGCCGGATATCGGGATAATCATCCGTTCAGCTATATGCTTAGCCAAAATAGGATTGATTTTGCAAAGCGCTATATGTGCGAAAATCCCAAAGCGGACTATGAGAATCTGCCAGATATTATGGTTTGGTACTATTATACAAACAAGATTCGTGATAATGAGAGCGATTGTAGCGATTCATTATCCATGCAAGCTGCTGTTATTACAGCATTTCTATTGGATAACGGGTGGGATATAAATGCTACCGGAACAAAAGAGTATAATGGCAGGGGAGGTGGTAGCATTGAGCGTACAGCACTATATCTGGCTATTTTAAACCGAGATTCTTACACGGCTAATTTACTTATTGAACGGGGAGCTAATGTGAACAGCGGTAGATATTCTTGTTTATGGATGGCTATTTTGGAGCATGATGTCAAGCGTGTGCAGATGCTTATAGAACGGGGAGCAAATCCGAATGAAGATTATCATAATGAATCTCTATTGTATATAGCTGTGAAAAAGAATAATACGGAGATTGTCAAAATATTGCTTGATGCCGGAGCAAAGCCCAGAAGTGGCGAATTATTATTGCTACTTGTTGATAAACAGACTAACCCCGAACTATGGAATCTGCTCACACAAGAATATAAATAGTATAAAGCGTTTATTGATATGGAAACAACATCAACATTAAGCCAAGAACTGTTACGGGCAGCGGTAACGACAGAACCAGAGATTGCGGAGAAGGTACAAGTTCTGGTGGAAACAATGGAAGGAATGATACAAAGCGGCAAGGATGCGGGGGAATTTGCCGGGCTGGAACAGCTTGCCGAGAACGGGCGGGTGATGCGGTTCGTGGCAGATACGCTGAACAAGCTGCCGGAAGCGGTGACGTACAGTGACAAGGGATTCGAGGCGTATGTGATGCCGGTTGCCTTGTTTCTTGCTATTTATCATAGCTGACTTATGGCTGCACAACTATAAAAACCGTTTAACAGCTATCATTATATCGGTAGTTACCACCACCGGAGCGGGATATTATTTGTATTATGCGGAATCGGGCAGATTACAAGTACATGATACAGATAAAGACTTTCTTTATCTATTTGAGTTGTTCCAAAGTCTCTTATTCATCCATCTACTTTTGGCAACAGGTATTTCGTGTTTCATAAAAATAACCAACAAAACAAAACTAAAATGAAAATAATACTGCATATACTTCTTTATTTACTGACCTTTTTCGCTTATCTTGAAGCACTGGAATGGGCTATTGAACATGGTCGTGCAAAAGTACCCACAAGCGATGCGATGGGGCAAGGTATGATAGATGCACTCAATACTGTGGTCTATACAGTTTTGGCGATTGCGGCAGTTTATGCCGTTAGCGTGCTGATTGCCAAGTTCCTTCTTAAAGAGAGTATTTTACTCTCGGCTTGTATCAATAGTGGATTGATAGTGCTGTGGATAGCCATCATCGTTTTTGCCAGTTTGAATCAAAAAGTACGACCTATCTCTGATTATCTGATAGTGGAAATAAATACTCCTTACCTTTATCCTATCACTGTTTGTGACTGCAAAATATCATTACCGAATGGTGACGCATATAGGCTTGGAAGAAAGGCATATAAATTGATAGCAGTGGAAAGCGACGCATGGGGAAAAGGGGGCGAAAAGATATATATTCTTTCCGATTCGCTTCCCGTACATATTGATATAAGCTATTTGTCTTATGTGGAAGATAAAGTGTACCATGTGGAAGAGGATTTACCCGTAGAAAAAATTAATAAGTTGTATTATGAGCGGTGGTTGAATGGAAGGAATGAAGAACAACATTATGACGGGTTGGTTATCGGGTGCGCTCCGTATGGAATCGTTCAAATATGGCTACGTAGTGATATACATGGGGGACGGCGTACCGAGGTGTGTTCATTCAAGGGAAAAGAAGAATTGGAAGCCCTGTGGGGGTACAAGATGGATTGTGATGGTATATATTATAAATACGATAAGGAGAAAGTTCGGAATGAGGTCTGGGAGAATCTGGAAGCGAACGGACTGCCGGACACTCTCTTTTTTGATAACAGCCATATCCGGTATAATTACCGTATCGTGGTTGAAACGGAATCGCCGGACGATAAATTGCATAATATGGAGTTGGTTCTCTGTAACGGAGAATATGATAATACTTCCCCAAAACAAACTCCCGATTGTGATTATAAGATGCAGGTCTGCCCTAAATATATTCGGTTGGAATGGCAGAACAGATACCAAAGTACCCACTTGGATTTCAAGCCCAAAGAGATTTTCGATTTTTTCAGTTCGTCATTCGGTGGCGACTGTTCACAACTGGGCGATTTCGTGATACGGTTGGATAAAAGTGGTGAGCTAAAAAATATAAGCCTGAAAATCGGAAAGAATGTGTATCGCTATGATAAAGACACAAAAAAGAAAGAATAAACGCAGCCGGACAAAAAGGGTGCTGATAAGGAGATTGAAGAATGCTATTCTCAAAGTATTACTTTGGATAGGAACAGGTATCGAGTCTCCGCTACTCGTGCAGACAGTTGCCTTTTTTAGAAACGGGGAGTACTTACCACCACATAAGTAACTCAACCCGGTGAAGCAGCCGAAAAGGAACATGTCACGGACGAGGTTTGTCTGCTTGTCCGCAAACACGGTATTGGCTATGGTTTGCAGTTCTTCTTCCGTGAGGTAGCCCCGGTCTGTCTCTTCCATTTCGAGCTTGTACTCGCCGAACGGGTCGGTACGGATAATTCCCCGTGCTTGTAAACGGTCAGGTATTTGTTACAGGCAGACTTTGCACGGAATTTCTTTTCCACCATGTCGCCAAATACCTTGTTCATGGTCTGAAAATCTTTCAAGATACCCGGAAAATCAAAACCTCCGTCATACTCGTCCATACGAAAGAAGCTGCCTCAAGGCAGCCTCTTCCACTTAATATATAATAACCTGCTATTCCTTACCTCATTTATACTCCTCCCAGCTCTTAACGGCTATATCGTCAACCCCCATCGTACAAAAAGCATGGATAAACGCACTTGCCAGACGGGCATTCGTAATCAGGGGAATATTCAAGTCGATAGCCGCACGGCGAATCTTATACCCGTTGTCCAACTCCCCGGCCGTCAGATTCTTCGGAATATTGACCACCATGTCAATCTCCCTGTTATGAAGCATCTCCAATGCCTGCGGATGCCCCTCCTCACTCGGCCAGTACACATGCGTGCTCTCAATGCCGTTTTCAACGAGAGCCTTATGCGTGCCGCCGGTCGCAAAAAGCCTGTAGCCCTTATCCGCCAACATGCGCGCCGCATCCATCATATCCGCTTTCTGCTTCATCGTACCTGTGGAAAGCAGGATATTCTTCTCCGGAATCCGGTAGCCCACGGAAAGCATCGCCTTCAATATGGCACACGAAGTATCCGTACCGATACAACCCACTTCACCGGTGGAAGCCATATCCACCCCCAACACAGGGTCCGCCTTCTGCAAGCGGTTGAAAGAGAACTGCGAAGCCTTGATTCCTACATAATCCAACTCAAAGAGACTCTTCTCCGGTTTTTCGACAGGAAGCCCCAACATCACCCTGGTTGCCAGCTCGATAAAGTTTATCTTCAAAACCTTGCTCACGAAAGGAAAAGAACGGCTGGCGCGAAGGTTACACTCAATAACCTTGATGTCATTGTCCTTTGCCAAATACTGGATATTGAAAGGACCGGAAATACTCAAAGCCTTGGCAATCTCGCGGCTGATACGCTTGATGCGGCGCACCGTTTCCACATACAACTTCTGCGGCGGAAACTGGATGGTCGCGTCACCGGAATGCACGCCGGCAAACTCGATATGTTCGCTGATGGCATACGCCATAATCTCGCCGTTCTGCGCCACCGCATCCATCTCCACCTCCTTGGCATGCTCTATAAACCGGCTCACCACCACCGGATGCTTCTTCGACACATTAGCCGCCAGCTTCAAGAAACGCTCCAGCTCCTCCCGGTTGGAACAAACATTCATAGCAGCGCCCGAAAGCACATAAGACGGGCGCACAAGCACCGGGAAACCCACTTCATCGACAAACTCGTTGATATCGTCCATCGAAGCCAGTTCGCGCCAACGCGGCTGGTCCACCCCTATACGGTCAAGCATGGCAGAAAACTTCTCCCGGTCCTCCGCATTGTCGATGCTCCGGGCGCTCGTACCGAGAATATTCACCTTCTGCGCATCCAGGCGCAAAGCCAGGTTGTTCGGAATCTGGCCTCCGGTAGATACGATAACACCGTGCGGATTCTCAAAATCCAGAATATCCATCACACGCTCGAAAGTCAGTTCATCGAAATACAGACGGTCACACATGTCATAATCCGTAGAAACCGTCTCCGGGTTATAATTAATCATGACACTGCGCCACCCCTCCTTGCGAATCGTATTCAACGCCTGGACACCGCACCAGTCGAACTCCACCGAAGAACCGATACGATAAGCGCCGGAGCCCAGCACGACAATGGATTTGCCGTCGTCCGGATAATGCACATCGTTCGCCGTGCCGCTGTATGTCAGATAAAGATAATTGGTCTGTGCCGGATACTCGGCGGCCAAAGTATCAATCTGCTTCACCACCGGAAGAACCCCCACACGCTTGCGGTGATTGCGGACATAAAGGATGCCGTCTTCCATATCCCCCTCGTAGCCGATGGCGCGGGCTATCTGAAAATCGGAAAAACCCTGCACCTTCGCTCTCCTCAGTAACGGCACGGGCAAGTCTGCAATCTGTTTGTGATTATCCCCCCAGCCGTGCAGCTCCTCGGAAGTCCTCATGATATTCATCAACTTCTGAAGGAACCACTTGTCAATCTTCGTCAATCCATGCACCTGTTCAACCGTATATCCGGCACGGAAAGCCTTGGAAATGACAAAAATGCGTTTGTCGGTCGGTTCACGGAGCGCCTTGTCGATATCCGGGATAACCAGCTCCTTGTTCTCCACAAACCCGTGCATCCCCTGCCCTATCATGCGAAGCCCCTTCTGGATAGCCTCCTCAAAAGTACGCCCGATAGCCATGACCTCCCCGACCGACTTCATGGAAGAGCCCAGTTCCCTGTCCACACCGTGGAACTTGCCCAAATCCCAACGCGGTATCTTGCATACCACATAATCCAGTGCAGGTTCGAAAAAAGCGGAAGTAGTCTTCGTCACCGAATTCTTCAAATCGAAAAGCCCGTATCCCAGCCCCAGCTTAGCGGCGACAAAAGCCAGGGGATAACCGGTTGCCTTAGACGCCAGGGCGGACGAACGGGACAGGCGGGCATTCACCTCTATGACCCGGTAATCCTCGGATTCGGGATCAAAAGCATACTGTACGTTACACTCGCCGACAATGCCGATGTGACGGACAATGCGAATGGCAAGCTCACGAAGCTTGTGATACTCGCTATTCGTCAACGTCTGGGACGGAGCGATGACGATAGACTCGCCCGTGTGGATTCCCAGCGGGTCGAAATTCTCCATATTGCAAACCGTAATGCAGTTGTCGAAACGGTCGCGCACCACCTCATACTCAACTTCCTTCCAGCCCCGAAGAGACTTCTCCACCAACACCTGCGGAGAAAAAGAAAAAGCCTTCTCCACCAGCACATCCAGTTGCCCTTCATCGTCGCAGAACCCGGACCCCAGGCCACCCAACGCATAAGCGGCACGGACAATCACCGGATACCCCAGTTCCCTTGCAGCCCGGCGGGCGGCTTCCGCACTCTCCACCGCCTCGCTCCGGATAGTCTTCACGCCGATTTCATTCAACTTCCGCACGAAAAGCTCCCGGTCCTCGGTATCCATAATAGCCTGCACCGGAGTACCCAGCACCTCCACATCATATTTCTCAAGGATTCCCTCCCGATACAAAGCCACGCCGCAATTCAGCGCCGTCTGACCGCCAAAAGCCAGCATGACGCCATCCGGCCTCTCCCTCCGGATAACCTTCTCCACAAAATACGGAGTGACCGGAAGGAAATATATCCGGTCGGCCACCCCTTCGGAAGTCTGTACCGTAGCGATATTCGGATTGATAAGAACCGTTTCAATCCCCTCCTCCTTCAATGCCTTGAGCGCCTGCGAACCGGAATAATCAAACTCACCGGCCTCACCGATTTTCAAGGCGCCGGAACCCAGCAACAACACTTTCTTTTTAGTTTCTTTCATGACTGTCGGTTATTTCAGAAGATTTACAAACTCATCGAATAAAAACTCCGTATCCGTAGGCCCGCCGGCAGCTTCCGGATGGAACTGTGCAGAAAACCAAGGATTCGTCTTATGCCTGATTCCCTCGTTAGAGCCATCGTTCATATTGATAAACAGCGGTTCCCAGTCCGCCCCCAGCGTATCACTGTCCACGGCATAACCATGATTCTGGGAAGTAATGAAACAACGCTCCGTACCCACCATCCGTACCGGCTGGTTGTGGCTGCGATGCCCGTATTTCAACTTATAAATCCTCGCCCCTCCGGCTTTCGACAACAACTGGTTCCCCATGCAAATGCCGAAAATAGGAAGACTCTCGTTCTTCATCGCCTTACGGATATTCTGCACGGCGGCGTCACAAGTGTCCGGGTCGCCCGGCCCGTTGGAAATGAACAACCCGTCAAAATCCAGCCCGTTGAAATCATAATTCCAAGGCACGCGCACCACCGCCACACCCCGCTTCAACAGGCAACGGATGATATTGGCCTTCACGCCGCAATCCACCAGCAACACCCTTTTCAAATGAGCATCAAAATCCGATAGCCCGGAATTGAGCTGTTCGCGGGAAATGCCTGCCGGAAAAACACGGGAAGCGCCGTCGGGAAGATAAGCGGTTATTTCCTTGCAACTCACCCTGTCCACAAAATTAATGTTCCCGTAACTCTCCGTTTCCAACCCTTCACTCTCCGCATCGTCGAAAACGATTTTTCCCATCATCACTCCATGCTCCCGAAGAACCTTAGTCAGTTCGCGCGTGTCAATGCCCGTGATACCGGGAACCTGTTCCCGTTTCAGCCAGTCGCCGAGGCTCTCCACCGCATTCCAATGGCTGTATTCATAAGAATAGTCACTCACGATAAGCGCCTCCGCATGGATTTTCCCGCTTTCCATGAAAACGGCAAGCCCGTTCGGTCCGACGGTAAAAGGAGGAACCCCGTAGTTGCCCGCCAACGGATAAGTAAGCGTCATCAACTGTCCGGCATAAGAAGGGTCCGTCAGACTCTCCGGATATCCGGTCATGGCAGTATTGAAAACCACTTCGCCCGCCACCGGCTTCTCATAGCCAAACGACTTGCCGGAAAACCGGCTCCCGTCGTCAAGGATTAATGTCACATTTCTCATTCTTCTATTACTGAATCATTGTACGGTTGTCAGAATTGATACAGTTGCTCAATGTAGTCGATAAATGCCCGGTTTACCATCTTCACACCCCCCGGCGTGGGATAGTCACCGCTAAAATACCAGTCTCCCTTATGGGCGGGACAAGCCTCACGAAGCCCCTTCAACGGCTGGTAGACGATTTCCACTTTCGCTCTCGTGCCCTCCGGAGTCAGCAACTCCGCCATCTTGGCGGAAATCTCCTCATCCGTAAACGGCGCATATATCTCCTTGACATAATTCACCATCCGTTCTTTCGGCAATCCCGCCTGATTTTTGGACTTCCGGTAAGCGGCCGCAACCACATCCATCATATCACGTTCCTTCAAAAGCTCGATAGCAGCCTTGAAAGCGATAAACTCGCTCATCTTCGCCATGTCTATGCCGTAATAATCGGGATAGCGGACCTGCGGAGAAGATGACACGATAACGATTTTCTTCGGTCCGAGACGGTCGAGGATACCGATAATGCTCTGTTTCAACGTTGTTCCGCGCACGATACTGTCGTCAATAATCACCAGACTGTCGACCCCCGCGACAAGACTCCCGTAGGTAATGTCATACACATGGGCAGCCAAATCATTACGGCTGTTCCCTTCGGCAATGAAAGTGCGGAGTTTGATATCCTTGACAGCCACCTTCTCGCTACGGATACGGCGGGAAAGGATAGCTTCCAGTTCCTCCATATCCGGATGATGCCCCAATACCGCAATCTGCCGTACCTTCTCTTCGTTCAAATACTTGTCCAACCCCTGCAACATGCCGTAGAAAGCTACTTCCGCCGTATTGGGAATGAAAGAAAAAACCGTATGGTCCAAATCATAACCGACAGCTTTCAGGATATTCGGGACCAGTTTCTCGCCCAGCAGCTTCCGTTCCCTGTAAATGTCCGCATCGCTGCCGCGGGAAAAATAAATACGCTCGAACGAGCAAGCCCGCTTTTCACGGGGCTTGTTTATCTGTACCGTCCGCAGCCTGCCGCTTTTGCCAATCAGCAATGCTTGTCCGGGTTGCAACTCTTTGATTTCTTCCACAGGGACGTTGAAAGCCGTCTGGATAACCGGGCGTTCGGAAGCAAGGACGGCGATTTCGTCATCCTGATACCAAAAAGCCGGGCGAATCCCCCACGGGTCACGGATAGCGAAAGACTCACCGCTTCCGGTCAAACCGCAAATGACATATCCCCCGTCCCAGTCACGGCTGGAAGTACGCAACACGTTCGCCAGGTCGATATGCTCTTCTATGTAATCGGTGACAGCCATCCCCGTAAGCCCCTCGGCCCCGGCAAGGTTGAACAAACGTTCCACTTCACGGTCCAGACGATGCCCCACCTGTTCCAGCATGATATAAGTATCCGCATATTTGCGGGGATGCTGCCCGATAGCGGTAATACGGGCAAAAATCTCGTCCACATTCGTCATGTTGAAATTACCGCAGAGAGCCAGATTCTTGGCACGCCAATTGTTCCTTCTCAAAAACGGATGCACATACGAAATGCCGGATTTGCCGGTGGTGGAATAACGCAGATGCCCCATATACGCTTCGCCGGCGAAAGGTAAAGTGCGTTTGGCGAATGCCACGTCATGCAACTGTTCCGAAGTCAGCTCTTTGAAGTTGCCCTGCACAGCCCCGAAAATCTCGGTAATGGCGCCGGCCCCCAGGGCACGTTCCCGGAACATATATTCCTCACCGGGATTCGCCTCCAGCTTCACGCAAGCCAATCCCGCGCCTTCCTGCCCGCGGTTGTGCTGCTTTTCCATCAGCAGATAGAGTTTGTTCAGGCCGTACATCCACGTCCCGTATTTCCTTTCGTAATATTCCAAAGGTTTGAGCAGGCGTACCATGGCGACGCCGCATTCATGTTTCAACTGTTCCATTTTTAATCCGTTCTTCTTGTTGGCGAATCAGCACATTGCCTTTCCATTTGTCCCGCCTTTACCGTTTTCCACCGGTTACCGGCTTTGCCGGATTCCCCGGCAAACTTACCCTTACATACGGCGATACGGCAGGCGGGCGGAACTGTCCTGTACATACTTCAATATTTTTATTCCGGCTGCAAATATACATATTACAAATAACATAAAGACAACAAATTCCCTATTTATTTGACATAAGCCAATAAAAAGCATGTAAACATATCAAAAAGTTAAATAATATATTGTTTTTGATTCAAAAAGAAACATCTTACAATCAAAGGGGAATTACAGGTATAAAACTAACGGATTGAAAGAACGAACGGCCGTTTTTTTTCACTTTTATATCATAAACGGCATCCTACAAACAAGTCTCAAGGCAGGGAAGCATGATTCCGGCTGTTTATCCTCAAACGGTTTTATGAACGTTTTCCTTTTTGTTTTGCCCCGCCGTTACGGTTTACCAGCATCACGCTTGCCAAAATGACAAATAGCCCGGACAATTGCACCGCCGTCACCTGTTCGCCTCCGAAACCGGCTCCGATAATCACCGCCACTACGGGATTGACGTAAGCGTGCGTAGCGACCTCCGTAGCCGGACGGACTTTCAGCAGCCAGACATAGGCGGAGTAAGCCAAGATGGAGCCGAAAAAAATCAAGTATGACAGCGACAACCACGCCTTACGGGGAACTTCCCCGAAATCCGTAGCCTGCACATCGCCGTTCAGAAAAGCGCACAGCCAGAACATAAGGCTCGCCGCAAACATCTGCCAGGCGGAACCGGCGAACTCATTCACGCTTTCCGTCCCACAGGAACGGTATTTCGTATAAAGCGTACCGAGAGCCCACGACAGGCAACCTCCGATAAGCAGCAGGATGCCGTATTCACTGTGCGTGCCCCGCGTTTCACCGCCCAGTTGCTCCATATACAGCAATCCCACCCCCGCAAAACCCAGCAGGATACCGCCGGCCGCCGACAGGTTCCTGAAATTCCGTTTCCACATCGGCACGTCGAGCAGCATAATCCAGACAGCCGTTGAAGAAGCCACGATAGCCACCAGGCTGCTGCTGACATAACGCTGTGCCAGCATGATGACCGCCATGTCGATGAAGAGCAGCACGATGCCGCTTATTGCAGAACGGACAACCAGATTCTTCCGGCAAACGGCCTCTTTACGGCAATGGCAAAGCACGAGCAACAACAGTCCCGCCATCGTGAAACGCAAGGCTCCGAGCAGGAACGGAGGAAAACCGCTCAACGCCACTCCGATGAAATAATAGGTAGAGCCCCAGACCACATAAACGAGAAAATAGGCGGTAATGACCGCAAGCCGCCTCTTCACAGTTTCCATATCCCCTCCCGTTTACATTCTGCCGGTGAACTTCCGAAACCTTTCCAAGCCTTCCTCCAGGCGTGAACGCGGACAGGCGATGTTCCAACGCATAAATCCCTCGCCAGCCTCGCCGTACATCGTTCCGGCATTGAGGTGCAGCCCGGCATCTTTCACCAATAATCCTTCTATCTCTTCCGAAGTGCGTTTCAGCCTGTGGCAATCCATCCAGACCAGATACGTCCCTTCCAACCGCATAACCGGGAAGTCCGGCAGGTACTTCCGGCAGAAACCCTGCATGTAGAGGAAATTGCCATACAGGTATTCCAGCAGTCGCGACAGCCATTCCTCCCCCTCGTTATACGCCGCGACGGTAGCTGCCACCCCGAAAGGATTCACATCGCAGACTTCATTGATGTTGATTGCCTTGTCGATTTTCCGGCGCATTTCTTCATCGGCGCAGACGATATTGGCTATTTGCAAACCTGCAATGTTGAACGCCTTGCTCGGAGAGACACAAGTTACGGAATGTTGCCGGAACTCGTCCGACAGCGCGGCGAAAGGCGTGTAAACATGTCCCGGAAACACCAGTTCGCAATGTATCTCGTCCGAAACGACCGTCACGCCGCGGCGCAGGCAGATTTCACCGATACGCGCCAGTTCCTCTCTCGTCCACACGCGGCCGGCGGGGTTATGCGGATTACAGAGCAACAGTATCCGTACCCGCCCGTCGGCCGTTTTCCGTTCCAGGTCGTCGAAATCTATCCGGTATGTATCGCCCGTTTGCAGCAAAGGGCTGCTTACCACCTCGCATCCATTGTTGCGGACAGACGAAAAGAAGCAATTATATACGGGTGTCTGTACCAATACCTTGTCGCCCGGAACGGTCAGCGCCTTAATGACGGCTGACACGGCAGGCACAACGCCCGAAGTGTAAATCATCCATTCCCGCCGCAGCTCCCAGCCGTGGCGGCGGCCGAACCAACCTATCACTGCGTCATAATATTCGTCCGGCACGCGGGTATAACCGAATATGCCGTGTGCCACGCGCCGTTGCAAAGCCCCGGTGATGCAGGGAGCCGTCCGAAAATCCATATCCGCCACCCACATCGGCAGCACGCCTTCCGGCTCACTGTCCCATTTATAAGAGTTCGTGCGGCGGCGTTCCACCGGTTCGTCAAAATCGTATCTCATGGCATCAGTCGCTAAAGCAAGTACATTCGTCCCAAAGTTTCAGTTCGCAATCGCCCGGAGCTTTAATATTCCCGTCGATAATAATCTCGCCGTAGCTTTCGGCGGTAATGCTGCCCGTGCGCGGATTTTTCACTCCGCCTATCGCACCTTTGACAGTCGCCCGCACCGAACTGTATTCAAAAGCGCGGTCGCAGTCCGGACCGAAAGTGCAGTTCTCCAATACGAGGTCATGGGCATAACACAGCGGTTGCTCGCCGGTGATGTGGCAATTCACGAGGCGCAGGTTGCGCGAGTGCCAGCCAAGGTATTCGCCGTTCAGCTCGGAATCGTAAATAGTCACGTTCTCCACCTCCCAGAAAGCATCTTTCGTGGTGATTCGGGCATTGCGGAGCTCCACATCCTTCACATACTGGAAGACATATTTGCTGTCGCTTTCCAACCCGTCGATGCGGATATGGCTGCTGAACATGAACGGATAAGTTCCCCCGTGCAGTTTCAGGTTTTTAATATCCAGATTCTTGCAACGCCAGAATACTTCGTCGGCATCGGTCATTTCCACGTTTTCGATTTCGATGTCGGTCATTTCGCGGAACATCTTGGGGGCATCGATACGGGTATCCGTCATTTTCAGGTGGTCGGAATACCACAGGGCGGAACGGCCGCCGACATCGAAGAAGCAGCGGTCAATCGTGAAGCCGTGTACATGCCAGAAAGGATAGTTTCCTTCAAACCGGCAATTGGTTGCGACGATGTTGCTGCACTCCTTAATGGCGGATTCTCCGGCAAGGATAGTCACATGGTCCAAGTGCAAGTCATGCGAGGCGAACAACGGGCGTTCACCTCCGAATTGAGTGTCTTTAATCAGTTTCATAATTGAGTTGTTTATGGGATTGTTTATTCGGATTTTCTTGTTCCTGCCGCAAAGTTCGGAAGAAGAAGAGATTTCCTTTGTAGACAAATTACAGATTGTATGACCCTGATTACAGATTTAGCGATATGGAGTAAAATGACAGGAGTCCCAATCCGCAAAATGACCGTACAGCCCCCGCGTACGACCGGTTCCGGAGGTAACCGGCAATTCCTTGCCCTTTTTTCGGCTTCTTGAAAACGTTTTCACCGGAACGGCCCGAATACGCTTTCCCGCCGTGAAGTACCGGAACACCGGTTTCAGTCATAGGCGTACGTAAAACCAAAACCTCCGGATACTATCGGCGGTTCGTTCCACATTTGTGGAACGGAAGGATAACAGATGTGGGACGAAAGGGAAACAGATGTGGAACGGAAGGGAGACAGCTATGGAACGAATAAGCGACAGCAGACAAACCGGTTAGAAACTACAGACCGGACGGTTCAGGACAGCAGAAAGGGCACATGAAAAACTGATTTCCCGCCCGACAGGGAGAAACGGCGGATTATTCGGCCGTCCCGTTAATCTTCCCGTAACATTTCCGCTCCAAAAACTCCGGGATTAACGCAGATTAGCATATAATTGCCCGATTTGCATTTTCTTTTTTATAATTTTGAGGGCAAACCCGATTTTAATCTATAAAACTAAAAAATCAGACAAATGAGTTTAAAGAAAATGATGATGGCTTCTGCCTTGCTAATGGTTGCCTGCTGCATGCAGGCGCAGACTAAAGTGATTGCCCACCGCGGTTTTTGGAAAACTCCGGGAGCTTCCCAGAACAGTATTTCATCACTTCTGAAAGCGGACTCCATCGGATGTTACGGTTCGGAATTTGACGTATGGCTTACCAAGGACAACAAACTGGTAGTCAACCATGACCCTGTATATAAAATGAGGCCGATGGAGTATTCCAAAGGAGATGCGCTGACGGGGCTCAAACTATCTAACGGAGAAAACCTGCCCAGTCTGGAACAATACCTGGAAGCCGGGAAAAAATGTTCTACCCGGCTGATTCTCGAACTGAAAGCGCTTAACAGCAAGAAACGCGAAACCAAAGCCGTAGAGGGAATTCTCGCCCTGGTAAAGAAAACGGGACTGGAAGACCGGATGGAATACATCACTTTTTCCTTGCATGCGATGAAAGAACTGATTCGCCTGGCTCCCGCCGGGACGCCCGTATTCTACCTGAACGGAGAGCTGTCTCCCAAAGAACTGAAAGAACTCGGCGCTGCCGGCCTTGACTATCACATGGGAGTGATAAAGAAACATCCGGAATGGATAAAAGAAGCCCATGACCTCGGTTTAAAGGTCAATGTGTGGACCATCGACGACGCGGACGAGATGAAATGGCTGATGGACCGTAAAGTAGATTTCATCACTACCAACGAGCCGTTGATTTTGCAGGAAACAGTAAAAAATAATAGATAACGGGAAGAGTTTCCAACCATCGAATATCCGGGTTGAAAGCCCCCGGTTGTTCCTTTAAAAGGAAACAATCGTTTCTCGGTGTCGAACAGGTGTTTCCTTTAAAAGGAAACACCCGTTTCTTTTAAAGGAACGACCCGGTCGAATAGGATATTGAATATCAGCATTTTACAAAACAGGATTTCTGTCTCGAAGAAAGAGGCAGGCTTATCCGGCAACATCAATAAAAGATTACAACCGGCTCACCTGAAATCATCCAGCACGTCTTTCAGTTCCTCCACCGTAAGCTCCCCTACCTGCCGCCATAGCTCATGGCCTTTATGCAACAAAAGGAAAGTCGGAACCGTTTCCACATTACGGGCGTCGGCCACCGCTCCATTTTCTTCCGTATTCACCCTTATCAATTCTACGGTTCTTTCCTCATAAGTACGAAGCACGGGCCCTATCCATTCATAATGAGGCGACCAATCGGCGTAGAACACGACCAATACCAAATGGCCGGTTCCGGCTGCCGCCTCCAGTTGTTTCTGCACATCCGTCATCTTTTCCATATCATTAATTCCATATTATTTAATACAGGATAGAACAACGAACGTGCAAAAAGGTTTGTCCTATTCAATAATCTTCGCATCCTCAATATTTTCCTTCTCCTGATGCGGAACCGGATTTTTCGGACGGCGGCGGGTAAACCTGAACCAGTTCACCAATTCGGAAAGCGAATAGACCAAACTGCTGATGCCGATAATGATAAAGGCGGTGTTACGCGCTCCTGTCGGATTGAACAAGGCGACAATCCCCGCAATCAGAATCAGGGACGGAACCAGGTAAAACGCTCCCGGAACAGGAGTCCAGCGGCGCGCCATCGACAGGGAAGCGATTTGCTGCACTCCTCCCATCATCAAGATAAATCCCAACAGGAACATCAGGACATCCGCAAAAAATTCGGGCATCACAATCAGCCAAAGCCCGAAAAGCAGGCTGCCGACACCCTCTATCGGGAAACGGGGGGCAACTCCCTCTTCCGATTTTTTACGCCCGAAATAACCTAAAAGGCTAATGACTCCGGGAATCAGAAAAGCGACACCTACCGTAATGACGATATAACCGGCAGCGGCATTCGGCCAAATAACCAGTACCAAACCTATCACAAGTGCAAAGAGAATGCGAATAAGGGAATAATTCATTGTTTTCATAACTTCTATTTTTTTAACCAAGTCTGTTTCAATACTTTTGCGAATATAAGTGTTTCCATTGATATATAAAAATAACAAACTGACATTGTAATAAGTTCGTAACAATATTGTTATAACCGTTACATCTTACTTGAATACTTTTGCAGAAAATAAATAAATAGAATCTCCATCATGAAATCAAGCGCAACCCCAAAGAAGCGTCCTTACGTTGAACGTGACATCAGTTGGATGTACTTCAACCAACGTATCCTGATTGAAGCGGCGCGCCCGGAAGTACCGTTGCTGGAACGGCTCTCTTTCCTCGGCATTTATTCGAACAACCTGGACGAGTTTTTCCGCGTGCGGGTGGCAACTCTCAACAGAATCGTCGAATACGCCGACAAAAACATGCAGAAAGAACAGGAAATAGCCAGGCGTACACTGAAACAAATCGGAAAGCTGCACAACCGGTACTACGTCCAGTTTGAAGAGACGTTCGTTTCCATCATGGAAGAATTAAAGAAAAAAGACATTTGCGTTATCAAGGAAACGGAGATGACGGACGAACAGAAAGCATTCATCACCTCCTTTTACCGCAACAGGCTGAACGGTTCGACCAACCCGCTCTTCCTCAACGGAACCCGGCCGCTGGACGACCAGACGGACGAGGATATTTATCTTGCCATCCGCCTGCTCCGCAAAGACGAAAAAGGGAAAATAAAAGAGAAAGACTATGCGGTAATCGAACTGCCCACCGGAGAATTCGGCCGTTTCATCCAGCTTCCCGATTCGGAAGGGAAAACCTATCTGATGTTTCTCGACGACGTAATCCGCTATTGCCTGCCGATGATTTTTGTGGGCATGAAATACACCGACTATGAAGCATACACGTTCAAATTCACGAAAGACGCGGAAATGGAAATCGACAGCGACTTGCGCACGGGAATGCTTCAAAAAATCTCCAAAGGGGTAAAAAGCCGTAAAAAGGGCGAACCGATTCGTTTCGTCTACGACGAGCAAATTCCCAAAGACCTGCTGAAAAAGCTGACCGACCGGCTGAACATCGACAAAAACGACACCCGTGTAGCCGGAGGACGGTATCACAATTTCAAAGACCTGATGAAATTTCCAACCTGCGGACACAACGAATTACGATATCCCGCCTGGGAACCCGTTTTCAAGCCGGAGCTGAACGGTCCGGAGAGCCTGCTCTCCCTGATACGGCAGAAAGACCGCTCGCTGCACTACCCTTACCACAGCTTTGACACTTTCATCCGCATATTGCGCGAAGCCGCCATCAGCAAGGAGGTGAAAACAATCAAAATGACCCTCTACCGGCTGGCAAAAGACTCCAAAGTGGTAAAAGCGCTGATATGTGCAGCCAAAAACGGAAAAAAGGTTACCGTAGTCATCGAACTGCTGGCACGTTTTGACGAAGCTTCCAACATCAACTGGAGCAAGAAAATGCAGGATGCGGGGATTCACGTCATCTTCGGAGTGGAGAGTCTGAAGATCCATTCCAAACTGGTGCACATAGGAACCCGCCACGGAGATATCGCCTGCATCAGCACGGGAAATTTCCACGAAGGAAATGCGCGGATGTACACCGACTATACGCTCATGACCGCCCACCGCCCCATCGTACGGGAAGTAAATGCCGTATTCGACTTCATCGAGAAGCCGTACACGCCCGTCAGGTTCAAAGAACTGATTGTCTCTCCCAACGATATGCGCAGCCGGCTGCTCGCGCTCATCAACAAAGAGATAAAGAATAAGGAACAGGGGAAAGAGGCGTATATCCTCGCCAAAGTCAACCACATCACCGACCGGCCCCTTGTTGAGAAACTCTACGAAGCCTCGACCGCCGGAGTCCGGATAGAGCTGGTAGTACGGGGCAACTGTTCTCTGGTGACAGGCGTTCCGAACGTCAGCGAAAACATATACGTCAACGGTATCATCGACCGTTACCTCGAACACTCCCGTATCTTTATCTTCGCCAACGGCGGAGAGGAGAAATATTACATCGGTTCGGCAGACTGGATGCCCCGGAACATGGATAACCGCATCGAAGTGCTGGCTCCCGTTTACGACCCTGAGATACGGGCAGACTTAAAACGGATTGTCCGTTACGGATTCCAGGATACGGTAAAAGGCCGTGTCGTAGACGGAACGGGAACCAACAGAGCATGGACGCTGCCTCTCATTCCGCCGCTGGACGAGAACGCTATCCCTCCTTTCCGCTCGCAGGAGAAATTATATGACGAATACAAAACTACAGAATGATAAATATGAAGAAAGTCAATTATGCGGCCATCGATATCGGCTCCAATGCCGTACGGTTACTGATAAAATGCGTAAACGAAGAAAATGCGCCCGAACTGATGAGCAAGGTGCAGCTTATCCGCGTCCCGCTACGCCTGGGAGAGGATGCTTTCACGACAGGGGTCATCTCCGCCGAGAAGGAGAAGAAACTGGTCCGGCTGATGAAAGCCTATAAACAACTGATGAAGATTTACGATGTCGTGAATTATCGCGCTTGCGCCACCTCCGCCATGCGCGACGCCAAAAACGGCGAGGCAATCGCCCGGCAGATAGCGAAAAAGACAGGAATCCGCGTGGAAATCATCGGCGGACAGGAAGAGGCGCACATCGTATATGACAATCATATCGAGCAGCTTTTCGCCTCCGGACAAAACTACCTGTACGTCGATGTAGGGGGCGGAAGTACGGAAATCAACCTCATCAGCAACGGAGAACTGAAAAGTTCCCGTTCCTACAACATAGGTACTGTCCGCATGCTCAGCGGCATGGTGAAAGAGGAGGAAAAAGAAGCGTTGCGTACGGACTTGGCGGGTCTCGCCACGGAGTACGCCCCCATCCATATCATCGGTTCGGGAGGGAACATCAACAAACTGTTCCGGCTGGCGGACAAAAAAGACAAAAAGACCTCTTCCCTGCCGGTGGAATCATTGCGGAAAATCCATGAGACGCTGAAAGAACTGCCGCTCGAACAGCGTATCAAGCAATACAAGCTGAAACCGGACAGGGCGGATGTCATAGTGCCCGCTGCGGAAATATTTCTGGAAGTGGCGACACACAGCCAATCTACGGAAATCATCGTACCGACCATCGGCTTGTCTGACGGTATCATCGACAGCCTGTACACACGGGACATGAAGACCTCTCCGGTCACTCCCTCTTAATGAGCGGACAGGCAGACGTGCGGGCAGGTGTTTTTCATCTGAAACTCGACACCTTTCATCGGCAATAAAAAAACCGTATCAACTCTGTTTTTGAAGTGCCCCCCAAAAGTTAGACACAAAACTTTTGGGGGGCGCTTCATTTTGAGTAATGATACGGTTTTTTTGTTTATCAGTCAGAATCTGTAACTGTTCCAAATGCTTGCGAAATTACATGTGAAAGGAGTGTTCATCCTTGTTTCGACACACTCCCCTCCGCCTTTCCTAAAGAGCCGTCTCCAGTATCTTACGGGCGACAGTTCCCGTTACGTTTCCGTTTTCCCCGTACCGGGCTCCCCGTTCATTGAAACGGCGTTCGATTTCCAAAATTGTTTCCTCACCGACGTTCTCCTCATGCAAGCGGGTTGTCAGCCCCAGCGAACGGAAGAATTCTTCGGTACGGCGAATCGTTTCGTCAATCCGTTCTTCCCTGGTACCGGAAGCGATTCCCCATACTCTCTCGCCGTATTGCAGCAGCTTATCCCCTTTAGCCTCCCGGAGCACCTGCAACGTGGCAGGCAGCACAATCGCCAGGGTATGCCCATGCGTCAATCCGTGCAGGGCGGTCAGCTCATGCCCAATCATGTGAGTAGCCCAATCCTGCGACACCCCCATTGCGATAAACCCGTTCAAGGCCATCGTAGCCGAAAGCATAAAATCCGCCATCAACTGATAATCATGCTGGTTCTTACGGATTTCCGGAGCTATCTCCACAAGGGTCTGCAAAATGCCTTCCGCCCAACGGTCCATCAGACGGCTTTGTCCGGCAACAGTCATATACTGCTCCATCACATGCACAAACGTATCCGCCAGCCCGCAAGCCACCTGATGGGAAGGCAAAGTAAAAGTCACCTCCGGGTCGAGGATGGAGAACAACGGGTAATTGGCATAAAAGGGATACTTCTCTCTCGTTTCACGGCGGGAAATCACCGCTCCGTTATTCATCTCCGAACCGGTGGCGGGGAGAGTCAGAACGGTGGAAAGAGGTACGGTACGAGTGACCGGACGGCCGGCAAGCACCAGGTCCCAGGCATCACCGTCATACAGAAGTCCGGCGGAAACCAGTTTTGTGCCGTCAATTACGGAACCGCCGCCGACAGCCAGCAGGTAATCTATCTTTTCCTCTTTTCCCAAAGCAATCGCTTTGCGGAGAGTTTCGACAGCGGGATTGGGCTCGATGCCCCAGAATTCCACGGTATAATGATTTTTCAGAGCTTCTTTCACCTGCTCATACACGCCGTTCCGCTTTACGCTTCCGCCGCCAAAAGTAATCATGATACGTTTGCCGGCGGGAATCTCATCGGCCAGCCGGGCTATCGTCCCGCGTCCCAGAATCAGTTTGACGGGATTTTGAAAGGTAAAATTTTCCATATCGTGTTCAACGTTATTAAGGGGTTATTATTCACATTCCCTGCAAATATACATGAAATCTCCGACACCTCTGCCGGAATCAGGCGATAAATTGCAGTACGGAAGAAGGTATCATGGCCGACAGCCACGGCTTCATATCCTCCGCTACCAATAACCAATAAAGCAACAATATAATAAAAATGGCGATGGCGATACCCACCAGGACTTTTCTCTGTTTCATAACTGTTTTTGATTAAATATTCAATATTTATAAGAACAGCGCAGGAATGAAATTGTTCTATATCATAAAAATGAAGCAGGCAGAGAAAAAAAGTAATATTTTGTTTGCCATTTCAAACAAAGTGTTTATATTTGCCCCCCATAAAATAACAAAAGACAATGAAAACAATGTTAGTAAATACATATTGGTGGTGGCGCCCGTTACAACTCCGACAGTCGTAAGGGAGCCAGTGCTCGTATGTATATACCTCATTAAAGATATAGAGATTTGAAAGAGCCCTGCCGCAACTTGCGACAGGGCTTTTTTATTTGCCGTTTTTTGGAAAATCAAGTAATAATATAAAATACAGATAAGAATATGAAAAGTTTTTTAGTCGATGAAGAGGGCTATTACGGAGAATTCGGAGGGGCTTACATACCGGAAATTCTCCACAAATGCGTAGAGGAATTGAAGGACAAATACCTCGAAGTCATTGAAAGTGAGGATTTCAAGAAAGAATTCGAACAGTTGTTGCGCGACTACGTAGGCCGTCCTTCCCCGCTCTACCCGGCAAAGCGCCTTTCGGAAAAATACGGCTGCAAGCTGTATCTGAAACGGGAAGACTTAAACCACACGGGCGCCCATAAAATCAACAACACCGTGGGACAGATTTTATTGGCACGGCGCATGGGGAAAAAGCGTATCATCGCCGAAACCGGTGCCGGACAGCATGGCGTGGCAACCGCCACCGTATGTGCGCTGATGAATATGGAATGTATCGTCTACATGGGAAAGACGGATGTAGAACGCCAGCACATCAATGTCGAGAAAATGAAAATGCTGGGTGCTACCGTAGTCCCCGTCACTTCGGGCAACATGACCCTGAAAGACGCCACCAACGAGGCGATTCGGGACTGGTGCTGCCATCCGTCCGATACTTATTACATCATCGGTTCCACCGTAGGCCCCCATCCGTATCCTGACATGGTGGCGCGCCTGCAATCCGTCATCAGCGAGGAAATCAAAAAACAACTTCTGGAGAAAGAAGGGCGCGACTATCCCGACTGCCTGATAGCCTGCGTAGGCGGAGGAAGCAACGCCGCCGGAACGATTTACCATTACATCAATGACGAACGGGTGAACATCGTACTGGCGGAAGCAGGAGGAAAAGGCATAGAAACCGGCATGACCGCCGCCACCATACAGCTCGGCAAAACGGGAATTATCCACGGGGCATGCACGTATGTCATCCAGAATGAGGACGGGCAGATTGAAGAGCCCTATTCTATCTCCGCCGGACTGGACTATCCGGGAATCGGCCCGATACACGCCAACCTCGCCGCACAGAAGCGGGCCCGCGTCCTGGCGATAAACGACGACGAAGCCATAGAGGCCGCTTATGAGCTGACTAAATTAGAAGGCATCATCCCTGCGCTGGAATCCGCCCATGCGCTGGGTGCTTTGAAGAAGCTGAAATTCAAGCCGGAAGACGTGGTTGTACTGACCGTGTCCGGACGCGGCGACAAGGACATCGAAACTTATTTATCCTTTTACGAAAAACGATAAGAAAATCATTCACCCGATATCATAATCTGCAATCCAAATGAAAACATTCAATTATACCACCCACAGCAAGCAGGTACTAGGAGACATGCATACTCCGGTCAGCATCTACCTCAAGGTTCGCGACATGTACCCGCAATCCGTATTGATGGAGAGTTCCGACTATCACGCCGGAGAGAACTCCCTCTCATTTATCGCCCTTTGCCCGCTGGCGAGCATCGGCGTCAACAGCGGTATCGTCACAGCCTCCTATCCGGACAACAGCCGCACGGAAGAACCACTGACGAAGGCATTCACCGTAGAAAAGGCGATGAACCGTTTTATCAGCCAGTTTCAAGTAGCCGGCGAGAACAAAAACGTATGCGGGCTCTACGGATACACGACCTTCAACGCCGTGAAATATTTCGAACAGATTCCCGTCAAAGAAAGCCATGACGAACAGAACGACGCACCGGATTTACTGTATATCCTATATAAATATGTGATTGTCTTCAACCACTTCAAGAACGAGCTGACTCTCGTGGAGATGCTGGCGGAAGGAGAAGAAAGCGCTTTGTCGGAACTGGAGGCGGCCATCGAGAACCGGAACTACGCTTCCTACAATTTTTCCGTGACCGGCCCTGTCAGCAGCCCCATCACAGACGAAGAGCATAAAGCCAACGTACGCAAGGGCATAGCGCACTGCCTGCGCGGTGACGTTTTCCAAATCGTCCTCTCCCGAAGATTCGTCCAACCATACGCCGGAGACGATTTCAAGGTGTACCGGGCGCTCCGCAGCATCAATCCTTCTCCCTATCTTTTTTATTTCGATTTCGGAGGATACCGTATCTTCGGTTCTTCGCCGGAGACGCACTGCAAAATCGAAGGCGAGCGCGCTTATATCGACCCGATTGCAGGGACTACCCGCCGAAGCGGTGATGTCGTGAAGGACCGTGAACTGACGGAAGCGCTGCTGGCAGACCCCAAAGAGAATGCGGAACATGTGATGCTGGTAGACCTCGCAAGAAACGACCTTTCACGCAACTGCCACGACGTACGGGTGGTTTTCTACAAGGAGCCGCAATATTACAGCCATGTCATCCACTTGGTAAGCCGTGTCAGCGGAGAGCTGAACGAAAATGCGGACAAGATAAAGACTTTCGTGGACACATTCCCTGCCGGAACGTTAAGCGGCGCTCCCAAAGTGCGCGCCATGCAGCTAATCAGCGAAATCGAACCCCACAACCGGGGAGCTTACGGCGGCTGTATCGGTTTCATCGGGCTGAACGGCGAATTAAACCAGGCGATAACCATCCGTACGTTTGTCAGCCGCAACAATGAATTGTGGTTTCAGGCAGGAGGGGGAATTGTGGCACGCAGCCAGGAGGAGTACGAGCTGCAAGAGGTAAACAACAAATTGGGGGCTTTGAAAAAGGCCATTGATTTGGCGGTAAACTTAAAAAACTGACCGTTCGAAGCAACGGTATCCGCAGGCGGTTGAGCATAAACCCAGAGCCGCATGCTGATTTCCTCAAACGGGAAACCGGGAAAACGATTGGATAATAAATCTTACAACAAGAATAAAATGAAAATATTGCTTTTAGATAATTACGATTCCTTCACTTACAACCTGCTGCACGCAGTAAAGGAACTGGGAATGACGGACGTAAAGGTGGTCCGGAACGACCGGATAGGACTGGACGAAGTAGAACAATTCGACAAAATCATCTTATCTCCCGGTCCGGGGATACCGGAAGAGGCAGGGTTGTTGCTGCCTGTCATAAAAAGATATGCGCCTACCAAAAGCATCCTGGGCGTTTGCCTGGGACACCAGGCAATCGGCGAAGCTTTCGGCGCGCGCCTGGAAAACCTGAAAGAGGTATATCACGGCGTACAGACTCCGGTCAGCATCCTGCGGCAAGACAAGCTGTTCAAAGGGTTGGGAAAAGAAATTCCCGTGGGACGCTATCATTCATGGGTAGTCAGCCGGGAGGGTTTTCCGGATTGCCTGGAAATCACGGCGGAAAGCCGGGAAGGGCAAATCATGGCGTTGCGCCACAAATCTTACGACGTACACGGCATCCAGTTCCACCCCGAATCGGTATTGACCCCGCAAGGGAAAGAAATCATCCAGAACTTTTTAAACGATTAAATTTATGAAACAGATTCTATACAAGCTTTTCGAACACCAATACCTGGGACGCGACGAGGCGCGTGCCATCCTGCAAAATATCGCACAAGGAAAATACAACGACGTACAGGTCGCTTCGCTTATTACAGTTTTCCTGATGCGCAACATATCGGTGGAGGAATTATGCGGTTTCCGCGACGCATTGCTGGAGATGCGTATCCCGGTCGATTTAAGCGAGTTCGCCCCGATAGACATCGTGGGAACCGGAGGCGACGGGAAAAACACGTTCAACATATCCACTGCTTCCTGTTTCACCGTAGCAGGAGCAGGTTTCCCGGTTGTGAAACATGGAAATTACGGAGCGACTTCCGTCAGCGGCGCCAGTAACGTAATGGAGCAGCACGGCGTAAAGTTTACCAGCGATGCGGACCGGTTACGCCGGAGCATGGAAAAATGCAATTTCGCTTATCTGCACGCTCCTCTGTTTAACCCGGCATTAAAGGCGGTGGCTCCTGTCCGTAAAGGACTTGCCGTACGCACTTTCTTCAACATGCTCGGTCCGCTGGTGAACCCCGCGCTGCCGGCTTACCAGCTTTTGGGAGTTTACAACCTCCCGTTGTTGCGCCTTTACACTTATACGTATCAGGAAAGCAAAACCAGGTTTGCCGTGGTCCACAGCCTGGACGGGTATGACGAGATTTCCCTGACGGACGAATTCAAAGTGGCAACCAGCGGAAGCGAGAAAATTTATACCCCCGAAAGCCTAGGCTTCTCCCGCTGCAAAGAGGTCGAACTGGACGGCGGGCAAACGCCGGAAGAAGCAGCCGTGATTTTCGACAACATCATGAACAACACGGCTACGGAAGCTCAAAAGAATGTGGTGGTAATCAATTCTGCTTTTGCCATCCGCGTCATCCGCCCGGAAAAAAGCATCGAAGAGTGTATCGCCCTCGCCAGGGAATCTTTGGAAAGCGGACGGGCGTTAGCCACACTCAAGAAATTTATCGAACTTAACAATTAGTTTCCGCGTTCATGCGGGGAGTATGCCGGAGGACAGGATTTTAACGAATATGCTTGCCGGGCGTCTCCTGCAACGGGAAAAACGGTTTATTTATTGAATTATGAAAGATATACTGTCAGAGATTATAGCAAACAAAAGATTTGAAATCGACCGGCAAAAACAATCGGTTTCCATTGAACAGCTACAGGAAGGAATCGGCGGAATGCCGCCTTCCCTTTCCATGAAACGGGCGTTGGTTTCTTCCGCTTCGGGAATCATCGCGGAATTCAAGCGGCGTTCTCCGTCCAAAGGGTGGATAAAACAAGAGGCGTGTCCGGAAGAAATCGTCCCTTCTTATGCGGCTGCCGGCGCATCCGCCTTATCCATCCTCACGGATGAGAGCTTTTTCGGAGGGAACCTGAAAGATATCCGCAACGCACGGCCTTTAGTGAGGATTCCTATTTTAAGGAAAGATTTCATCATTGACGAGTACCAGCTTTATCAGGCCAGAATCATCGGAGCAGACGCCGTGCTCCTTATCGCCGCCGCCTTAAAACCGGAAAAATGCCGGGAACTTGCCGAGAAGGCGCATGATTTAGGCCTGGAAGTCTTATTGGAGATTCACAGTGCTGAAGAACTGGGTTATATCAATGATAAAACAGACATGGTGGGAATCAACAACCGCAATCTGGGAACGTTTTTCACTGACGTGGAAAATTCTTTCCGGCTGGCGGGGCAGTTGCCTCAAGACGCCGTATTGGTGTCCGAAAGCGGCATCTCCGACCCTCAAACCGTAAAGCGCCTGCGGGCTGCCGGATTCCGGGGATTCCTAATCGGGGAGACATTTATGAAAACTCCGCAACCGGGAAAGGCTTTGGAGAGTTTCCTGCAGGCAATGAAATAACGAAATAATCCGATTATCCAAAACAGACAGCATCATGATTAACGGAAAAACCATCAAAGTATGCGGCATGCGTGAAGCTGAAAACATACGGGACGTAGAATCGCTTCAAGACGTGGACATGCTGGGATTTATCTTCTATCCCAAGTCTCCGCGCTATGTCTATGAACTTCCGGCGTATCTGCCTGTCCGCGCCCGCCGCGTCGGCGTTTTCGTAAATGAGAACAAGCAGGTGGTCAGCATGTACGCCGACCGTTTCGGACTGGACTATATCCAACTGCACGGAACCGAATCACCGGAATACTGCCGTTCATTACGCTCCACAGGAATAAAAATCATCAAGGCTTTTTCCATCGCCCGTCCGAAAGACCTGATAAACGTATATAGTTACGAGAAGGATTGCGATTTTTTCCTGTTCGATACCAAATGTGAACAATACGGCGGTTCGGGCAACCAATTCGACTGGAACATCCTGCACATTTACAACGGGCATCTTCCTTTCTTTCTCAGCGGAGGAATCAACCCTTACAGCGCCAACGCGCTAAAAGAGTTCAGGCATCCGTGTCTCGCCGGTTACGACTTGAACAGCCGTTTTGAAACCCGACCGGGAGAAAAGGACCCGCAACGAATCCGGACTTTTTTAAATGCACTAAAATGATAAATTCAAAACTCTAAATATCATGAACAGAATCAACCGACTTTTCAATAGCAACAAAAAAGATTTGCTTTCCATTTATTTCTGTGCCGGCGCTCCTACTCTGGACGGAACCGCCGCCGTAATCCGCGCCCTCGAGAAGCATGGCGTCGATATGATTGAAATCGGCATCCCTTTCAGCGACCCGATGGCGGACGGCATTGTCATTCAAAACGCCGCTACCCGGGCCTTACGTAACGGCATGTCTCTAAAACTGCTATTCGAACAATTGCGGGACATCCGCCAAGATGTGAAAATCCCGCTGATATTGATGGGATACTTAAATCCGGTTATGCAATTCGGATTTGAAAATTTCTGCCGCAAATGCGCAGAATGCGGAATTGACGGCGTTATCATCCCCGACCTTCCTTTCCGGGATTATCTGGAGCGTTACCGGCTGCCTGCCGAACGCTACGGAATCAAAATAATCATGCTCATCACTCCGGAAACCAGCGAAGAACGTGTACGAGAGATTGACGCTCACACGGACGGCTTTATCTACATGGTTTCATCGGCGGCAACCACCGGCGCCCAACAAAATTTCAACGAACAGAAGCGGGCGTACTTTAAGAAAATCGAAGATATGCACTTGAAAAACCCATTGATGGTGGGATTCGGGATTTCCAACAAGGCGACTTACCGGGCTGCCTGCGAACATGCTTCGGGCGCCATTATAGGCAGCCGGTTCGTCACTTTGCTGGAAGAGGAAAAAGAGCCTGAAAAAGCGATTCTCAAATTGAAAGACGCATTGAAACAGTAGGCTGTGGAACGGAGGCATCCGTCACGTTCGTCATCGGGCAATCCCGCCGGAGGATTGCCCCGATGACCGATGCAGCAAAATTATTTGCAGAAACAGCGGAACGGCACGCTAAAAACAATGCTTGCCGCCCCCCTGTTTCCATCATTTAAAATACAATTCAAGGCATAATCCGGCATACTGCTCAAATACTGTCCGGGAATTACCGCATCGGGATATTGTCCCGGAATATTATCCAAAACATGATTGTTCTTCATCGCATTTCTCCTCATCTCCGGATACGGAAACCCGAAAAAAGCTCCGGGACCGGATTAATTACGGAACGGCGGAACCTTAAACGTCTCCCGCCTGTTTTCTTTCTTTTTCCTTTCAATCCATTGCCTATACTCGCATAAATATTCATATTTATAACATTTTGGGGTAAACAATGAACAAATTCATCATTTACTGTTCATAATCCGCAATTAATCTATATCTTTGTCAGCGTTTTAACAGTAATTCAACAATTATGAGCGTAGAAACCCCTTCCATTCTGTTAATCTACACGGGTGGAACTATCGGAATGATAGAAAACCCGGAAACCGGTGCATTGGAAAACTTTAATTTCGACCATCTGCTTAAACATGTTCCCGAACTTAAAAAATTCAATTACCGCATTTCTTCCCATCCATTCGACCCTCCTCTCGACTCTTCGGATATGGAACCTGCCTATTGGGCGAAACTTGTCAGAATCATCAGTGACAACTACGAACAATTTGACGGTTTCGTGATTCTCCACGGGACAGATACGATGGCGTACACCGCTTCCGCCCTCAGCTTTATGCTTGAGAATCTTGGCAAGCCCGTCATCCTTACCGGTTCCCAACTTCCTATCGGTACTCTGCGTACGGACGGGAAAGAAAATCTCATTACGGCCATCGAAATCGCTGCCGCCAAAAATCCGGACGGGACGGCTGTGGTGCCGGAGGTCTGCATTTTCTTCGAAAACCATCTGATGCGCGGCAACCGTACCACTAAAATCAATGCCGAGAATTTCAACGCTTTCCGTTCGTTCAACTATCCGCCGCTGGCGCATGTCGGCATCCATATCAAATACGAGCCGAACCTGATTCGCAGGCCCGAACCGGGCAAACCGTTGAAACCGCATTATTTATTCGACACCAACGTGGTTATCCTGACTCTCTTTCCGGGCATTCAGGAAAGCATCGTGGCTTCCCTTCTCCATGTTCCCGGCTTGAAAGCGGTTGTCATGAAAACTTTCGGTTCGGGAAACGCACCGCAGAAGGAATGGTTTATCCGCCAATTGAAAGAAGCTACGGAACGGGGAATCATCATCGTCAATATTACCCAATGTGCTTCCGGCGCGGTAGAAATGGGGCGTTACGAAACCGGGATGCATCTTCTGGAAGCGGGTGTCATCAGCGGATATGACAGCACTCCCGAATGCGCCATCACAAAACTGATGTTCCTGTTAGGGCACGGATTGTCCAATGAAGACATCCGGCACAAAATGAACTCATGCCTGATTGGGGAAATCACCAAGCCTTGAAATTGATTCTAAAAGATTATACGCCTTAAAAGATTTGCCGGACCAGGGGCATGTCTCCCTCCCCCCCCAGCCGGCTCCCCGGTTTTAAAACTTACAGCCTGCAAGGTTATAAGGAAATAAACGCGGCATTATCGTTTTTCCTGCCAGGGAACAAGGGTGATTTCAAATCCTCCGTTCCGGAACTGCAAGTAACGGTCAGGAGTTATCCGGAAATTTCCATATCGGCACGGAAATAATACCAAAGAGGAAGTTCCGCCGTTTTTCCCGCGCAAAAGAGCCGGAAGTGTAAACTTTATATGAAATATACCGTTATTTTTGTATGGGACATTAATAACAAACAATCAGACAATTATTGCTTATGATGAAAAAAGCCATTCACTTCCTGCTGATACTCATAGCGGCAACAGGAGGCATTTTATTCGGTTGCGTCGATTCGGAAAAGGATTTGTATAATCCGTCATATAAAACACCCAATCCGATGGGAGACGGATTTGCCGCCCCCGACGGTTTCGGCTGGAGCACGATAACGACAAAAAATGTGACAATCGAAGTGAAAGATGAAGAAGGAGGATTGTATCCTTATATAATAGGAATCTACACAGAAGACCCTCTGGCGGACGAAAACGCATCCGCACTGGCTGTCAGGACTGCCAATAAAGAGAATAATTTCAAGGTTACGGCATCCGTCGCCTTACTCCCGGACCAGAAGGGAATCTACGTCAAACAAACGGACTGCAGGGGACGCATGGAGGTTTATATGTTCGACGTGCCCGAAGACAACGATAATTTCACTTGCAGGCTTTATTACCGGGAACCTGCAACGCAGAACAGGTTTTCAACGGGCAGCGCCGCCGCGGGCAAAAGAAACTCATTCGAAAAACCGGATTATGCTTCCATACCAGACGACGCCCAAGAGCTCGCGGAAATGCAAGGGAGTTATTTGCAGGAAGGCGCATCTTACAAAATCACTTCCGATTATAACGGTACATTAAAATTCCACGGATACGAAGGCGGGGTCAAGACCAGGGTCTACGTTGACGCCCAATGGAGCATTCCGGAAACATTGCGGTTGCAGAACGGAATCGAAATCATTGTTATGGACCATGCCGGAATCGAAGCGCCGGAAGGAATGTTTTTCATCGGAAATTCCATGCTGACTGTTATGGACAAAGGAAGCGTCAAGGCGGAGGAGGTTTCATTCACAGACGGGAAACCGGCGGCGATAAGGAATTGGGGCGTCCTGGCAGCTAACAGGATAACTTTATACTCCGGCGCGACTTTATATAACAAAGGAACCGTCACCTGTAAAGGCATTACAATCAACTCCGACACGCAGATTGTGAACGATAACCGGATGGAGGTGGAAGAAGAGCTCCGGCTACCTTCCGGTTTCTCACTGGAAAACAACGGAGAAATATACGGCAGACGGATGGAGGCAAACTCTAAAGCCGTTATCACCAACAACGGTATAATCGGGTTCGAGACTGTCAGCCTTACGAATACGATTGTCAACAATACGTGCAGCATGGAAGCGACCGGAACTTTTTATGCAAACGGAGTCACATTCAACTTTATCCAGGGTTATCTCAAATCATCCCGGATGAAATTTGTAAACGGGACGTTCAACCTGGACAGGGGGTCGATGCTGGAAGCTACTGCGGAAATCGACTTGTCGGGCACTGATTTCCATGGAACAGGCTCCAATGCTTCCATGATTAAATCTCCGGCCATAAAGGGACAAGGATTTACGTATGACGGCAATCTGGCAGTCGAGTCGGACAACCATGTTTCCAAAAACCAGTGGTGGCCCAATTTTACGGTACGGAACGGCGCTTACATCACAAAAATCGGAAACTCCAAAGTGGTTATCGAAGTTTGTACAGGCAATAAGAATGAAGGAAATGAGGGAGAAAAACCGGAAGAGCCCCAATATCCGATAATAATGGACGATACCCGCAATTACGCCTACTTATTCGAGGACCAATGGCCGCTATACGGGGATTACGACATGAATGACGCGGTTCTGATAATCAGGGAGAGGAGGATTGCCCTTAATAAAGACAATAAGGCGGAGGAATTCAAACTGGACATCGAACTGGCCGCCACGGGGGCTACCCAAAGAATCGGGGCCGCCGTCATGCTGGACGGCGTGCCCGCCAGCGCAATCACCCAACCGGTAGAATTCGGGGACGACTCTCTTATCCCGAACTTCAACCTGAATGAGAACAGGATTGAGAACGGGCAGGATTATGCCGTTATCCCGTTATTTGACGATGCGCACAAGGCACTGGAAAGCGACCGGTACGAACAAATCAACACGGTTGCCGGCCATTCAGGAAACATCGCTCCTAAACGCATCAGTTTTACGGTAAAATTCGGCAATCCGGTTTCACCCGACGAATTGAATATCGGCAAACTGAACGTCTTTATCTTCGTGGAAGGCAACAGGGACAACCGCAGAGAGATTCACATTGCCGGTTACCAACCGACCCGGCTGGCAAACACGGGATTATTCGGCGGAAACAATGACAACAGTTCTCTCTCCGACAAGAAATATTATATCAGTAAAGACAACCTGGCATGGGGAATCATGGTTCCCGCCGATTTCAAATGGCCTCTGGAATATGTAAATATCAAGAGCGCTTATCCGTTGTTCGCCGGTTGGGTAACCAGCGGCGGCCTGGAAAACAAAGAATGGTGGCAAACATCCGATGTGTCCAAAACATACGGGCAATAACCGAGATTTGCCGGAAATGCCTCATCGGAATATGGCAGAAAGGGGGATTCGCCGGATAAAATGCATGTGTATCATGAATTTTACTTTCCCTGATTAAAAGATTATTCTAAAATAATATCTATATTTGCACACTGTCACAAATAATCTGCGGCAGATTACCCAAATCTGTAAAATAACAAAGCAAGCGATAGATAGAAAGGTCTCTAATATGAAGAAGAAAATACTGTTGGTCGATGATAAAGCGACAATCGGAAAAGTTGCGGGTATATATTTAGGCAAAGAATATGATTTCACCTATTTGGAAGACCCCATCAAAGCGATAGAATGGCTTAATGAAGGAAACATTCCCGACCTTATCATTTCAGATATCCGCATGCCATTAATGACAGGCGACGAATTTCTGAAATATATGAAAGACAACGAATTGTTCAAATCTATCCCCATTGTCATATTATCCAGCGAGGAGAGTACGACCGAAAGAATCAGATTATTGGAAGTGGGAGCGGCAGACTATATCCTAAAACCCTTCAACCCTTTGGAACTGAAAGTCCGAATCAAAAAAATCATCGACTAATACCCAGCCTTTTGCATGCAATATTTTGTTTATATAGGCAAGAATAGCAAAACCATAAATCTATTCTCCAAAATCAGCACAGGGATATTTTATACGGCATCCAATTGCAGCAAAGCGATTAAGGCATTGGATAAAATACGGGAAAAATACGACATAGCTTTATTTTTCGAACAGTCGGACTTGTCGAAAGACATTGTGGATATCCGCTATATGCGTAAAAAATACCCGTGGCTGTACATGGTATTAGTCATCGATTCCCTGTCCAAGGAAGAAGCGGCGGAATATCTTAAAGCGGGCATTAACAATACCATTAAATACGAAACTACCCGGGAGTCCCTGAACGCCTTATCGACTTTCCTCACACACAGAAAGGAACAGAAAATACAGGCGTTTCAGTTAAAGACGCAAAATATAAAAGCTTTTCATCTGCCTTTATGGAAAAGGACGTTCGATATCCTTTTTTCGGGAATGGCATTGTTGTTCCTTTCTCCGCTTCTGATATTCACGGCGATAGCTATCCGCCTGGAGAGTAAAGGGCCTATCATTTACAAGTCCAAGCGCGTAGGGAGCAATTACCGGATTTTTGATTTTCTCAAGTTCCGTTCCATGTACACCGGTGCCGACAAGCATCTCAAGGAGTTCAACACTCTCAATCAATACCAGCAGGAAGAGGAGAAAGAAGAAGATATTTGGGGAGAGGAACCGTACACCGGCAATCTCCAGGAGGGGAATGAAGAAGAAATCCTCTTGATATCCGATGATTTCGTCATTTCCGAGGAGGAGTATATCCACAAAAAGTCCAAAGAAATAAACAATGCTTTCGTCAAGCTGGAAAATGACCCAAGAATAACGAAAGTCGGGCGTTTTATCCGTAAATACAGCATCGACGAGCTACCGCAACTTATCAATATTTTAAAAGGGGACATGTCTATCGTAGGCAACCGCCCTCTCCCGCTCTACGAGGCGGAACTGCTGACCAGCGACGAACATATAGACCGTTTTATGGGACCGGCAGGGCTGACCGGCTTGTGGCAAGTGGAGAAAAGGGGCGAGGCCGGCAAGCTGTCGGCGGAAGAACGCAAGCAACTGGACATTAAATATGCAAAAAGCTTTTCTTTCTGGCTGGATATCAAAATCATCCTGAGAACTGTCACTGCATTTATTCAAAAAGAGAACGTATAACTCTTCTTACGAATGATAAGCCGCTACATTTACATAACAGATGATTTGATGTTCCTTTGCACGGCCTTGTTGCTGTTGTACCTTTTTATTCTGGCAATCGCTTCGCATTTAAAACGTATCTCCTATCCTGAAAGCACACGGAAATACCGGTGTGCCATCCTTGTCCCGGAAAACAGCCCGCTTCCCGCAAGATACCGGGAAGAGCCTTATGAATTTATCACGTACCGGGACTTATATCAGGCCGTTAATGGAGTGGACAGGGAGCATTACAGCTTGGTCTTGCTGTTATCCGGCACTGCCGCTTCCCTGTCTCCCCGGCTCCTTGACAAAATCAATGATGTTTATGACGCCGGAATACAAGCTGTCCAACTGCATACCGTCATTGAGAACCGGCAGGGGATTCAAAACCGTCTCCGTACGATATGCGAGGAAATCAAAAACAGCCTTTTCAGGGCGGGAAACACGCAAATCGGATTGTCGTCCCAGCTTGCCGGGACTAATATGGCTATTGACTTAAAATGGCTGCAAGATAACCTGAAAAGTTCCAGAACCAATATCGAGCGGAAATTATTCCGGAAGAACATATATATCGGCTATCTGCCCGACGCCATTGTATATTGCCGGTCTTTTCCCTTGCCTTCCTACCGGAAACGGACCGGGAAAACGGTTTCTTATTTGCTCCCTTCTTTCTTAGGAAGGGACTGGAGTTTTTGCAACCGGATTGTACAAGAGCTGATACCTTCTCCGTTAAAGATGTGCTCCTTCACTGTTTTATGGACATTATCAATCACAATATATGACTGGACCCTGTCTTTCGGTTGGTGGCTCATGCTTCTCGGCTTACTAATCACATACAGCCTGGCGATTCCGGATTATCTCGTAAAGGAGAAAGGGAAAAAACATTCAATATGGAGAAAAAGACATTCAAGCAACAAATCAAAAGAAATGCCGGCTTAAAGCGGTTTATTCACCGCTTTGTCATGCATCCTGTCAAAACCCGGCCCAACTGGTGGATACGCCTGTTCGGTTTCGCATATCTGAAACGCGGAAAGGGGGCTGTCATTTATCGGAGCGTACGCAAAGACCTCCCTCCTTTCAACCGTTTCTCTTTAGGAAAATATTCCGTTGTCGAGGATTTTTCCTGCCTCAACAACGCGGTAGGCGACTTGATTATCGGAAATTATACCCGCATCGGATTAAGAAATACGATTATAGGCCCGGTCTATATCGGCGACCACGTGAATCTGGCGCAGAATGTAACTGTGACGGGACTCAACCATAATTATCTGGATACGGAGAAGAGGATTGACGAACAGGGAATCAGTACGGAACCTGTCACAATAGAAGAGGATGTGTGGGTCGGGGCCAATTCGGTCATTCTCCCCGGAGTGACTTTGGGAAAACACTGCGTCGTGGCTGCCGGAAGCATAGTCAGCCATCCGGTCCCTCCTTATTCCGTATGTGCCGGATGTCCCGCAAAAGTCATTAAAACCTATAATTTTGAAACAAAAAAGTGGGAAAAAACGGGAAAATCATCTCCCGGTAACCATAAATAATGAGAATAACGATACAATATACCTTATAAAGGTGATTGTAACACACACCGAAACCCGCTATCTTTGCAATATCAGAATTGAATTAATTAGTCATAATTTTATTACGTAGCCACATTTAAGTAAAAATGAAATAGGGTCCCGCCGAAGCGATTTCGTCGGGATTTTGTTTTTTCATATCATTCCTTCAATGTCGATATCATCTTTTAATGTTTAAATCCCGGATATGCGGAATGTTCCGGATGTTCCCGTCCAATGAATCCCCCAATACCGCATTTACCGAACGTCTCCAAAATATTCATAAAAAAACGAGCTAATTCCTCTTACGGAATCACTCGCCTCAACATCAGAAAAGCCATAAAGGCTTTTCTTTTTTACTACCTGTTTTTTTCCTGAAAACGAATCTTCTTTTTACCTAAAAAATACCTTACCTATCGTTAATCTTTTTACCTCTTATTAAAACTTTTCCTATCGAACTAAGAACTTTAATACCTTAAACTTATAATCTAATACCTTACTAATTTTCTTTATTCTTATAAACTAACAGCAATTTCCCAATTGCTCTGCAAAGGTACAAAATATTTTCGTGTGCGCAAACGGTTTTGTATTTTATAACACTTCGCGAAGCTATAAATCTTTCACATCGCTCAACGCAACCAGCTTATTTACAATGGCATATATAGTCAGACCCGCCGCACTGTGTATTTGCAATTTTTTACTGATGTTTCTCCGATGGGTAATGACGGTATGGATGGACAGGAACAACTTTTCGGCTATCTCTTTGTTTGTCATTCCTTTCACAACGCAAATCACGATTTCTTTTTCCCGCTGGCTAAGCGCGTCCTGACTGTCATCTTCGTCTTTCTCGGAAGTTGTGTTCAGCAATCCCGCTATCTTCCCGGACAGGGTTTCTAAATCATCAAAAATAGAAATAGACTCATCGTATTTACTCAATAACGAAGCATCTACAAAGGAGGTAACCAGCGCAATCAGTCGTATCTTTTTGCCGGATGTTTCTTCCCGGAACCGGGGCACGTCGAAATAATCGCCGAAAGCCGGATTGACGACTAACATTTCAGGACACTGCGTCCGAAGGCAATCATGCAAAGCTTCGACAGAAAGCAGTTCTATAGGCTGTACTTTTATATTAGAAAGGCGTTTGAACGCAGCAGTCAGTCCCCCGCGAATAATCACGGAGGTCTCTGCAATAGCTATTCGGATAACTTCGTTATTTTTCATTTTCTCTTATCCTCCTTTCCAACTTCAGAATGGCAGGAACAAAAATGTAATCCTCAACCTTACAATGAGATTCCAATCCGGCCTCACATGCATAGATATCGAAAAGGGCCGCATTCAACAGATTCTCATTGGCTTTGGCCGGACAATATTTAATAATGATATTCTTCAACTCCGTCAACTTCTCTCCTACCTGGTCATGGTGCTTGGAGAAAGTGCTAATCTGATAGTTCTTCGGAGCATCTCCTTTAATCAGCGCATCCACATACTTGAACACCGTCTTTTCCTCATAGTCCATGTGTTTGCGCACTTCCCGCGTGTACTCATCGAAAAATTTAAGAATCAGGAATGCCACGTCATCCTGGGAACAATCTATCGCCTCAATTAATTTACGACGAATGGCGGGAAGGGAGAAGTCCAGAAAATAAATATGCGCCTGTCGCAGATAGTCTACCAACGCGGGTATGGAAATATCGTCACTGTCTCCGTCCAACCGGGAAAAACCTTCGGCCATGAAATTGACAACAATGAGAAAAGTCCGACAGTCTACTCCGTTCAGTTCGCATACTTCTTTGACTGTCTTATCACCAAACCCCAACGAAAGCCCGAAACGACTCATCACCTGCAATAAAGAATAGTTATCACTGATGAGATCAATCATCTTGTCAGTAGATTTGTATTTTTGTAAATTGTCCATCTATACCTATTTATATTTATAGAATGCAAAGGAACGGAATATTTTACGGAAATACAATCACTACTTATAGGTATTTTGATAAAATGTTTATAATATCCCATCGGCGGCAAACGACTATTTTACAGCATAAATATAGGTAGGCCTGCCTTTTTTTAGTAACTTTGCCGTTATCTGTATTATTCTTAATAACTAGTAATTTATAATTAATAAAATGGCAAACGAACTCGAACTGAAATACGGTTGCAATCCGAATCAGAAACCGGCCCGTATATTCATGAAAGAAGGTGAACTCCCCATCGAGGTACTGAATGGGCGCCCCGGCTATATCAATTTGCTAGATGCATTCAATAGCTGGCAGTTAGTGAAAGAACTGAAAGAAGCTACCGGACTGCCGGCTGCGACTTCTTTCAAACACGTAAGCCCGGCAGGCGCCGCCGTCGCAGTGGAGATGAACGACACCCTCAAAAAGATTTATTTCGTCGATGACATGAAACTGTCTCCGCTGGCAACAGCTTACGCACGTGCACGCGGCGCCGACCGCATGTCGTCATACGGAGATTTTATCGCACTGTCGGACATCTGTGACGAGGAAACCGCACGTATCATCAACCGGGAGGTCTCCGACGGCGTGATTGCGCCGGGCTACACTTCCGAAGCTCTGGAAATCCTCAAAAATAAAAGAAAAGGGACATACAATGTCATTCAAATAGACCCGGCTTATCGTCCGGCGCCAGTAGAGCACAAGGATGTTTTCGGCGTTACTTTCGAACAGGGAAGAAACGAATTGAAAATCGACGAAAGCATCTTAAAGGAGATGCCGACACAGAACCGGAACATTCCCGCCGAAGCTAAAAGGGATTTGATTATCGCTTTAATCACTTTAAAATATACGCAATCCAATTCCGTATGTTACGTGAAGGACGGACAGGCTATCGGCATCGGGGCAGGACAACAATCACGTATCCACTGTACACGTCTTGCCGGAAACAAGGCTGACATCTGGTATTTGCGCCAGCATCCCAAAGTAATGAATCTGCCCTGGATTGAAAAGATTCGCCGTGCGGACCGAGACAATACAATTGATGTCTATATCTCGGAAGATTACGATGATGTATTGGCGGAAGGCGTATGGCAGCAGTTTTTCACCGAAAAACCGGAAGTGCTGACCCGTGAAGAAAAACGTGCGTGGTTGGATACCATGACGGGGGTATCTCTCGGTTCGGATGCGTTTTTCCCGTTCGGAGACAACATCGAACGGGCGCACAAAAGCGGTGTCAGCTATATAGCGCAACCGGGCGGTTCCGTACGTGACGACCATGTTATCGACACTTGTAACAAATATCACATAGCGATGGCGTTTACAGGAATCCGCCTGTTCCATCATTAAAACACCCACTGCCAATAAGGGAGTAAACCTCATCTTCACCACAGACGATGCGGATTTGAGGGTATCTGCAGGGCGTCCCAATACGGACGTCCTGCAGTGGTTTCAGGTTTCTCCCTTATTTGCCAATATCCCGGTTAGTGTTCTTAACTTAATATAATTCGTTCTCGTCTACATTGCCTGAAATGGTAGAATCGAACCAGGACAAGTCCGTTTTGTCCACTACCCACTTACTGTAATTCTTATAAGCTTTCACTACCGATGACTTTTCTTTCGGGTATCTCCATGCCGCCTCGTCCGAAGAAGAGCGGGGAAAATCCAATGCCCAGCAAGACATGTCTTTCATCCGGAAATACATGCCTCTCGACATATCCGAACAATCCTCTTTTTGCCCGAACAAACTGGCATCCATTTTGGATGTGGGGGCAAAATCCGTCAAATGAATCTCATGGGAGCGTTTATTGACAAATATAAACGGATTGAACCTCATCATGGAAATATTATTAACCGCAGCCTTCAAAGGAATGTTCACAACAGTCTCTTCCGCCGTAACCGGGACGGCTCCTTTCTCCGTATTGATAAAACCGGCCGCATCGCCGGGGAAAAGCCGGTTGGCATCTTCCCAAACCACAAAGGTCGCTTTCTGGTGTCCGGACTCAAATACAGCATTTGTGATTCCTGCAACGTCAATCTCATCCGGGGCTAACGGCAACTCTATCCCGAAACCAATCTTCGTGTAATCCGCCGCACCTTTGGCAATCGGTTTCAACCGCATTTGAATGCCTGCTATTTGATTCTCTTCATTTTTATATATACTATAGGTATAGTTCACGACAAAGTCATTCAAATCATAATCGCCGGCCTTAGGCCACTGGTCTTCAAAAGCCAATGTGCCATGAATAGATTCGGCTACGGTTACTTCTTCGTCAACCGGAATATCCTCTCCCGGTTCGATTGCCCGTTCAGGGGTAGCCGTCACCTTCACCATTACATCGTTAAAATCATAATCCGACTGTCTGTCTCCAAAAGGACGGATATCAAAACCTGTCACACAGCAATTGTATCCTTCCAACTCGCGGGTTACCGCCTGCGACTTTCCCCATGCATTCAATATCGGAGTAGAATAATACATGCCGCTCACATCGCCGTTTACCGCCGGATACGCTTTATTCTTAAAATTATATGCTGTCTTATCCGTTATGTTTTTTGCCTCATCTTTTTTAAAACCTGCACGGGCAACGGCAAACCCGATTCTCGTTCCTTCCGGAAAAGTCTTGCTGTATTCCGAACCGTTCCAATAGAGCAGTTGGATTTTCAATCCCGACGGGCATTGCAACTGGTTTGTATTGGGCAAAAGCATAGTCATGTGAAGATTGCCGGTGTCGTCATGCCCGGTCAGTTCCCCTTCCTTATAATTGTAATACATCAAAGAATTATAGATGGTCTGGTTAGCAACATAAAAGCCTCCGTCACCGACATAAGTCACCCAAACCTGCGCCCCACCCCCGTCAACAATTCTCAAATCCGAGTTTTTTGACAGGTCGGCTTTCTGAACATTCTGTTTTTCCGGATACCAACTGTCTATTTTGTTAATCAGTGCCGGAGAAAGCTGCTCCTTGGAAACCAAAGGAGAGCCTCCTTGGAGCGGAATCCCGTCTTCATTTACTTCCGCATCCCTGTAAGGCACAAACAACTGGTAAAGATTACTGACCGGTCCAGAAAATTCCGGAAGCTTGCCGTCGGCAGCCACGCGGGTTACGGCAGAGGAGTACGGAAAAGCCGTTCCGTGAAAATTCAAGGAAGTAAGATTCCGGACATCGGCCTCCTGCATCTGCCCATACCCGGCGGTAAGGGGAACGACATATATCCGGGAAAGATTATTCGCAATCACCACGTCCGTATTCAGCCTGCCCGAAGCATCCGTATATCCTACACCGGCAGGCTCCGCCACCATCCTGCCCTCCGCTCCGTAAGGCTGGCTGGCAAAAATTCCGATTTTCACACCTTTTTGCACCTTCCCGTCACCGTTAACCGCAGTAACCGATATGCTTTTCTTCATTTTCAACAAGAAATCCGCAACCAAGCCGGATTCCGTTTCTTCCGGCTCTTCCTCATTCGGGCTATATAAATTCTTTTCATCTACACATGAAGCGAAAATCAAACCGATGATTCCAAAAGAAAGGTACTTTAAGTTTCTCATATTCAAATAGTATATAATGTTTGTTTTGGTTCCGCAAAGGTATGTAATTTATTGAAAGATACTAGCAAATATCCGTATTTTATCCCCATTTATAATGAAAATGAGGTTGTTATTCCACTATTAATGGGGATTTTCTAATTCTATAAGACACTCTATCTTTGCAACATCACATTAAAAATGAATCTAAGATGAATAAAATTGGAGTATTTTACGGTTCCACGACAGGAACCACCGAAGACGTTGCCCGTCGAATTGCAGAAAAACTAGATGTTCCTTCCGGAGATGTCTATGAAGTATCCAAACTTACGGAAGCTTTGGCCGGTGAATATGACGTATTGGTATTGGGAAGCTCTACATGGGGAGCAGGTGAATTGCAGGACGACTGGTATGACGGAGTCAACATTCTAAAGAAATGCGATTTGTCACACAAATATGTAGCTTTGTTCGGTTGCGGTGATTCCGACTCGTACAGCGATACTTTTTGCGATGCCATAGGAATTCTTTACGAAGATTTGAAAGATACGCAGTGCAAATTCTGCGGAGCGACAGATACGGCCGGATATACATTCGACTCTTCCATTGCTGTTGTAGACGGGAAATTCGTCGGCCTTCCGCTTGATGAAGTCAATGAAGACAGCAAGACGGACGAACGCATCAGCGCATGGGCTGAACAAGTGAAACAAGAAATAAGCTAACTTTTAATCTTATCATATAAATAGTTTGCATCATGGCTTCTGAAAGAATCATACCCGGTGAAATCCGAATTTTCCTCAATCATATTTATGAGTTCAAAAAAGGCGTACGCAACATGGTACTTTATACGATGAGTAAAGAGCATGAA
The DNA here is from genome assembly GCF_958445495.1 of uncultured Bacteroides sp. Classification (GTDB taxonomy): domain Bacteria; phylum Bacteroidota; class Bacteroidia; order Bacteroidales; family Bacteroidaceae; genus Bacteroides. The sequence continues at coordinate 9,920 of NZ_CAUCSQ010000023.1, read as the reverse complement.
GATTTTGCCGTCCGCCGGTTGACGAACCAGAAAATCAGTTATATGATACAGGAAGTGGGAACGAACAAAATAAACCTGTTTTTCGGTAAGCCGGAATGTATGGAAGCCGTGCGGCATATCATTATCCGGCCGTTGAACCAACTGACCGCCGAAGAAGATTTTATCTTGGGAGCCATGTTGGGATATGATATCTGCCAACAATGCAAACGCTATTGCAGCAAAAAAGAAGGTATTAAGATAGCTGTTTGATTGATAACTTTTACATTGTAAGCTTTGTTTGTATGTAGTTTGTACCGAGTAGAATCGTTTCGTAAAATGAAGTGGCGGAAACTTACTCCGTAAATATTCATTTTATCAGAAACGGTTCGCTCAACAAACCGCCAATGTAGATATTACTATTAAGATTATACTATCAGAATTAAAAGTTGTGTGTCGGAAACTGCATTTTGCCGACACACAACTTTGTTTATTTTCGTACTACGGTTTCACTCCTTTCCTCTTCCTTGAAATCAAATCGCCTGTATATTACATGATTTTAAAAGAGACAGGCTCGCACATTTCTCTTCTTTTCTCCAACCGGGAAGTCCGGCAAACCATGACAAACCGGAAACTAACGTGACGGAATTACGGTAACCGCTGCCACTTCGCCAGAAATAGGATGCCCGACAGGACACAAGGGAAAAGCAATAGGGAAAATCCTCAAACAAGACCATCATATATAGTTATTAATCCAGCCAAGAATACCCATTTCAGGGGATTGCAGGAAGCCGCAAAAGCCCATATCTTTGCAACATCAGAAATTAATTAGTCATAATTAAAATTACGTAGCCACATTGAAAATACATTGGAATCGGCCGAAGTGATTCTCCCGCATTTCTTTTATTTGGTTGTTAGTTTAGAAAAACCATATAATGTATTCAATATAGAATAAGCATAAATAGCATATTCTAAATAAGAAGATTCAGCTTGTGAAAGCCGGGTCTTCTTATTTTTTATATATCCTGGACCTGTACCGTTCTTATAAATCCGCTTCCTTCTAAAAAGACAACCGGAAGGCTCATGCATTCATAAGTTCTCTCCAGCCGGCAGTTTCGAAAACAATATATTCCGTTATGAACCTTTGCATTTCCTCTTTCTTTATATCATGCAATACGAGCTCTTCCAACAAGGCAAATAACCAGACGGTGTTCAGATGAATAAAAAAATCGGTTATCTCTATATTGAGATGCGGATATTTCTTTTTCATTCCCCGGAAAAATACGGAAATCGTACGGGTCATCAAATCGGTATATTCAGAACGGAAATTCTCCAATGCCGAACCCTGTGCCTGAAAAAGCAACAACCGTAAACGTTCCCGATGTTCCGACACCAGCTCGATATATTCCTGCACAGACGCTTTCTGATAATCTGAATCCACAAAAACATCAATTGTCATCTGCTCGGCATTGTGATTATAGACCATCGCATACAAATCGTTCAGCACCGGCTTTAAAATCGTATGAAATATTTCATCCTTATTAGTAAAATAATGATAGATATTGCTGACTGTCACCCCCGCTTTCAAAGCAATCTCACGCATGGAAGCGTCTTTGTATCCTTTCTCCAGAAAGACCTTTTCAGCCGCATCCAGAATTCTTTCCTGTATATCTTCTTTCAAAAACTGCATAATGGCGATATTAAATAACCTGATGGCAAAAGTAGCCCGAATTGCCCTGCCTGCCAATACCTATATATATGGATTATCTTTGCACGCATTCCTTATTTATAGTTATCGGATTTATTAAGAATACCCATTTCAGGGGATTGCAGAAAAACATCAAAGCTTCTATCTTTGCAACATCAGAATTGAATTAATTAGTCATAATTATTTTACGTAGCCACATTGAAAGAAATACATTGAAATCGGCCGAAGCGATTCTCCCGCATTTCGTTGGTTGGGTTGTCAGTTTAGAAAACCATCTAATGTATTATTCAATTATAGAATAAGTGCAGATAGCATATTCTAAATCAAAAAAGGCGTGTCGGTGAAGACATGCCTTTTTTGACTTCTACATCCAATAATAAAGTTTCAAATGTCATGTTCCTATCATTTAATGGAACGCTTCCGCTTGCAAAATCCGGAAGAAGAGAAGATACCGTTTGTGGATAAATTACAGATTGCATGACACGGATTACAGATAATCCGACGGGAGAGACAGCCATTCTCCCGGTAACTGCCTTGACTATATAAAAACAGCTACCTCGACCACATGAAGGCAACTATCCCGACAATGGATATTTGCCATCGGTTCTCTTATCCTTTCAGAGGGTTTCCAATAGCTCAATCAACCTTCGTGCATGTTCTCCCGATATAGCCTTTTGCCATTCGACAAGTTCGGGAGAAGTACGGTTGCCGTAGCTCACGCCTCCGGTATATACATATCCGGCAAACTCCATCCGGCAAAGCCGGCAAGTGGCCTTGTAGCAAGGCAGGAACTCTTCGATATCATATCCCATCGCCCCCTCGCGGCTATACATCGCCGCGGGCGCTCCCGTAGTAAAAGACAGTACCAGTTTTTTGCCTTGCAGCTTGTCGCCCGTACTGCCGTGCGAGAATCCGTGCCGGAAGGTTTCTTCCATCCAACGCTCCAATATAGAAGGTGCGGAATACCAGAACACAGGAAACTGTAACACGATGATGTCGGCGCGGAACAAACGCTGTTGTTCGGCTTCCACGTTGATTTTGAAATCGGGGTAAAGCTCGTCGAGTTTCACGATTTCGGCTTCCGGCAACCGGTGTCCAAGCGTTTCAAGGATAGTCTTGTTGGCTACCGATGCCGCAAGGTCTGTGTGACCGCTGATGATTAAAACGTTCTTCATATTTGTTCGGATTTTATTATTGTTTATTTATTATACACCCACGCTGCCGTCTACTTTACAGTCGGCACCGGCAAAACGAGAGCGACTTTACTGTTTAAGGATTCGTACATCATTGCTGTTTTTTCGTCGTTTGATAATTCGCTTACTTAATCACGGTTCTCAACCATTCGTCTACCGTAGTTTTCCTGTCTCCCATATTGCCGGAAGTATTGACTTTCGTTTTTACCTGGCAGCAGTTATAGATGGAAAGTCCGTCGAGAACATATGTACTGCCGTGCCGGTTGCCCTCATTTACGCAAACCTCACAGTCCGTAGGATATGCCCTGACGGGTTCAGACATCCGCCCCAACCCTTTGGGCAATATAGTCGCCTACGGCTTTCGTGTTACCACCCCTACAATAATAAACGACCGATTCCTTTTTTCCTTTTATTTCTGCTTTGCCCTCCTGCGCATTCGCGCAAAACGGGATTCCGAAAATACCATAATCAAAATAACAAGGTTATTCACCATATTTTTCTTAGTTTCTTCAATCCTCTTTATCGTCCGGCCTTTGCTACTTTCTGTTGGTTTCCTTCGATAGTGCCCAGCTTGGCGATATCCTCGTCCGTCCGGTTTCCGTGTATGGTGATACGGCTCAGTGCCTCGTTCATGGAGGCATATTCGGCATCGGTAAGCGTCACTTCTGACGCTCCGATGTTTTCGAGAATGCGTGCATCGCTTCGCATGCCCGGTATAGGAACGATATGCCCGGCATACATTACCCAAGCCAACGAAATCTGTGCGGCAGTACAATGCTTCGCCTCGGCGTAGCGGTTGATAAGGTCGAGCAGCACTGCGTTGGCCTGCATGTTCTCTTCCGTATAACGGGTAATTACACGCCGTACATCATCCCCCTCGAAAGTGGCATGGCGGTATTTGCCGCTCAGGAAACCGCCCGCCATCGGCGAATAAGCCACAAAACCGATACCGTTCTCCCGGCAGAAGGGAATCACGTCGGCTTCCCACTTGCGTTCCATAATGGAATATTCGCTTTGCACGGCGGTAATCGGTGTAACGGCATGAGCTGCTCTGAGCTGTTCGAGCATAGGTTCGGACTGTCCCCATGCACGAATCTTGCCTTCCCGTATCAACTCGCCCATCCAATAGGCTACCTCGGCAGAATCGCTCTCTTTCGGGACGCGGTGTTCCATATAAAGGTCGATGTAGTCGGTCTGTAACCGCCGCAATGAACCTTCCACCGCCTGACGGATTCCTGCCCGGCTCAATTTCCCTTCCGGCCTTTCCTGTCCGGGCAAGGTTGCGGGAGTGAATTTGGTGGAGATTACCACTTTATCGCGGAACGGCTTGAGTGCCTTTCCTACGAGTTCTTCATTTTTGTAGCAACTGTATATTTCTGCCGTGTCGAAGAACGTACATCCTTCCTCGTATGCTTTGCGAATCAAGCGGATAGACTCTTCTTCGTTCGGGCAAGCCCCATATCCATGCGTGAATCCCATACAGCCGAGACCGACTGCCGATACTTCCAGATTGCCAAGTTTTCTTGTTTTCATATATTCCTTTTTTTAATGTTTTCTTACAAACTTAAAGCCCCAATCCATATTTCCCGTGGCATTGAGAGCCGCAGGCCAGAACGCACCGAGCATTTCAGTATAGCGTGACATGCTTATGTCACCCAAGTCGAACGTGTCAGTCCAGCCGAAAGAAATCCTTCAACAAAACCGCTACTTCCGCCTTTGCCTTCCATCGAATGGATGCCCTGCACGCAGTTGAATGCCCGTTCTCCGAAAGCGGCAGCATCGGCAAACGAACCGCAGCGGGCACGTGCACCGCCCGTCTCCGCCCAGCTTACGGCTTTTTCGTTGGCGGCATCACGTGCTCCCATCATCACCTCATGTCCGAGTTCTATCAGCTTTGCGGCAATGACATGAGCCACATCGCCCGTTCATTCCATATTTCATTGTTTATTATTCGGATTAAACTGTTTATCGTAATTCAGCAAGAATTTCACTAACTCCGGGTCACGGTGAGACCAGCGAAAATCGGCGGGTTTGTCAAGCGGACGAATGCTTTCCATATCATCCAATGTAAGCGAGAAGTCGAATACATCCAGATTCTGTTTCATACGCTCGACATGCGTACTCTTCGGAATGGCGATGATACCCCGTTGCACCAAGTAACGCAAGGCAATCTGCTGTACCGTCTTATGGTATCGTTCGGCCAAGGCAATCAATACGGAATCAGATAAGAGGTCGGAATCGCCCTGTGCCAGCGGTCCCCAAGCCATGATACGGGTTCCGTAAGGCTTCATTTCCGCTTCCGCATCCCACTGCTGGCTGAATATGTTCGTTTTCAGTTGGTTTACGGCAGGCTTGATTTCAGCATATTCGGCCATATCCACAAAACGGTCGGGATAGAAGTTCGAGAGGCCGATGGCGCGCACCTTTCCGTCCCGTACTGCTTTTTCCATCGCCCGCCATGTGCCCGGATAGTCGCTGAAAGGCTGGTGAATGAGCAACAGGTCGATATAGTCAGTACGCAGCTTGCGGAGCGATTCGTCGATGCTTCGGGCAGCCTTTTCCTCGCCCGCGTTGGTGACCCAGACTTTCGTCGTAAGGAAGAGTTCATTGCGGGGAACACTACATTTGGTAATGGCATTGCCCACCCCCTCCTCATTGTAGTATGCCTGAGCCGTATCTATCAGCCGGTAACCTACGTTAACAGCATCGAGCACGCAACGCTCACATTCTTCGGGTGATACCTGAAACACTCCATATCCCAATACCGGCATTTCGATGCCGTTGTTCAGTTTTACAGTTTGCATAATCTTTTGTTTTAAGGGTTAATACTCTATCCGGGCAATATCGGCATTCTGCATGTCGAAAGCCTTTCCAGCTCTTTCGGCTACGTCAGTATGCATCCGGCTGTGAAGCACACGCATTTCTGCCATTTTCATCTCTACCGTGTCATCGGAAATCCCTTCTTTGACGTTGACGATAAATACATGACGTAACAGTTCTTCTTGATTTGATTTTCCGTTGCAAAATTACCACGTACTTATTATTCCATTGTTACAAAAATCGAGGAGGATTTTTCACTATTCGTGGTTTTCAGTTATTTTTGCAACAAAAGAAAGACAGTTATGGGACATACGGATTTCGACGGGATTATCTTTGCCGACACCTTGCAGGATTTCAATGCTTTGCGCTACGCGGGGCAGACAGTGCATATCCTTTGTCTCGACGGCAATATGGGATTTACCTTTCAAGGTACACGCTACAACATCGCGGCGGGCGACTATGTCATCCTGCCCAATGCAGAACTAGGTTCCGGATTCTCCGTATCCGATGATTTCCGAGGTATGTTGATGGGCCTCTCGGAAACATTCGTCGCCTCTATTGCCATTCGCAGTAATTACGGTATCATCGGGCATCTGTCACTCCTGCAAAATCCTGTGATGAAACTCTCTGCCCGTGATTTCAAGATATGCGAAGCCGCCCTGCGATACCTCCGCATGCGCATGGAAGAAAAAGAACATCTGTTTCGTGAAGAATTAGTAGGCAGCCTGTTGACAGCTCACATCCTCGACCTTTATGACATCCATGCCCGCAGCCGGGACGTGTCGCCACTGCCGGAGCATACCGCCTCGCTGCTGCGGGATTTCATCGGATTGCTATACAACGGCGAATACGTGCGGAACAGGGAACTTGATTTTTACGCCTCCCGCCTCTACATCACCCCGCACTACCTGTCGGAAATATGCCGGAAAGTGAGCGGTCGTCCGGCTACTTACTGGATAGACCGCTTCACCATCCATGAAATCACCCGCCTGCTTCGCCAAAAAGAACTGTCGCTGACAACGATTGCCGAACGGATGAACTTTTCGTCTGTCTCCTATTTCAGTCGTTACGTGCAGAAGCGGATAGGCGTACCACCATCGGAGTATAGGAATAAACTGTGATTATTTTGAAACCACAGCTTTACGGCCTACCAACTTTAAAGACTGTATCCGGATTAAGCGACACTGTAACAGAGACATTTCCCGGACCGAGAATCTTTTTCAACTCCGACTGTGAGAGACCGCGTATTTTGCCCAAGCGGGTAAAACTCCATGAATTGCGGTCGTAATAGATAACCAGCAGATTGCCCTCAGAAAGAATGACATCCCCGGATTCGGTAATAATCTGTTCATCATTGCGAGGAAAAGAGCGAGGCAATTCGCCGAACTTCTCAAAGTCGGCATAATCTTTCATCGGGACTATAATATCGCCGGCCTTCAGTTCACTGACAACGGCCTGTACGGAAGAGTTCTCTTTAAGATCTACCGTAAGCGTATGCCCGTTCACATGGATGTAAAATTGTTTTGTTTCCATTTTATTATCTGTTTTTGATTTATGATTCTCATTGTTCCGTGCAGGGATATTGCTGATGGCACAGGCTTGTGCCATATAAGCCAAGCTGACGAACAGCAACATTATTGATAGTCTGATTTTCATTGCCTCCTGTATTTAGTTATCAGTGCTTTTCCATTCTTACGGCCACATCACCATTATATGCACTCAGTACGCTGATACCGTCTCCATCTATATGTCCGATTTTTATAAGAGCATCCGATTGCGGCCAATCCTTATAGAATATGGCAACATTCCCCCACGGGGCATAAATCGTAATATCGCCGGCCACAGGAGCACAACCGTGTTCCACTCCTTCGATATTCAACTTCGGATCGGGATAGAAAATCTTTTCCGTCCGATTATAATCGCTCAGTGTCACTTCCAGCGGAAGTCGTGAAATTAGGTCGCGTGCAGCCGCGTTGTCTTCCATTGTAGCGGTAATCGCCTGCCCGCCAACCGAAATCCTTATCTTCAGGTCGCCTGTGTCATCGTCGGGGGTGTTCGGATTGTCTTCCCGGGTAGCTCCCAACTGTTCAAGCCACTGTGTGACACGGGTGACCGTCTGACTGCTGCCGGAGGATGTCAGCAACAACGGCTCTGTAAATTCCGCATCGGGGCAGAGGGTACGGGCATCGTTCACCGAACTGGTGATGCCGCTGCCGCCGCTTGTTGCAAAAAGGGCAATCCGTTTACCCGCCAGCTTGCCGGCATGTTCGTGCAGGAAAGTCTGTATCGGCGTAGCAATATGGTTGTACCATACAGGGAAACCGATAAACACAATGTCATACATTGAAAAATCCCCGACAAATGTCTTTATGGCAGGAAAACTTCCTTCGGCAATCATCTCGAACTCTGCCTGCGCACGGTCAAGCATGGCATTATAGTCGCCCTCGTAAGGGTCTGACGGCTCTACTTCCAGCAGATTACAATCGAGTGCCGACCCGATGACCTGTGCCATGCGTTCCGTATTGCCGCTACGCGAAGCGAACAATACGAGGAATTTCCCGTTTTCTCCCGGAGCCGGGTCGGAGGAGCCGGGATTGTTGTTCTCGTCGCCCGGAGGTTCAGGCTGTTCCGATGGAGGCTGAAGATTATCGGGTTCGTCACCGTTGCACGACGGGCAGAATAATACTGCCAACAGTAAAAATGATAAGGGCCAAAGTCGTTTCATAGTTTCTATTAAATTTATTATTACCTGCATCCTTCTTGGGATATTGCAAAATTCGGAATTTCCATCTTCCCCGTTTGTAGATAAATTACGGATATTGCATCCTGATTATGACCTCAATTACAGATTTTATTATGAGGACGGGAATGGGCAAGCGGGAAACCAGTAACTAAGGTTATATAATCAGCAATTAAAGTTACATAAGAGACCGGATTATCCCTTAAATTTGCAGCCGGAACAGAACGACACGTTTTCAGGAATCAAATAAATTATAATAGACGAGTGCCGGATGTGCAGCCACTTCGTCTATTGTCACGAGGTTTCCCACAGTGGCAGAGTACGGATACCACTTCTTGTTGATTTTCTGCAGGACTTTCCTAAAGAATACCATAATACATGACCGTCTTCCTGCCCCACACTACCATACATGCAGCAAAAAGAGAAACTGTTTTTTATCAATACCTGTTTTTCTTCCTGTAGTCAGACAAAGACATGCCCACATGACGCTTGAAATACCGGCACAAGTAAGAAGCATCCTCAAAATTCATTTGCTCTGCAATAGCCTTGACGGGCAGATTCGTTGTTCCAAGTAATACCTTTATTGTCATGATTACTTGTCCGTCAATCAACGATTTTGGACTTTCATTCATAATCTCATTCGTTACTTTGGACAAGTAATAAGGTGTAATACATAATTTTCCGGCATAGAAAGCCACATTGTGTTCGCGACAAATATACTTGTCAAGCAAAATGCCGAACTCGCGGAAGATTTCTTCCGCCCGGTTCATTTTGGGCAGTACTATTTCTTCCGATTTCTTTTGAGCCTCTATGTCAATCACCTGGTAGAGGTAATAAATATAATCTCTGACAAACGGATACAGCCTGTCTTTTGCTATATTACATTCCAACCACTCCATCTGTTTCAGCCACAACTCGATACCTTCCGCCTGTTTCCGGTCAGGACGTAACAAAGGATAGGCTGTAAGGAGGTCCCAGAAGGGAGAAGACACGTTGTAGGAAACCTCTTTGGCAAATTCTCCGGACATCATGCAACAGAAGGTGGAGAAGTCTTCTGATGTGCGGATAAATACCGGGCTCATGTACCCGTCCGCATAGATATTGAGGATATCATTCCGTCTAAACAAATGCCTTTTCCCGTTCAATAACAAAGTAGCACGTCCCGAACGGCAAATCAGCAGCGTGTTACATCCCGGATTCAATATCCGGCCGAGAACCTCCCGCATGTCAGTCCAGCCCATTGAAAACTTCTCGTTCTTGCTTTCAAAATAAGGGTCTAATTGTTTCATGTTTCTTTTTTACAGGCAAAAATACGGTTTTATCTTAATCTATAGCCGGTTTGTTTTTAAAAGTACTGTTTTTATCGGCATTATGTACTTTAATGATATAATATGCGAGGCTAACTTTGCAGCCCGATTAAATAATCAACACGTGAGTTCGATGAATTCAGAACAATGCAAGCTGTGTGTCAATCGTTCGTGAA
>NZ_CAUCSQ010000022.1 GCF_958445495.1 uncultured Bacteroides sp. | reverse complement strand
TTTTCGCTAATCACCAAATTTTCAAGTACTTACAATTCGTCGAACTCACGTTATTTATGGCTACTTTTTAAAAAGAAAATATACCTGACAAGCCAAGCGCATGGATATATAGTAAATAATATTGTCTTTATAAAATTAATCCGCACCGATGTACCGCCTTCTGACAACAGTTTTCCGCTTCTTTCCATTTTTATATTTTAATAATAAAATTAGCAAATAATAATCATTGAAAAACATACACATTCATTTACTGTACCTATATATCATTACCTCGCCTATCCTTTTTCATTTTTTTTAGGTATTGTCGTCCTTTGCATATCCAAGTACCTTTGCGGCTGAAAATTCAATTAATTATCTAATCATTATCTATTAAAATGAAAATATTAAACTTTTGGATAGTCGCCGTCATGGCACTATCGCTTTCAACAGTTTTTACCGCATGTAGCAATGACGATGACGACAACAACAATGAAACCAACTTCAAAACGATGACGGTAAATGCTACAGCCTACGACCAGTGGATATATGTAAACTTAAAAGACGGCAATTCCCAGGCTGTCACAATGGAAGGAGAAGACGACGAATCCAAAGTGACTATCGACTGGCAGATTGCCATACACCGTTATACGGAAGTAAAAACGAACGGCGGTTCCGTAGTCCAAACGGAAATGACAGATATGAGCCAAGTCACTTCCATACCTACAAGCGGTTATGTAGCCGACGAGAACGACCAGAAAGTCCTTATAAACTTCAACATGCCTCCACAAGACAAAGACTACATAAAAACTCATGTCAACACTCAAATGGCATGGACGGAAGGAGATGCAATGTCCGGCACACTGACTACGACAAACAAAGTATTCATCTTAAAATGTAAGGACGGCACATATGCCAAACTCCAATTTACAGACTATGCCAATGCAGACAATGTGAAAGGACATGTAACCTTTAACTACGAATACCCCGTCAAATAAAAAATCATGAAAAGAATATTCACGACGTTGTTATGCGTCCTGTCTACACTGTATTTAACAGCGGAGACAGGACGTTTCCACGAAAATGACAATGAGGACTTAAGTGCGCGCCACATCAAAGGAATCGTAGTGGACGAAAACGGACTTCCCCTGCCGGGAGCTTCCGTAGTAGTGGTAGGCACCACTATCGGTGCCGGAACCAACACGCAAGGAGAATTCAATTTAGTCACCAGAGACAAGGAATTTCCCGTATTAAGAGCCAGTTATATCGGGTACACTCCCGCTGAATATAAAATCACCCCCCAAGACTCCTCCAACCGCATCGTAATACGCCTGCAACCTACCCAAAGCTCATTGGAGGAAGTAGTAGTGACCGGAACACGGACGGAAAAGCCCTTAAAAGACGTTCCCGTACTAACCAGGGTCATCGGACAGAAAGAAATCCAGGCGCTCAACCCGATGGATATAGAAACCCTCTTGCAGTATGAACTGCCCGGCATCCAATTCAGTTACAACTCCATGAGCAAACTGCCGGAAATCACCTACCAGGGAATGAGCGGCGAATACCTGTTATTCCTGGTCGACGGCGAACGTATCAGCGGTGAAGGCTCCGACCACAACCCCGACTTCAGCCGTTTCAACATAGACGACATCGAACGCATCGAAGTAGTGAAAGGCGCCCAATCGACCCTTTACGCATCAAATGCCCTGGGAGCCGTGATTAATATCATCACCAAAAGCGCAAACAGGCCTTTTTCCGGCAACATAAACGCCCGCTACGGCAATAACAGCGGACAGAAATATACAGTTTCCGGCGGAACCAAGCAAAGCCGTTTCTCCTCTTTCACCACGATTTCCCATAGAAGAAAAGACACCTATACCATTTCAGATGACAGCGAAACCGAAAGAACGATTATCAACCCGGACGGTTCAACGAGCAAAGACGTCAGTTCATACAGCTCCACCATCCGCGGATACCAAATCTGGGACGCTTCCCAAAAATTCGGTTATGCCTTCACTGACCAGCTCAAAGGAGAAATAAAAGGTACATACTACCGCAATAAACGCGATAACGCTACCGCCAATGCCAAAACAAACGATATTTTCTCCAACTACACGATAAGTGCAAGATTAAACTATCTTTTCAATGCCGACCACAGGCTCGACTTTTCCTATGTGTTCGACAATTACAGAAAAGACATAGACTACTTTTTAGCGGGATACAGCAAGAAAAACTATGAGAACTTCGTACAGACCGCACGTTTGAACTATACCGGAAACTTCAACGACCGGCATACGTTTACCGCAGGAGTAGAGGCGAATTTTGAATATCTGAAACATTATATGTTCAAAGACAGCACGAACTACAACCAGCAGTCTTACGTCATCTACCTGCAGGAAGACTGGAAAGTATCGGATAAAATCAATGTAATCGCAGGGGTACGCACAGACTACCATTCAAAATACCATCTCCGCGTAACTCCGAAGATATCCGCAATGTACAAACCCGTAGAACTGCTCACGTTACGCGCAGGTTATGCACAAGGATACCGCACCCCCACCCTAAAAGAATTGTACGAAGAATACGATATGGGAGGACTGGGAATGTTTACCATTCACGGAGACGAAAACCTGAAAGCAGAAAACAGTTACCAGTTTTCACTATCCGGAGAAGTGAACAAAGGCATATTCTACGCTTCACTATCCGGTTATTACAACAAATTCAAAAACAAAATCATATTGGGCACTCTGGAATACATTGAAGACGGGAAAAGGATGCCGGACATGAAATACATGAATTCCGACAATTCCGAGAGTGTGAGCATGGAAGCCATCGCACGTATAAGAACGGATTGCGGATTGATGTTACAAGGTTCTTATGCATACGTACATGAAAAAGAAGAGTACCAAGGCTACAACTTATCACTCACACGCCCGCATAGCGTGACATTCAACGCCTCTTTCCAGCATAAATTCGGAAAAGTAGACACATCCGTCGCACTATACGGCCAATGGAGTTCCAAACTGCACACCAACCAGTATGACGCAACAGAACATACGATTACCGAATATAACTACGATGCCCGTACTATCTGTACCCTGAACACAAGTGCGCGCTTCCCGCGCGGAATCTCTGTGAGCCTGGGCATAGACAACCTGTTCAACTACAAAGACAAATCGGCAGATGCCGGTATCCAGATACCTGAACAGGGAATCGGCTTTATCGGTACCGTATCCATCAATTTAGCAGACTTATTCAAACTATAAAAAATTACCGAACTACATACAAAGCTAAAAATAAGAGAAATGAAAAAGAAAAGTAAAATCATCTTAGGGGTATGCATCGTTGCAGCAGCGCTGATAGGGATATCCGTATGGAACACCTGGTTCAGCGCCACAAGGATTGCTTTCGTCAACTTCCAGACCATACAACAGGGAAGCATATCGAAAGCCAACGATAATTCATCCGTCAAACTGAGTGAAGTATCTCTCGACGCTCTTGACCGCCTGACCGGTTACGACATGGTGTTTATCAACGGCATGGGATTGCGGATTATCGAAGAACAACGTCAGCAAATACAGCAGGCTGCCGATAAGGGAATTCCGGTATATACTTCCATGGCTACCAATCCCGCCAATAATATCTGTAACCTCGACAGCGTTCAAGAAAACCTGATACGCGGTTATCTGAGCAACGGAGGAAAAGCCAACTACCGGAACATGTTGAACTACATCCGCAAGTTCATTGACGGGAAAGTGTCATCCGTACCGGAAATAGAAGAACCGATAGAAAGGCCGAGCGATATGCTGTATCACGCAGGAACCGATAATCCGGACGACGAACATGAATTCCTTACCGTCACCGACTATGAGGCATTCATGAAGAAAAACAACCTTTATAAAGAAGGAGCGCGGAAAATCATGATTACCGGACAAATGGCAGATGCCACCGGGCTCATCGAAGCACTCGAAAAAGAAGGCTATAACGTTTATCCGGTCCAGTCAATGACAAGATTCATGTCGTTCATTAACGAAATACGGCCCGATGCCATCATCAATATGGCGCACGGGCGTATGGGCGACAAGATGGTAGAATATCTGAAAGCGGAAAACATCTTGCTTTTCGCCCCTCTTACCATCAACAGCCTCGTGGACGAATGGGAAAAAGACCCGTTGGGAATGTCCGGCGGTTTCATGTCACAAAGCATTGTAACACCGGAAATAGACGGCGCTATCCGGCCTTTCGCACTCTTTGCCCAGTATGAGGACAAAGAAGGGCTGAGACACTCCTACGCAATCCCCGAACGCTTAAAAACTTTCGTTTCCACAATCAACAACTATCTGAACCTGGAAACAAAACCCAATAAAGACAAAAAGGTAGCTATCTTTTATTACAAAGGTCCGGGACAAAATGCCTTGACCGCTGCCGGAATGGAAGTAGTGCCCTCGCTCTACAACCTCCTGCTCCGCATGAAACAGGAAGGATACAATGTATCCGGCCTTCCCGCCAGTGCGGAAGAACTGACCCGAATGATACAAGCGCAAGGTTCGGTATTCAATCCGTATGCCGAAGGAGCTTTCGACGAATTCATGAAAAACGGAAATCCGGAACTAATCACTAAAGAACAATATGAAAGTTGGGTAAAAGAATCCCTCCGTCCCGAAAAATATGCGGAAGTCGTCGCTGCCAACGGCGAGTTTCCCGGAAACTATATGGTAACTTCCGACGGACGTTTGGGAGTAGCCCGGCTGCAATTCGGCAATGTCGTGCTGATGCCGCAAAATGCCGCCGGAAGCGGAGACAACTCTTTCCAGGTAGTCCACGGAACGAATGCCGCTCCTCCCCACACCTACATCGCCTCTTACCTGTGGATGCAACACGGTTTTAAAGCCGACGCATTAATCCATTTCGGAACACACGGCAGCCTGGAGTTCACTCCTAAAAAACAGGTTGCCTTATGCAGCAACGATTGGCCTGACCGTTTAGTCGGGGCTGTTCCTCACTTCTATATTTACTCTATCGGGAATGTAGGCGAAGGAATGATGGCTAAACGCCGTTCTTATGCAACATTGCAATCATACCTCACCCCTCCTTTCCTTGAAAGCAGTGTGCGCGGCATCTACCGTGAATTGATGGAAAAAATCAAGATTTACAATAATTCCGCCAAAAACGACAAAACCCAAGAATCATTAGCCGTCAAGACATTGACCGTAGAAATGGGAATCCACCGGGATTTGGGCCTAGACAGCATTGCCAACCAACCCTATACGGAAGATGAAATTGCCCGTATCGAGAACTTTGCGGAAGAACTGGCTACGGAAAAAATCACCGGCCAACTCTATACGATGGGAGTTCCGTACGAACCGGAAAGAATCACTTCCTCAGTTTATGCCATGGCGACAGAACCCATTGCATACAGCCTCCTGGCCCTTGACAAACAACGGGGCAAGGCGACCGATGCCGTCAGCAAACACCGCAGCCTGTTCACGCAGCGATACCTGAATCCCGCACGCCAATTAGTAGAAAAGCTGATAGCCAACCCCGCCCAGGCAACCGACGAACTGATTTGCCGCACCGCCGGAATCACTCCGCAGGAACTTGCAAAAGCGCGGCAAATAGAAGCGGACCGAAACGCTCCGAAAGGAATGCTGGCTATGATGATGGCGGCGGCAGCAAAACAAGACAAGGCTGACAAGGAAAAAACAACAGGAGCACATCCCGCGCAAAGTGAAAAGTCTCCTCACGGGAAAATACCTGAAAGCATGAAAGAAGCCATGAGAAAAATGGGAGCCGGCATGGACAGGGAAAAAGCAATGGAGATAGCCAAAACAATGGGAGCGACTCCGGAAGCCATAAAGAAGATGGAAACCGCCATGAAAGCGAATAAGGGAAAGGCGGAATCTCCAAACATCGCCGATAAAACGGAGAAGAACGGAAAACCGGAGAAACCGCAAGGAATGCAGGGTATGAAAGGCATGATGGCCGCTATGGGAAAAAACGCCAAAGAATATAGCAAAGCAGAAATAGAATTTGCCTTGGCAGTGACAGAAGTGGAACGTACCGTCAAGAATGTAGGAAACTATAAAAATGCACTTCTTACAAGTCCCGAAAAAGAACTGGGCAGCCTGATGAATGCATTGAAAGGCGGCTACACCGCCCCTACTCCGGGAGGCGACCCCATAGCCAATCCCAATGCATTGCCGACAGGACGTAACATGTACGCCATCAATGCCGAAGCCACCCCGACCGAATCCGCATGGGAAAAAGGCATTGCCTTAGCCAAACAGACCATTGAAACCTACAAGCAACGCCATAACGACTCCATACCACGTAAGGTCAGCTATACCCTCTGGTCGTCCGAGTTTATCGAAACGGGAGGGGCAACGATTGCACAAGTACTTTATATGCTCGGTGTGGAACCTGTCAGAGACGCTTTCGGCCGTGTCAGCGATTTGAAACTGATTCCTTCGGAAGAACTGGGCCGCCCGCGCATCGACGTGGTAGTCCAAACCTCCGGCCAGCTCCGCGATATTGCAGCTTCCCGCCTGTTCCTGATTAATCGTGCGGTGGAAATGGCCGCCGGTGCGAAAAACGACACATACGAGAATCAAGTGGCGGCAAGCATCATTGAAACCGAACGGGTCTTGACAGAAAAAGGCCTGAGCCCGAAAGACGCCAGGGAAATCTCGGCTTTCCGTGTATTCGGCGGAATTAACGGCATGTACGGCACCGGCATCCAGGAAATGGTGGAATCCGGCGACCGGTGGGAAAACGAATCGGAGATTGCCGATACCTATCTCAATAATATGGGAGCCTACTACGGCAGTGAGAAAAACTGGGAGACATTCCAGAAATTCGCTTTCGAAGCCGCGCTGACACGTACGGACGTAGTGGTACAACCGCGTCAAAGCAATACATGGGGGGCTTTAAGCCTGGACCATGTATATGAATTCATGGGAGGCATGAACCTTGCCGTACGCAACGTAACCGGCAAAGACCCGGATGCCTACCTCAGCGACTACCGCAACCGTAACAACATGAAGATGCAAGAACTCAAAGAAGCTGTCGGCGTAGAGAGCCGTACCACCATCCTGAATCCTGCCTATATCAAAGAGAAAATGAAAGGAGGAGCTTCTTCAGCAGGCGAATTCGCCGAAGTTATCACCAACACTTACGGATGGAACGTGATGAAACCCGCCGCCATCGATAAAGAGCTTTGGGATAACATTTACAATGTATATGTAAAAGACGGATTCAATCTGGGAGTAAAGAAATATTTCGAGCAACAGAATCCCGCCGCACTAGAAGAAATGACGGCCGTCATGCTCGAAAGCGCCCGTAAAGGATTATGGAAAGCAAGTGAGGAACAAGTGGCCGAGCTGAGCAAGCTACACACGGAGATAGTCAACACCTATCGTCCCTCCTGTTCCGGTTTTGTGTGTGACAATGCCAAATTACGCGATTACATCAGTTCCAAAACAGATGCAAAGACAGCCGCGCAATACAAAGAGAATATCTCCAGAATCCGTGAAGCGAAAACAAGCGGCAACGACAAAGGAGTGGTTATGAAAAAAGAAGAAATGAACCAGGCCGCCGAAGAGCAAACCAACACGCTAAGCAATGTAGCAGTCGGTATCGCCGTAGCCATTGCCATACTGGCCTTGATAGTCTTCGTACGCAAACGTCGCAAAAGCAACCAACTATAAGACAGGAGCCTGCAATTTATAACCCGTAATTTGTAACTATAAAGAAAATGGATACAGTTGTTCTTGTACTTATGCTTCTGACGGCATTCAACTTCCTGTTGAAGCAAACATTTTGGAAACTAACGGCGGTATGCATTATCGCTGTTATCTGCGCCGTGTTTGCCGGATTCATGTGGCCTTATGCCATCGAACAATCCAAGACCCAGATAGCGAACTGGCTTAGCAACCAACCCCTAATGTTGGACACTGCCGTACTGCTTAGCGTGGAAGTCTGCGTGCAGATGGCCTATGCCATGTTAGCCGTTCATGTGGCGAACGATTATCCGGTCAAACCGCGTACGATTGTAATGTACCGTTTCCTCCGCTGGTTTCCGGGCTTATTGATTTTCCCGGTCCTATTCAGCGGCCTGGTGTACCTTATTTTTGCTTTCCCGGGCAGTTCCTTCCAGACCATAGCCTGGAGCTATGCCGCTTTCATCCTGGCAGCCGTTCCCGCCGGCAGATACCTGTTGCTCTATCTACTGCCGGAAAAGGAACTGCGCCTCGAACTGTTTTTCCTGACAAATGCACTGGTAGCCATCCTGGGGATTGTAGCCACCGTCAACGGAAGGACCTCGGCCGCCGGTGTCAGTGAAATAGACTGGAAAGCATTGGCAGGAGTCCTGGCTATCGCTTTGGCAGGAGGAATCATCGGCCTTGCCTGGTGGAACTTCCGGAACAGAAACAAACGGAAAAACGTAAAACAATAAGAAATAATTCAATTACCTATTAAATAATAAACAACATGAATTTCATATCGGATATTTTATACTGGATTTCAACAGGATTACTCGTTCCTGTCATCGTATTATTAATCATTCTCTTTTGCCGGGCATTGCTGCTTGCCGGCAGTTTTTACGGACAATACATGACCATCCGCAAAACCGAAGCCTTGCTCCGTAACGAATTGGGAAAACTGACCTCTGAAACAGTAGGAGAACTGAAATCAAAATTGCCGGAAAAATCAAAATCGCTCGTCATCCTGTATATGCATCAAGTATTGGATGCCCGCGACACCCCCGCACAAGTACAGCGCCTGCTGGCTAATTTCGAAATTGCGGCGGACAAAGACCTCGCCATCTCCAAGACACTGACTAAACTGGGCCCTATCCTGGGGCTAATGGGAACATTGATTCCGATGGGACCCGCCCTGGCAGGACTGGCAAGCGGTGACATCGCTTCCATGGCTTACAACATGCAAATAGCTTTTGCGACCACCGTGGTCGGGCTGGTAGCGGGAGCCGTAGGTTTCCTGACACAACAGGTAAAGCAACGCTGGTACCTGCAAGATATGACTAACCTGGAATTCATTTCCGAACTTCTGAATGAAAACCGTACAACTACTAAACCGGCTGCAAAATGAAACATAACCTGTTACGAAAAGAAGAAGACGCCGACCCAATCAGCGTAGTATCCAATTTGTTCGACGTCGCAATGGTCTTTGCAGTAGCCTTAATGGTTGCTCTTGTCAGCCGGTACAATATGACGGAAGTATTCTCCCAGGAAGATTTCACCATGGTAAAAAATCCGGGTAAGGAAAACATGGAAATCATCACCAAAGAAGGAGAGAAAATCAACCGGTACACTCCCTCGGAAAACCAGGACAAGAAAGAGGGAAAACGCGGTAAAAAAGTCGGTATCGCTTATGAACTGGACAACGGGGAAATAATATACGTTCCCGAATGATACTCATATAACCTCAACACTGCACGGATAATGCCTGCACACAGGACAGCATCCGTGCAGTTCTTTTTCAAGACTCCCCTTCCGGATATCCGGAACACCGGAAAAAGAACGGGACCGGTTAAAAACCGAAGCCAAACAAACAATTCCCGCCAGGCAACACCCAAAAACACCTTTTCCGAATCTGACTTTCTCAGGCAAACAGGTTTGAACTTTCCAGACTAATCTTTTTTCCCCAATTGACGGAACTTTGCCGTGTAATTCACAATAACAATTTATTAAAAAGAATTCGTATGAAGAAAATGATTCTCATGGCTACATGTTCCTTCGGTTTAATGAAAGGTACGATGGCACAAGATTTGCCGCAATTGAGCAAGGATTCAATAGAAAAAACAGTTTCCGCAATGACATTGAGCGAGAAAATCAGCCTGTTGGTCGGTTCGGGCGATGACGACATGCCGAAAACAGCAGACAGCATACCGCCGGCAGTCATAGGCAACACGCAGAAAATAGTGCCGGGAGCGGCCGGAATAACCCATGCCGTACCACGTTTGGGAATCCCTTCGATTGTACTTGCCGACGGACCGGCAGGATTGCGAATCTCACCTTTCCGTAAAGGAACTGACAGTACGTTCTATTGTACACAATTTCCCATTGCCACTTCGCTGGCGTCCACCTGGAACACCAAACTGATAAAATCCGTCGGACGCACTATGGGAAACGAAGCCCGTGAATACGGAGTGGATATCTTGCTTACCCCTGCCACAAACATTATGAGAAACCCGCTGTGCGGCCGTAATTTCGAGTATTTTTCGGAAGACCCCGTATTATCGGGAAAATCGGCGGCAGCCATGATTACCGGTATCCAGCAAAACAAAGTAGGAACCTCCCTCAAACACTTCGCCTTGAACAATCAGGAAACCAACCGCAGGGAATATAATGCACAGGTATCCCCCGCCGCACTTCACGAACTTTACCTGAAACCATTCGAGATAGCCGTCCGCGAAGCCAAACCCTGGACAGTGATGAGCTCTTACAACAGGCTGAACGGAACATACACATCGGAAAGCCCGGCATTGCTCGATACGTTGTTACACAAGAAATGGGGATTCCGGGGAATAGTCATGTCCGACTGGTTCGGCGGGACGAATCCCGTTAAACAAATGTATGCAGGAAACGATTTGCTAATGCCCGGATTGAAAAAACAGCAATGCGGCATAAACGATGCCGTAACATCCGGCAAATTACCGGCCTCCGTTATCGATAGAAATGTAAAGCGCGTATTGAAATTGATTACTAAAACCCCGCGCTTCCAAAAACAGACTTATACCAACCGGCCGGATTTGAAAGCCCACGCCCCCGTCAGCCGTTCCGCAGCTTCGGAAGGGATGGTGCTTTTAAAGAATGAAGGCAACACACTGCCTCTGGACGTTACAAGTAGCTGTAAAGTAGCCGTCTTCGGAATTTCGTCATACGACCTTATTCCCGGAGGAAAAGGCAGCGGAGACGTGAACAGCGCCTATACCGTATCACTGGCAAAAGGCCTGGAAAACGCCGGGTTGAAGATAAACGCCGAGCTTGAAGAAATGTATAGGCAGTATATAAAGCAGGAATCAGCCAAATTGCCTGCTTATGAAATGGAAAAAACGATACCGAGAGTGAATGAAATGCAAATACATAATTCCACCATCCAACGGCTGGCGCAATCGCAAGACATAGCCATCATCACCTTAGGACGCCTTTCCGGCGAAGGAATTGACCGCGACATAAAAGATGATTTCCTGCTGACCGGCACAGAACAAGAACTGATAAACAAAGTCTGTCAGGCTTTTCATGAACAAAAGAAAAAAGTCATAGTCATACTCAACGTTTGCGGAGTCATAGAAACTGCTTCCTGGAAAGAACAGCCGGACGCCATACTCGTCTCATGGCTGGCGGGACAGGAAGGCGGCAATGCCATCTGCGATATTCTAACGGGAAAAGTCACGCCATCGGGCAAACTTCCGATGACGTGGCCGATAAAATACGAAGACGTTCCGTCCGCCTCCGGCTTCCCGGTAAAAGGAAGCGATGCCAATCAGGATACGGTCCGTTATAAAGAAGGCCTATTCGTCGGTTACCGCTACTATGACACCTACCGGAAACCGGTATCTTACCCCTTCGGCTACGGCCTGTCCTACACCACTTTCGATTATGACAATTTAACGATAAGCCAAAAAGAAGATTCCGTCCTTATTTCCTGCCGGATAACCAATACAGGCAACATGAAAGGAAAAGAAACCGTACAAGTCTACACAAGTATCCCAGGCATGAAAGACAACCGCCCGCGGAAAGAACTGAAAGGTTTTGCCAAAACACGGGAACTTCCGCCCGGACAAACGGAAAACATCACCGTCAGCATTCCCGTTTCCTATCTCGACCAATACGATGAAACTACCGGTACATGGAAATTACCTGCAAGAACATTCCGCTTTCACATAGGCGCTTCGTCAGCAGACATGCGCTTATCAAAAGAATATACGTTAAAACAAGGGGAATAACGGATTATCCTACAGAGGCCGTCTCATTCTTTTCCACTTTGAGACAACCTCTTTCTCCGATTGGAAATTCAAGGCTTCCGCCGGAACGGATTGCACGAACCGCCTGAAAAACCCGCTCAACCTTTTCTGAACTGTAAGGGTGAGACACCCGTATGCTTGCGGAAAAAACGGGCGAAAAAAGAAGAGTCCGGGAAACGGAGTTCTTCGGAAATCTCCGTAATGCTCTTATCGGTGGTCTTGAGCTGCAATTTGGCTTCGCGTATCAGGAAATCGGAAAGCCAGAAATGGAATGTGCGTCCGGTTTTCCGTTTGACAGTACGCATCAGGTGTTTGTCCGACACACAGAGCCGGCCGGCATAGAATGCCGCGCTGTGCTCCACCTTATAATATACATGCAGCAAACGGAAGAACCTGTCCGCCAATTCATCCTGGCGGGAAACTTCCACCACCGCACTCCCCTCCGCATAAAAACGGCTCACCTCCATGACAAGAGCGAAAAGCAGTCCTTTCGTGACCGCCTGGCAGTTTTCACCTTTCCGGTGACGCTTGCCGATAAAATCGAAATAATTGTCCATCAAATGGAAAGTTTCCGCATCGAGGTTCCGACAGGGCGCGTTGATTGCCCGGTCGGAGATGTCCGGTTTCAGCAGCAGGGGAAAGTCGGACAAATAATCGAAATCGAAAAATACATACCCGAACCGGAAATCTTCCGTATGCGACAGCCCATGAAGCAGCACATTGGGCAACAGGAATACGAACGAGCCTTCATGAAGCAACACGCCGTTCCCGTCTATTTCCACCCGTGCGCCCCCCTGCCGTATGAGCACGAAACAAACCCTGCCTATCCGGGTACGCCGCATATCATTCTCCGGAAACAACAAATCCATGTCATCGGTAACCGGAACGATGCCGAATTGATCCGTATAGTTCATAAACAAAATAAATTACGGAACAAATATAAGATTATTGTTTGTAAAATGCCCCGTGTTTATCACTATTTGAACAATCTTAGCTTGGATTAGGACGAAACTTATCCGACAAAAGTGGGGAACTTTGCAACGTAATCAAAAAACGAAAAAACAATGAATGTAAAAGTAAGAAACTCAAAAAATTACCTGTTGGCGGTGATTGGCGTCACCTCAGCATTCGGTCCCTTCGTCACAGACTTTTACCTGCCTGCCCTTCCGGCTCTGAACGGTTATTTTCATACGACTGCCTCCCTGGTGCAACTGAGCCTGACATTCAGTATGGTAGGATTAGCGGCAGGACAACTGATTATCGGGCCTTTGAGCGACCGGTATGGCAGGAAACCTCTATTGTTGCTCTCATTAGGCGTTTTCTGCATTTCCACATCAGGGTGTCTGTACGCACCGGATATCTATTGGTTCGTATTTTTCCGTCTGGTACAAGGATTAGCGGGTGCAGGCGGTGTAGTCATTTCCAAATCTATAGCTACAGACCTTTACGAAGGCAAAGAATTGGCCCGTTTCTTCTCCCTGCTGAGCAGCGTACAGGGAATTGCCCCCGTTTGCGCACCGGTATTGGGCGGCTTTCTGTTACAAGTAACCGACTGGAAAGGCATCTTCCGGATACTGTTGGTTATCGGAATTCTACTGATATTCATATTGCAGTTCTTTAAAGAATCACTGCCGAAAGAACAGAGGGAGACGGGCAGCGCACTCTCTGCATTCCAACACTACGTACCGGT
The DNA here is from genome assembly GCF_958445495.1 of uncultured Bacteroides sp. Taxonomy (GTDB): domain Bacteria; phylum Bacteroidota; class Bacteroidia; order Bacteroidales; family Bacteroidaceae; genus Bacteroides. Next base: position 52,916 of record NZ_CAUCSQ010000022.1, on the reverse strand, counting down.
GCTTCGCAATACCCGTTTCATGTGTTATGTACTGGTACAGGCTTTTGCGATGGGAGTAATGTTCACCTATATAGCGGCTTCTCCTTTCATATTCCAAAACCATTACGGGCTGTCGCCCGTAGCATACAGCCTTTGCTTCGGAGTGAATGCCATAGCTGTCATGCTGGGAAGCCTTGCCGTTTCGCGTTTCAGCAACGCGGCACGGGCCATGCGTACGGGAGTCATCGGTTTTGGCCTTGTCAGTTTGGCGGTAGCCGCCTTGTTTGTCACCGATGCGCCGGCCGCCATCGTAGAATGCGCGCTTTTTACCTTCCTGTTTTTCCTGGGATTGATATTACCCAGTTCCACCACGCTGGCGCTTGACATGGAACGCGGGAACTCAGGCAATGCCTCAGCCTTGTTGGGCTTCCTGATGTTCCTGTTCGGAGGAGCGCTTTCTCCGCTTACCGGCTTGGGGAATATGCTCCATACGACAAGCATCATCATCGTAGCGTGCTGCGCCGGAGCCTGGATATGTACCTGCATCGTGACATCAGGCACGTTGTCGAATGCCATAAAAGACAAGGAGGAAACAGTATGAAGCAAAAGACAGTTCCGGAATATCCGGTCATGTATAAAACATCGGTCGTTGCCGGGAAACCGGCACAATACCGGTGCAATGACTTTCTGTTTGCATATGTCTGCCTCGGAAAAGGGAATATGTTTGCAGGCGGAACATCCCATCCTCTGGAAAAAGGCTGCGGCTGGATTATATCCCGCAGAGAACCGATAACGTTCCATACAGATACGGACATGCAAATCATATGTATCCGTATCAGTGAAGAAGCGGTAACAGATTATTTACTACACAATTTCATATCCTGTTTTCCTCCTTCGGATGAAAGGCAGGACTGCATTCCCATACCGAACCACCTGCTGCTCCAGAGTCTCATATCCGGCATTACAGCCGGCATTAACAATAATTTCCGGGCAAATATTCCACTCACCTGCATCAAAATACAAGAATGCCTGAATGTATTGACTTGCATTTGCCCGGAACTCCACCGCTGGTTTTATTACAGGAACCGTTTACAAAAAACCAACTTGAAGGCTTTCATGGAAACCCACTACCGGGAAAACCTTCCTCTGGAACAACTGGCGCAAGCTGCCGGACGAAGCCTTTCCACCTTCCGGAGGGATTTCCTGCGTGAGTTCGGAATAACTCCCGGACGCTGGTTATTATCGAAGCGGCTGGAAGAAGCCTATCGGCTGATAACACAAAAACAGTTGAAACCGTCGGTATTCCTGATAGAACTCGGTTTCGAGAGCTTTTCCCATTTTTCACGCAGTTTCAAAGCACATTTCGGCATACAACCGTCCCTTCTACTGAGAGAGCGGACGGCAACCAATAAGATAACACTTTAAATATACATGATAAAATGAAAGAAGAATACATTTACGAAACAGCCGTCACCCTGTTCCGGCACCGGGGAATCAGAGCGACCCGCATGGACGACGTGGCAACATGCCTGCAAATCTCCAAGCGGACCCTTTATGAACGCTTTTCCAGCAAGGAAGATTTTCTTCTGGCCTGTATCAGATACGAGATGGATAATGAAAAAGAAGTCATCGACCGCCTGGCGTCGAAATTCACCTCCCCATTGAAACACATAATCAAACTCTATACCCATTCCATCCGCTACCTTACTTCCTTCCATCCTTGCTTTTTCAGAGATTTGAGGCAGTTTCCGGAGTGCGACCATGAGTTGGACAGATACATCGCCCTGTTACGGGTGCGTTTTAATAACCTGCTGTTGGGATGCATTTCGATGGGACTGTGTATCGAAGATTTTGACACCTTCCTGTTTTCCACCTTCCTGAGCATGCGCCTGGAAGATATAAAAAACGGGGTTGCCAATCCCAAAGAAAAGGTGAACGGCATTTCCCGGTTTGTAGTCTATTCCATGTTGATGGGATATTCCACCGAGAAAGGGAAACAAGCCTTCCGGCAATCTCATCCATGACTTCATCAGTAAACAACAATGAATTTTTAAGGCAAACGGGTCAAAAGGAAAGTCCCGACCTTTGCACTGAAACATATTAAAAGACAGTTGAACGATGAAAAGAAAAAACTCGCCATTTAGTATCAGCGCGATAACGCTGTTCAGTTTAGGACTGCTTGTCCTGAACGCATGCGGAACAGAACCGGAAGAAAAAATCTCCTCCGCCAAGTATGAGACTTTGAAAATCATGCGCACGTCCAAACGGCTCGACAGCCGTTATTCCGCCACGCTGCGCGGCAAACAAGATGTGGAAATCCGCCCGCAAATATCAGGAACCATTACAGAACTTTGCGTGGAAGAAGGGGCGACGGTACGCGAAGGGCAGCCGATATGCATCATCGACCAGGTACCTTACCAGGCAGCCCTCGAAACAGCCGAAGCCAATGTGAAAGTTGCCGAAGCCAATGTCGCTACAGCCCGTCTGGCATCGGAAAGTAAAACCAACCTGTTTCACAAGGACATCGTTTCATTTCTTGAAAAACAGACTGCCGCCAACACGCTACATAGCCATGAAGCCCAACTCGCACTTGCCGAAGCGGAATTGAAGAACGCCCGGAACGACCTGTCCTATACAGTCGTGAAAAGTCCCGTAAACGGGAAGATAGGCATGATACCTTATAAGGTAGGCGCATTGGTCAGCCCGTCTGTCGAAACTCCCATCACGTCCGTATCGGACAATTCGGAGATATACGCCTACTTCTCCATGACGGAGCGGGAGATATTGAACCTCGCCCGCCAATCCGGCTCACTGGAAAAAGCTGTCGGACAGATGCCGCAGGTAGAATTATTGTTGAGCGACGGCAGCCGATATGCCTACAAAGGCAAGATAGATGCCGTAAGCGGCATGGTAGAAGCATCGACAGGAGCGGTCAGCCTGCGCGCCACCTTTCCCAATAAAGAACATATCATTCCGAGCGGAAGCAGCGGAACGCTCCTCTTTCCTTACGAAATGCAAGACTGCATCGTCATTCCGCAAACCGCCACATACGAGGTGCAAGACAAAGTGTACGTCTATAAGGTAGTGCACGGACGGGCGACTGCCACGCTTATCAGTATCTTTCCCGTCGACGACGGACAAAATTATATCGTCAGCGAAGGACTGGAAGAGGGCGACACGATAGTTGCCGAAGGAGTAGGCACAATGAAAGAAGGAACGGAAATAACAAACGACTAAAACCCGTGAATTATGAATGTACAACGATTTATAGACCGTCCCATCCTTTCGATAGTGATTTCCACCGCTATTCTGCTGGTAGGCTTTATCGGGCTTTCTTCCTTGCCCGTCGAACAATATCCTGACATTGCCCCTCCTACCGTCATGGTATCCGCCTCTTATACGGGAGCCAGTGCGGAAACCTTACAGAAATCGGTCATAGTGCCGCTGGAAGAAAGCATAAACGGCGTAGAGAATATGACCTATATGACTTCCGAAGCGACGAATACCGGCGATGCCACCATCCTCGTTTATTTCAAACAGGGGACAGACCCCGATATGGCCGCTGTGAATGTACAGAACCGGGTGAGCAAAGCGACAGGCTTGCTGCCTGCCGAAGTCACGCAAATAGGCGTCACCACCATCAAGCGGCAAAACAGCCTGTTGAAAATCTTCGGACTTTACAGTGAAGACGATACATACGACCAGACGTTCCTCAATAACTATATGAAGATAAACATCCAACCGGCACTTCTCCGGATAGCCGGCATCAGTGAAATCGTAAACATGGGTGCGGATTATTCCATGCGCATCTGGCTCAATCCCGAAGTGATGGCGCAGTATAAGCTAGTGCCTTCGGACATCGAAGATGTGCTGAACGAACAAAATCTGGAAGCTGCTACCGGCTCGCTGGGAGAAAATTCCGGCAACGTGCACCAATACACCATGAAGTACAGAGGACGGCTGGAAAAACCGGAAGAGTTCGGCAACATCGTCATCCGTTCCCTGCCGGACGGCGAAGTGCTCCGTCTGAAAGACGTGGCGAGTATCGAACTCGGCGCACAGAACTATATCATCGACGGACAGATAGACAGTCATCCGGCCGCCACCTGTATGGTATTCCAAACTGCCGGTTCTAATGCAAACGAAGTGGTAGGGCAGATTGACGAATACCTGGAAAGTATTGAAAAAGACCTGCCCAAAGGGGTGAGGATTGCCCATCTGATGAGTACGAAAGACTTCCTCGATGCGAGTATCCATGAGATTATCAAAACGCTCGTCGAAGCGATTATCCTGGTGATACTGATTACCTACGTCTTCCTGCAAAACCTGCGTTCCACCCTTATTTCGGCAGTCGCCATCATTATTTCGCTGGTAGGGACATTCGCTTTCCTCGCCATTGCCGGATTCAGTATCAATCTGTTGACGCTGTTTGCGCTGGTATTGGCTATCGGCGTGGTGGTGGACGATGCGATTATCGTAGTCGAGGCAGTACAGGCCAAGTTCGATACCGGTTACAAATCGCCTTATCTGGCTTCGGTGGACGCCATGCGCGAGATTACGTCGGCAATCGTCACCTGTACGCTGGTATTTATGGTCGTATTCATCCCTGTCTCCTTCATGGGCGGCACAAGCGGAACATTCTACACGCAATTCGGCATCACGATGGCGATTGCCGTAGGTATCTCCGCCGTAAACGCCCTGACACTCAGCCCGGCACTGTGTTCGCTCATCATGCGTCCCGACCCGGAAAACGGGAAACAGACTTTTTCCGAACGGTTCCGCATCGCTTTCGAAGCCTCTTTCAACCGCATATCGGAAAGATACAAGAGCGGAATCATGTTTTTCGTCAAACGGCGTTGGCCGACATGGGGCGCATTCGGAGGCTGCATTCTTCTGCTTATCGCATTAATGCACTCTACAAAGACCGGGCTTGTCCCGCAGGAAGATGTCGGTACGGCTTATATTGATGTCATCACCGCTCCGGGCAACTCCATTGAAGAGACCGGCCGCATCATGGACAAAATTGAGGAACAGATAAAGGATTTGCCTCAAATAGAGCATTATTCCAAAATTACCGGTTCAGGCATGACGTCCGGCAAAGGTTCGTCATACGGCATGTTTATTATGAAACTGAAACACTGGGACGAACGACCGGGCAAGGAAAACAGCGTGGAAACCCTGACACAAACCATTTATGAACGGACAAAGGACATTAACGACGCACAGGTATTCGTCTTTACGCCTCCCATGATTCCGGGATACGGACAAAGCAGCGGTTTTGAGTGCTATATACAAGACAAACGGGGAGGCAGCCTGAACAAGCTGTACGATGTTTGCCAGGAGTTCCTTGCCGAACTCCGCAAACGTCCTGAAATAGCGGCCGCACAAACCGCTTTCAACATCAATTTTCCACAATACCTTGTGGAAGTGGATGCCGTAAAATGCAAAAAGACAGGAGTATCTCCTAACGATGTGCTTGATGCGATGGGAGGTTACTACGGAGGTTCGTATGTTTCCAACTTCAACCGTTTTACCAAACTTTACCGTGTCATGGTGCAGGCAGATCCGAAATACCGTCTGGACAAGGAATCGCTGAAAAATATCTTTGTGCGCACTGAAGACGGGGCTATGGCTCCGCTCAGCCAGTTCGTCACGCTGACTAAGGTTTACGGTGCGGAATCGGTCACCCGTTTCAACCTGTTCAGCAGCATCGCAGTCAACGGTTCGGCTGCCGAAGGATACTCTTCGGGCGATGCAATCAATGCCATCCGCGAAGTAGCTGCCGAAGTACTTCCTTCGGGATACGGGTATGACTTCGGCGGCATCACACGCGAAGAAGCCGGCACAGGAAGCAATACGGTCATCATCTTCGCCATCTGCATCATACTGATATACCTTGTGCTTTGCGGGTTGTATGAGAGCCTGTTCATCCCGTTTGCCGTTATCCTTTCCGTCCCGTTCGGCCTTGCCGGCAGTTTTATCTTCGCCAAGTTCATGGGACTGGAGAACAACATTTACCTGCAGACCGGACTCATTATGCTCATCGGGCTATTGTCCAAGACTGCAATCCTGCTTACCGAATACGCCACCGAACGCCGCCGGTCGGGATTAAGCCTTACCCGCTCGGCATTAACGGCTGCAACGGTGCGCTTGCGCCCCATCCTGATGACCGTATTTTCCATGATATTCGGCCTGCTTCCGTTGATGTTCGCCAGCGGTGTGGGCGCGAAGGGGAACAGCTCGCTGGGCAGCGGCGTGGTCGGCGGCATGATTATCGGAACATTGGCGTTGCTGTTTGCCGTACCCTGTTTCTTCATCGCGTTCCAATGGATAGATGAAAAGATTATGGGAAAAAATAAAAAAGAAATAAGAGAACAAGTATGAAAAGCAGATTGATTATCTATATCATGGCAGCTTGCTCGCTGAGCGGCTGCCACATCTACAAGGCGTATGAACGCCCGGACATCCCAGTGGACAACCTATATCGCGAACCGGACACCGGACAAGCGGATACGGCCTGTTTCGGAAACCTCTCGTGGCGTGAGGTCTTTACGGACAGCAAATTGCAACAACTGATAGAACGGGGATTGGCAAACAATACGGATTTACAGATAGCACACCTCCGCATCAAAGAAGCAGAAGCCGCGCTACTTTCATCCAGGCTTTCTTATTTGCCAGGATTAAACCTCGCCCCCCAAGGAACAGTATCCGGTTTCAACCATTCGGCAACAACCCGCACCTACCAGCTTCCCGTTACGGCAAGTTGGGAAATTGACTTGTTCGGCAGCCTGCTGAATGCCAAGCGGAAAGCCAAAACCGCATTGGAACAAAGCGAAGCTTGCCGGCAAGCCGTGCAAACCAGCCTGATAGCTTCCATTGCCAACAGTTATTATACATTGCTCATGCTTGACGAGCAGCTCAAGATAAGCGAAGTGACTGCCGGAAGCTGGCAGGAAAGCGTACGGGTTATGAGTGAGATGAAAAAGGCGGCCATGACGAATGAAGCGGCCGTATCGCAGGCGGAAGCGGGCTACCGCTCGGTAGAAGCCGGGATACTCGACTTGAAACGTCAGATACGTGAAACAGAAAATGCCTTATGCGTCATGCTGGGCACAACCCCAGGCAAGATAGAACGGAACAAGCTGGAAGACATCACCGTACCCGAACGCCTTTCATCGGGAGTTCCCTTGCAACTATTGTCCAACCGGCCGGATGTAAAGCAGGCAGAAACAGCTCTTGCAATAGCCTATTACGGCACCAATGCCGCACGTTCCGCCTTCTATCCGAAAATCACGCTCAACGGTTCTGCCGGCTGGACCAACAGCGTAGGCGAAACCATCCTGAATCCGGGAAAGTTTCTTGTATCGGCTATCGGCTCGTTAGTACAACCTTTATTTAATAAAGGAAAAAACATTGCCAACCTGAAAATAGCGAAAGCCCAACAAGAAGAAGCCTTGCTTTCTTTCAAACAAAGCCTGCTCAATGCCGGAAGTGAAGTAAGCGATGCGCTTTATCTGTTCCAGTCCGCCGGCGAAAAAGAAGAACAACGTACCATACAAGTAAAGGCATTGGAAAATTCCGTCCGTTCCACCCATGAACTGTTTCGTTTAGGCACTTCCACTTATTTAGAAGTCCTGACTGCGCAACAAGGGCTGTTTGATGCGCAAATCTCGCAAGTAGGCGACCGTTTCGAACAATTGCAAGCGGTTATCAATCTATATCATGCGCTTGGCGGAGGACGGGATGAAAAACAGCCCGCCGGACACAGATTGCAAGGATAACGGATTCGGCGGAAGGACTCTTTACCCATGCGGCGGCAAACAGCCGCCTCTTCCCATATCGGCGCTTTCTCATCCCGCCGGCACGTCTCTACGGCTCGATGTTACGGATTGGCCTGGCAGGCACGCCGCCCGCGACGGTATTTGCCGGAACATCCTTCGTCACGACAGAACCGGCGGCGATAATGGCGTTGTCACCGATAGTCACGCCTTGCAGGATGGTGGAGTTGGAACCTATCCACACCCTTTTTCCCACTATAATGGGAGCCGGAAACATCGAAGCACGGGCTTCGGGAACAATACCGTGGTTGAGCGTGGCGAATACTACGTTGTGCCCCACCAGGCAATCGTCGCCCAACGTGACGCCGCCGTGGTCCTGGAAATGGCAGCAAGCATTGATAAAGACATTCTTTCCGACGGTGATATTCTTTCCGAAATCGGTATAAAACGGCGGGAAGACACGAAAGGAACCATCTACTTCCTTACCGAAAAGCCGGGAGAGCAAAGCCCTTACCTCATCAGGAGTATGGTAGGCGGAATTCAGCTCAAAAGTGATTTTCCGCGCTTCATTGCTCATACGGTCCATAAACTCATAAATTTCGGGCGTGTCAAGCGGACGGCACGCACCGACATGTTCTAAAAATACGTCAAGTGTCATTTTCTCTTTTATTCATGTTTTCTACCGCAAAGTTCGGAAAAAGAAAAGATTCCCTTTGTAGACAAATTACAGATTGTATGACCCGGATTACTTTAATCATCATGAAATTACCCTTGCCGGCGTTTCACAGGATTTCAATACCTTGATGCAGGCGCCATATCCTTTCATCACATTTTTGTTTTATACGCGAATATGCCGAACGAACGGCGCAATACAGGAACCAGCCTCATCAGCCATCCGAGAAATCCGCCGCGTTTGCGTTCGTCATCCATAAAGTAAAAAGTATCGATGAGGCGAAGGTTGGAAGCCCAACGCTCTATCTCGTGCGGGTCGTCAATGCCCGATTTAAATTGCGCTTTGGTATATTTGACGGACGAATGCATCTGCGCCTTATTAACCATCATCGTACCTGAACGTTCCACGTACAATTCGAAATCCGGGAACCGGGCAGCCAAATTTTCCACAAACCGCTTCACCTCCTCAATAGGGAAATAGACCACCACGCCTTCACATAAAAAAATGAAAGGCCGGCCGGCATGCCGCCGGCAAAGTTCGTCCATCCATCCCGTATCAAACATAGAAGACGGAATATAAGGATTGTCCGGAGTTTCCGGAAGCAACTGCCGCCGTATATCTATAACCTCCGGCAAGTCCAGCTCATAAAAGAGAACATCCTTATGTACGGAAAGCCGTTGGAAACGTGTATCCAACCCGCAACCCAGCGAAACCACGACAGGCCGTTCCTCCCTATCTATGAATTCCTGCGTTTTACGGTCCAGATAACGTGTCCGTACGGAAACGCCCAAAAGGCTCATTTTATCCTGGCTAAATTGGGAAAAATCAAAATCCAGCCGGTCTACAATGCTGCATGCCAAACGGTCGCGGATGATGCCGTCAGGGCGTTTCGACTCCATCGCCCGCATCCATAGCGGGATGAATAAAGTTTCTGCGACTTTGTCTTGAAAGTCAATCTTGATTTTTTTTATCTCTGCATCCATAATAATACCTATATTTTGTGATTGTTTAATTGTTGCAAATGTGGTTCATTTGCAAAAGATTTTATTACCCGAAACGGAATGTTTTTTTCATCAAACGGAATTCTATGACAAATTACGGATTATCCAACCGGGACAAGGAAGCGGATATAAGCTACGATATGTCCGATGCCATCCGTTTTTCCAATTTCAAGGAAATCGAGCAGCGGGAATGGGAAATACGAAACGGGGTCTTTCACGGAACCTTTACAGAACTTCGCAACAAACATTGCAATGTGGTACACTCCCATATCTTCTGTTCTTCGGATTGTTGCCTGAGGACCAAACACGACGGCACATCCTTTTTATCTTTGGGGGTGGTGCACAAAGGATACGTGGAATTTGAACAAAACAAATGTCATTATAGCTGGCTGCAGGAAGAAACCAATATCATGATTGGGGCAAACTACCACGACGAATATAACTTTTTTAAAAAAGGAAACGACTTCGAAATGACGAATCTGGTTGTTGCCCCCTCTCTTTTTCATGATATGGCAGAACGTTGCCCCGACATTTTCGGAGAACCTTTTTCCCGGATGGAAAAAGGGGAGACTTTTTTCTTATCGCCGCAAAACATACGGTGCAGTTCCCGGATGAACAACTGCCTGAACGCAATCCCTTTAGCAAAAGAAATGGGAAACTGCTCGGAAATGTATCTAGAATCCAAAATACAAGAAGCCCTCTCCCTTTTTATCATGAACTATAGGGATGAGCTAAAAGAAAAAACGGTTTCTTTTCCGTCGGCAATAGAAAGCAAGATGCAGGATGTCCGCGCCATCCTTCAAAAGGAATACGACAAGCCGCACTCCCTGCACGAACTGGCGCAACGGGCCGGAACGAACGAATGTACGCTGAAATCCGCTTTCAGGCAGTTCTTCCATTCAACAGTGTTCGCATACCTATTCGGCATCCGCATGGAAAAAGCATCCGCCTTTTTATCAGATACGGACAAAAGCATCGCAGAAATCGCCGCATTGACAGGGTATGAACACGCAAGCCATTTTTGCACGGCTTTCAGACGTCAGCATGGAATCTCTCCTTTGGAATACAGGAGAATCAAAAGAGGCGGATTCTCAAAAAACAAGCCATCGAAATAATCACTTATTCCGATGGCCTATCCCCTTTAAACACCTTTAAACAAAATGAAAATATGCCTCATTACTAACTAAACTAACTAACCCTTCGAGGCATATTTTGAAGAGACCGGCTCACCCGGCCTTTTTTATCGCGGATAACTTTTCTTCCGTTTTATTTACGTGCCTCAGCAATGTAACCGAGAGCTTCCTTGCATTTTTCAGTGACATAAGTCCAATCTTCCGCCGCCACTTTATCTTTCGGGAACAGTTTGGAGCCCATGCCCACACAAAATACGCCCGCCTTAATCCATCCGGTCAGGTTTTCCTTAGTCGGTTCCACTCCGCCGGTCACCATCAGCTTGGACCAAGGCATCGGAGCCATCAAACCTTTCACAAAGTTGGTCCCGTAAACATCTCCCGGGAATACTTTACAAAGGTCACAACCTACCTCCTGTGCAAAACCTACTTCCGATACAGATCCGCAACCCGGAGTATAAGCAACCGAACGACGGTTACATACCTTGGCTATTTCCGGGTTGAACAACGGACCTACCACAAAGTTAGCCCCCAACTGCAAATACATGGCAGCAGTAGCGGGGTCAACGATAGAACCGATGCCAATCGCCATTTCAGGGCACTCTTTTGCAGCGTATTTCACAATTTCCGCAAACACTTCCTGCGCGAAATCACCGCGATTGGTAAATTCGAAAGCGCGGACGCCTCCGTCATAACAAGCCTTTACAACTTTTTTTGCCACTTCCACATCCTTGTGGTAGAATACAGGAACCATGCCTGTAGAGCCGATTTTATTCAATACGGCTATTTTATCGAATTTTGCCATTTTCTTTAAATCCAAATTAATCGATTAAACAATCAGGAATCAACGTTGCACACGACCGCTCGCATCGCCACCCGCCAATGCTTCAACCTCTTCCACAGAAACAAGGTTGAAATCGCCGTTGATAGTATGCTTCAAGGCAGATGCGGCAACGGCGAATTCAAGAGCCTCGCCTTGAGTGGCCTTAGTCATCAAACCGTGAATAATACCTCCGGAAAAAGAATCTCCGCCGCCTACGCGGTCGATAATGGGGTCGATATCATACCGTTTTGAAGTATAGAATTCCTTTCCGTCATAAATCATGGCTTTCCAGCCGTTATGAGTAGCGGAGAAAGATTCGCGAAGAGTAGAAATCACATATTTGAATCCGAACTCTTTCATCATCTGCTGGAAAATGCCTTTGTAACCTTCGGCATCCGTATGGCCGGCCTCAACATCCGCATCCGGTTTGAATCCCAGGCAGAGTTCCGCATCTTCCTCATTGCCGATACATACATCCACATACTTCATCAACGGCTTCATGATAGACTGCGCTTTCTCTTTCGTCCACAATTTCTTACGGAAATTCAAGTCGACGGAAACAGTCACCCCATGACGTTTTGCCGCTTCACAAGCCAGACGGGTCAACTCGGCAGCCTTGTCGGAAATGGCCGGAGTAATGCCGGACCAGTGGAACCAGTCGGCGCCTTCCATAATAGCATCAAAATCAAAGTCGGCGGCATCCGCTTCGGCAATGGCGGAATGGGCACGGTCATAAATAACCTTGCTGGGACGCATAGAAGCGCCTGTCTCAAGATAGTAGATACCTACACGGTCGCCACCACGAGCAATAAAGTCCGTTTTCACGCCATATTTACGTAATGCGTTAACGGCAGACTGTCCGATTTCGTGTTTCGGCAATTTAGTTACAAAATAGGCGTCATGGCCGTAATTGGCGCAACTTACGGCAACATTTGCCTCTCCGCCGCCATATACTACATCAAAAGAATCAGACTGGACAAAACGGGTATTACCCGGAGTTGACAACCTAAGCATGATTTCACCTAATGTAACGACTTTCTTTCCCATAATCTAATGTTTTAAATTCTAAATTATTTATATTCTGAACTTTCAAATTATCATTCTCGGTCCCTTTTCAGGCTTAACACACTGATATAATGAATATTAATCTATAATAAGGTTAACATCACCTTCCTATCGTGTGCGGGCACAAAGATACAACAATTTTCGTAATTACAAAAATTGTTATATATTTGTATCGAAAATATTAAGATTATTATTGTGTGCGAGCACAAAAAACCATATAAATCAAGGTGACCGTATGAATAAATTGCCCGAAAGAATCAGAATCAAAGATATCGCACGTTTGGCAGACGTATCGGTAGGAACGGTAGACCGCGTAATCCACGGACGGAGCGGAGTGTCGGAAGCAAGCAAGAAACGTGTGGAAGAAATCCTCAAGCAACTGGACTACCAGCCCAACATGTATGCCAGCGCCCTTGCATCCAATAAAAAATACACATTTGTCTGCCTCTTGCCGGAGCACATCGAAGGAGAATACTGGACGGCTGTCGAAAAAGGGATTCATGAGGCCATCGCCACCTATTCCGATTTCAACACTTCGGTGAAAATCAACTATTACGACCCGTACGACTACCATTCATTTACAGACGCCAGCAAGAAAATTCTGGACGAACATCCGGACGGGGTAATGATGGCCCCCACGGTTCCCCAATATACCAAAGGGTTCACTGACGGGTTGCAGGCTCTCGACATACCTTATATATATATAGACTCAAACATAAAAAACGCCCCTCCCCTCGCCTTTTTCGGGCAGAACTCACGCCAGAGCGGATACTTTGCCGCAAGAATGCTGATGTTGCTCGCCGGAGACGAGAAAGAAATCGTGATCTTCCGCAAAATACATGAAGGAATCGTGGGGTCTAACCAACAAGAGAACAGAGAAATCGGATTCAGGCAGTACATGAAAGAACATCATCCGTCTTGTACTATACTGGAGCTTGACTTGCATGCCGAACGCAACGATGAAGACAACGAAATGCTGGATGAATTTTTCCGGTCCCACCCTACAGTGAAAAACGGAATCACCTTCAACTCCAAAGTCTACATCGTCGGCGAATACCTGCAAAGCCACGGAAAGAAAGGTTTCAACCTGATAGGTTACGACCTTCTCGAACGGAACGTCGCCTGCCTGAAAGAAGGAAGCGTTTTCTTTCTCATAGCCCAGCAGCCTGAACTGCAAGGTTTCAACGGCATTAAAACCCTTTGCGATCACTTGATTTTCAAAAAAGACGTGACCTGCATCAATTATATGCCTATCGACTTGCTAACGACAGAAACAATTGATTATTACCATAGCAAATAACAACAAAAACAAATCCAACTAAAAAAGTACATGGAAACAAAGTATTTAAAAATCAATCCTGCCGACAACGTTGCCGTTGCCATTGTTAACCTGCCGGCAGGAGAACGTCTTTCCATAGACGGAAAAGAAATCACCTTAAACGAGGATATTCCCGCCGGGCACAAATTCGCATTAAAAGATTTTTCCGAAGGCGAAGACATCATCAAATACGGTTATCCTATCGGGCATTCGCTGGCGGCAAAGAAGCAAGGGGACTGGATGAACGAGACAAACATAAAGACCAATCTTGCCGGACTGCTGGAATACACTTACAATCCGGTCCAGGTATCTCTGGACATTCCCCATAAAGGACTCACGTTCAAAGGTTACCGTCGCAAAAACGGCGATGTCGGTGTAAGAAATGAACTATGGATTATCCCGACGGTAGGCTGCGTAAACGGCATCATCGGGCAATTAGCCGACGGGCTCCGCCGCGAGACCGAAGGAAAAGGAGTAGACGCCATCGTCGCTTTTCCCCATAACTACGGCTGTTCGCAACTGGGGGACGACCATGAAAATACGAAGAAAATCCTGCGTGACATGGTGCTTCACCCGAATGCCGGCGCGGTATTGGTGGTTGGCCTGGGATGTGAAAACAACCAGCCGGACGTATTCCGCGAATTTCTGGGCGATTACGACCAGGAACGCATCAAATTCCTAGTCACCCAGAAGGTCGGCGACGAATACGAGGAAGGAATGAAAATCCTGCGCGATTTATATGCCAAAGCATCGAAAGACGAACGGACGGATGTTCCCCTGTCCGAACTCCGCGTCGGTTTGAAATGCGGCGGCTCCGACGGTTTTTCCGGTATTACGGCAAATCCGTTGTTGGGCCTGTTTTCAGACTTCCTGATAGCACAAGGAGGCACAAGCGTACTGACCGAAGTCCCGGAAATGTTCGGTGCGGAAACCATTTTGATGAACCGTTGCCAAAACAGGGAATTGTTTGAACAGACTGTCCGCCTGATTAACGATTTCAAAGAATACTTCCTGTCCCACGGCGAACCGGTCGGAGAAAACCCGTCTCCGGGAAACAAAGCCGGCGGTATCTCCACACTGGAAGAAAAAGCCTTAGGATGCACACAGAAATGCGGAAAGAGCTATGTATGCGGCGTAATGCCCTACGGCGAACGTTTGCAGAAAAAAGGGCTGAACCTGCTTTCCGCTCCGGGCAATGACCTGGTAGCAGCCACTACCCTCGCCTCCTGCGGATGCCACATCATCCTCTTCACTACCGGCCGCGGAACTCCTTTCGGCACTTTCGTGCCGACCATGAAGATTTCCACTAATTCAAACCTGGCAAAAAACAAACCGGGATGGATTGACTTCAATGCCGGCGTCATTGTCGAGAACGAACCGATGGAAAAGACCTGTGAACGTTTTATCGACTATGTTATCAAAGTCGCAAGCGGCGAATTCGTGAACAACGAAAAGAAAGGTTACCGCGAAATCGCCATCTTCAAAACGGGAGTGACCTTGTAAGTATGCTCCGCTCCCGGACGAACGGGCGTACATAAGCGAGCGATACGTTGCGAAACAACGGGAGTGTGCCGAAACTAAGATGAACACCCGGAACAGTTACAGATTCTAACTGATAAACATAAGAATAGCCGTATCATTACTCAGAAATAGATGAAGTGTACCCCAAAAGTTAGACACAAAACTTTTGGGGTGCATTATGTATAGACATCACAATTTTGAAGAACGTTTACATGTAGTAAGTAGGTTTCAGATGAAAAGTTCATTTCCTCTAAAATCGAGTTTTGCTCCCATATCAAACCATATCATCGCCGGTTCTTTTAAACGTAACCCGAATTGTTTTATGAAACGGTATAAAGCGGGAAACAACGGCAACGACAAACGATATGACCAGCAAATATCCCAGAATTTCCTTCAATGCCAGCAACAGACTCTGTTGCTGCAAAGCGGTATATAAAGAATTGGTAGCCAGTTGTACGGATTCATCATACCCGTGCCCTTGCGCCAATGCGCCGTTCAAAGACCGGCTGTATCGCGACAACGCCAACGGGTCGGCGGCCGTCACGGTTTCCGACAAAGAATACATATATTTCTGTTCCAGCCGATACAGCATATTACTGTAAAAAGAGGTAGCCATGATAGGAGCCAGCACGGAACGGAAAATAATCAGGAAAAAAGCGTTTGACAACAAAAACTTCGGGTCTAAATCTTCCACAGCAAACAGGGCGAAAGCTATAATCAAGACCATCATGCCCAAGCCGCGGAAGAACACAGGCAAATACAGCATCTCATACGTGCTATCCGGGGAAATGCCAAAATACAAGCTGGCAAAGAAAACCACAAAACAGCTCATCCCTCCCGCTATCAGGAAACGGAAACGCCAGCGCTGCCAGCGAAACCACCAGAAACAGATAAAGGCGCCGACAACATACCCCGGAAGCAGATAGACATAAAGCGAATACGTATGGGTGGTATCCACCTTCAAAATAACAGTCAGATAATTCGTCAGCAGAGTAGTAGACGTACTGAAAAACATGACAAGCATCATATAAAGATAACCGACAATCGCCTTGGGCTGGAACAAAGGCGCCAAACTCACATAAGGATTTTCCGAACGGCTCTGATAGCGGATAAACAAAGCGACCAGCATAGGAGCCGCGACAATATAGGCGCATATTTTGGCGGAAGCCATCCAGTCGAACACTTTTCCGTAATTGATGACATACATCAGCATCAGCAAACCGGCGGAAATGACAAACATCTCACGAATATGCAGGTCAGCCCATGCGACCGCCTTAATGGGACGGTTATGGCGGATGCAGACGATGACAAACAGAATAGCGATTAAAATCAGTATCATCATAAAATAATACATGTACTTCCAATCGTAACGGTATGCCAGCAAGGCAGTCACCAACATTGAAGCCTGTCCTCCGCCGTAAACCAACGGATAAAAATAAGAATAGAATTCACTCCGCACATTTTTCGGGCTGAAAATCCTTTGCGCGTAACGAATGAACCATAGCATAAGAAAACCTTTCAGGAAACCGACGGCAAAACTGCAGACAATCAGGATATCGGCATTCTGCGTACGTGCGCAAATCCAACTCAAAAAGAATTGCAACACCAAATCAACCAGCAGCAAAGATTTTACAGAGAAGGCAGCCAGTACTTTCGGAATAATGGGATAAGCGACCGCCATACCTGCCGAAGCCGCATAATACCCCATCGTTATATCTTCCGAATTAGTGCCCAGCGTATTCGACACCTCCAGCATGCTGCCCGTATATGAGCCGTTGAGCATAGTGACCGGAAGAATCACGATGAAGATACTGGCAAGTCCGAGCCAATCAGGTACCCACCGGCGGACAGGCACCCCTAGTTCTTTCATGGTAATCATTTGCGCAACGCTTCCGTTTCCACCATCATGCCCGCTCTCAACTGCGCCATCTCTTCGGAAGAAATATCCTCCAGCTCAATCCGTACCGGTATCCTCTGTTGCACCTTTACAAAATTGCCGGCAGAATTGTCCGTGGGGACCAATGAGTACTTGGACCCCGTCGCTTCGGAAATTGCAGAAACTTTTCCGTGGAAAAGTTTCCCAGGCAACGCATCCACCTTAATGCGCACCTGCTGTCCGATATAGATACGGGCAATCTGCGTTTCCTTATAATTGGCCGTAATCCACTTGTCTTTGCTACGCACCAGATAGGAAATCGTCTGCCCCGCCTGTACATACTGGCCGGGCTCCAAAGTACGCCTGCCCATATAGCCATCGTACGGAGCCGTTAAAACGGTGTAGGACAAGTTCAGCTTAGCCAGGTCCAGAGCCGCTTCTTTACGCAAAACAGCCGCCTCCGCACTGGTCGTTTTCTTGCTTGTCTCCGCATATTGCGACATAGCCGCCCGCTTCTGTGCGGCCAATGCCTGGTAACGCGCCTTTGCCGCTTCATAAGCGGCCTTTGCCTGCTCGTATTGCTGTTCCGGAACCGACTCTTCTTCCAGCAAGCGTTCGAAACGATGGTAATCCTGTTCCAGTTGCCAGAGTTTCGCTTTCGCTTCGGCAATGTTGGCGTCCTGTACGGCAATATGGGTATGGGAAGTCTCAATCCCCGAATGAAGGACTTCCTGCGAACCGCGCGCGTCCAGCAACGCAGCCTCAGCCTCCTTCACCTTTATCCGGTATTCGCGATTATCAAGCACCAGCAAGGTATCTCCCCGATGCACATACTGATGTTCTCTGAAACGCACCTCTTCGGCATATCCCGAAACCCGTACATTCAGAGGAGCCACATATTGGTCTACAAAAGCGTCGTTAGTCACTTCATAATTGACGTAACGCCAGAAATAAGTGGCAGTCCACCAAAGCCCGGAACCCGCCAGGCAGATACATACCGTATTTAAAACAATATTGCGGACTCTCACTTTTTTCAGTTTATGCCGTTTTTCCTCCAAATCATTTGCCATATCTGTTTTTATAATCTATTAAAGGCGCCCACAAGCCTTCTGAAGTTGATAATAAGTATAAATCACACGGGTGCGTGCAGTCACCAACTGTAACTCTACATTCAAACGGACGGAATTCGCATCAAGCAAATCGGTCAGGATAGCCAATTGGTTTAAATAACGGTTCTGCATGATACGGTAGTTTTCCTCCGCTTGTCTCACGGACAGTTTTAAAGCCTCCACCCTTTGCAAAGCTTCCCGATGCCGCAGAAATGCGGAACGGACCTCTACGCGGATTCCCTGCATCTTTTGTTCTTCTTCATTTTTCCGCAAGGACACCATCATTTCCGTCTCTTTTATTTTACGGTTGTTCTTATAAAGCGACGATAAAGGATAGGAAACGGATACGCCTATATTCCAGTTATTGTTATACATATCCGCCAATGTGCGTGAAACCGGGCGCGCCAGCGTATTTGACGCATAAAGCGAGACGCTGGGAAGAGAAAAAGACCTGGCGGAACGAATCTCATTCCTTGCCAGCTCCGTCCGCGCGCGGAGCAGTCTCATCGTCGGCTCATTCATATATGCCTGAGCGATGTAATCGTCATAAGACTGTAAAGCGACCGACCGGTAAAGGATAGCGGTGTCCGGCTTCAACAATAATTTTTCATCCTTTCCCAACAAAATATCGAGCTGTTGCGACACCAGCGCGATACTATTTTCCGTTTCCTGTAAAGACAGGCGGTCATCAGTCAACTGCATTTCGCTCCGCAACACGTCATTGTTGGTAATCAGCCCTTCTTTCTTCATCCGCCTGATATCATGCAACCGGAGTTCCGACTCCTCGATATTCCGCGTCAGTACCTCATGTTGTTTAAAAAGGCTGAACAGATTCAGATACAGGTCCAATAACCTCATTTTGATTTCCGCCCGGTCGGTCAAGGTTTGCAATTCGGCAACCCGCTTTTCAATATCCGCCTTGCGGATAGCGCTTCGAATCCTGCCTCCCCGGTAAAGAGGCTGTTCCAGGTCAACCGCATAGTTCTGCGACCAGTCCGGCGTTTCCGGATACAGGGGTCCGGACAATCCCCGTTCCCAGACCACCGGCTGCCCGACGATGCCGCCTTTCAAGCCGACCTGCAGTTCGGGCAACCGGGCAGACCGTGCGGAACGCATCCGCTCCCGCGCCACGGATTCTTTCATCACATCCGCTTGAAGCTGCAGGCTATGCTGCACTCCCCAATCAAAAAGCTGGCCGATTGTGACAAACAAGGAATCTGTTTGCGCATTTACCGGCTGGACAAAGAAAAAGCAGAAAAACAGAACCGGCGGACACGCCACCCTATATTTTTTCAAGAACATCATACATACTGTTTAATTCGGACAACATCGTTTCAATACGTTCAACCCCCGTCATACGTTCCGCACATACATACACCTGGTCCAGAACCGGACGAATCTGTTCCTTAAACCTTTCGCCGGCAGGAGTCAGGAAGACCAGCTTGTTACGGCGGTCTTCCGGGTCTTCCTTCCGGCAAACATATCCTTTCTTTTCGAGATTATTCATCAAATTGGTAAGACAGGCCTTATCTTTCGCTATACGTTCCGCCAATACCTGCTGGCTGATACCTTGTTCGTGCCATAAACTGCTCAATACTTGAAGCATCTCAAACGTAATGCCCGCATTATTTTTCTTCAACGTCCGCTGCATGGAACGGCGAAAAGCCATACGTATCCGGACAATCTGCAACATGAGTTCTCTAAACTCCGCTCCTTCCCTCATTCTAAAAAATCATTTTTACCTTTTTCGGGGGCAAAGGTACGCATTCCCTTCGAATTAGTCAAATATTTGACTAATTTCATGCCTGCAGGAAAAACATGTATCCAATATGGAAAATGCTTCCCTCCCTGAACCTTACCGGCTTATTCTTGTTAATTCCCTAAACCTGACGGATAACAATTAAAAAATTCAAACTATGTGTACGAGAGTCGTTTATACAGGAAACAATGGCATGGTGGCAACCGGCCGCTCAATGGATTGGAAAACAGATATGCACAGCAATCTCTGGGTGTTCCCCAGGGGCATGAAACGAAATGGGGAAACCGGAGAAAACTCGTTAGAATGGACTTCCCGGTATGGCAGCGTAGTAACTTCCGCTTTTGAAATAGCCAGTACGGACGGAATGAACGAAAAAGGGCTGGTCGCCAACCTGCTCTGGCTACCCGAAACCGAATATCCGGCAAGAGATAAAAACAAGCCGGGGCTTGCCATTACGGCATGGGTGCAATATATGCTGGATAATTTCGCCACTGTGGAAGAAGCAGTCGCTTACATTGGCGAGGATACGTTCCAGGTGGTTTCGGACAGGATGCCCGACGGTTCCCGCCTGGCGACACTGCACCTGTCCGTTTCAGACGCGGCGGGCGACTGCGCCGTTTTCGAATACATCGGCGGAAAACTTACCGTATATCACAATAAAGAATATAAAGTGATGACTAACTCCCCCACCTATGACAAGCAACTGGCGCTTAGCGAATACTGGAAAGCAATAGGCGGACTGACTTTCCTGCCCGGAACCAACCGTGCAGCCGACCGGTTTGCCAGAGCTGATTTCTATATCAATGCATTACCCAAGACAGATGACGAGAGAATAGCCGTAGCCAGCGTTTTCAGCGTCGTGCGCAATGCCTCCGTCCCGTATGGAATTTCAACTCCCGAAAGCCCGGAAATCTCTACGACCCAATGGAGAACTGTTTCAGACAGCAAAAATTTAAGGTATTTCTTCGAATCAAGCCTCACAGCGAACACCTTCTGGGTAAATCTCCGGGACCTGGACTTTTCCGAAAGCGCCCCGGTACTGAAACTCTCAATCACCAACGGGGAAATGTATCATGGAAATACATCCGGAGAATTCAAGGCTGCCTCACCTTTCAAATTTCTGGGAGTAAAATGACCGGTGTTCCCGAAACATACGATACGGTCCGCATGCAAGGCGGCAAGCGCCGGCATCGGCCGTTTATCTCCCGGACGGTCAGACACATCCCTGGCGGGGCAGTTTCCCGCCGGATTAAAATTTCTCATTCTTTAACTTTTCATAGTTTGTTGAGTTCCAGCAACAGATATGTCCGTGTAACTTCTTTATTCCCAAGCGCCTTATTGCATCTTTCAACCGAAGCGGTTATCTTTGTAGGATAAAGGCAAGAAAGTACTATAACGATTGTTTCACCTAAATAATTATGATTATGGCAAAGAAAGTAGCAGTTTTAGCAGTAAATCCGGTAAACGGTTGCGGTTTGTTCCAATATCTGGAAGCATTTTTTGAGAATGGTATCCCCTATAAGGTATTTGCCGTATCGGACAGCAGAGAAATTAAAACAAATTCGGGAATCGGCGTGGTGACGGACGACGTGATTGCCAACCTGAAAGGACATGAGGATGAATTTGACGCGCTCGTTTTTGCCTGCGGCGATGCCGTGCCTGCTTTTCAACAAAATGCGGACAAGCCTTACAACACGGACTTGCTGCAGGTAATCAAAACTTTCGGGGAAAAAGGGAAATTTATGATTGGACATTGTGCAGGTGCAATGATATTTGACTTTACCGGCATAACGAAAGGGAAAAAAGTCGCTGTCCATCCATTAGCCAAACCGGCTATCCAGAACGGAACCGCTACAGATGAAAAATCCGTTACGGACGGCAATTTCTTTACCGCTCAGGATGAAAATACGATTTGGACAATGATGCCGCAAATTATCAGAGCGCTGAAATAAAACCGGACGAAAACAAGCGAAAAGTAACAAGAATCAACAAATTCACCCGGTAGGCAACCCCCTGTCTACAGAACGCATCGTTCCTTTAAAAGGAACGGTGTGTTTCTCGGTGAGCAACGGGCCGTTCCTTTTAAAGGAACGACCCGTTGGTTTTAAAGGAAAAACCGGGTTGATACCATGCTAATAATCAAGTACTTACAACAAGGAAAAATAAAGAGTGCCCATGTTTTGCCGCAATTCATAATATTTAACAAGAAGATTCTTTTTTGCCACTTCTTATGAAAAACACTACTTTTGCACCATTATTAATGAAACAAATACCCTAACCCCTGCCTTATGACTGAAGAAAATATACATAAGAACCGTACCGGCAACTGGTGGTCGTTAAGCCCCCTGTTGGTTTTCCTATGCCTTTACCTGGTAACTTCCATCCTGGTGAATGATTTTTATAAAGTGCCTATCACAGTGGCTTTTCTTGTCTCTTCCTGTTATGCCATAGCCATCACACGCGGACTGAAACTGGACCAACGGATTTATCAGTTCTCCGTAGGAGCCGCCAACAAGAATATTCTCCTGATGATTTGGATATTCATCCTTGCAGGGGCTTTCGCGCAAAGCGCCAAACAGATGGGGGCCATTGATGCGACCGTCAACCTGACTCTGCACATCCTCCCCGACAATCTGTTACTGGCCGGAATATTCATTGCCGCCTGTTTTATCTCCCTGTCCATAGGGACCAGCGTAGGAACTATCGTTGCGCTTACTCCCGTTGCAGTGGGGTTGGCGGAAAAGACGGAAATAGCCCTTCCTTTCATGGTGGCGGTCGTTGTCGGGGGTTCTTTTTTCGGAGACAACCTGTCATTCATCTCCGACACGACTATCGCTTCCACCAAAACGCAGGAATGCGTGATGCGCGACAAATTCCGGGTAAACTCCATGATAGTCGTTCCCGCAGCCATTGTGGTACTGGGCATTTATATCTTCCAGGGGTTATCCGTCACCGCGCCCGCACACGCCCAGACCATCGAATGGGTGAAGGTCATACCTTATATGATAGTATTAGGAACGGCCGTTGCCGGAATGAATGTCATGCTCGTATTAATTATAGGTATTCTGGCAAGCGGCATCGTCGGCGCCGCTACCGGAAGCCTGGGGGTATTCGACTGGTTCGGCGCCATGGGAAGCGGCATTACAGGAATGGGAGAACTGATTATCATCACTTTGCTGGCGGGAGGAATGCTGGAAACCATCCGTTACAACGGAGGCATCGACTTTATTATCCGAAAACTGACCCGCCGCATCAACGGCAAGAGAGGTGCGGAACTGAGCATCGCCGCCCTGGTGAGCATCGCCAACCTGTGCACGGCCAACAACACCATTGCCATTATCACAACAGGACCGATTGCCAAGGATATTGCCCGGAAATATCATCTCGACCGGCGGAAAACGGCCAGTATCCTCGACACGTTTTCCTGCCTGATACAAGGAATCATTCCTTACGGAGCGCAAATGCTGATTGCCGCAGGGCTGGCCGGCATTTCTCCCGTCAGCATTATCGGCAATCTCTATTATCCGTTCACGATGGGAATCTGCGCCCTGTCCGCCATTCTATTCCGTTATCCCAAACGGTATTCATAAAGAAAAAGCGGGGAAATATTTGTCAATCAAAAGAAAAGCCGTATCTTTGCGCCCGCTATTACGAGTTAGTAGCATAATTCAAATCAATCATTAAAAACAAGTATTAAAATGGCAACTAGAATCAGATTGCAAAGACACGGACGTAAAAGTTATGCGTTCTATTCAATTGTAATTGCAGACAGCAGAGCACCACGTGATGGTAAATTTATTGAGAAGATTGGTACTTACAACCCGAACACCAATCCTGCTACAGTAGATTTGAATTTCGACGCTGCATTATCATGGGTATTGAAAGGTGCACAGCCGAGTGACACTGTACGCAATATCCTTTCCCGTGAAGGGGTGTATATGAAAAAACACCTTTTGGGCGGTGTAGCGAAAGGCGCATTCGGAGAAGCGGAAGCGGAAGCTAAATTCGAAGCCTGGAAAAACGACAAACAGTCTGGCTTGGCTGCTTTGAAAGCTAAACAGGACGAAGCGAAGAAAGCCGAAGCCAAAGCGCGTCTGGAAGCAGAAAAGAAAATCAATGAAGTGAAAGCGAAAGCGCTCGCTGAAAAGAAAGCTGCCGAAGCCGCTGCAAAAGCTGCTGCCGAAGCACCTGCAGAAGAAGCTACGGAAGCCCCGGCTGAAGAGGCTCCCGCAACAGAAGCTGCTGCCGAATAAATTCCGGCAGATTCCGAACAAGAAATCTGGAAAAAGCTATAAATCCCCTCCGGTAAAAAACGGAGGGGATTTTTTATATCCTACTTATGCTGTAAAACATAGCAAATTATTTCTCCGTTTCCGAATAAAATACCTTTCTTTGCATCAGCATAGTTCAGCACAGTTATCCAAGATATAACCTATATGAAACAAACTGACAGGAAGGCAACATTCGGCCAACACTCAAGCAAGGTCACCCAACTGGCGGACACGCTCAGCCAGGCTATTTCCATGAAAGAATTTCGTGAAGGGGATTCCTTGCCTTCCATCAATCGGTTAAGCGCGCAATACGGGGTATCACGCGACACGGTTTTCAAGGCGTTTCTCGATTTGCGCGAACGGGGACTAATCGACTCCACTCCGGGAAAAGGGTATTACGTAACCAGCCAGGTAACCAATATCCTATTATTGCTCGACCAGTACACTCCTTTTAAAGAAGCGTTGTATAACAGCTTTATCAGGCGTTTGCCCATCAACTACAAAGTGGACCTGTTGTTCCACCAATACAATGAACGGCTCTTCAATACGATTATCCGCGAATCCATAGGGAAATACAAGAAATACGTAGTCATGAATTTCGATAATGAGAAATTCAGTGCGGCTCTCACTAAAATAAATCCTGCCAGGTTGTTGCTTCTCGATTTCGGCAAATTCGAGAAAGGCAAATATTTCTACATCTGCCAGGATTTTGACGGGGCTTTTTACGGAGCGTTGCTTTCACTGAAAGAAAAGATGCAAAAGTACAACCGGATGGTCTTTCTGTTTTCCAAAGGCTTGAAGCATCCGCAAAGCAGCAAGGAATATTTCACCCGTTTCTGTGAGGAACACGGTTTCTTGCATGAGATACAGGAGGACATCGACAGCCTGACAGTCTGCAAAGGAACCATATACATCGCCATCAAACAGCAAGATGTGGTAAAAGTCGTGAAACAGGGAAGGCAGGAGGGCTTGAAATGCGGAAAAGATTTCGGCCTGCTGGCATACAACGACATCCCTTCCTACGAGGTTATCGACGAAGGAATCACGTCGCTAAGCATTGACTGGGAAATGATGGGAAATGAGGCGGCGAAATTTGTCCTTGACAATACTCCGGTACAAAAGTACCTGCCTACTGAAATCAGATTTCGGAAATCCCTCTGATTTTTTTACGGAATAATCAGCATAGTTCAGCACAGATTTCAATTAACCATATAACAAAAAAGAAACCATGAAAAAGTATCCGAAAATCGGGATTCGTCCCACCATCGACGGTCGCCAGGGAGGTGTCCGTGAAAGTCTGGAAGAAAAGACTATGAATTTGGCAAAGGCAGTAGCCGAGTTAATCAGCAGTAACCTGAAAAACGGTGACGGAAGCCCGGTAGAATGCGTGATTGCCGACAGCACCATCGGCCGTGTGGCCGAAAGCGCCGCTTGCGCCGAGAAATTTGAAAGAGAAGGAGTAGGTTCTACCATTACCGTAACTTCCTGCTGGTGTTACGGTGCGGAGACGATGGACATGAACCCTTATTACCCGAAAGCTGTCTGGGGATTCAACGGGACAGAACGTCCGGGCGCGGTATATCTCGCCGCCGTACTTGCCGGGCACGCCCAAAAAGGACTTCCCGCGTTCGGTATTTACGGACGTGACGTACAAGACTTGGACGACAACACGATTCCCGAAGACGTGGCGGAAAAAATTCTCCGTTTTGCACGTGCCGCACAGGCTGTAGCTACCATGAGAGGCAAGTCTTACCTGTCATTGGGCAGCGTATCCATGGG
Organism: uncultured Bacteroides sp.; assembly: GCF_958445495.1. Taxonomy (GTDB): domain Bacteria; phylum Bacteroidota; class Bacteroidia; order Bacteroidales; family Bacteroidaceae; genus Bacteroides. The sequence goes on along the minus strand of NZ_CAUCSQ010000022.1, from coordinate 26,834 downwards.
GATTGCCGGCTCTATCGTCAATCCTGACTTTTTCCAGGAATATCTCGGAATGCGCAATGAGTCCGTGGACCTGACGGAAATCATCCGCCGTATGGAAGAGGGTATTTACGACCGCGAGGAATATGCGAAAGCAATGGCATGGACAGAGAAATACTGCAAAGTGAACGAAGGGAAAGATTTTAAAAACCGTCCTGAAAAGCGTAAGAGCCGCGAACAGAAGGATGCGGACTGGGAATTTATCGTGAAAATGACGATTATCATGCGCGACCTGATGACCGGCAATCCCAAACTGAAAGAAATGGGATTCAAGGAAGAGGCATTGGGACACAACGCTATCGCAGCCGGATTCCAAGGACAACGCCAATGGACCGACTTTTATCCCAACGGCGATTATCCGGAGGCTTTATTGAACACTTCTTTTGACTGGAACGGTATCCGGGAGGCTTTTGTGGTAGCTACTGAAAACGATGCCTGCAACGGCGTGGCGATGTTGTTCGGGCATTTGCTCACCAACCGGGCGCAAATCTTCTCCGATGTACGTACTTACTGGAGCCCGGAAGCCGTAAAACGTGTGACCGGCAAAGAGTTGAGCGGTAAGGCGTCTAACGGTATCATCCATCTTATCAATTCCGGCGCGACGACTCTGGACGGTTCGGGACAGTCGTCGGATACGGAAGGGAATCCGGTTATGAAAGAGCCGTGGAACCTGACCGATACGGATGTGGAGAACTGCCTGAAAGCGACGACCTGGTATCCGGCGGACCGCGATTACTTCCGGGGAGGAGGTTTCTCGTCCAACTTCCTGTCAAAAGGAGGAATGCCTGTCACGATGACACGTCTGAACCTTATCAAGGGATTGGGCCCTGTCCTGCAGATTGCAGAGGGATGGACAGTCGAGATTGACCCGGAAATCCATGAAAAGCTGAACATGCGCACAGACCCCACCTGGCCTACGACCTGGTTTGTTCCCCGCTTGTGCGACAAACCGGCCTTCAAGGATGTATATTCCGTAATGAACAACTGGGGAGCCAATCACGGAGCCATCAGTTACGGGCACATCGGACAGGATTTGATTACTCTTGCTTCCATGCTCCGCATCCCGGTATGCATGCATAACGTAGAAGAAGACAAGATATTCCGTCCGGCTGCATGGAACGCTTTCGGCATGGACAAAGAGGGAGCGGACTATAGGGCTTGTACGACTTACGGACCTGTTTACAAATAGTTTGCAGCTATCTTTTCATATCAATCGATAAATTAAATTTGCATAATGATAACCAACGAACATATCGAACAGTTCATCGCAGAGGCGCACCGTTACGGGAACGCCGGACTGATGCTTTGCAGCAGCGGGAACCTTTCCTGGCGAATCGGCGAGGAAGCGCTGATTTCCGGCACCGGCTCCTGGGTTCCCAACCTTGTCAGGGAAAAGGTGTCTATCTGCAATATTGCAAGCGGGATGCCCGTAAATGCTGTAAAACCTTCTATGGAAAGCACTTTCCATCTGGGTATTCTCCGCGAACGCCCGGATGTGAATGTGGTACTTCACTTCCAGTCGGAATATGCCACAGCAATTGCCTGTATGAAAAACAAACCGGCAAGTTTTAACGTAACGGCAGAAATACCCTGCCACGTAGGTTCGGAAATACCTGTCATCCCTTATTACCGCCCAGGGTCTCCGGAACTGGCAAAAGCCGTGGTGGAAGCCATGAAGGAACACAACTCGGTGTTATTGACCAACCACGGGCAGGTCGTCTGCGGGAAAGATTTCGCCCAGGTATATGAACGTGCGACCTTTTTTGAAATGGCTTGCCGCATCATTATCCAGTCCGGAGGCAACTGTTCCGTACTGACACCGGCGGAAATAGAAGACCTGGAGACTTATGTATTAGGAAAGAACAATAAATAGTATCCGGACATATATACCATGAAAGATACCATTAAAAGCACTTATTTAGCAGCAGACTTCGGAGGAGGGAGCGGCCGGCTCATAGCCGGCTCCCTTTTCCGCGGAAAGCTGGAGATGGAAGAGATTCATCGTTTCCCCAACCGCCAGGTCAGACTGGGGAATCACATTTACTGGGATTTCCCGGCTTTATTCGAAGATCTGAAAACCGGATTGAGACTGGCCGCACAAAAAGGGTATGCCGTCAAAGGAATCGGTATCGACACCTGGGGAGTGGATTTCGGGCTGATTGACAGGAACGGGAACCTGGTGGGCAACCCGGTCTGTTACCGGGACGGGAGAACGGACGGCTTGCCGCCGGAAGTTTTCCGGATTCTGGACGAGCGAAAGCATTACGAGGTTACGGGCATACAGGTGATGGCAATCAACACGCTGTTCCAACTGTACAGCATGCAGAAGAACCGGGAACCGCAATTAGAGATAGCCCGCCGACTGCTGTTCATGCCTGACCTTTTCAGTTATTTCCTGACCGGGGTAGCCAACAACGAATATTGCATCGCTTCCACTTCCGAATTATTGGACGCCAAATCACGGAACTGGTCTGAGGAGACAATCCGCGCCTTGGGATTTCCCGAACATTTGTTCGGGGAAATTATCCAACCGGGAAGTATCAGAGGGACGCTAAAGGAAGATATTGCACGGGAAACGGGACTGGGACCGGTAGATGTCATCGCTGTCGGTTCCCACGATACGGCAAGTGCCGTAGCGGCGGTTCCGGCCGCGGAAACTCCCATTGCTTTCCTGAGTTCCGGCACATGGTCATTGCTGGGGGTGGAAACGGAGGAGCCGATATTGACGGAAGAAGCGCGCCAAGCCCGGTTCACCAACGAAGGGGGTGTGGGAGGACGCATCCGCTTTTTGCAGAATATCACGGGGCTGTGGATTCTCCAACGGCTGATGGATGAATGGAAAGCGCGCGGAGAAGGGCAAAGTTACGATACGATTATCCCGCAAGCGGCGAAGGTGGGGATTGACACAATCATTCCTGTCGACGCTCCCGAATTCATGAATCCGGAAAATATGGAAAACGCTCTTATGGATTATTGCCGGAGGCATGCGCTGCATGTTCCCCAGACCAAAGCGGAAACTGTAAAATGCGTGCTCCAATCGCTGGCTTTCAAATACCGGCAGGCGGTGGAAAAGCTGAACCGCTGCCTCCCCTCCCCGATTCGCTGTCTGAACATCATCGGAGGAGGCTCGCAAAACAAATTGCTTAACCAGCTTACGGCCGATGCGCTTGACATCCCCGTTTACGCCGGCCCCGCAGAAGCTACCGCCATAGGGAATATCCTGACGCAGGCAATGGCTAAGGGAGAAATAGCGGACTTACAGGAGTTAAGAGAAATCGTCTGTAAAAGTATCACGCCAGAAATTTATTATCCTAAAAAATAAGAAGCACATGGAAACACCTCAAACCGGTTACCGGACTCAATCTTATACTGTTCCCGTCAAACGGTATTGCCAGACTCTCGACTTACGCAATTCTCCGGAGTTGATTGCCGAATATCGCAAAAGGCATGGCAAAACGGAAATATGGCCTGAAATCCTTGCCGGCATCCGGGAAGTAGGCATTCTTGAAATGGAAATTTATATTCTCGGAACCCGCCTGTTCATGATTGTCGAAACTCCTGTCGATTTCGACTGGAATGCGGCAATGGAGCGCTTGGGTACGCTTCCCCGCCAACAAGAATGGGAAGAATACATGGCTATTTTCCAACAAGCCGCTTCCGGAATGAGTTCCGCAGAAAAATGGAAACCGATGGAAAGAATGTTCCATTTATATACTACTTAAAAAATAACCTGAAAAACCATGAAACACACCAAAGAGTCTATTCTGTCCAAAGACGGCGTCAATTATCTCGTCCCTTTCATTCTTATCACTTCTTGCTTTGCCTTATGGGGATTCGCCAATGATATCACCAACCCGATGGTGAAGGCGTTTTCCAAGATTTTCCGGATGAGCGCCACCGACGGCGCACTGGTACAGGTCGCTTTCTACGGAGGGTATTTCGCAATGGCTTTTCCCGCCGCTATTTTCATCCGCCGCTATTCTTACAAGGCGGGTGTCCTGTTGGGGTTAGGCTTATATGCTTTCGGGGCATTCTTATTTTTCCCTGCTAAAATGACGGGAGAATATTACCCGTTCCTGATTGCATATTTTATTCTTACTTGCGGGCTTTCATTCCTCGAGACAAGCTGTAATCCTTATATTCTTTCTATGGGAACGGAGGAAACTGCCACAAGGCGCCTGAATCTCGCACAGTCTTTCAACCCGATGGGTTCATTGCTCGGAATGTATGTAGCGATGCAGTTTATCCAGGCAAAATTACACCCTATGGGGACCGAAGAGCGTGCCGTACTGAATGAAAGCGAATTTCAGGCTATCAAGGAAAGTGACCTCACTACTTTAATCGCTCCTTACCTCACTATCGGACTGATAATAGTAGCCATGCTGCTTTTAATACGGTTTGTGAAAATGCCGAAAAACGGAGACCAGAACCACCGGATAGATTTCTTCCCTACATTGAAACGGATTTTCACCCGGACACGTTACCGCGAAGGGGTAATCGCCCAGTTTTTCTATGTAGGCGCACAAATCATGTGTTGGACTTTCATCATCCAATACGGTACGCATCTGTTCATGTCGCCGGCATTCGGTATGGATGAGAAAAGTGCGGAGGTGCTTTCACAGCAATATAATATCATAGCGATGATTATCTTCTGTATCAGCCGCTTTATCTGTACGTTTATCCTGCGTTATCTCCATGCGGGGAAATTGTTGATGATTCTGGCTGTCTCCGGAGGTATTTTCACTTTAGGTACTATTTTCCTTGAAAATATTTACGGATTGTATTGCCTGGTGGCTGTCTCTGCCTGTATGTCTCTGATGTTCCCCACGATTTACGGTATCGCGCTGAAAGGATTGGGCGATGATGCCAAATTCGGGGCAGCCGGACTGATTATGGCTATCCTCGGCGGTTCTGTTCTTCCTCCACTACAGGCAAGCATTATCGATATGGGTACAATCGGCTGGCTACCGGCAGTCAATGTTTCATTTGTCCTGCCTTTCATCTGTTTCCTTGTCATCATCGGATACGGTTACCGTACGGTAAAAAGGAACTGGTAGAAAACCCGGCAAGAAACCGGCTTGAAAAGGTCTGCCTCCTAAAGGAAAGATGAGGCGGTCTTGCTTACGGCAAGCTGGAACTTGCTTATCCCTTCGTTTTGAACCTCCAACCCATGGCGATATGAGGTCGGAACGGAGGGATTTTTCTTTAAGAAGGTATTTCTCTTTAAGGGGTGTTTTTAGCTTGCAAGCTTTTCGGTTTCCAACCATTTGGTGACATCCGGTCCATTAAAGTGTAACCTGCCATGATACACACGCTACCCGGTACGATAAAGCGCGTAGCTTTGTAGCGAACAGTTATTTTCCTTTTCTTCCGGACCACATTCGGCAAAAATGCCTATCTTTGTTTTTCATTACAAAGACCGGCATATAATGGAAGGAGGTCATCAACTCCTTTATCGGCCACGGGCTGACAAAACAAAATCATTTTCTAAATTTACAATGACAACGACTGAAAATATCCGAAAAAAGCTGGAAGCGTCGGCAGACCTGAAATACCGGGAGTTCCACTCTTCGCTGGTTCCCGGAGCCGATAACATTCTGGGAGTACGAATCCCTCAATTACGCAAAATGGCTAAAGAAATTATAAAGAAAGAGGACTGGCGTACATTCATTGAGGCAACAGACATTATTTATTATGAGGAGGTCATGCTTCAAGGAATGGTTATCGGGCTTGCCGGAATGGAGCTTGAGGAACAGATGAAATACGTAAGCTGTTTCATTCCCCGCATCGATAACTGGGCTGTATGCGATGTTTTCTGCGGTGAGCTGAAAACTGCCGTGAAAAAGGGGAAAGATACCGTATGGCAATTTATCCGGCCCTACTTAAAATCGGAAAAGGAATTTGAAATCCGTTTCGGAATTGTGATGTTATTGCATTACATCGATGAGGAACATATCGATTCTTTATTGGAATATGCCGACTTGTTCTCTCATGAGGCGTATTACGCCCGTATGGCAATGGCATGGATGCTTTCCGTCTGCTTCGTGAAATTTCCGGAAAGGACAATGGGATATTTACAGCGGAGCAAACTGGATGACTGGACATATAACAAAGCTTTACAGAAAACAACCGAGTCTTTTCGCGTAAACGGGGATATCAAAAGTCTTCTCCGGGCAATGAAAAGACGGTAGTATCTTTTGTGCCGGAGGAGAACTCACCGGAAATAAAGAAACGGGGTGGAATATCGGGGGATGTCCGGCAAACTCTGCATTGTTGAGATTCAACGAATGGAAAGGGACATTCTGTGGGGATATTCTGTAAATGTCACTAAAAAGTAAAATAGCATATGAAGATGATAGGCCATAATCACTTTATGTGCTATTTTAATTTTTCTGTGTTTTATCGGATAAACTTAGGGACATTCAGTAAATAGTATAAAATCAGCCAACTAATTCATACTTAGGGATATTCTGTAAATGTCCCTGGAAATGTTCTGAGAATTCCACATCTCCGGGATTCGTTGAAGGGTGAGTTTTACTCTTTTCACGGTTATTTTCTCTTCCTCCTGTTCCGGCGTCTCTGTTGTTTCCGGCGATTGTAACGCTGCCATCTTTTATAAATCATCCAACCGCTCATCAACCCTACAACGACAAAAATAAGAATCGTGATGCCAACTCCCAGATTATCTCCTTTAATACGCGACCAGATATCAAGAACTTCTTTGGTCTTATCTCCAAAATCACGAATCATGGCACAACGTTCCACCACTTTGCGGTCAGGATACTGAATCTTATCGATTTGTATGCTATCGGCATCCGGTCCGAAAAAGTAACTCAAGTCCGCATAATACCCAAGTGTGGTATCCACTTTTTCTTCCAGAATCTCCGGAGTCGCGATTGAACTTACATACCCGCAGAAATCCATATTGCGTAAAGCGATATCCGGACGGCACATGAAGTTTATAAAGTAACTGGCAGCCTGCAGGTTTTTCGCATATTTAGGTATCACCCATCCGTCATACCAGATATTGCTTCCTTCTTGGGGAACTTCATAGTCAAGGTCTACTCCCACCGCACCGGCTTCTTCAATCGCCCAAATGGCATCGCCGCTCCAAGTCATATTCAACCAGGCTTTATTCTTTGTCATCATCTCTTTTCCAAAATCCGCTTCCCAACCTGCTATATTCGGTTTCAAGGCTTTCAGGTATTTTTCCGCAAGTTCCATCGCACTCGGAGAATAGTCATTCATCAGCTCTTCCACCGTGACCGTCCCTTCTTCCAGTTCCTTGGCATGGGCATAGATGACGGCGGTTCCGTAAGCATCACGGTAGCTATCTTTCATCAATATCTTGCCGGTATATTTTTTATCCCAAAGGCATTTCCAGGAGGACACGACCGAATCCGGCACGTAAGCCCGGTTATAAAGGATTCCCGCCGTTCCCCACATGTAGCACACCGCATAACGGCTGGCTTCTTCGCCCGGCTGGCTCAACTTATTTATCTGGTTGCGTATGAACGGAGATACATTGTCCATATAGTTGGGAGAATGCGCAAAGTTCGTATCAATGGGCAACAACAAATGTTTTTTCAACATGCGCTCAATGATGTATTCCGAAGGACAGACCACGTCAAAGTCTTCATGCCCTTTTTCAATCTTCGTCAGCATAATCTCATTGATGTCGAACGTCTGATATACGATACGGATATCTTCACCGGTCTGTTCTTTATAATATGCCTGAAAGTCTTCAAGTACTCCCTCGCCTATATAATCCGCCCAATTGTAGATTTTAAGAACCTGTTCACGCGGTTCACCGGAATTATAGCAACCGGTGAAGAGCCATAGAATCAGAATGGCGGGAATTATTCTTTTCATTTTATTCACGTAGTACATTGGTTATCTGTCATTTTTTTTCACTTTGCCTGCACGATAATTGATTGCTATAAGCAATGCCAGCACGACCACAAAAATGATGGCGGAAAGCGGACGAAGTTCCGGCGTCAACCCTCCTTTGCGGGCATCGGCATATATATAGGTGGAGAGTGTCTCCAGGCCTTGGTTGCCGATAGTGAACACGGTTACTGCAAAATCATCGATGGATAAAGTCAACGCGAGCATGAAACCGCTAATCATCCCCGGACGGATTTCCGGTATGATAACTTTCCATAAGGCTTGCATAGGAGTGGCTCCCAAATCAAGAGCCGCTTCGTATATATTCGGATTCATTTGTTTCAATCGGGGCAGGACGCTCAACACGACGTATGGCGTACAGAAGGTGATATGTGCCAAGACAACTGTCGCATATCCCTGGGTGACTCCTAAAGAGACAAATAGCAGGAAAAGGGAGATACCGGTTATGATGTCGCCATTCAAAATAGGTATGCTGTTCACAAAACCAATCGCTTTCCGCGAACGGGATTTCAGATTGAATATGCCGATAGCGGCTATACTGCCCAGCAATGTGGATGCTGTTGCGGCAAGCAAGGCTATTGTGACGGTATTAATCAATGCATTCATCAAAGAATGATGGGCGCCTGTAGTGAAAAGAGAGGAGTATAGCTTTGTGGAGAATCCTGTCCAATTACCCAGCACTTTCGCTTCGGTAAACGAATAGATTACAACAATCACGATAGGGGAATAAAGCAGGAGAAGCAATATCCATAAATAAGCCTGGGCGAATATTTTCTTTACCATAAGCCTCCTCCTTCATTAGAATTGTCTTTATCACCGGTACTGAAAAGCGAAGTAGCGGCTATCAATAACAACATTATCAACGAAAGCGCCGCCCCGTAATTCCACATACTGTTATTGATATTTTCCTGAATGGTCGTTCCGAAAAGCTTGATATTATTCATTGTCAGCAGTTCGGCAATGGCAAAAGTCGAAATGGTAGGCATAAATACCATCATGATACCGCTCATCACACCCGGCATGGAAAGCGGAAGGACGGCTTTCAGGAAAACTTGCAACGGATTGGCTCCCAAATCCTGGGCTGCCTCAATATAGCTGTGGTCCATCTTCTGCAGGGTGTTGTAGATAGGGTAAATCATAAAGGGAATAAAATTATACACCATACCGAATATCAGCGCGCCTTCACCCAAAGGTACGCTGAAAAAGTCGAACAGGGCAACAGTCGCCAGAGTCCGGACTAGAATATTCACCCACATAGGCAGAATAAACAGGACAACCATCGCCTTAGAACGGTTTAACTTACTGTTACTGAGTATCCACGCCGCAGGATAACCCAGCAATATACAAACAAGGGTCGTAATGATGGCAATACCTATGGAGTAGACAAAGGTATTGATTGCTTCGGGATGTTCGAAGAATTTCTGAAAATTGGCTAGTGTCAGATGACCGTTGTCGTCGGTAAACGCATACACCACAATCAAAAGCAACGGTATGACTACAAAAATCGCCGAAAAAATAATGTAAGGGAGGGTCCAACTCTTACGCGATGACCAAAAGACTAAAAACCTCTTATTCACTTCCTTTCCTGTTAATCTGTTAATTTTATTATGCGAATGGCGTCTGGAGGAATGGTAATGCCGACACGGTCTCCGTCATCCCATACATCATTCGTATCTACAAACACATTCTCGTCCCAATCGGAAAGCACGGTCAGATGATAATGGTCTCCTTTGTAAAGGATGAATTTCACCTCACCCGTCAATGTTCCGTCTTCTTCATTGTCTTGAAGAATCACTTTATCAAAATCCACTTCTACCCTGACACCGGCATCAGGCTCTATTCCTTGCACCGGAAGGCATTCGAAATGGCAACCCAGAAATTCCACATGGGAGGCATCCTGCATTTTCCCTTCAAACGTATTGCAAATACGCTCTTTCTTCATTATATGAATATCAAACGGTTTTACCAGTAACCCGACTTCAGCGCCGACCTCAAAATGATGGTAGTCCTGTACAAGGAATTCGTATCCTCCGCAAAGTACGGTCATCTCATAATGTACTCCTTTGAATATCGAGGTCTGTACCGTCCCTACCAATTGCGCCAAGTCTGAAACGGGAAAAATATAAAGGTCTTCCGGACGAATGACTACATCTACCGGAACGTTCTCACCGAAGCCTTCGTCTACACATTCGAATTCCGTACCGCAGAAACGGACCAGCTTGTCACGGACCATCGTTCCGTTCAGTATATTGCTTTCTCCGATAAAATCGGCGACAAATGAATTGATGGGTTCGTTATAAATATCAATCGGCGTACCGATTTGCTGAATTTTTCCTTCACTCATCACGACAATGGTATCGCTCAAAGTCAAAGCTTCTTCCTGATCGTGGGTCACATATACGAAGGTTATTCCCAATGATTTATGCATTTCCTTGAGCTCCATCTGCATATCTTTGCGCATCTTCAAATCGAGTGCCGCCAACGGTTCATCCAACAATAGTACTTCCGGCTCATTGACAATGGCTCTCGCGATTGCCACCCGTTGCTGCTGGCCTCCGGAAAGAGAATCCACATCACGGTATTCGTAGTCTGTCATGCCTACCATTTTCAAGGCTGCTTTCACTTTTTTCTCAATGGCTTGCTTCGGTGTCTTTTTCAATTTCAGGCCAAATGCGATATTGTCGTACACATTCAAGTGCGGGAACAGGGCATATTTCTGGAATACCGTATTCACCGGGCGCTTGTGGGGAGGGGTTTGTGTTATTTCCATCCCCGAAATTCGGATTTCACCTTCCGAAGCTGTCTGAAAACCTGCAATGAGACGCAACAATGTGGTTTTACCGCAACCGGAGGGTCCAAGTATCGTGACAAATTCCCCCTTTTTTACATTCAGAGTCACATCATCCAATGCTGTTTTTTCGCCAAAATACTTCGATACATGGCTCACCTCAATAATGGATTTATCTTCTTGCATATTCATACTAAAGTTTGGGTTGCAAAGGTACACATTTCTGCGGTTTCCACCTACGTGTTAATCTAATATAACAGAGTTTTTCAACATCAGACAGAAAAAAAATCTATCTTTGCATAAATATTTATTCACTAATTTTACAAAAGCATGAAAAAGTTAACTTATTTAGTTATTGCAACAGCAGCGTTGGGCATGGCAGCATGTACTGGCAATAAGCCCGGATACGTTGTCACAGGTACGGTAGAAGGTGCGAGCGATGGTGACACCGTTTACCTTCAGGAAGCCAATGGGAGAAATCTGATTAAACTCGATACAGCCGTTATCACCAAAGGTTCTTTCACCTTTAAAGGCGCACAAGATTCTACGGTTAACCGTTACATCACGTGTGAAGTGGACGGAGAGCCTTTAATGATTGATTTCTTTCTGGAAAACGGGAAAATCAACATCGCTCTAACCAAGGGTAACGATTCTGCTACAGGTACTGCAAATAACGATGCATACCAAGAAATCAGGACTCAAATCAATGATATCAGCCAAAAAATGAACGCCATCTATGAGGCGATGGGAGACAGCTCTTTGAGCGATGAGCAGAAAGAGGCCAAACAAAAGGAAGGAGCGCAACTGGAAGAACAGTACGATAAAGTCATCAAGGAAGGCGTACAAAAAAACATAACGAATCCGGTAGGTGTATTTTTGTTCAAACAAACTTTCTACAATAATTCCACTGCAGAAAACGAGGCTTTATTGCAACAAGTTCCGGCTAACTTCCAGAATGATGAGACAATCGTGAGAATCAAAGAACTGACCGAAAAACAGAAAAAAACGGCAGTAGGAACTAAGTTTGTCGATTTCGAAATGCAGAACCCGGAAGGAAAAACCGTTAAATTGTCCGATTACGCAGGTAAAGGCAAAGTCGTGCTGGTTGACTTCTGGGCTAGCTGGTGCGGTCCCTGTCGCCGCGAAATGCCTAACTTGGTGGAAGCTTACGCGAAATACAAAGGCGATAAGTTCGAAATCGTAGGCGTTTCTCTGGACCAGGATGGCGCAGCATGGAAAGAGGCTATCAAGAAACTGAACATGACTTGGCCGCAAATGTCCGATTTAAAATTCTGGCAAAGCGAAGGCGCACAACTTTACGCTGTCAACAGTATTCCACACACGGTATTGATTGACGGTGAAGGTACTATCATTGCACGCGGCCTTCATGGAGAAGAACTTCAAACGCAGATAGCTGAAGCCATAAAATGAGGCTATTAAATGAAGTAACGAAATAAAACAAAATAAGGAATAACTTTTTTGCTCGATTCAGATTGAAATAGCCAGTAGAGATATTTCTCATCAAGATAGATAAAAAATATCTCACTTTTCTAATCTATCCAAGAGAGAGCCAGTAAATTCCGCATTCTACAAATTCAATGAAGAGTAAGTTTACCTTTTCCACGGGAATTTACTCTTCATTTTTATTTTTCCTCCATTTTTAGGCAAGAAGATTCAGGGGATAATTTAGGATAGATATCCCAAATATCCAATAAATAAAAAAGCTATCCTAAAACAGAAAGAATAAAAATTGAACGTTGAACCTCTTATGGATTAAAACTCCAATAGTAAAAATACTCCTGTTCTTATCTTGTATTCTGATGAATAAAAGTCCCCAATAGCATTTTATATCAAAGCTTAAAATTATATGAGATTATCCTATCTTTGCCAGATAGAAAAATGGAACAGTCTCTTCTTTGTATATTTCCAAGGATATTCATAAAACAAAAAACATAGGGAGTGTTCAAAACCCATCCTTAGAGGAGATAAACTTTTAATCTGGAACTTGACACCGACAGGAAACGGGTCATCCACTCACGCTCTTCAGGAAGAAACCCGCTGTTCTTGGCATTCCGGACAGGGTCATAATAGCAATAAAAAAAAAGAGCTGCATCATTACTCAAAAATAAACCTGATGCGGTCCCTTTTAATGTTTGTATGTCACAATCTGTAATTTCCCCGTGTACTCATTTTAGTTTTGACATATCCTCTTTTGTATCTTTAAACAATTTCCTCCTTCAAATACGGTTTGACAATCCTACCGGAAGTAATTCAAAACAAAAGACACATGGTGAAGATAAAAAACGGGGATGTCAAAATTCAATTTTAGAGGAAATGAACTTTTTATCGGAAACCTGGCACTTTTCATCAGAAACTCGACACTCTCCATCGGAAACTCGACACTCTTCATCAGAAACTCGATACTCTCCATCGGAAACTTGGCATTCTTCATCGGAAATAAAAAGACCGTCTGAGTAATGATACGGCTATTTTTATATTTATCAGTTAGAATCTGTAACTGTTCCGAGTGTTCATCTTAGTTTCGACACACTCCCCTCATTTAAAGTTACATTCTATAAACCGATAAAGGAATATCATCAATGAACGTGCAGTTATTATTTCTCCCGTCAGAGAATAAGTATTATTTCACCCTCACATTTTAAGCTGTTAGTAACAGCAAAGGGCTGTCCGATTTTTGAATTGCTTCCCAAAAGTTCTATGTCTAACTTTTTGGGAAGCAGTTCATTTCCGGACAGCCCCTTTCGATATAGCAAAAGTAAGGAAGAAATACTCCCCCACCTTTAATTACTTAGACGAACCAACGCACATAACAGAAATCCTGACGATGCGGAAGTTCCGGATTTTTCGGGAACATACGGTAAGAAACCTTAAAGCTACCCGCATTCGACAAGCTATGCTTAACCTGGAACGTATATAAATCGCCTTCTCTCTTAATCACATTAAACGGTTCTACCGAATAAATATGCTGTTTACCGTCGACCGTCGTATAAGTAGTTACCAGTTCGAGTCCTACAGCGTCATTCAAACCTTTTTCATCAATTACATAAGTGATGGTATATTCTTTTCCGCTTTCGATATCACCTTTCTGCAATTCTTCAACCTTGTCGCAAGACACGATTTCAATAGAATCCCACTTGGAAACGACTTCTTCCTTCCAAGCTGCAATTTCCTTGGCTTTCGCATTATCGTTAGCCGCCAAAGCATGGAAACGTTTCGCCTGCTTGATATAGAACTTATTATAGTAGTCATCCAACTGACGCTTCATCGTATAGTGAGGAGCAATCTGGGCAATAGAATTCTTTATTACCTTAATCCATCCTTCAGAATATCCCTTCTTGTTACGGGCATAATACAACGGCAGGATTTCAGTTTCAAGGATACTATAAATAGTAGCGGCATCCAATTGGTCCTGATGTTCCTGGTTTTGGTAAGTACGTTTTTCCGTCAACGCCCAACCTGCACCTTCACGGTAACCTTCCAGCCACCATCCGTCTAACACCGAGAAGTTGACAACACCATTCATCAGTGCTTTTTCACCGGACGTACCGGAAGCTTCCAACGGACGGGTCGGAGTATTCAACCAAATATCAACGCCAGAAACCAGACGACGTGCCAACTGCATATCGTAGTTCTCAAGGAAGATAATCTTACCCAAGAATTCCGGACGGCGAGAAACTTCGATAATGCGTTTAATCAACCCCTGCCCTGCACCATCATGCGGGTGAGCCTTGCCTGTGAACAAGAACTGCACCGGATAATCCGGGTTATTGACAATCTTAGAAAGACGTTCCAAATCGGTAAACAGCAAATGGGCACGTTTGTAAGTGGCAAAACGGCGACCGAAACCTATCAACAATGCATTCGGATTAATCTTATCCATCAGCGAAACGATACGTGAAGGATCTCCCTGATTCTTCAACCAAGTATCACGGAATGACTTGCGGATATAATCGACAAGCTTGTTTTTCATCGTCATGCGAGTCTTCCAAATCTCTTCATCGGGCACATTATAGATTGCCTCCCAAATCTTGGGATTGGACTGGTCATACCAGAAATTCTCGTTGAAGTATTTAAAGTACAGTTGTTTCCATTCCGTTGCACTCCAAGTGGGGAAATGCACACCGTTAGTTACATAACCCACATGCATTTCTTCGGGGAAATAACCTTTCCAGATAGTAGAGAACATTTCCTGAGAAACTTTTCCGTGCAACCAGCTTACACCGTTTACTTCCTGTGAAGTGTTGCAAGCAAAAACAGACATACAGAAACGTTCCCCCTTATCACCCGGATTATTACGTCCGAGGTCCATCAGGTCATCCCAAGTGATACCCATCTTAGCCGGGTAACCGCCCATATATTTGCCAAACAAACCTTCGTCAAAATAGTCATGGCCGGCAGGAACCGGAGTATGAACCGTATAAAGAGAAGAGGCACGAACCAGCTCGATAGCCTGGTCGTATGTCAAACCTGTAGCTACATAATCACAGATACGCTGAACATTGATTAATGCGGCATGTCCTTCGTTGCAGTGGTAAATATCTTTCTTGATACCCAACGCTTTCAATGTCAGGATACCGCCTATGCCCAACAAAATTTCCTGCTTCAAACGGTTTTCCCAGTCACCGCCGTAAAGTTGGTGGGTAATAGGACGGTCGAATTCACTGTTCATCTCATTATCAGTATCAAGCAAATACAGGGAAACACGTCCTACGTTGACACGCCATACATTTGCATGTACATAATAATCCAGATAAGGAACATCCACTATCAATGGTTTACCGTTTGCGTCAAGCACACGGTCGAGAGGAAGCTGGCCGAAATTCTGCGCCTCGTAATTGGCAATCTGCTGGCCGTCCATAGACAATGTCTGTGTAAAATAACCGTAACGGTACAAGAAACCGACCGCGCAAAGGTCGACATTGCTATCAGAAGCCTCTTTCAAATAGTCACCGGCCAACACACCCAAACCGCCGGAATATATTTTCAGGACGCTACTCAAACCATACTCCATACTGAAATAGGCCACTGACGGACGTTTGTCGTCCGGTTTCACATCCATATAATCTCTGAATTTTGTATAAACATCATTCATTCTTCTCAGAATCACCTTGTCTTTTGCCAAAGCCTCTAACTTTTCGTAGCTCATGCGCTCCAGCAACAGTACAGGATTCTGCCCGCATTCCTTCCAGAGTTCCGGTTCCAAATCTCTAAACAGCTCTGTTGCTTCAAAGTTCCATGCCCACCAAATGTTACGTGCAATTTCAGACAACTTCTCCAACTCTACCGGTATACGTGATTTCACGTTCACCTCTTTCCAGTTGGGAGTATTCACATTACTAACTTTAATTTTCATAATGTTCTTATTTACTTATTGATGAATAAATTTTTAACTCAACTGACGTTTTCCTGCATTACGCAAAGCGATATCATAGGCTTCATAGTAATATTGTATGAAATGTTTCCATAAAGCCTGTTCCGCCACTTCGGCAGCCCGTTTGCGGATTTCTTTCACCTCCTGCTCCGTCTTATCCGCAAACAGCGTAATCGTATCTTTGATACCATCCGCCACTTCTGAATAATTATAGTCGGAACGATGTAAAACCTCCACCCCGTCATTAATGCCATGCTGGTTTTTCAGGCTGTTTACCCAAAGCCCGAATCCTGCCAAGTCGGTAGTGATTGTCGGTACGCGGAATGCCACACTCTCCAACGGAGTATATCCCCACGGTTCGTAATAAGAAGCATAGACACTCAAATCCTGCCCCAGCAATATATCATAATATTCTTTATTCATGATACCATCACGACCATCCAGATAACAAGGAACAAAAATCACCTTTACCTTATCTTCCGGACGATTGCCCATTCCCAGATATTTCAACATGTCCAACACCTGGTCATGAGTCATATTATGCAGCCAATGAGTGATAAACGGTACTTCGAGGGGAGTGTCGAACTTATCTTTGCTCTTCAAACGTGCCTGCAAATCCTCGCGAGGCTCTCCCACCCAACCGGGTACATTGATGAATGCCAACACATTCTTATGCAGTTTCTTATCCCTGTTCAAGCGGTTTAATGATTCCAAAAAAACATCAATACCTTTATTCTTAAACTCATATCGCCCACTGGTTCCGACAATTAACGTATCATCACCCAGATTTGTTCCCAATAATTTATTGGCAACACTAAGCATCAAGGTACGTGCGCGCTTACGCTTGCCGGTAAACGTGCTTCCTTTCGGCACAAAATCATCTTCAAAACCGTTCATCAAAACAACATCTGCCGGTTTATCCAGTAATTCCTTGCATTCATTATTGGTTATTTCACTCACCGTAGTAAAACAGTCTACATAATGTGCAGTCTGTTTCTCAATCGAGTGTTTCGATTGCATGTTCAGTTCCTGCGCCATCTGGTCGCCATTATAAGCAAACAGATAGTCATACAACGGCTTATTATTGCCGGCAATGGAACGACCGATAGACGTAGCATGGGTCGTAAAAATAGTAGCAACCTCCGGCACAGTTTCCTGTACATAAAGTGCTCCCATTCCAGTCATCCATTCATGTGCCTGATATACCACCTTATCCGTTTCCGTCAGATTGTAGCGATAGAAACTCTCCACCACTCTTCCTGCGGCATAGGAAAACATAGAAGCCTCGTCGTAATCGCCATAGGCGTGCAACGAATCTACTTGATAACGATTCCACATTTCTGTGTATATATCGTCTTTCTTTTCAAAAAAAGGTTGGAAATCAACAAGAATGACTATGGGTTCACCGGGGATATTCCATCGTCCCACACGGACAGAAAGTTCGTCTTTCTCAAGCGCATGCTCTTTCCAGGCAGCACATAGGTTATCCGACTCGATGAATAGAGGGTTTTCTTTTCCTTGCCATACATCAGGACCTATGAAGAAAATTCTGTCGCGGAACTTTTCCTGCAATGTATTTGCCCGTGTCGACAAGACGGTGTATATCCCTCCCACTTTATTACATACTTCCCAGCTGGACTCGAAGATATAATCGGGGGTTAATAAATCTTTTACCATATAATATATTAAAACTCTTTTTAGTATGCGAGTGCAAAAGTACACATTATTCTTTGAAAAATAATACTTTATGCGAAAAATATGAGTTAATAAGAAGAAAGAAACGTTGGACAACCGCGGAAAAAGAGCATCCCCCTATGAATGCAAAGCAGCATCCACAGGGGGATTTGACAGTTTTTTATAGAAAATTTTTCCTTCAAAAAAAATTAAGCAAGCGCACTGCCAATCAAGAAAGTGGCAGCCAATGCCACGATGGCGTAAAGTTCGGGGAATACGGCAAGAATCAGCGTATTGCTAAATACATTATGTCCCTGACCGATAGCAGCGATACCATTCGCACAAACCTGTCCCTGACGAATAGCTGAAAACAATGCGACCAATCCCAAAGCAATACCTGCACCAAGAACGGCCGATGCCTGAATAGCCGTAATTTCCGGAGTCAAAATACCGAAAATCGTCTGGAACATAAAGTAACCCGCAAAACCGTAAAGCCCTTGCGTACCGGGAAGCGCCGTCAATACCAGAAAGTTACCGAATGCACCGTCATTCTTCTTCAATGCGCCGATAGCGGCGTTACCTGCAATAGTCACTCCGTAAGCACTACCAATGCCTGACAAACCAACCATAACCGCGATGCCAATGTAGGCAATAAACAAATTCATTTCCATAATCTTATCTATTTTTTATTATTTAATTCGTAATCTTATTCACAATTCTTTTCATTGCCGGTTACCCAGCCGGCAATTACGCTTTTTTAAACGGCCTGTACTCCTTGCCCCCTCCTTCATAACCGGAATTCTTAAAGAACTCAACAAAAGTCAGACGCATAGGATGAACCATCGCCCCCAATACATTCATAAAGATATTGATAGCATGGCCGATTACAAAAATCAGCACCATCACAACAGGTCCCGCAATTACATTATCCGGGCTCATGCCTACTGCCAGACTGTTGAACACTCCCGCAAGAATCCCGCCTGAAAGGCCGAGAGCAAACAAGCGGACGTATGACAACACATCACCCAGCAAACCGGTAGCCATATTATAAGAATCCCATAACCCCAGCCCGATATTCAGGAAAACATTTTTTCCCGGACTGTTGAAAAGGAAAATCATAATGCCGGAAACAGCCAGAATTACCAGATGTACCGTCCCACCCATAGGCATCACCTCCGGCAATAAAGCCGAAACAGCCATAGAAACCAACAGGACAATCCATCCGATTGTCGCAATAGCATATTTGAAGCCGAACTGAATCGTCTGATTGACAGCCTTCAATACCATACCGAATAAAATCTGGACAGCTCCCAAAATCAATGACAGCCGGAACATGTCATTGTTATCCATCAGAACCGCATGTTTCAGGCGCTGAACGACAGGCCAATCCAAATCATAGATATTTGCACCAAAGAAAGTCCCGGTCAGCAACCCGCAGAAAAACGTCGAAGCGGCTAATACCTGTATCAAAGACAAAATCGATTTCATCGAAGCAGTCACCTTCTTTGCAATCAGACGGTAGGCCGTAGCCCCAAGAAAAAGGAATAACCCGTAGCCCGAATCTCCCAGGCAAAGCCCGAAGAAAATCATGAAGAACGGAGCAAAGAAAGGCGTCAAGTCCAACTCATTATACTTCGGAAGCATATACAACTTACAGATAGGCTCAAACCAGGCAAAGAATCCCTTGTTATTCAATTGAATAGGAACATTATCCCCCGGAACCGGGTCTGCAATCTCATAATATACATGTGAGTCATTCAGGTAAGCCTCTATCTCCAATTCACTGGAAGCAGGAGCCCATCCCTCAATCAACATCAACTTATCGCCGGCAGTATGTTCCGTGCTTAATACCACTTTCGAAAACTCAATCTTGCTTTGAAGTTCTTTCAAAGCAGCCTTCAAGGAAGGAATCTCCGTTTCAGAAAGCGACACAAGCCTCTTCTCATTTTCTTCAAGAGCCTGCTTCGCCGCATCATGCAATGTTTCAAGATGCGCCAAAGAATAAACCGGAAGTTTTGCCTGCTCCACATCCAAATCGACCTCCCGGTCCTCCTTCGTCACAGTCACAAAAAATACTTTAGAAGAAATGCGGTTCACAATCATCGCATCGTATTCCGTTTCCCATTCCTCCTTATAATTACCTTCCGAACAACTGTAAAAACCGATTATATAACCGGCATCTCTCAACTTCCGGATATCGGCAGGTTCAAAATTCCCCCATACCTGCAAAGCCTCCTTTTCCTTGGCATAGCTTTGCAACTGTTGGGACAACCTTCCATGTTCTACCTGTAAGACATCCACTTCTTCCAACACTTGCAATCCGCGTGCCGCCGTTCCTCCTTCTTTGACAATCGTCACATCCTTTTCATGTTTCTGATTCTGAAGTAATTTCAAAGTAGATGCCAAACGGGCGGAAAGCCGGATATTTTCCTGCAATTCCGTATCATCGACCGCACCCTGTTGTCTTTCCACAATGTGGACCACCCCAAGTTCACGCAGACTGTTCAGGAATCCTTCATACTCCTTATGATAAACCAGGAACGTAAGTTTCTTCATTTTCGTAATCATGCCTCTACCTCCTTCCTTTTTTCTTGATGAGACTTCATGATTTTCTGCGAAGACTTCGATAAATTCTCTTCATCCTCCATGAATCGTTTTATCTTTCGCAAAGCATCCTGATAGCCCGGTATCTGCACCTTCTCAAAAAGATTCACCTTTTGAGTGGTCTTCTTCCTCGCATGTTCCAACAAGTTCAGCTTGGCAAGCATAAATTCACGTTCAATTGCCGTATGCGCCAGCTCTTCCAACAGATGGATACCGTCAGCATACCACTTGGGAGCATTAAACATACTGTACGGACGTATCTCGAATTCTACATTCTCAAGTAACGGAACGCGCACACCTGCAATCTTTCTCACGCCAAGATGAACATCATTCACCTTTATCAATGAAGCGTCAAACTCATTCCAAAGGGCAAACATGGCTTCATAAGCTTGAATCTGCCGTTCAAGCCTATCCTCCAAATCAGCCGCTTCCGTTTTACAGCGTTTCACTTCCATGCGGAGAGCGCTTTCCTTATTCTTAATGATAGGAAGCGTACGCACCCGCACTTTCAGTTGCTTTTCGAGCTGCTGAAGAGAGGTTTTGTTATATTGAAACTTTATAGCCACGATGTTCAATTAAAATTATAAATTAAAAATCATATCTCGGTTATATCAATAAAATCAAATCCGCGCATTTTCAAATTCCATTCTTTACGATTGGCCCAAGCAACTTACCCAGAACCTTACATTCTTCACCTCTGTTTCCGACGATATCGGAAACTTTCCCAATCCGTATTCCAAACCCCACAACCCTTGTACCAACCGCATTATCTGTTCTCAAAGCGCAGCCTTTAATCTTGATTATTAATTTGCCGGCCAATATTGGTCAACAAGTTCCTTCTTGATATTCACCTCCTCCGGACGGAAATATTTACCGAACAAACCCCAGGCAACGTCCAGCATCTCAGTAGTATCAAGATTGACATCAATAGCTAACAACTGATTGGAATAATCCTTCGCAAAAGCCAACGTACGTTCGTCATAATTTGTCAGGTCAAAACCATTCTCCATCTTCGTCTTAGCGTTAGCGGCATCGGCATACAGACGTACAGCGGCATTCATCACTTGCGGATGGTCCTTACGTGTCTTCTTACCGGTTACCAGCTGTTTCAAACGAGACAATGAACGGAACGGGTCAACAATTACCTTACCGATATCACTATCACGACGCAGGAACAACTGACCTTCAGTGATGTAACCCGTATTATCAGGTACAGCATGCGTAATATCTCCACCAGACAAAGTAGTCACCGCAATAATAGTGATTGAACCACCGGAAGGGAACTGCACCGCCTTTTCGTAAATCTTTGCCAAATCCGAGTAAAGCGATCCCGGCATAGAGTCTTTCGAAGGAATCTGGTCCATACGGTTAGATACAATTGCCAACGCATCCGCATAGCTCGTCATATCCGTCAATAGCACCAGCACTTTCTCATTATTATTTACTGCAAAATACTCTGCAGCAGTCAATGCCATGTCCGGAATCAACAAACGTTCTACCGGAGGATTTTCGGTCGTATTCATGAAACTCACGATACGGTCCAGCGCACCTGCATTAGAGAACACATTCTTAAAGTACAGGTAGTCGTCATTCGTCATACCCATACCTCCGAGGATAATCTTATCCGTTTCAGCACGTAAGGCTACATTTGCCATTACCTGATTAAAAGGCTGGTCGGGGTCGGCAAAGAACGGAATCTTCTGACCCGATACCAGTGTATTGTTCAAGTCGATACCGGCAATACCCGTTGCAATCAGTTCCGACGGCTGTTTACGTCGAACCGGGTTCACAGACGGACCGCCAATTTCCACTTCCTGTCCTTCAATGTCCGGACCTCCATCAATCGGATCACCGAAAGCGTTGAAGAAACGTCCGGCCAGCTGCTCACTCACTTTCAATGTAGGCGATTTGCCGAGGAATACTACTTCGGCATTGGTCGGAATACCCTCCGTACCTTCAAATACCTGCAAAGTGACATCGTCACCGGCAATCTTAACCACCTGTGCCAGTTTACCGTCCACAGTGGCAAGCTCGTCATACCCTACTCCTGTCGCTTTCAGCGAACAAGTAGCCTTGGTAATCTGAGTAATCTTGGTATATATCTTTTGAAAAGCTTTTGTTGCCATCTATATATTTACAATTTAGCTATTTACAATTTATTATCTATAATACTTCTCTCAGCAATCAGTTCCTTCAATTGCTGCCGGAACCCTTCGTATTGTTCGGATTTGAACTTAGAGTAATTCATCTGCTTGCAGATGTTAATCATCCTCTTAAAATAATCCATAACCTCATTGAAGCTGTCAAATTCAAATTCCGTATGGCAAATATCGATTACCATGTTCAAAATAGCCTCCTGCCGTTCCATCGGAGTCACCGAATCCACCTCATCGAAAGCATCCTGCTGAAGGATAACAAAGTCTATCAGTTCCGATTTCCAGAAAATAACATGATACTCCACAGGCACACCGTCATCTCCCAGAATGTTAATCTGTTCGGCAATCTCCTTGCCACGTTGAAGACGGGTCTTCAGCTCATTCACCTTACCAATCCATTCACCGTTAATATGCTCCTTGATATACTCCTCAAATTCCGGATACTCTATATATTTAGAATAAGAGTCGATAGGATTCACGGCCGGATAACGTTTCTTATCGGCGCGGTCCTGTTCCAAAGCATAAAAGCAACGGGCCACCTTCTTTGTATTTTCCGTCACCGGCTCCTTCAGATTACCGCCGGCAGGCGATACCGTACCGATAAAAGTAATTGACCCCGTTTCACCATTATCAAGCTTTACATAACCCGCACGGCCGTAAAAGTTAGAGATAATAGCCGAAATATCCATAGGAAAAGCATCAGGTCCGGGCAATTCCTCCATACGGTTGGACATTTCACGCAATGCCTGAGCCCAACGGGAAGTCGAGTCCGCCATTAGCAAAACCTTCAATCCCATTGAACGGTAATACTCCGCCAATGTCATCGCCGTATATACGGATGCTTCACGGGCAGCCACCGGCATATTAGAAGTATTGGCAATAATAATCGTACGTTCCATCAACTTACGTCCCGTATGCGGGTCTACCAGTTCGGGAAACTCGGTAAAGATTTCCACAACCTCATTTGCACGTTCACCGCAAGCCGCAATAATAACAATATCCGCTTCCGCCTGTTTGGAAATGGCATGCTGAAGCACCGTCTTTCCCGTACCGAACGGTCCGGGAATAAAGCCCGTACCTCCTTCCACAATAGGATTCAGCGTATCAATCACACGTACACCCGTCTCCAGCAACTTGAAAGGACGCGGTTTCTCTTTATAATTTGTCATGGCGCGTTTCACCGGCCACCTCTGAATCATCGTTACCGGAATATCATTCCCTTCCTCATCCGTCAAGACAGCAATCGTATCTTCTATCTTATAATCGCCCTCCGGCATAATAAGCTTTACGGTAGCATTCCCCTGCAATGTAAACGGAGCCATCATCTTCAACGGCTGGAAATTTTCGTCCACCTGTCCCAGCCATGCAGAAGCTTTCACCTTGTCACCCACATTCACCAACGGGACAAAATGCCATACACGCTCCTTATCCAAAGGATATGTATATTGTCCTCTTTTCAGGAAAACCCCATCCATCTTATCGAGGTCATTTTGCAGACCGTCATAATTTTTCGATAACATACCCGGTCCCAATGTCACTTCAAGCATGTGTCCGGTAAATTCGGCTTCCGCTCCCACTTTCAGTCCGCGGGTACTCTCAAACACCTGAACATACACATGCGAACCTACCACCTTAATCACCTCAGCCATTAACCTGTCACCGCCGGTAGAGATATAACAAATCTCATTTTGAGCCACCGGTCCGTCAACGACGAGGGTCACCATGTTGGCAATAACGCCACTAACAGTTCCTTTTGTTGCCATATATCTTTTTTATTTATTATCTGAATTCTGCGGGAATCTGCACTTCATTCTTCAGCGAATCAATAATGCTTCGGAACAATTGATTTCCTCTTTCCTTATCCAATAAAATCCAACGTTCAATCATTTCTAACTTCAACAAGAAGGCAAAAATACGTTCAATGGTGAAATAATCGAAGAAAATAGCCTCTTCCATCCAATTCCACCGTAAAGCATCCAATTTCTTCTCACGCTCCACCAATTCCGTAATCTCATTAATCTTCACCAGCGATTCGAAGAAATCAACCTCGCCGGACAATCCAAAATCACGGGCGCCGGACGTACGTAATGCCTCACACACTTCCGTATCTCCTACAATATGAGATGCGATATCCCATTTATATTTACGAGCCGTAAATGCAACCAGGATATTATTAACGTTCAAATTGAATTCAAACCAGGAAGCAATGAACTTATTTCCACATTTCATGGCATACTCATAATATAAAGCCGCCAAATAATCCTCCTGCAATATCATACTCTCAGCCGGAGTATTCAGGTAATCGGAAATAAAAACGGATAAATAGGAAGGAAACTCCTTAGGGCTGATTTCCCCGCCCTCTTTCAAAACAGCAATGTATTCAACGAGTTCCGCAGCCGAATAATTCCCCCTTCCATCAGTTTCCGCCTCCTTATCCTTAAGGAGTCTCAACACGTTAGCATTGTCAAACTTCAGATAGAACAAATCAATCAACCTTCGGTCCGAAGCAGACAATCCGCCGTAAACCTCAGTTTTAAAATCAGCCACCGTATAGCTCAGCTTACTGTCCTCCAGGGTGAGTTCCGGTAAACCGGCTACCAAGTAATAGTATTTACTACTCATAGTCGCTTCTTTTAAAATAGCATTTCTACCAATTGAGGCCGCAAAAATGCTTTGAAATAATTCATGAATTCTTCCTCCCCGAAATTCACTTTATACGAACCGTCCGCCGGAGAAACCGTAAACAAAGTCTTGATACCGTTTACCTGTTGAATAGTCACGCCATTGTCCAATAAAGCCTTTGCATGAGCTGCAAAATATTTTTTAAGTGATTCCGCATCAGCCGTTGAAATAACGACAGGCTCGTCCACACTCCATTTCGAAGCCAAAGCAACAATAAATGCATTCAGATAATCCTTATCCTGAACAAACTCCTTCACGGAAGCGGTTACCAACTTATCAGTCATCATAGTGGCAATCTCAGACTTGAGTGCATTGACAGCCTGACCGGAAAATAATTTTAACTCTGATTTTGTATTCTCTGCCAGTTCATCAGCAGATTTACGAGAGGCCGCAATGATTGAGTCAGCTTCTTTACGGGCATCCTCAATAATTTTTTTTGCCTCCTCCTGAGCGTTTGCGATAAGTCTTTGCGCTTCTTCATTTCCTTTTTCCACGCCTTCACGATAAATCTTATCGGTTAACTCTTGAATCTTGTTTTCCATATTAACAGGAGTATTTAGTATTATTACTATTATAATGTGTATCCAAGTTGGATTTTTGCCAAATTTACAAAAATCAATTTGATAAAAAAGAGAAAGACGAAAAGAAAACGATTCCCTTCTTATAAAATCACGTTTTTATATCATTTTTATACCGGTTTTATCACAATAATACTACAAAATAACATTCTGACACTTCCCCCCACAAAAGCTACAGGCTTTTCTCCAGATAAAAAACAAAACAAACATATTGAGAAATTTCCCGGAAAAGCGCAAATAGTCATGAAAACCCAAAAACGGGACAAACTTTAAGACAGTATTCAAAAAAAGTAGCAATAAACAGAAAAGACTTTCTTGCATATCTGACTCTAAGAACCAGATTCTATTTATATATATACGCATTTATTGCATACCGTATCGCTACACATTTAGAGAGATGTTTTATTCGGAACAATACAAAAAGCAATGCATACAAAAGCAAAACACACAGAAAAACAATACGCATAAAAGTGATATACAACACAATCCGTTAAAGTACAAATATCTAACTCTGTAAAAAGTCCAACACAGACTGAATCCCAACTGGATTTCTTCGTATCCCAGCCATAGCTTTAAAAAAGGTTACATGCATATCTTATCGCATACCGTATCGCTGCACATTTAGAGGGATGTTTGAAGAACGATTGTCCGGGCTGTCAGACCTTGTTTCCGGGAGGGGAAGGGGAGGGAATGCCTAACCATACAAAAACGCCGGCCAATTCACAATGCTTCGAGCATGAATTGGCCGGCGTTTTTTTTATTATTTTCCGGTAAAAGAAAGATTCGGTTGCTTCGGTTGTAATCCCTGGAAGGGAAAAATAATAAGGATGCAAACAGAAAAGCATTTCCTGCATATCGGACCCAAAGATTCATTTCCCGGAGCCCCCATCCCGCAAACACACAAAAACAAAAACACAAATACACACAAAAAAGAAATCGAGCCCTCCGGAATCTTATCCCGCAGGGCTCGATAAACATCTGAATTTAAAAAAACGGCAGCTACCTACTCTCCCACT
>NZ_CAUCSQ010000021.1 GCF_958445495.1 uncultured Bacteroides sp. | reverse complement strand
ACAGCCAATCTTTTGTTAACCTTAAATCTAATACTATGAAAAACACATTGCAAATATACATATATTGGATAACTTCACAAATAAAATAAGAAGAAAAAGGTACTTTGTAACATTGATTAAAGGTTGATTCCTTTTATTCAATCTTTATTAAGATTTTTATCTCTTGTGTGTTTGAATGCCGTACTTCTTATGTCTCTATTACGTATATTCCAGATGACAGTCTCAAAAATATTGATTCCTCTCTTTAAAGATATGGTATATATTTGAAATATTTTTCTTGCTTGCATGTCTCTCTAAGATATTTTTGAAAGGGATTTATAAAGGGATGAAGGAATTTCCTCCTATAAATAGGTAATTTCCTCCCTATAAGTAGGAGTTTTCAGTTTTATGGGGAAAAATCATTTTTTACTTTTGTTCCATCGAAAGATAAATGATATAAAATGGCAAATCATAAAAAAATAAAGGAATTATGAAAACGAATGTGTTCAAATACTTCAGTTTAACCTTAATGGCTGTGATGATGGTTAGCCTTGTTTCTTGTGAAGTGGAAATTGACAGCTTTTATGATGATGATAATATTGGCGGCGGATACTATGCCCGTTCATCGGAATTGTGTAGCCGCACATGGGTGAGTTACTATTGGGATATGGACGGTAATCGTTGCCGGCAGGAACTGGATTTCTTCTTGGACCGTACAGGGATTGATTATATACGGGTGGAGTATCCAAACGGGATTGTAGATGAATACGAGTATGGATTTCGTTGGAGTTGGGAAAATTATGCACAGACATCCATCCGGATGTCTTACGGTCCGAACGATGTTTCCTATTTAGACGATGTGTATCTTGGAGGAAACAGACTGACCGGTTATTTGGACGGACGAAACAACTATGTGGAATTTATGGGAAGATAAGTAGTAAAGCGAGTGATGGAATGATAATTAAGAAGGTACAGGTAAAAAGAAAGTAGAAAGGAAAAGACAAGAATATGCCGGGCATTCATAGCGGAACGGCAAGTAAAAAGGTAAAAGATTGCCGGTGAAGTTTCAGGATACAAAATTTGGGTATAAATAGGGCACGAAATGAAAGCTTAAAAGTTTTGAACGGGACTAAATAGTTTTTATCTTTGCGCCCTATTAGTTTATTATATACATGGAATGGTTATCTGGTCTATTTCTTGAACATTCGGCCTTACAGGCTGTTGTGGTTCTTTCATTGATTTCTGCAATAGGTCTGGGATTGGGAAGAATACATTTCTGGGGGGTCTCCTTGGGAGTCACTTTCGTTTTTTTTGCAGGTATTCTGGCCGGGCATTTAGGGCTTTCGGTTGATTCGCAAATGTTGAATTATGCAGAAAGTTTCGGTTTGGTTATCTTTGTTTATTCTTTAGGGTTGCAAGTCGGTCCGGGTTTTTTCAGTTCTTTCCGAAAAGGTGGTGTGACATTGAATCTATTGGGACTGGGAGTAATACTTTTGGGAACCTTATTAACAGTAGTTGCCAGTTATGTAACGGGAGTATCGCTTCCTGATATGGTTGGTATCCTTTGTGGAGCAACGACGAATACGCCGGCATTGGGTGCTGCCCAGCAGACATTAAAACAAATGGGAATGAATAGCAGTACTCCGGCTTTGGGATGTGCCGTTGCATATCCGATGGGAGTAGTCGGAGTAATTCTTGCCGTGTTACTTATCCGTAAACTATTGGTTCGTAAGGAAGATTTGGAGATAAAAGAGAAAGACGATGCGAACAAAACTTATATTGCGGCATTCCAGGTGCATAATCCGGCTATTTTTAATAAAAGTATCAAAGATATAGCTCACATGAGCTACCCGAAGTTTGTTATTTCCCGTTTGTGGCGTGACGGGCATGTCAGCATCCCGACTTCTGACAAAGTATTGAAAGAAGGTGACCGCTTGCTTGTCATTACGGCAGAAAAAGATGCTCTGGCCTTGACTGTTCTTTTTGGAGAACAGGAAAACACGGATTGGAATAAGGAAGATATTGACTGGAATGCTATTGACAGTGAACTTATTTCACAACGTATTGTTGTAACCCGTCCCGAACTGAATGGAAAGAAACTCGGTTCGCTTCGTTTGAGAAATCATTACGGCATTAATATCAGCCGTGTTTATCGTTCGGGTGTGCAATTGCTCGCTACTCCGGGATTGGTGCTTCAACTGGGCGACCGCTTGACAGTGGTAGGGGAGGCCGCTGCTATTCAGAATGTAGAGAAAGTATTAGGAAATGCAGTGAAGAGTTTGAAAGAACCGAACCTTGTTGTAATATTTATCGGCATTGTTTTGGGATTGGCGTTGGGAGCTATCCCGTTCTCCATTCCGGGTGTCAGTAGTCCGGTAATGTTGGGATTGGCCGGTGGACCAATTATCGTGGGTATCCTTTTAGGAACATTCGGACCGCGGATACACATGATTACTTATACTACCCGTAGTGCAAATCTGATGTTGCGCGCTTTAGGGCTTTCCATGTATTTGGCTTGTTTGGGGCTGGATGCCGGAGCCCATTTTTTTGATACGGTATTCCGTCCGGAAGGGCTGTTGTGGATTGCCTTGGGAGCGGGATTAACGATTATTCCGACAGTGTTGGTCGGAATTTTAGCCTTTAAGGTAATGAAAATAGATTTTGGCAGTGTCTCCGGAATGTTATGCGGGAGTATGGCAAATCCGATGGCGCTGAATTATGCGAATGATACGATACTGGGTGACAATCCTTCGGTCGCTTATGCTACGGTTTATCCGTTGTGTATGTTTTTGCGAGTGATTATCGCACAAGTACTGTTAATGTTCTTGTTGAATTGAATTTTGAAAAATAATAGGCAGATTGCATGAAAAGTACTATATTTATTGCGACTAATCCGGCTATTGAAGTTGGGAGAAAGATAATAAATTGGAATCTGCCGATAAATAAGTGTAAGTGGTAAATGATAAAATAGCATATAAAATGACTGCTCAAAGTAACATAACTCCTGAAAGTATTATGGGTGATCTCCGTTACCTCCAGCTACTTTCCCGAAGTTTTCCTACTATTGCCGATGCAAGTACGGAAATTATTAATCTGGAGGCTATACTGAATCTGCCTAAAGGAACTGAACATTTTCTGACAGATGTACATGGCGAATATGAGGCTTTTCAACATGTACTGAAAAATGCCTCCGGTGCGGTAAAGCGCAAAGTAGCCGAGATATTCGGTAATACTCTTCGTGAGGCGGAGAAAAAAGAACTCTGCACACTGATTTACTATCCTGAAGAGAAACTTCAATTGGTGAAGGCACGCGAAAAAGATTTGGACGACTGGTATCTGATTACTTTAAACCAATTGGTGAAGGTATGCCAGAATGTTTCTTCCAAATACACCCGTTCTAAAGTTCGTAAATCATTACCGTCCGAGTTCTCCTATATCATTCAGGAATTGTTGCATGAATCTTCCATTGAGCCGAATAAACATGCTTATATCAATGTAATTATCAGTACAATTATATCTACAAAGCGGGCGGATGATTTTATCATTGCAATGTGTAACCTGATTCAACGGCTGACAATTGATTCTCTTCATATCGTAGGGGATATTTATGACCGTGGACCCGGTGCGCATATTATCATGGATACTTTATGCAATTATCATAATTTTGATATTCAATGGGGAAACCATGATATTCTTTGGATGGGGGCTGCTTCCGGCAATGACAGTTGCATTGCCAATGTGATTCGCATGTCTATGCGTTACGGCAATTTGGGAACGCTTGAAGACGGTTATGGAATCAATCTGCTTCCGTTGGCAACTTTTGCAATGGATACTTATGCTGATGATCCTTGTACGATTTTTATGCCGAAAATGAATTTTGCCGATACTCATTATAATGAGAAAACTCTGCGTCTGATTACTCAGATGCATAAAGCGATTACCATTATCCAGTTCAAGCTGGAAGCTGAGATTATTGACCGTCGTCCTGAATTTGGAATGGCAAATCGGAAGCTTTTGGAAAAGATAGATTTCGAACGTGGCGTTTTTGTATATGAGGGGAAAGAATATGCTCTGCGTGATACGAACTTCCCGACGGTAAATCCTGCCGACCCTTACCGCCTGACGGATGAAGAACGTGAATTGGTAGATAAGATTCATTATTCGTTTATGAATAGTGAGAAATTGAAGAAGCATATGCGCTGCCTGTTTACGTATGGTGGGATGTATCTGGTTTCTAATTCGAATCTTCTGTACCATGCTTCTGTTCCTTTGAATGAGGATGGCAGTTTTAAACACGTTAAGATACGTGGCAAGGAATATTGGGGGCGTAAGTTGCTGGATAAAGCCGACCAGTTGATTCGTACCGCCTATTTTGATGAAGAAGGTGAAGAAGATAAGGAGTTTGCTATGGATTATATCTGGTATATGTGGTGTGGTCCGGAGGCTCCTTTGTTCGATAAGGACAAAATGGCAACTTTTGAGCGTTATTTTGTAGAAGACAAAGAGCTGCATAAAGAGAAAAAAGGATATTATTATACATTACGTGACCGGGAGGATATTTGTGATAAAATCTTGGAAGAGTTTGGTGCTTCCGGTCCTCATTCTCATATAATCAATGGTCATGTGCCGGTAAAAACGATAAAAGGTGAACAACCGATGAAAGCTAACGGCAAGCTTTTCGTTATAGACGGCGGATTCTCAAAAGCTTACCAGCCGGAGACGGGTATTGCAGGATATACTCTTGTTTATCATTCTCATGGCATGCAACTTGTACAGCATGAGCCGTTTCAGTCACGTCAGAAGGCAATCGAAGAAGGATTGGACATTAAGTCTACTAATTTTGTTCTTGAATTTAATTCA
Organism: uncultured Bacteroides sp.; assembly: GCF_958445495.1. Lineage (GTDB taxonomy): Bacteria > Bacteroidota > Bacteroidia > Bacteroidales > Bacteroidaceae > Bacteroides. The sequence goes on along the minus strand of NZ_CAUCSQ010000021.1, from coordinate 73,463 downwards.
CAGCGTATGATGGTGAAAGATACCGATAAAGGAAAAGAGCTTGTGACACAAATTCAGGACTTGAAGAAATTGCTTGTGGCCTATCGTACCGGGTTGATTAAAGAAAAGGTGTAGTTACTTCGTTTCACTACAGATTAATACGGATTTTTTTAGGGATTCAGTGAATTCCACATTTTGAGATTCGAATGAAGAGTAAGTTCCTTTTACGGTTATTTGCTCTTCATTTTTTATTTCTTCTATTTGGGGATAGAGAGATACTCATAAAATAAAAGATATAAGGCAACTTACTCGCAATGAATCAGTAGCCTTATATCTTTTTTACAGGAAGGCAATGGTTGGATTATCATTAAAGAATACCTCTCCTATAAAAACCATATCACTCTGTGATGAAACAGATTAGAAAAGGACAATCCCGGCTTCAACAATCGCACCTTTATCATAATTACCGGATTTATGATAGAATCTGGTTAAGCCATAACCGCCTGTCGCGAAAATACCGAATTTCGGTGCAAACTGGTATTCCAGATTTATACGGGCCTGTAGTGCATAAAGGCGACGGGGGATTATTTCATTTTTATTGTCAAAAGCTTCTATATGCTGATATCCGATATCTCCGCTGACAGAGAGTCCCTTATACACAGGAAGGGATAATCCGGCACGATAGGATACATTGGCGGAAAACTTGCCGTCCAGGTTTTGATACATGGAACCTACTCCCAGGATTGTATAAAACAACTGATTTTTAAAGCGCACGCCGATATTGGCAGGAGTAACATTGCCGCCGTATATCATCATTTGCACCTTCGTGTCGGGATTGGCATTCACGAGTCCGAGTTGTAATCCTTTCATTTCTTCCCTGTAATAATTGACCAGACCGATTTGTAAACCGCGGGCCTGGGTCGCATAATTGCACAAAGCTACCTGTAAGCCGTTCAATTTATCGGCAGTAATGTTAGCGATACCTGCAATTTGCAAACCATTCATATCTTTACCGACCACATTCAGAAGACCGGAGGTTACCACCCCGTTAAAACTCTCTCCTGTGATATTAGCCGCACCGGAAAGCTGGCATCCGGAAGCCATATTACCCGTCACATTCATGAAACCGCTCATCATTATTCCTGACGTGTTGTCTCCTCCTATGTTGGTAAGGCCACCGATAATTACTCCTTTTGTCCCGTCACCGGTAATATTCACTAAGCCGGCAGTAGAAAGCCCTATGGTATTGTTGCCGCTAATATTACTGATACCTGCAATTTGCACTCCCCTCATCGTTCCTCCTGCCAGATTAGCGAGCCCGGTAATCTGTACGCCGTTCATATCACCATGTATTACGCTTCCCAATGCATTGATGCCGACTCCGTTGAGGCGGTTTAATGTAGATAAGAAACCGATATTTACATAAGTTGTCTGTGTACTGTCATACGGTTGCGTACATATGTCTTTCCAAATGGAGATATTGATACCCGCACTCTTATTCTGTGCCGGCAAACAAACGGCAGCCATGAGAATAGCTGCCGTGAGTATTGTTATTCTTATTTTCATTCTTATATATATTTTCATTTTTCTTGATTCGAGTGAAAAAAGATGCTGAAACCGAATTCTATCCTTTCGCTTCTTGATATAAATATCGTTTGATACTCTTTTTCGGCGTTTTCTCAAATTCTTCCGGATAAATCTTCATTTTTGAAATCTGGCTGTACGCCGGTAACATGGTATTCAATGTTACCCGGTTTTCTTCCATAACCCGTTCGATATCCTCATTGTTCAGTCCGTGGGCGAAAGCATCGTCGAAATCAGGGTAAACAAGTCCGACAAGTTTTTCATTTTGCTGTACGATTATGCTTTCAGCCACGTAAGGCAAGTTATTTAATTTATCTTCTATTTCTTCCGGATAGATATTTTGTCCGCTGGCGCTGAGCAATAAATTCTTGCTGCGTCCTTTAATAGTCACATTGCCTTCGGCATCCATTAATGCAAGGTCGCCTGTATGCAACCAACCGTCTTTATCTATCACTTCCTGTGTCGCTTCTTCATTCTTGTAATATCCCAGCATCACATTCGGTCCTTTGCAGACAATCTCGCCGACTATATGTTCCGGGTCGGGAGAAAGGACACGCACATCCATACGCGGTGCGGCTTTTCCACATGAACCCGGCTTGAACCGCCTCCAATCCTCGTAGCAGATGATTGGTCCGCATTCCGTCATTCCATATCCCACCGTGTATGGGAAATCAATCATTTTCAGGAACTGCTCCACCTCTTGGTTGAATGCCGCCCCTCCGACGATAATTTCTTTGAAATTTCCGCCAAAGGCCTTAATCATTTCTTCACGTACGGTCGCTTTGATTTTATCATTGATAATGGGAACCTTTAATAAGATTTTCATAGCCGGAGTTTCCAATTTAGGAAGTACACTTTTCTTGATAATCTTTTCGATAATCAACGGTACTGCTATAATCAAACTCGGCTTAACTTCTTCGAATGCCTGGAAAATAATTTTCGGACTCGGCATGCGGGTGAGGAAATAAATGTGGCAGCCGACGGAAAATTCGTAAAGGAATTCGAAAGCCAGTCCGTACATGTGTGCCATAGGCAGCATGGATACGATTTTATCCCCGGCTTCCAGTTCCAGTACCTCGAAAGCGAATTTAGTATTCGACCACAAACTGCGGTAAGGGAGCATGACTCCCTTTGAATAGCTGGTTGTTCCGGAAGTATAATTGATAACAGCCAGTTCTTCGGGTTTATCTTTATGGTATTCAATATGTTCTTTACGGAAATTTTTCGGATATTTCTTACCGAACATTTCATTGAGATGTTCACGTGCATGAGTCAGCCGTTCGCTACGGGATACCAGCAGAGTAAAGTCGTTCATCATCAGAATACCTTCCAGTAACGGCATTGCCGCTTCATTCAGGTTTTCCCAAACCATATCCCCTACAAATAAGAGCTTGGCTTCGGAATGATTGACGATATTATGTACGTTATCTGCTTTAAACTCATGAAGAATGGGAACAATTACTGCTCCGTATGTCAACGTCGCGAGGAAAGTTACCCCCCAATGGGAACTGTTTCTTCCGCATACGGCAATCTTATCTCCTTTACGTATTCCACTTTCTTCAAAAATTATATGGAGTTTTTCGATTTTGCGGGCTACATCTTTATACTGAAGGGTGGCTCCCTTGTAATCTGTCAGGGCATCCAAGTCCCAGTTGTTCTTGATACTGTTTTCAATGTAAGCTATAAAACTTTGTTCCATTGTTTTTTGCACATTTGGTATTAAATTGTGCAAATATAGCAATTAAATTAAGAATGAAGAATTAACTATGAAGAATTTTTGGAAACGGAGGTAAGGAAGGAAAATTAATCGGTAGCAGGTATGAAATATGCTATTAGCCGGATAAATTATCTTCATCTCTAAAATAATTATGCTAATAGCATATTGGTAGGTCAGTTTTATTCTTTATTTCAAGTACCATTCGTACATCTTTCGTACACCTTCCTCAATATCGATTTTGTGGTGCCATCCCAAAGCGTGCAATTTGGAAGGGTCGGTCAACTTGCGCATTGTACCGTCCGGTTTATTGCTGTCGAAAGTCAGTTTACCTTGATAACCGACCGTTTTAGCGATGTATTCGGCAAGTTGGCGGATTGTAATTTCTTTTCCCGTCCCGATATTGATATGACAGTTGCGAACCTCCTTACAGCCTTCTTTGCAAATATCCTTGAAGTTTACGTGCTCCATAACAAATACACTGGCATCTGCCATCTCTTCACTCCATAGGAATTCACGAAGGGGAGTGCCTGTACCCCATAATGTCACCTGCGTATCACTGATACCGTATTTATTTAAGATAGCCAGGATTTCCTTCTTCGGGCTGTCCCCGTTTATACCTTCTACAGGACGTAAGTCCATATCTTTACGAACAGCCTCCCAATTGTTTTCTTTCAGACAATGTCCTAAATGAATCTTGCGAATCATAGCAGGTAATACGTGGCTGCGTTCCAAATCGAAGTTGTCGTTCGGTCCGTAAAGGTTGGTCGGCATCACCGCGATGTAGTTCGTGCCATATTGTAAGTTAAAACTTTCACACATTTTCAGACCCGCTATTTTTGCGATGGCATACGGCTCATTGGTATATTCCAACGGAGAAGTAAGCAATGCCTCCTCTTTCATCGGTTGTTCGGCGTCACGCGGATAAATACATGTACTGCCGAGAAAAAGCAATTTTTTTACATTATGACGGAAACTCTCTCCGATGACATTTTGTTGGATTTGCAGGTTCTTGTAAATAAAGTCAGCGCGGTAAATACTGTTTGCCATGATACCTCCTACAAAAGCGGCGGCAAGGAATACATACTCCGGCTGTTCTTCGTCGAAAAAACGGCGGACAGCCACACCGTCCAGCAAATCGAGTTCTTTATGTGTACGGCCTATAAGACGGGTATATCCTTTCTCCTGCAAATTTCTCCAGATAGCAGAGCCGACGAGACCGTGATGTCCTGCTACGTATATTTTCGCATTCTTTTCCATTCTTCCTTTTTTAGATTCGGCACAGAGGAAATAGAGAAATGATAAGAGATTTTCTCGTAGTTTCCTCAGTGTACATGGGAACTGTTTAATGTTTGTTTGCAATCATGCGTCTCACCTTCTCCATATCATGGCGGACCATAATGCTTACCAACTCTTCAAATGAAGTCTTACGGGGATTCCAGCCCAGCAATGTTTTTGCTTTGGTAGGGTCGCCTAGCAACTGTTCTACTTCCGCCGGTCGGAAATATTTGGAATCGACTTCTACCAACGTCTTTCCGGTAACAGCGTCAACACCTTTCTCATTTACGCCTTCACCTTCCCAACGGAGTTCGATACCTGCTTCCCTGAAAGCCAGCGTTGCGAATTCGCGGACTGTGTGCATTTCTCCCGTAGCGATAACGAAATCTTCCGGTACGTCATGTTGCAGCATCAACCACATGCATTCTACATAATCTTTGGCATATCCCCAGTCACGGCGTGCATTCAGGTTACCCAGATACAATTTGTCCTGTTCACCCTGTGCGATACGGGCGGCGGCAAAAGTTATCTTACGGGTTACGAACGTTTCGCCCCGGCGTTCGCTTTCATGATTAAAAAGGATACCGTTTACGGCGAACATTCCATAACTCTCACGGTAGTTTTTAGTAATCCAAAAACCGTATTGTTTGGCCACCCCGTATGGAGAACGAGGATAGAACGGTGTTGTTTCTTTTTGTGGCACTTCCTGTACTTTACCGAAAAGTTCGGAGGTAGAAGCCTGGTAAATGCGGGTTTTCTTTTCCAATCCCAGAATACGTACGGCTTCAAGCATGCGCAACGTACCGATGGCATCGGCTTCGGCAGTGTATTCCGGAACATCAAATGAAACTTTTACATGGCTTTGAGCTGCCAAGTTATAAATTTCATCGGGTTGCACCTGCTGGATGATACGAATCAGGGAACTGGAATCTGTCATGTCCCCGTAATGCAGATTGATTGTACGTTTTTGTTTCATGTCACGTACCCATTCATCAAAATATAAATGTTCGATACGTCCTGTATTGAATGAAGAGGAACGGCGGAGAATACCGTGGACTTCATAGCCTTTTTGCAAAAGAAACTCGGCAAGATAAGAGCCATCCTGCCCCGTGATGCCTGATATTAGGGCTTTTCTCATATATTTTAATCGTTTATTTGAAATAATTACAGGGCAAATGTCGCTATTTTCGATGACTCCTGCAACCTGTATCCTATTTATTTTTCAGCACAGTTTTTCAGCACGGTTCTTGCCCATTATTTTATCGATAATCAAGGCGATAGCACCGTCTCCCGTTACATTACAAGCCGTACCGAAACTATCCATAGCAATGTAAAGGGCAATCATTAGCGCCTGTGCCGATTCATCAAAACCTAGTATGGACTGCAGGATTCCCAATGATGCCATGATTGCTCCTCCCGGAACACCCGGCGCGGCTATCATGGTGATTCCCAACATGAAGATAAATCCCGCAAACAGAGACAAATCGAACGGCATTCCCTGCATCATCATCAGCGCCAATGCGCAAGCCACGATTTTCAGTGTACTGCCTGACAAGTGAATGGTTGCGCATAACGGAATCACGAAACCAGCGATACCGGCGGACACTCCGTTTTTCTTTGTCTGCTCCAGTGTGACCGGGATAGTCGCTGCCGAAGATTGCGTGCCTAACGCCGTAAAATATGCAGGCATCATTTTGGCAAGTAACTTAAACGGATTCTTGTGTACGAATAATGCGGCTATGGAATATTGGAATACTAACAGGAAGATGTGCAGGATGAATATTACTCCGATGATTTTAATGAATACCATTAAGATGGAATATACCTGACCGGAATGAGTCATATTCAGAAAGATTCCAAAAATATAGAGCGGAAGCAACGGCAAAATTACCGCGCTAATCATGCGTACGATGATTTCCTGAAAATCCCGTGCAACGTTTTTTAATGCGTCACTATGCAACGAAGCCAGCCCCAGACCTACGACGAATGCAAATACCAATGCTGTCATGACATTCATTAGGGGTGGAATAGAGACGGAAAAATAAGGCAGGATACCTTGTGCCTCACTTACTTCTTCGAGTGGCACACCCGGTTCGATGAGTGACGGGAATATCGTGATTCCTGTAAAATAGGATAGAAAGCCGGAGAACAAAGTGGCGGAATAGGCAATCAGGGTGGTGACAAGTAACATTTTCCCCGCCCCTTTACCGATATCGGCAATCGCTACAGTCACTAGTCCTACAATTATCAGTGGGATAGAGAAATTGAGAAATTCGCCGAAAACACCATTGAAAGTAACAAATATCCGTACCAATGGAGCAGGGAAGACCGTACCGATGGCAATTCCCAATATGATAGCGATAATGATGCGCGGCAGTAGCCCGATTTTGACCTTTTTCATTCTCGTTTTTATTTGTATAGAGTACAAAAATAATATTTTAATCTAAATATAACGAACAAATGCTCTTTTCAAATGTTACTAAGATAAACGATATTTCAAATATACAAACTATGGCAAATCAGAATAAAACAGATATCGGGCTAATCGGCTTGGCTGTGATGGGTGAGAATCTCGCATTGAACATAGAGAGTAAGGGATGGCATGTCTCAGTCTACAACCGGACTGTTCCCGGAGTGGAAGAAGGGGTTGTGGAGCGTTTTATAAACGGCCGTGCAAAAAACAAGAACATTGAAGGATTTACGGATATAAAGTCATTTGTCGATTCGATAGCCACTCCTCGTAAAATCATGATGATGGTCCGTGCCGGAAGTCCGGTAGATGAACTGATGGACCAGCTTTTCCCGTTACTTTCACCCGGAGACATTCTTATTGACGGAGGCAATTCCAATTATGAAGATACTGCCCGTCGTGTCAGCTTGTCCGAATCGAAAGGATTTCTTTTCATCGGCAGCGGTGTGTCCGGAGGTGAAGAGGGAGCGTTGAACGGTGCTTCCATCATGCCCGGAGGGTCGGAAAAAGCATGGCATGAAGTGAAACCTGTTCTTCAGAGCATTGCGGCAAAAGCACCGGACGGAACTCCTTGTTGCGATTGGGTGGGACCGGCCGGTTCCGGTCATTTCGTGAAAATGATTCACAATGGCATCGAGTACGGTGATATGCAACTGATAGCTGAGGCCTATTGGGTAATGAAAAAATTGCTTGATTTGGACAATGAAGAGATGGCAGATGTGTTTACCCGTTGGAATGAAGATAAGCTTCGTAGTTATTTGGTTGAGATTACTGCCGATATTCTGCGGCATAAAGATTTGTCAGGAGGATATTTGATTGATAAAATTCTGGATACTGCCGGGCAGAAAGGAACCGGTAAATGGTCGGTTATCAATGCAATGGAGCTTGGCATGCCTTTGGGACTGATTGCCACGGCAGTATTTGAACGCAGCCTTTCCGCACAGAAAAATCTGCGCCATCTGGCTTCCGGGCAATTCCCGTGCCCGCATGCGCAATCTGTATATAATAAGGTGAAATATGTAAAGAATATATTTTCTGCCCTTTACGCTTCCAAACTCGTCTCTTATGCCCAAGGATTTGCAGTATTACAGCGTGCTTCCGACGTTTTTGGCTGGCATCTTGATTTAGCCTCCATTGCTCGTATGTGGCGGGGCGGATGCATCATTCGCAGTATATTCCTGAATGACATCGCTTCCGCCTTTGAAACTGCCGGCAAACCTGAACATTTGTTGCTGGCTCCTTATTTCCGTGAAGAGATAAAGACATTGCTTCCCGGATGGAAAAGTCTTGTTGCGGGTGCGATAAAAGAAGGGTTGCCTGTTCCGGCTTTCTCTTCTGCCTTAAATTATTTCTATTCGTTCACTTCCGCCGATTTGCCCGCCAATCTTATACAGGCGCAGCGTGATTATTTCGGTGCCCATACTTTTGAACGGAGAGATGAACAGCGCGGACAGTTCTTCCATGAAAACTGGACGGGGCACGGAGGAGATACCCAGTCGGGAACATATAATGTTTAATGACGGATTAGAAGATGGAGTATTTTGTGTTTAGTAACTTATAATTGATAGAAGTGGATAAATTCGTAATGGTTATTTTCGGCGCATCGGGTGATTTGACGAAACGTAAGCTGATGCCTGTCCTTTACTCCTTATTCCGTGATAAGCGGCTCACGGGAGATTTTTTCATACTCGGTATCGGACGTACAATCTATTCCGACGAAAATTATCGTTCCTATATATTGGAAGAATTACAAAGATTCGTCGAGACCGGTAAACGGGATATTTCCTCTATGGCATCTTTTGTTTCCCATCTGCGATATTTGCCGATGGACCCTGCAAAAGAAGAAGGATATCCATTGCTCCGGCAACGTTTAGTAGAACTGGCCGGGGGAGGCACACCTGGTAATCTGTTATTTTATCTTGCCACTCCTCCTTCCCTTTACGGTGTAGTGCCTTTGCATTTGAAAGCCGCCGGGCTGAATACCCCTTATTCACGTATAATTGTCGAAAAGCCCTTCGGGTATAATCTTGAGTCGGCACGTGAACTGAATCGTATTTACGCTTCCGTTTTTAGTGAGCACCAGATTTATCGTATCGACCATTTCCTGGGAAAGGAAACAGCACAAAATGTGCTTGCTTTCCGATTTGCCAATGGTATCTTTGAGCCTCTTTGGAATCGGAATTATATTGATTATATAGAAATTACGGCTGTAGAAAATCTCGGCATCGAGCAACGCGGCGGTTTTTATGAGACAGCGGGAGCTCTGCGTGACATGGTGCAGAACCATCTTATCCAGCTTGTAGCTCTTACGGCAATGGAGCCGCCTGCCGTTTTTAATGCTGATAATTTTCGGAATGAAGTAGTAAAAGTCTATGAATCTCTTACTCCGCTGAATAAAGAAGACCTGAACGAACACATTGTCCGCGGGCAATATACGGCTTCCGGCAACAAGAAAAGTTATCGTGAAGAAAAGGGAGTCGCTCCCGATTCACGCACGGAAACTTACATCGCCATGAAGTTAGGCATTAGTAATTGGCGATGGAGCGGCGTCCCTTTCTATATTCGTACCGGTAAGCAAATGCCGACGAAAGTTACGGAAATCGTTGTCCATTTTCGCGAGACACCCCATCAGATGTTCCGTTGTTCCGGCGGTAACTGTCCGCGGGCGAATAAGTTGATTTTGCGTTTACAGCCCAATGAAGGAATTGTGTTGAAAATAGGAATGAAAGTTCCCGGTACAGGTTTTGAAGTTCGCCAGGTGACGATGGATTTCAATTATGCGCAATTGGGAGGAATACCGGGCGGAGACGCTTATGCACGTCTGATAGACGATTGTATTCAGGGAGACCCGACGTTGTTCACCCGAAGCGATGCGGTAGAAGCCTCATGGAATTTTTTTGACCCGGTGTTGCGTTATTGGAATGAAAATCCCGATGCCCCTCTTTACGGATATCCGGTAGGAACATGGGGGCCTCTTGAGAGTGAAGCGATGATGTGCGGGCATGGAGCTGAATGGACGAATCCTTGTAAGAATTTGACAAATACAGACCAATATTGTGAATTATGAAACTTGCAGTTTTTCCCTCATCTATCGAAACCTCACGTGCCCTGATTCTTCGTCTGGTGGAACTCATGAATGAAGAACCGGAAAGAATGTTTAATATAGCGTTTAGTGGCGGCAATACTCCAGCCCTGATGTTTGACCTGTGGGCAAATGAATATCTGGACATAACTCCCTGGCATCGTATGAATATTTATTGGGTGGACGAACGTTGTGTTCCTCCTGAAGATTCGGACAGCAATTACGGAATGATGCGCAATTTGCTTCTCGGAATAGTTCCCGTTCCCTATACTCATGTTTTTCGTATCCGCGGAGAAGCCAAACCGGTGAAGGAAGCTGCCCGATACTCGGAATTGGTATATCAACAAGTACCTCACAGGTTAGGATGGCCTGAATTTGATATTGTATTACTGGGAGCCGGAGATGACGGGCATACCTCCTCCATTTTTCCCGGACAGGAAAATTTGCTTACTTCTAATTCTTGTTACGTGGTTAGTACGCACCCCCGTAACGGACAGAAACGTATTGCAATGACCGGATACCCTATTTTGAATGCCCGCCATGTTATTTTCCTGATTACCGGAAGAAATAAGTCGGATGTAGTAGAGGAGATATGTAATTCGGGAGACACTGGTCCCGCGGCTTATATAGCTCATCATGCCCGGCATGTCGAACTGTTTGTGGATAGGGGAGCTGCATCCTATAAAATGAAGGAATAATTAAGTGTGACCGTATAGTCATATAATTATCCGAAATAGAAAAATAATTGTCACTTTGTTATTTAATGGGATAGATATACTTTTGTTGAGCCGATAGAGTTCATCGTTCAAGAAATGTATGAGCAGAGTCGTATTCATCGAGAATATGCTAAGCGATGTCTTGCCGGGAATAATTTACACATAATCAGAGAGATTGATGATGAACTTTGAGAAAACTTTATTAGAGATATATCCTTGGATATTTCATGTAGCAAAAAGATTTGGCTGATAAACTACTTCAAAACCGGGATAAGTTTAATTGTTTTAAAACTCTGAAATCTGGGTGTATTTCTTATGATGAGATAAGTGAAATCTTGAACATGCCGGTTGGCACTGTTAGGAGTCGTATTTCTTCCGGTCGGAAGTTTCTGCTTCATGAAATTGGGTATTGACGACTGATTAAAAGTGTATGGAAATAACATTTTTCATAAATATAGCAAAATAGTTATGTTCTTATTTGGCGTTTTATAACAAAAACGCTATATTTGTATCGTCTTAAATAAACGGTCTTTTAAATAATGAAGTACAATCAGTTTTTTGCGGAACTTACCGCAGCAGGTTGTTACGTTCTCAGGCACGGGGCTAATCATGATATTTGGTACAGCCCTAAAACGGGAAACAAGTTTGCTTTGTCAAGGCATGGCAAACAGGAAGTACCTACCGGGATGGAACGTAAAGCGAGAAAGGTTCTTTTGGGGGAGTAATCCCCCTTACCTTTTGCGCTTCATGGTTGAAGGCTGTAATAGTTGGGACAATAGGGTACGGTAATAGTGCCGTACTCTTATTTTAAGGCAATGGATATGAAAGTAACTGTAATTATGGAAAAGGCGAGTGATGGGTATTACTCATGTTTTGTCAAGGAAGATTTACCCGGCTTTGGTTTGGCTGGATATGGAGATACGGCAGAAGCCGCCAAAGAGGATATGATGAAAGCGTATGAGGAAATAAAGGAGATGCAGGCAGAAGAAGGTAAGGAAGTGCCGGAATTGGAGTTTATCTACAAATATGATATGCAGTCTTTTTTCAACTATTTTTCATTTCTGAACGTTACTAAGGTTGCAGAGTTGGCAGGTATCAATGCTTCATTGATGCGACAATATACTTCCGGGGTTACAGTAGCTGGACAAAAACAATATGATAAGATACGGGTAGCAATAGAACGTATATCGAAAGAGTTGTCTGTTGCTACTTTTTAAAGATAGTGTACCGCTGTGAAGCGAGACCGTTTTTAAGACAAAGACAGGCTCCGTTCCTTTATCAGGGTTCGGAGCTTTTTTATGAAAGAATTAATCTGCAGATTGAGAATACGGAAAGTCATAATTATTTCATATTGTAATTATTATACTGAGAAACAAATAGTTATGTCGTGTTTTAGCAAAGTATGATTTTAAAAAAATTAAAGGTCATCTCAAGTTCATTTTGAGACAGCCTCTTTTATTTTGTGTTTATCTTCTTTTATTGTTGTGTAAAATATGTGCTCATAATTTAATTTAACTTATTTATATCGTTCAAGAAGTTCTATTCTCGGAGATATGAGTAAGTTTGTGCAACTTTAAAATTAAACATTATGGCAAAGAAAATTGGGTATATTGAAAAAGATGGAGTAATTTTTGTATCTGTTAAAGACGTATTTGAATATCTATATGAAGTAGAGGTAATTACTACGGAGGAACAGATGTGTGTATCTCGATGGGATTTTGAGAAAAATATTCTTAAGCGTTTATATGATTGTCATAAGAGCGGTGAGCGGACAGATGCTGATATTCCTTGGATAATAGATAGAGAGTTTTATTGCCATTGGTTACGTTTTGAATATACTGACCTCACAAAGGTTATTAAGAATCTGCGAAATGAAAGAGAAGTTAAGAAATTAGCAATAATAATTGATTTTCATGACTTTACACGCAGTAAGCTATTTGTGAAGCGTAAATTTGCATTAAAATGATGATTGAATAAGAAAAGCGAAGAAGAGGTAGCTATTCGGCTACCTCTTGGTTTTGTAACCCTCTCTATCAACAGCACGCAATCCATCATAACTGACATACCTCATTTTCATTGCATAGTTGATGACAACCTTTAAAAGTGTAATATAGATGTTGATTGCCGTACTCGAAAGCTTTGCTTTTGTCAGCCATGATATGTATTGGTTTATTCGAATCGGAGTGATATGCTCCATGAGAGAACCAAGTCCCACGAATTGAAGAAACTTGTTTGTCCCTAATTTGTAGAGCTTGTACGTAGCAGTACGATTTACTTCGTCAATTTGAGAAAGACATTCATCTACGACGTCCTCAAATTTACGATGCTTTTCCCCTGTTCGGGGAGTAGTTATCATTTTGACTAATTGTGCACAGGTCAGGGAATCGGTGTATTCAAGTTCCATATATCGCTTAAAATACATGTTATATTGCTGTTGTAATTTAGTATTAAGGAAATCCTTGTCCGGACGTCGTATTATTTTCCCGTTCTTGAATTCGTTTTCGTGAACCGCAATGTCTGTTGTGATAAATCTTGTATCAGAGTTATGTGCGACTCTGATTCTTATTTTATGTGTTCTGTCAGATAGTACTTTCGAGGGAATAATTATTAACGATAATGTAGCCATAATTTGTGTTTTTTATTGGAAAATGGGGTTTTCGACCATAATCCGAAATTTATTTTACTGTAATCTATTCATAATCAGATTTTAATACGGTTATTTTCCGACCATAATCCGACCATTTTTCGACCATTAAATAGCGTCAAAAGTGACGTTTTGAGTCTCATATATAGCTACTAATATGAATACAATTTAGTTCGGTTTATACTGTAATTAGTTGATTATCAGATATAAAAATAGCTCCCTAGTTCGTCCGCCGACGAGGGAGCTATCAACACAAAAACTAAACTAGACTTAACTAAACTATTCTATTCTTGGAATTTCACAATCCCTTTCTGTTCGTTGCAAAGGTATATATAAAACATCTTTTGGCAAACTATAATCGACAAAATTCTCTTTTTTGCCGATAAAATAGCTAAACATTAGCTTCTTTCATCGAGGAAAGTCTGAAAAACTTGTTTATAGCTGTCGCTGATGGGGATATAAGTTTTATCGAATACGATGCGGCCGCGGTCGATGACACGTATTTTATCCTTCTGTACAATAAATGAGCGATGTACGCGGATGAACCGGCTGGACGGCAAAAGCTCCTCCATTGCTTTCATGCTCATTAATGACAGAATCGGTTTGGAAGCATCCTCTGTATAAATTTTGATATAATCTTTCAGGCCTTCGATATACATGATTTTCTTCAGTTCCACCTGCACTAACTTATAGTCGCTTTTCACGAAAATACTGTCAATCTCCTCCGGTTTCTGTACCAGCTCGAACCATTGGAGAGCTTTGTTGGCTGCTTGCAGGAAATCCACATACGAGATAGGCTTTAACAGATAATCGAGCGCGTTGACACGATAACCGTCAATGGCATATTGGCCGAAAGCCGTGGTAAATACAATCCGGGTATGCGAATCTACCATTTTGGAAAATTCCAGTCCGTTAAGTTCCGGCATCTGGATATCCAGAAAAAGCAAGTCCACTTCTTCGCCCGGCAACTCCTTCATAGCCTGGACTGCGCTGGAATACTTTCCGGTAAGCTGCAGAAACGGAGTTTTATTAACATAACTCTCCAGCAGGCTGAGAGCTAAAGGTTCATCATCTACGATTGCACAACGTAACACCATAATTCTATCTGTTATTTAATACTTGACAATTCCGTCTATTCCCCGATTCTGATACTCAATCTCGATTCATACACCTTTCCGTCCTTCGAGACCCCCTTCGACCAGGTATATGCCTTCGGATATAAAATCTCCAGCCGGCGGCTGACCTGTTCTAGTCCCACCCCCGAACCACTCTTGTCTTCCGTCGTCTTGGGATGATTGCTGTTGCATATTTCGCAAACCACCTCTTTGTCATTCTCCGAAATACGGATACTGATAAAACTGGTTTCAGTGGGAGAGATGCCATGCTTAAAAGCATTCTCAATCAGAGAAATGAAAATAAGCGGGGCGATGAGCGTCTGGCTGTCGGGCTTAATATCAAATCGGGTAGTCATTTTCACGTTGGATGACAGGCGAATACGCATCAACTCGATGTAATTACGGATAAAATCCACCTCTTTGCATAAAGGAACATATGTCTGCTGGTTGTCATATAAAACATATCGCAGCAGTTTGCTCAATTCCTGTACAGCCTGTTGCGCCTTATCCGAGTCGAATGCAATCAACGCATAAATATTGTTCAGGGTATTCAGCAGAAAATGCGGATTCAGTTGGTTGCGTAAATTCTTCAGTTCGGCTTCTGCACGGCTCTTTTCCGCTTCCTTGCGGGCAGCCTCATTCTGTGTCCATCGGGCGCTCATGCGGATAGCCGCGCTCAATCCGATTGTGAAAACAAGGCTCAGCATATCCCTGGCAAAAAACAGCCATCCCGGAGGCATTCCCTGACGTTTAGGCGCCATAGACGGATCAAATGTCAAGTTTTGCCAGAGTTGCAACAACAGTCCGATAATCAATAATAAGACAATGTTGTAAGTGATATATTTTTTAGCCTGGTTCTGAAAAAGATAGCGGGGAACCAGAATAAAATAATTGGTGTAGAACGCAATCATGAAAGATAAAGGCACGGCTGCGTGGCGCACGTAAGCCAGCCAGTTGATAATCCCGTTCCCGCGTTCGACGAAAAAGAACGGGAAACCGAACATAATCCCCCAGCTGATAATATGTATCAGTATTTCCAGGGGACGACGTGCGGATGTAAGAGTTTGTTTCATAAAGACAAAGATAGTGGTTTATTCGTATCTAATCGCCTCTATCGGGTCTAAATCTGCAGCTTTCTTTGCAGGATACCATCCGAAAAAGACTCCGGTGACGGTACACACGGCAAAAGACAGGAATACGCTCCACGGCTGGATATAAATGGGCCAGTGCGCCACACTTTTTACAATCCAACTGGCGCCGCAGCCGATAACCACTCCGATGATGCCGCCGGTGATGCTAATCAGGATGGCTTCAATCAGGAACTGGCTTAAAATATCGATACCCCGTGCCCCGACAGACATACGGAGTCCGATTTCCCGCGTACGTTCCGTAACCGATACATACATGATATTCATGATTCCGATACCTCCCACCACTAATGAAATGCCGGCGATACAGGCAAGAAGAGTCGTCATCAGGTCAGTCGTGGAGTTTAACATCGTACTTAACTCCTGCTGCGTGCGGATGGTGAAATTATCGTCATCCGACTCCTTCAACTTATGGTTGCGGCGGAGAATCTCGGTAATCTCCTCTGTGGCATAATCAGTCATATCCTCGGTAAGGGCAGAGGCAAAAATACCTTGCAGGTAAGTGACGGCGAGCATACGCTTCATGACTGTAGTGTAAGGCGCGAGCACGATAGCATCCTGGTCCTGTCCCATAGAGTTGTAACCTTTTGATTTGAGTACGCCTACCACGCGGAGCGGTACTTGGCTGAAACGGATTATCTTTCCTACCGGGTCGCTTCCGTCAGGGAAAAGATTATCTACTATCGTCTTTCCGATAACACATACCTTGGCAGAGCTCTGGATATCGGCTTCCGTGAACATTTCCCCGTTCTCGACAGTCAATTGGCGGATGTCGAGATATTCGGTCCCGACTCCGTTGACAGAAGCGGGATAGTTGTTATTGCCGGCAATGAGCTGTCCCGACGAAGAAACATTGGGACTGATGGCAGACAGGAAACTCGTCTCGTCGCGCAGAGCCTCATAGTCGGTCAGTTTTAAAGTCTGCATCTCCGAAGGGTCTTGCCGGACCCCTCCCCGCATATCGGCTCCCGGATGAATCATTATCATGTTCGAGCCCATCTCGGATATTTGCTGCTGGATACTTTTCTTCGAACCCTGTCCGATGGCAAGCATCGTGATGACAGAAGCCACACCGATGATGATGCCGAGCATGGTAAGAAAAGCGCGTAGCTTATTGTTCGCCAGTGCCCGGAGAGCTATCTTAAATAAATTAGTTCCATTCATAATGAATAAATTGCTGATATGCCAATATGCTGATTCCCGGTTTTTCCGGCAATATTACCCTGCAGGCAACCGGCGTGCCAGCATATCGGCGTATTGAATAATTATTAATCCTCATCGTTTTTCGGTAACGCCGCCAGCGCTTCGGCCGCTGACAGAATATCCTTGTTGACGATATCCTCTATCACATGACCGTCGCGCAACCGGATGTTCCGGCTGCTGTACTGCGCAATTTCAGGATTGTGCGTAACGAAGATGATAGTACGTCCTTCTGCGTGCAGCTTCTGAAACAAGACAAGTATCTCGAAAGAAGTGCGGGTGTCGAGATTTCCGGTAGCTTCGTCGGCGAGAATAACGGCAGGATTGTTCACCAACGCGCGGGCGATGGCGACACGTTGCATTTGCCCGCCGGACATCTGGTTGGACTTATGTTCCAAACGGTCTCCCAGTCCCACCGCCTGTAAAGCCTCGATAGACCGGCGGCGGCGTTCGGCGGCGCTGACGGAAGAGTTGTACATTAACGGTAATTCCACATTCTCCACTGCCGTCGTCTTGGGAAGCAAGTTATAGTTCTGGAATACAAAACCGATTTTCCGGTTTCTCAATATCGCACGCTGAGACTTGCTCATAGTACGGACAGAGATTCCGTCAAGGAAATATTCCCCGCTGGTCGGAGTGTCCAGGCAGCCTAATGTGTTGAGCAGCGTAGACTTTCCCGAACCGGAAGTTCCCATGATAGTGACAAACTCCCCCTCATTGATTGTGAACGAGACTCCCCGTAACGCATGGACGGTTTCTTCCCCTACCTGAAAGTTACGTTTGATATTTTGAAGTTCAATTACTTTTTTCATTGTAAATAATGTGCTAATGTGCCAGTTGGCGCGCCAATCCTCCTATCGCCTGATGAGGCCGTGACATAACAGGCCGGCAGACGGCAAGACCGGCACATTGAATGATTATTTTTTCTTCTTACTTCCCGGAGGGCCCGGCATGAACGGGCTTCTTTCCCCCGTTTCGGAACCGGCTTCCGCTTCCGGAGACTCGCCCGGCATCACACCGACGGTAGCTTCCGTGATAATCCGCATCCCTTCACTGACGCCGCTGATAATCTCCGTAGATATTCCGTTCGTGATTCCGATTTCTACCGGGTGGGCGGTGAACGTATTTTCCTCGCGTGTCCAGACCTTATGTTCCCCTTCGCAATCTTTCACGATATCGTTCTTGCCGATTAGCGGTTGTTCCGGAGTGAACCGCAAAGCCTTGTTCGGGACAGACAACACACCCTTCTTGTCAAGAGTGTAAATCGTAATGTTAGCTGTCAGGCGCGGTTTCAGTTTCAGGTCCGGGTTATGAGCGGAGATAACCACCTCATAAGTAACCACCGTACTGGTGCTGGTAGTCGTGCTGCTGCTACTGCTTGAATCTCCCAGGCGGATTTGAGTGACAATCCCTTCGAATGTGTCATTCGGATAAGCGTCTACCGTGAAAGTAGCGCGCTGTCCCTCTTCCACGCCGCCTATGTCAGCTTCATCCACATCGGCCACTACCTGCATCTTCGTCAAGTCCGCCGCGATGGTGAAAAGGGTAGGAGTCTCGAATCCGGAAGCGACAGTCTGGCCGGCTTCCACATCCCGGCTGATTACCACACCGTTAATCGGCGATGTAATCGTAGCATAAGAAAGATTCCGTTCAGCCTTTGCCAGGGCAGCCTTGCTGCTGTCATAATTACTTTTGGCTTTTTGGTAATTATAGAGAGCCTCCTCATAATCCGTGTCGCTAATCATGGATTTCTCGTGCAACCCTTTGCTGCGTTGGTAATTCTTTTCCTGATATTCGAATTCGGCCTTTGCGCCGTCATAAGCCGCCTGCTGTGATGCCAGCTCGCTTTGCAGAGTGACCCGGTCCATTTCGGCAATCAACTGGCCTTGAGTCACTACCGAATTATAATCTACGTAAATCTTGTCAATGATACCGGACACCTGTGTACCCACTTCTACTTCCGTCACCGGTTCAATCGTTCCGGTAGCAGTCACCGAATTCGAGATATCGCCTTTGCCGACGGTAGTAGTGGCATACGTGACCTTGTGCTTGGCGGGTGAGCCGGTGAAGAGCCAGATTCCCGCTCCCACAACAACGACGACTGCCGCAGCGATTAGAATAATCTTTTTTGTTTTCATTCGTTTATTATGCTTTTTACTTATTTATAATGCTGGTATATATTTCCTGTCGCGAAATTACAAAGCTTATCTGTCCATTATAAAGCCAGTTTCTCTCCCTGGTAGAACTTCAACAACTGAGTGTTCAGTATTGCCATATACTTAGCTTGAAGTTGCTCTTGCCGAGCCTGCAGCAAATTGTTTTTCTCGGTAAGAAGCTCTACGGTATTTTTCATTCCCAAGTTGAACTGTTCGCTAATCAGGTCATAACTGATTTGCGTGCTTTTCAGCTTTTCATTGGCTGCCGCATAACGTTGCTGCGCGCTGTTGGCGTCCAGCCAGAGACCTTCGATTGTCTTGTACAAGGCCTTCTGTTCGTCCAGTAAAGACAACATGCTGGTTTGGTACTGCAACTTCGCTTTTTGTATGGCACTCTTCGTCTGGCGGTTGTTAAAGATAGGAACACTCACGGATAAGCCGATAGAATTGTTCCATCCGTTTTTCACCTGTTCGCCGAAAGTGAAATCACTGCCGCTGGTGTGCGTCGTACCGATTCCCGCGCTGAGGCTGATTGTCGGGAAATAGCCGGATTTGGCAATGTCAATCTCCAGTTCGGAAGCATTCACGTTCAGTTTGCTTGCCTCAATCTCCGGACGGGTGGCGAGCGCGTTTACGTAAACATCCTTCTTCGTGGGCAGCGGAGACAAGACATTCTCGTCAGACAAAGAAGGGAGATAAATATTCATCTCGTTTTCCCCGTCCAGTTCAAGCAGTTGTTTAAGTTGTAATTTGTAATCCTGCAAAGTGGCTTGCGCTGTGACAAGTTGATAACGGTCAGTGCTGACCTGCGCCTCCAGTTGTGCGAAATCGCTCTTGGCAATGCTCCCGGCGTTCAGCAGCTCTTGCCCGCGGTCACGCTGTGCGATGGAGACTTGCAGCGTATTCTCGTTTACCCGGACAGATTCCGCCGCATAAAGTATCTGGATGTAAGCCTGTGCGATAGACTCCTGAATGCTGTTTTCAGACGTCTCCACATCCAGTTCGGCCACTTGATTGTTCAATTTCTCCTGTTTGAGAGTCTTCAACCGTTTGCTGCCGTTGTAAATGGTCCATGAAGCGTTCAGGCCGTAGTTACCGTTATAACTGGTCTTGCTGTTGGCGCTGATAATCTCATTGCCGCTCACCCTGCTGCTTGACTCCTGGTACGGGCGATTCACTACCTGCTGACTGGTAGAAAACGAAAGGCTGGGAAACAGGGCGGCCTTAGCCGTCTTTACGTCAATCTGCGTACTTTCCGCAGTAACCCGGTTTTTACGGATTGTGATATTCTGCTCAAGGGCATAGTCAATACACGTTTGCAAGTCCCATTGGTCGGGAAGCTTTGCCTCACTCAGCGTATCGGCCTGCAGCGAAGAGTTTTGGGCAGCCACGCCGGCCAGCATGCCTGTGCCTAAAAATACTATCACTGTCAATCTTCTTACGTTTATCATACTTGTTTTTCTATTAATTTACCGGAAACGAAGGTACGTACATATTATATGAACGGCAAAAGCGATAGACAGATTACGTTATTTCGCCGTTAAATGATTTTTTTCTGTCGATAGGCAGGTTTTCCGGAAAAAACACAGGGATTCTTACAACAATTCAGGGTATTTGTTTGTTTTATTTATAGAAATTGTATATTTGTACTCATTACAAATTTTAGTGTCGCGATATGAAAAATACACTGCTTTCCATTTGGAACTTTTATTTGGAAGGTTTCCGTAGTATGACGTTAGGACGTACTTTATGGATTATCATCTTATTGAAACTGTTTGTCATGTTCTTCATCCTGAAACTTTTCTTTTTTCCGGATTTCCTCGGCAGGCATTCCACAGATGCCGATAAAGGGACGTATGTGGGAAATGAACTGATACGGCGCGCCCTTCCGGAAAAGACTGTTGAATTTTAACCCTTAAACTGCATAAATTATGATTGAAAGTATCGACACTTCGCTGATTGATTGGTCAAGAGCCCAATTTGCGATGACGGCTATGTACCATTGGATTTTTGTTCCTCTTACACTCGGTCTGGCGGTGGTGATGGGGATTATGGAGACCTTATATTATAAGACAGGCAATGAATTCTGGAAACGGACCGCCAAGTTCTGGATGAAGCTCTTCGGCATTAATTTTGCCATCGGCGTAGCGACCGGATTGATTCTCGAATTCGAGTTCGGCACGAACTGGAGCAATTATTCCTGGTTTGTCGGTGATATTTTTGGCGCGCCGCTAGCCATAGAAGGTATCCTGGCATTCTTTATGGAGGCCACCTTTATCGCTGTCATGTTCTTCGGTTGGGAGAAAGTCAGCAAACGTTTCCATTTGGCTTCTACCTGGCTGACAGGTTTGGGAGCCACGATATCCGCTTGGTGGATTCTCGTTGCCAATGCATGGATGCAACATCCGGTAGGCATGGAATTTAACCCGGATACGGTGCGTAACGAAATGGTGGACTTCTGGGCGGTGGCTACTTCGCCGGTGGCCGTCAACAAGTTCTTTCATACGGTATTGTCCGGCTGGGTGCTTGGCGGCGTGTTTGTAGTCGGTGTCAGTTGTTGGTACTTATTGAAGAAACGTAACCGGGAGTTTGCGCTTGCCAGTATTAAAATAGGTGCGATTTTCGGATTGGCCGCCTCTCTGCTTGCCGTTTGGACGGGCGACGGTTCCGGCTACCAGATTGCCCGGACACAGCCGATGAAACTTGCTGCCGTCGAAGGATTGTATGAAGGAGGTGAAAACGTAGGGCTGGTAGGAATCGGAGTCTTGAATACCGGGAAAGAAACCTATGACGACGGGAAAGAGCCTTTTCTTTTCCGTATTGAAATACCCGGCATGCTCTCTTTTCTTGCCGGGCGTGATGCGAATGCCTATGTTCCGGGAATCGCGGATATCATAGAAGGCGGTTACCGGTTGGAAGACGGCACGCCGGCTCTCTCCGCCGCGGAAAAGATTGAGCGGGGCAAGACGGCCATCAGCGCGTTGGCAGCCTATCGCGCGGCGAAGAGCGCGGGAAACGAGGAAGATGCGCGGACGGCATACCAAGTGTTGCAGGACAACATCGCCTATTTCGGATATGGATATATTAAAGATGTGAACCAGTTGGTTCCGGATGTTCCGCTGAATTTTTACGCCTTCCGTGTGATGGTCATTCTGGGCGGGTATTTCATCCTTTTCTTTATCGTCGTCCTTTTCTTTGTCTACAAGAAAGATTTGAGTAAAATGCGTTGGATGCATCGGATTGCTTTGTGGACGATACCTCTGGCATACATCGCCGGACAAGCCGGATGGATAGTCGCCGAATGCGGGCGCCAGCCGTGGGCAATCCGGGATATGCTCCCGACCTCAGTCGCCATATCCAAGTTGGATACAGGGTCGGTGCAGACCACCTTCTTTATTTTCCTGTTCCTGTTTACGGTCATGCTGATTGCAGGCGCAGGAATCATGGTGAAAGCTATCAGGAAAGGGCCGGGGAATGAGTTGTCATAAACCGTTGTCTGCAATCCGTAATATATAACCTATAAATCCTCATTCATTATGTATCTATTTTTACAACAATATTGGTGGCTTATCGTTTCCCTGCTGGGAGCCATACTCGTATTCCTGCTGTTCGTGCAGGGAGGCAACTCATTATTATTCTGTCTGGGCAAGACGGAAGAACACCGTAAGATGATGGTAAATTCCACCGGACGCAAATGGGAGTTCACATTTACCACGCTGGTTACGTTCGGAGGCGCTTTCTTCGCCTCTTTCCCGTTGTTTTACAGCACCAGTTTCGGTGGCGCCTATTGGCTTTGGATGATTATCCTTTTCAGTTTTGTGCTGCAGGCGGTAAGTTATGAGTTTCAGAGCAAGGCTGGAAACCTGTTGGGGAAAAAGACATACCAGGCCTTTTTGGTGGTTAATGGAGTCGTAGGCCCCCTTCTGCTCGGCGGGGCGGTGGCGACATTCTTTACCGGGTCCGACTTCTATATCAATAAAGCGAATATGACAGATACCGTTATGCCGGTCATCAGCCATTGGGGAAACGGATGGCACGGGCTGGATGCGCTGGCCGATATCTGGAATGTGATATTGGGACTGGCGGTATTTTTCCTTGCCCGCGTTTTGGGTGCGCTTTATTTCATCAATAATATAGACAATAAAGAACTGACGGACAAATGCCGTCGTGCGGTACTCAATAATGCCGTCTTGTTTCTGGTGTTCTTCCTCTCGTTCGTGATTCGTACATTAGTGTCCGACGGTTTCGCCGTGAATCCCGAAACACAGGAAATCTATATGCAGCCGTTCAAATATTTCATCAACTTTGTCGAGATGCCGCCGGTATCGGTTCTTTTCCTTGCCGGAGTAGTACTGGTGCTTTTTGGAATCGGTAAAACCATCCTTAAAAGTACGTTTGATAAAGGCATCTGGTTTACGGGAGCAGGCACTGTGCTGACCGTGCTGGCATTGCTGTTGGTGGCCGGATATAACAATACCGCCTATTATCCCTCCTATACGGACCTGCAAAGTTCATTGACTTTGTCCAATAGTTGTTCCAGTGAGTTTACGCTGAAAACAATGGCATACGTGTCTATTCTCGTTCCGTTCGTGCTGGCCTACATTTTCTATGCGTGGCGAAGTATCGACCGCCGTAAGATTACAGAGAAAGAGATGGAAGAAGGAGGACATTCCTACTGAAAACCGGTGAAAGTTAAATGAATATCTGAATCCGCCATCTGAAAAAACGCCGGAAATGAAATTCCGGAATAGAAAAGAAAAATATCCTTGCCTGTAAGCGGCAAGTTGAAAATACGGTAATTCCCTTGTTTCAGTCCCGGTTCCTAGCAATGTGAAGACCGGACGCAAGGGATTATCTTCAAAAGATTTCAAACGGCGGGAGTAATATTTCCCGGAGATACCTTTATATGACAGGCAAGGCAAATGGCTCGAAATAGAAAAAACGGGACAGCCTTGCTTTTACTTTATAAACTGTAACCTATTTATAAGCATAACTTTTACCTTTGCATATGCGACAATCGGGATAAACAATCCTTGATTAATTGTCAAAAGAAAGACAGGAACGGTAAATTTAAGGTATAGTATAAAAAATCCCCCTGTTCCAGCTTTCATTCGTCAGAATACAAAGCAAAGACAGGGGGATTTTTCCTTTTCGGGGACAACCTCGATTATTTGAGCCGCCCTTTTTCCCTTTTATTTGTTTACTACATTTTCCGGTGTCCCGGCGATGTATGACTGTAGATTGCTTATAGTCATATTCATCAGACGCTCGCGGGCCTCTGTCGTAGCCCATGCAATGTGAGGAGTGATGTAGCAATTCTTTGCCGTCAGCAGCGGATTGTCGGCACGGGGAGGTTCCGTAGAGAGCACATCGACCCCTGCCGCATATATTTTCCCGCTGTTCAATGCATCTGCCAAATCTTGCTCGTTGACGAGCGGCCCGCGTCCCGTATTGATTAAGATAGCGTTCGGTTTCATCATGGCAAGGCGGCGGGCATTTACCAGTTCGTGCGTTTCCGGAGTAAGCGGACAATGGAGGCTGATGATGTCACATTCGCTGAATAATTGGTCCAGGTCCATCTTTTTGATTTCCGGAGGTAACTGGAAATGGGATTTGGAAGTAAATGCATATACCTGCATCCCGAAGCCGATGGCGACGCGGGCTGTCGTATATCCCGTATGTCCCAGTCCCACCAAACCGATTTTCTTATCCCTCAGTTCCAGTAAGGGAGTGTCCCAGAAACAGAAATCCTTGTTGCCGGCCCAACGTCCTTTGCGGACTTCCTCCGAATGATGCTGCACCTGCTGCGTTATATTCAGGATATGCGCAAATACCATTTGGGCGACGGATGCCGTGCTGTAAGCCGGAATATTGGTGACGATGATGCCGCGCTCTTTGGCGGCAACCGTATCGACCACATTATATCCGGTGGCCAGTACGCCGATATATTTCAGTTCGGGCAAGGCAGCCATCTTCTCAGCGTTGATGACAACTTTGTTCGTCAGAATCACTTCCGCGCCTGCTGAACGTTCCACCACTTCTTCGGGGGCAGTACGGTCGTAAATCGTGCACTCTCCGAGTGCTTTCAAACCTTCCCAGGATATATCTCCGGGATTGGCGGCAAAGCCGTCTAAAATAACAATCTTCATTTTCTATTTATATTAATATATTTACGTATTTGGCGTTCCCATAGGGATTCCGGCCGGTTTATCCGTCTGATTCCGTCCCTTCTCCCGTCTCGTCGCCATCTCTTATTTCTTAAACTTGTCTCCCCACAACTGCTGCATGCGTTCGGCATGTTTCTGTTCGGCAGGATTGTTTTGCGGTTGCCATATCCGCTTGTCTTTCAATTCGTCCGGCAGAAATTGCTGTCTGACAAAATTACCTTCGTAATGGTGGGCGTATTTATACTCCTGCCCATATCCCAACTGTTTCATCAGTCGGGTCGGCGCGTTACGCAAATGAAGCGGTACAGGCAAATTTCCGGTAGAGCGCACCACCTCCAATGCATCATTAATCGCGTTATATGCAGAATTGCTTTTAGGACTGGTCGCCAGGTAAATGGTGGTTTCCGCCAAAGGGATTCTTCCTTCGGGCCAACCGATTTTCATCAATGTGTCGAAACAGGCATTGGCAAGAAGCAATGCGTTCGGGTTTGCCAGCCCGATGTCTTCCGCAGCGGAAATGACAAGTCGCCGGGCGATGAAAGCCGGGTCTTCCCCCCCTTCCACCATCCGTGCCAGCCAATAGATTGCACCGTCGGGGTCGCTGCCGCGGATAGATTTGATAAAAGCCGAAATGATGTCGTAATGCATTTCGCCGTCCTTGTCATAGGCAAGAGGATTCTGTTGCAGCCGTTCTGTCACCATATCGTCAGTGATGACAACCGTGTCTTCGGAATCCGATTCGACCACGAGCTCCAGTATGTTCAGCAACTTGCGCGCGTCTCCGCCGGAAAAGCGCAACATGGCGGTAGTTTCTTTCAATTCGATTTTCCTTTCCTTCAACAGGACGTCCGTAGTGACGGCGCGTTGCAGGAGTTCCAGCAAATCCTCTTTCTCCAGAGATTTGAGAACGTAAAGCTGGCAACGGGACAGGAGAGGGCGGATAACCTCGAATGAAGGATTCTCCGTAGTGGCGCCGATTAATGTTACGGTTCCGTTTTCCACAGCCCCCAACAAAGAGTCCTGCTGCGATTTGCTGAACCGGTGGATTTCGTCGATGAACAGAATCGGGCTGGACTGTGAGAAGAAACGGTTGCCCTTGGCGCGGTCAATCACTTCACGGACGTCTTTAACGCCGGAAGTCACGGCACTCAGCGTATAAAACGGAGTTTCCAGCTTATTGGCGATAATCTGCGCCAAGGTCGTTTTTCCTACTCCCGGAGGCCCCCAAAGAATAAATGATGAGATGCGTCCGGCGTCAATCATCTTCCGCAGGATAGCACCCGGCCCCACCAGATGTTTCTGGCCGATGTATTCATCCAGGTTTTTGGGACGTAATCGTTCTGCTAAAGGTTGCATAATTTTAGAATACCATTAATACCATGAAACGGATACCGCTTTTGTTGATACCCGGATTGTCACGGTAGGTAAGACGATGTACATATTCGATGTGCAGTAACTTGAAGATATTGTAGATACCGACACTCGCTTCCACGTAAGGGACTTTCGAGTCCATTACGAAACTCGTGAATTTGCCGTCGCGCGTCGGAAAACGGAACAAGTCGGGATTGTTGCTTTTAAACGGATTGTTTTTATCCGTCAGCGTTCCCCACAATGCACGTACACGGAACATTTCCCTCCATTTCAGATTCTTGAGCAGAGGGATGCGGTTGAACAGCTTTCCGTTCATGTCATAAGATACGGACATGGAGGCGAAGCGGTCGTTCAGGAATTCCATGTTGTTAATCAGGCAGAATGTCTCCCGTTGAGTGATGTATGAAAGATTTGCCTCCGGCAGGATTAATAGCGGGAAGGGGACGGTGTTCCATTCCGCACCGGCTTTTACGCTGCAATCCACCTTTCCCCAAGATGCGGGAAGCCAGAAACGTTTCCAGATGCTTGCTTCCGTGCGGTTGAAATTATATTCTCCGCCCAGCACGCCCTTGAAGCCCATCGCATGGGTTAAAGTGAAAATCGGGGCGTCCAGCGACACGGGGATGCGGCGCTGCTTGGAGTTCACGAACGATTCGCCCGGTGCGTAACGTAATGTCAGGCTGGCTTCGGAAGTCGTAATGTCGTGTACACGTGTCTGTGCGGCGTCATTCCTCAAATATTCCAGTTTGCCGGCAGGTTCGTCGTTACGGTGGCGGAGCATGGCTTTCACGCCGAATCCGGCAGGGGTCTCCAGCTCGTAATTGATGGTCGCGTCGCGCATGTATGACATCTGGTCCACCGTTGTCGTTTTCAATGACAGGAAGATGTTGTCTTTATCTGTAAACAAGAACTTGTCCATCGGCGACATGACATCGTAACTGTACGTTGCCGAGATGTAATGCTTGGGAAATTCCCATACCACATAATCCCGCTTATTGAATGAATAAGTAAGAGTCCCGCTGTATTTCCAGCGTTGGTCTTTCAATCCGTACGCCCCGTAACCGCTCAGGAACCAGTGCTTGTTGAGATTGGCGGTAGTCATGCCGCTCAAACGGAAACGGGTCCCGTCGATGTAGTTGCTCGAAATCATGGTATTGATAGGCCCTATGTCAAATTTATTCGGACGGTCTTTGCCGGACGTCTCCACGAAGTTCTCAATCAGGGCCTTTGCGCCGAAGATTATGTATTTGAATCCGGGAATCTGTTCGAGGCGGTTGACGAACAAGTCCATCGTACTTTCCTTTTTAGTCAATGGCACTTGGCGCACGCTTGCCCAGTATTCGTCGCTTTTCGACAACATGTCCGCTTCTTTGATGACATCGCCCTTCAACCGGAAATATCTCGGCTCTATCGGGTCAAACCGGTAATTGGTATATTTCGTGATACGTTCCACCTGCAGTCCTCCCGCCGTTTTGTTGGAATTCCATGAAAGGTCTACGGTCATGTCGTCGTCGGACAACACCCAGTTCCCGTTGGGCAGTTGTTCGTATTGCTGCACGATGTCCATGCGGTTGACGAAATTGACGCCGGTCTTTTTAGGCAGGTTCATGGTGCACTTCTGCACGGCGTAGGTGGAGTCGTTCAGAACGTAAAGGTGTCCGGTGAAACCGAAATCCTGTGAGTTCTGCGGTACGAAAGTAAGATGCACGCACTCGCGTCTGTTGACCATTAGCGTGTCCATCAGATAGAATTTGTAGAAAGAGATGGCGCTGCTGCCGATAGGGCTGACGAAACGTTGTTGCAGCAGGCGGATGTCGTCGTCGTAAATATTGATGTCGGCGAAAACATCTTTCAGCACAGTGCCGAGCATGTCTCCCGTATTGAAGAATTCTTCAATGCCGTTGGAATTTTTTCCTTTGATGATTGTCTTTTTGCTTTCCGGATTTTTACGGTAAATCGTTTGTGAGGCTGTCTCTTGTACCGAGATGGGGAGAATCAGCTTGTGGGTGGTTTCGGAAACCTCCACCTGGTCTTTCAGGAAGGAATACCTTTTGTAGATTCCCCTTTCCAGCTTCTCCGGCGTGAGGTCGTTGATAGACATTTTCATCTTCTCGTACTTGTCATACTGGTAGTAATCGTTCACTTCAAGGACTTGCGCCTTTTTATGTTCGATGACTTTTTTCATGAATTCAACTGCCGGGTTGTTCTTGCGCGAGTATTTTTCTTTCTTGGGTTTTACCACTACTTCGTTCAGCATGACATTGTCCGGAGACAGTTGTACGTTGACCGTCTGGTTGCCATAGCCCACTTTGACGGTTTTGCTGGTATAGCCCACAGCGGAGAATACAAGCGTCCCTCCGTTTTTACGGGCTTCGAGCGTGAATCCTCCGTCAATATCGGTGATAGTTCCCATATCCCGTTTTTCCTGGTAGTAAACGGAGATATACATCAAAGGTTCATGGGTTACGGAATCTGTGACAACCCCTTTTATTTGCTGCGCAAAAGCATTTGAACCTGTCAGTACGAGTAAGAACAGTATAAATATTTTGCTATATCGTTGTATCATAACGTTCGTAGTAGGGCTGCAAAGTTAACAAATAACTCTAAGGATAGGAGAATATATAACTTTTTTTACCCATCATTTTTTGTTATTTACAAGCTTTTATTACCGGATAATGGGTAGAATGCGGGCGAAGCCGTTTCTCGTTCCGTATGTTTTTTATGTATGGCTGCGGGTTGATACCGGTTTGGCAACATCTCTAAAATGACAACTCATACAGGAATAACAAAGGGACAAGTAAACTTATTCAGGTTAAAAAAAATATTGAGTAAACGAACTTAGGTGTAACAAGCGAAATTGTCAATTGAATCCGGTATATCCATCCGGTACAGTACAGAGCGGGAGTGCCGAATAAGGGGAACGGAAGTTTCGTCAGGGAGAAACTAGAGTTTCCATTATAAGAAACTGTAGTTTCTACCGTATGAAACCATAGTTTCCTCACTGTCGAAACTATAGTTTCTGGCGGTGAAACAAAACGTTTCATCTATTGGAACAAATTGTTTCAATAGGATGAAACTTCCGGCTTATTATACTCTTTGTTCCGGATATGCCGTATCGGAGGGGTGTAGCGTGCCGGATTTGAATTGGAAACTTTGACTGGTATGCCTGAAACAGCGGTTCTTCTTCAATTGGTTGGAAGAAGAACCGGATAAGTGTTGTTGCCTGGATTTTGTCCTTTCGGATTGGTTTGCCGGGAATTACCGGATGTGGAGACCGGACCAGGAGAACGGAATCCGGCAGCCGGCGGGCGGTGTTATTTGCTTGTCAGAATTTGTACGATGCGTTCGGCGGTGCGTCCGTCCCAGCGTTCGGGGAGTACGCCTTTTTTCCATTCGCCTTTCATTAACGTATCCATCGCTTTGGCAAGCCCGGCGGGACTTTCTCCAACCAGTTCGTTGGTTCCCATGCGCCATGTTTCCGGATGTTCGGCATAGGTATTCAGCGTGATGCAGGGAATTCCCAGAAAGGTTGCTTCTTCGGCGACGTTGCCCGAATCGGTTATGATGCCTTTTGCCTTGCTGATGAGGAATCCGAAAATGAGGTAGCTCTGCGGAGGCATGATGTGAAAGTTCGGAGCTTCGATGTCCAGTCCTTTGATGGCGTTGCGCACATAGGTGTGCAAAGGGGCGACAACGGGCATTCCCGCCGATTTCTCTATCAGGGTCTCAATGAGCCGGCGCAGGTTTTCCTTATTGTCAAGCAGTGCGCGGCGGTTGAGGGTGAACAGGAAATATTGTCCTTCTTCCAGCCCCAAGACGGGAAACCAGACAGGTTTGAGCAGTCTGTTGCGGTTATAGCGGATGGTGTCTATCAGGATATTTCCTACATAATATACATTTTCGCTTTCCGTTCCCGTTTGGTTCAGGTTGCGGTTGGCAACCATTCCGGCTGTGAACAGATAGTCGGACAGGCCGTCCGTTATCATGCGGTTCACCTCTTTGGGCATCTTCATGTCGAAAGAACGGGTCCCCGCTACGAGATGCGCGACTTTTATCCCTTGCTTTTTGGCTACAATCGCGCAACTCATGGTTGCCGTGAGGTCATCTACCACCAGAACGACATGTGCCGGGTTCTCGGTCAGTTCGTGTTCGAAAGCCATCATGATTCCCGCCGTCAGGTTTGTCGGGTTGTTGCTTTCTACTCCCAGATATACATCGGGACTCTTCATGTCAAGGTCGGAAAACAGGGAGGCGTCCAGGCTGGCATCTTCTTTTTTGCCGGTATATACCAGGCGGCAGGAAATGTTTTTGCCTAACGCCCGCGCTGCTTCAACGGCGCGTGTGATGGGAGCTATCTTCATGAAATTGGGGCGTGCCCCGGCGACAATTGTTATTTTCATATCGTTTCTGTCAAATTCGATTAATTCCGTAGGCAAAAGTACATTTTCTTACGGAATTTATTCGTTACTTTGCAGGGTAAATAACAAATATATGCCCACATTCGTTCAAATTCTTGATTTTATAGGCACATTTGCCTTTGCTATTAGTGGTATCAGGCTGGCTTCGGCGAAACGTTTCGACTGGTTCGGGGCTTATGTCGTCGGGTTTGCTACGGCAATCGGCGGCGGTACGATACGCGACCTTTTGCTGGATGTCACTCCCGGCTGGATGACAGATCCGATTTATCTGATTTGTACGGGAGTAGCCTTGTTATGGGTTATCTGTTTCGGCCGTTGGCTGATTCGCCTTAACAATACTTTCTTTATTTTCGATACGATTGGATTGGCGCTGTTTACGGTGGTCGGTGTGGGGAAAAGCATTTCCCTGGGCTATCCGTTTTGGGTGGCTATCATCATGGGCAGTATAACGGGAGCCGCAGGCGGTGTGATGCGGGATGTCTTTATCAATGAAATCCCGCTGATTTTCAGGAAGGAGATTTATGCGATGGCATGCGTCGTGGGCGGCATTGCCTACTGGGTTTGCGACGTTGCCGGCATGGAATCCTACGCATGCCAGTTGATAGGCGGGACAGTCGTTTTCCTTGCCCGTATCTTAGCCGTGAAATATCATATCTGCCTGCCTATATTGAAAGGCGGTGAAGATACGGAGGATAACGGAGCGAAAAAGGGATGAGGAAAGGGAGAAAAACGGTTTACTCTTCCTTTAACTCCAGTTCTCCCTGGAAACTGATGGATTGGCGGTTTTGCATATTGACGTCGATGCTTGCCGAGCCGTTTGAATATACTTTTATCCTGAACTCGAAATAATCTTCCGGACTCCGGGCTGTAAACTTGATGACGGGATTTCCTTTCTTATCTGTTTTCATGTCATACTCTTTGAGGGGGGCGCTGAAATTGAGCCCGTCGCCTCCGCCGTAGGGAATGCTGTAGGCCCGGCCGTAGTACGGTAAATAGGAAATAACCGAGTCGTTCCTGATTGCCAGTGAGTAGGAGCTGGTCAGCGGTATGGTACGTCCGCGCATGGGTATGGCTGTGTTGACTTCTATCTTGTAGTTCTCGGATATGATTTGCTTTTGCACGGCTTCTTTTTTCTGTTCCTTTTTTTCTTTCTTGTTTTGGGCGGAAAGAGGGGGAAGGCACGCCAGCAGGGCCAGCAACAACATCAGGATTGGTTTTCTTGTTTTCATGTCAGTTATATTTAGGTTGATACATCCGCATAGCGGGATAATCCGTATCGGGGTATAGTTGCCGTTGGAGCATTGATACCGTCTTTTCCGTGATATGAGGATACCGGTTGCTTGGGACAACATGGATTACCGCAATAAATATACTAAAAATCAGTGCTGCCTGGGGTATTATTTAATGAAAATTAAATAGAAACGCCCGGTATGGCGGAAGATTTTAGAATTGTTCCAGTATGGCAATTCTTTTTTCGATAGGGGGATGTGTGGCAAACAATCCGCTGAGTCCGCTGAAAGCGCTTTTTGCCTGTTTGCCGGGATGTTGGATAAATAGCTGCGCCACGTCTTCACGTTTGACGGCTTCTATGTCCGGGTCGGCGGATATTTTCCGCAAGGCGCTAGCCAGAGCTAACGGATTTTTTGTCATTTCCGCGGAGCCTGCATCCGCCATGTATTCGCGTTTGCGTGAAATGGCGAAACGCATCAGGCTGGCGAATAAGAAACCGATGGCGGCTACTACCAGAGCGATGAGCATGATGATTAGGACGCCTCCGCCGCCGTTTTTGCTGTTGCTGCGTATGCGCACGTGTGTGATGGTGTAGAAAGCGATTTGTGCCAGCATGGAGAAAATGCCGACAAACACAATGGAGACGATTAGTAGGCGTACGTCATGGTTACGTATATGGGTTAACTCATGTGCTATGACGGCTTCCAGCTCTTCATCGTCCAGTTTATTGATAATGCCTTGTGAGAGTGTGACGGTATAGCTGCGTTCATTAATACCGCTCGCGAAAGCGTTCAGGGAGTTGTCATAGATGATATTGATTTTCGGCATCTTCATTCCCTGTGACATACAGAGGTTCTCAACCAGGTTATAAACGCGCTTGTTTTCTTTGCGGTCCAGCGGTTTGGCGCCTGTGGCGGCTTTGATGATGTTCGTATTGGTCCAATAGGCTATCAGGAACCAGACCAGTACGCCTCCCATCGTGTAGGGGAGGGCGGAAAGGAAGAGATAGTTGATGACGGGTATCATTCCCATTTCCGTTTCCGTGTTGTTCCCTCCTCCGAGAAGAACCAGCAGGTAGCAGGACAGGTAAAGAAGGGCGGCGACCAGGCAGGGGAAAAGGAATAGCAAAAAGACGGAACGCCGGTTGTTGCGGCTTTGCTGTGTCTGGATTCCTACATATTCCATAATATATATGTATGTTTATGGCGGGGGTGAAAACGGCTCTCCGGCTTAAAAGCTGATTTTGGGAGCTTCTTCCAGGTTGGCGCGTTCGTTTTTGCCCAAGTCGAACATGATTTCTTTCCGGAATCCGGTCATTCCGGCGATTATGTTGGAAGGGAATGTCTGGACGGCATTGTTATATTCTTTGGTGGCGGAATTGAAATACCGGCGTACCGCCGCCAGTTTGTTTTCCACGTCGGCTATTTCTTCCTGTAATTGCAGGAAGTTCTGGTTTGCTTTCAGGTCGGGATAGGCTTCCAGCGTAATCTTCAGTCCTGACAGGGCGGATGACAATTGGTTTTCCGCAGCTATCTTTTCGTCTATGGTTCGGGCGCTGACCGCTCCGTTACGTGCCTGAATCACCCGGTCGAGCGTTTCTTTCTCATGGGCGGCATAGCCTTTTACGGTGTCTACCAGTTGTGGAATGAGGTCATGGCGTTGTTTCAACTGTACGTCGATATCGGCGAATGCGTTTTCGCGGTTGTTTCTCAGTTTCACCAGGGAGTTGTACATGGAAGCGAAAATGATTCCCAGCAGTACGATGATTCCTATAATAATGAGTGTAGTCATGGTCTTTATTATTTAAAAATATTAATCAAAAGTAGGTGATTTGTTTTTTATAGCCAAACGGAACGGAATAAAAATCATTAATTACCACCCGAAAACTATCTAAAAGCACCCGAAAACTGTTATTTGATAGAATTAACCCCTTAAAAAAGACGGATTTCCCCCTGTTCGACAGCTAAAATACCCTTAAACTTGCATCATCGAGAAAAACGAAATATTAACCATAAAACCCTTAAAGTATGAGAAGTTTAAGTTTCAGAAAAGATTTGATTGGAGTTCAGGAGGAGTTGCTTCGTTTTGCATATAAGTTGACCGCCGACCGCGAAGAGGCGAATGATTTATTGCAGGAGACTTCTTTAAAAGCGTTGGATAATGAGGAAAAATATGTTCCGGACACAAATTTCAAAGGATGGATGTACACGATTATGCGTAACATCTTTATTAATAATTACCGGAAGATTGTACGCGACCAGACTTTTGTGGATCAGACCGATAATTATTATCATCTGAATTTGCCGCAGGACTCCGGGTTTGCGAGTACGGAAGGGGCTTATGACCTGAAAGAGATACATCGTATTGTCAATGCATTGCCTAAGGAGTATAAGGTCCCGTTTTCCATGCATGTGTCCGGATTCAAGTATCGTGAGATTGCCGATAAGCTGGGACTCCCTCTGGGGACTGTGAAAAGCCGCATCTTTTTTACCCGCCAGCGGTTGCAGCAGGAATTGAAAGATTTTGTATAAAGTATAAAGAAGCGTTGCCGATACATTCTGATAAGCTTGTTGATACAGGAAGGCTTGTCGGTAGGATAGGGAGGAGGGGGACGGGTTCGTCTTGATGTGCGTACCCTGTGGATTCTGTTATTTTATTACCCGGTATGTGGCGAGGAACCTCTTTCATTTACAGGAAGTCCGGCTCTTCGCCATGTGCTATATGCGGTTTTCTGCTGTTTGGGGATATTCTTTAAATGTATGTTTCATCAAAAGGGGAGTGTGTCGAAACTCGGATGAACACTCGGAACAGTTACGGATTGGAACTGATAAACATAAAAGTAGCCGTATCGTTACTTAAAATGAAGTGTCCCCAAAAGTTTTGTGTCTAACTTTTGGGGGCACTTCAAAAATAGAGTTGATACGGTTTTTTTATTGCCGATGAAGAGTGTCGGGTTTCAGATGGAGAGTGCCAAGGTTTCAGATGAAAAGTTCATTTCCTCTGAAATTGAATTTTGACATACCCCCATAGTCCTGTAAGACAAGTTTCGGAATTAGTTCACTACAACTTTTCTTTTTTAATATGTATGC
Organism: uncultured Bacteroides sp.; assembly: GCF_958445495.1. Classification (GTDB taxonomy): domain Bacteria; phylum Bacteroidota; class Bacteroidia; order Bacteroidales; family Bacteroidaceae; genus Bacteroides. The sequence continues at coordinate 38,102 of NZ_CAUCSQ010000021.1, read as the reverse complement.
CTATACTGTGATATTTAATGTTGTAAATGTAAATGTTTCGAAATAGAAGAATGAAGTGAACCTTGATTTTTTCTGTCTATCTTGCAGGGATTGTTTTGTTTTTTCTATATGGGACAGCCTTCTTTATAAATTTATGGGCTGTAATATAAGAAATCCCCGCTATTCTCCAGCCTTCATTCATCAGAATGCAAGACAAGAATAACGGGGATTTTTCTTTTTAAAGTTTCAGTCTATAAGATTTCCGACTTTCAGTTTCTATTTTGAAACAGTCTTTTCAAAGTCGGACACCCCTCTTGCCGTTACTTACCTTTAATTGGCAGCCGCTTGCGCGTCTCTAATCATCTGCTCACTTGCATACATGTACACTTCTACACGGCGGTTTTGTTCCCGGCCTGCTGCCGTATCGTTGCTGGCAACGGGGTCGCTTTCGCCCAAACCTTCCACGCCTTTGATTTGGCTGGAGGATACGCCGCAACTTAACAGGTAGCTGGCTACGCTCTGCGCACGTTCTTGAGACAGGTTCAGATTCTTTTGCTGGCTTTGTGCGGCGGTACTGTTTTTCCAACCCTGGTTATCGGTATATCCGTAGATGGATACGTCCATGTCCCGGTTTTGATTCAGTACGTTATTGGCGAATTTGCTCAGGGCGGATTTCGCGGCGGCGCTCAGGCTGGCATTGCCGGTAGTGAAAAGGATTCCTGAATCGAATGTAACTTTTACGGCTTGCAGTCCGTTATTGTCCGTTATCTGTTCTACTTGAGCTCCTTCGATTTGTTTGGCTTCCGCTGCCGCTTTGTCCATCTTCTTTCCGATGAGAGCGCCGGTTCCCGCACCTACTGCCGTGCCGATGGCAGCACCGATGGCGGCTCCTTTGCCTTTACCGATAACACCTCCCAGAATAGCACCCAGAGCAGCACCCGAACCTCCGCCGATAGCAGCGCCTTTGCCGGTGTTGTTCATACTTGCACATCCACTGAATATCATGGTTATACTCATGAAGAGAACCATAAATTTCATCTTGTTCATAATGTTGATGTTTTTAATTGTTTAATAAAATCTGTTTCTTGTTTTAAATAACAACACAAAGATACATATTATTTGCCAAGGTGGTACTTTTTAAGTTAAAATAACTGGGAATCCATCGGCAAAATCCGGAGAAATACCGATGGATAACTGCTTTTAAACTACGGAAGGAATGTGCAGGCATTTCTTTTTGATGATGACAAACCAGCTTAAAAGGGTGATTCCTTTGGCGACGGTCGTGACACTGACGGCCCACCAGATGCCTTCTACTCCCATTCCCATCCGCACGAACAGGATGGCGAGCGGAATACGCATATAGTTGCAGACGATACTGACAATGGCGGGAGGTACGGTACGCCCGATGCCGTAGAATACTCCTTGCATGGTGATTTCGAGCATCATGAAGAGCTGGGAATAGCCGTCGATACGCAGAAATATGCCGCCGGCCTCATAAGCGGCCTGTTCGGGAACGAAGATTGAAAAGACTTCATTTCCGGAGAAGATGAACAGCAGCGTGCAGAAGGTTCCGAAAATACCGGTCATCCATAGGGTCGTGTACCAGGCTTTGAGCACCCGTCGGGTTTGTCCGGCGGCGTAGTTTTGTGCGATGAAGGCGCTCAGTGCGGTAGAGAATCCTTGCGAGGTGTTCCAGGTAATCGCTTCGATTTGCCCTCCGGTGGTGAAGGTCATCAGTCCGATATGTCCTCCCTGTTCGGAGGCGGTCCGGCAAAGGAACATGTTCACGAAGGCGAAAAGCGTATTCAGGGTGGCTACGGGCAGTCCTAATTTCAAGATGCGTCGCGTGTATTTTTTCTTTAGCCGGGTGAAGAAGGGGAATCCTCCCAGCAGGGTGTCTTTACGGAAGCGGAGTTGGTAGATGAAGATGGCGAAAACGGTGGCTTGCGAGAGCCAGGTCGCATAGGCGGCGCCATTGGTTCCCAAACCGAATCCGAAAATAAAGAGGGGGTCGAGGATTATATTCAGTACCAGTCCCGTGCCGCTTATGTAGAATGGTATCTTGCTGCGTCCTGCCGCATTGTATATGCCGGTGAAGGCGGCGGAAAGGAATATGAACGGGAGTCCTGTGGAGATAATCCGGAGATATTCGATGGCGTTGGCGGTGATGTGTTCTTCGAGTTCGTAGATACGGATAATGGGGGCTGCAAATGTGAAAAGCAGTCCGCCCCAACAGAGGGAGATGAGGAGCGCGATTGTGATGTTGTGAGAGGCGAAGTGGCAGGCGTCTTCTTGGTTCCGGGCACCGATGGACTGTCCTACGCTGACTTCGGAGCCTACTTTGTTCAGCAGGGAGATTGAACCGGACATCCATGTCAGGATTCCTACGGAACCGATGGCGGCTACGGCTTCGCTTCCGATGCGGCCTACCCATGCCATGTCTGTGAGGCTGTATGCCATCTGTATGAATGAGGTCGCCATGATGGGCATCGCCAGGTTGAATAGCTGGTGGTTGATGGGTCCGTGTGTCAGGTTCTTTATTCCTTGCATATCTGTTTTTTCTATTTGAAAGGAGGCGCAAAGATATATAAAATTGTTATCTTCGCACTTAATTTATTCATTAATCAATGTATGTATGTACTATGAAACAGATTTTTTCTACTCTTTTGTGCTTGCTGCTTTCTTTGTTGCCTGCTTCTCGGGCGGTGGCGCAGGATGCTCCGGAACCTTTTGATATTGAACAACCGTCGCTTCGCGTTTTTCTTCCGGCGCCGGAACTGGCGACAGGCCGTGCGGTGGTGGCGTGTCCGGGCGGGGGATATTCGCATTTGGCTGTCGGGCATGAGGGGTATGACTGGGCGCCTTATTTCAATAAACAGGGGATTGCATTGATTGTTTTGAAATACCGTATGCCGAAAGGCGACTATACGCTTCCTGTTTCGGATGCGGAGGCTGCCATGAAAATGGCGCGGGACAGTGCCGATGTCTGGAACCTGAATCCGAATGACATAGGTATTATGGGTTTTTCCGCCGGAGGACATCTTGCATCGACAATCGCTACTCACGCCGCGCCGGGGATTCGTCCGGATTTCCAGATTCTTTTCTATCCGGTGATTACGATGGATAAGTCTTATACTCACATCGGTTCCCGCAATAGTTTTCTGAGCGAGAATGCTTCTGCTGAACTGGAAAAGGAATATTCTAACGAAAAGCAGGTGACGAAGGAAACGCCGCGCGCCTTCATCGTTTATAGCGATGACGATAAGGCGGTTCCTCCGGCCAACGGGGTGAATTATTATTTGGCCCTGAACAAGCATCATGTTCCTTCCGTACTTCATATTTATCCTTCCGGCGGACATGGTTGGGGAATTCGCGAAGGCTTCCTTTATAAGAATGAGATGCTGAACGAACTGACTTCCTGGCTGCATAGTTTCAAGGCTCCCCGCAAGGATGCCGTCCGGGTTGCTTGTGTCGGCAATAGCATAACGTATGGGGCGCGAATCAAGAATCGCGACCGTGACAGCTATCCTGCCGTATTGGGGCGTATGCTGGGAGAGGGGTATTGGGTGAGGAATTTCGGTGTGAGCGCCCGTACCTTATTAAATAAGGGTGACCGTCCTTACATGAAGGAGGAGGCTTATCGGGATGCGCTGGCTTTTAATCCCGATATCGTGGTGATAAAGTTGGGGACTAATGACAGCAAATCATTCAACTGGAAATATAAATCGGACTTCATGAAGGATATGCAGGCGATGGTCGATGCTTTCAAAGCGTTGCCTGCCCGGCCGGAAATTTACCTTTGCTATCCTTCCAAGGCTTATCAGACGGGAACCGGTATCAATGATGATATTATTTCCAAAGAGATAATTCCGATGATTAAGAAGGTGGCCGGGAAAAATAAACTGGAGGTTATCGACCTTCATTCTGCCATGGACAATATGCCGGAGTTGTTTCCGGATAAGATTCATCCCAATGAGAAAGGGGCTGAGGTGATGGCGAAAACGGTTTATGACTCGATAAAAAAGTAAGATGCCATTGTAAGGGCTGCTTCTGTATTCTACGGTTTGCACCGTTTCGGAAGTGGCCTTTTTTATTGTTGTTCTCCTGATTTACGCAAGGTGTCATGAAAAAGCTGCGGGCTGGAAATATTTTATGCAGGAAAGGATTGTAAATGAGGCGTTTGAATTGTGCACAAACTATAATAGGTGAGTTGTTCTTCTTATATTATGCTAAAAAATAATCTTTTTGTAAATCTAACTTTGTCATAAGCTTTAATTTTGCAATGTGAGCCTGTTGAAATGGTTATTCGGCGAATCTTTTTAAAACAAACAAACGTAGTGAGGCTTAGCCTGTGAGGTACGTAAATTTTTCATCAATTATGAACGAACGACAATCTTTCGGATTCTTCTCAAAGTTATTGGCTAATGCCAATATGGGGTGGTGGAAAGCCGATTTGGCGACGGAAAATTATACTTGTTCTGATTATATATCCGGAATCCTGGATTTGGATGAAACAGGGGTTATCAGTTTTGAGGATTTTAATCGGCGTATTTTAAATGAGGAACAGCGTCCTACGACGGTTCGTTCGTTTGATGTGTGCCGGGTTTCTGAAGTTGCTTATCTGTTTGATACGTCGAGAGGGCCTGTGTGGATGCGCAGTAAAATCTGTTTTCAGGAGGTGGACGAAAAAGGACATACGGTAGTTTACGGCATCGCGGAGATGCAGGACGGGCCGGATACCGTGACTGCTCATCAGGCTTTGCAGCGTAGCGAACGGCTTTTACACAATATTTACAAGCATCTGCCTGTCGGCATTGAGTTGTACGACAAAGAGGGAATATTGGTGGACTTGAATGACAAGGAGCTGGAAATGTTTCATGTGGGCAATAAAAAGGACTTTCTGGGCATTAATATTTTTGAGAATCCTATCTTTCCGGAAGAGATGAAGGAAAGATTGCGTAAGAATGAAGATGCGGATTTTACTTTCCGTTATGATTTTTCGAAGGTGGGGCAGTATTATCCGACTTCCAAGAAGGAGGGCACGATTGATTTGGTGACTAAGGTGACTACATTGTATGACGAGGACCGTAAGCCGGTGAATTATTTGCTGATTAATGCTGATAAAACGGAGACGACTGTCGCATATAACAAGATTCAGGAGTTTGAGGAGTTTTTTGAATTGGTAGGTGATTATGCGAAAGTCGGTTATGCTCATTTTAATATTTTAAGCAAACAGGGGTATGCGCAAAAGAGCTGGTACAGGAATGTGGGGGAAAAAAACGGTGTGCCTTTGTCGGAGATTATCGGCATTTACAAGTATTTTCATTCTGACGACCGTGAAGTGATTCTTCGTTTTTTTGAGGAGGTGAGGAAAGGAACGGCCAGCAAATTCTGTCACGATATACGTATCTTTAGGGAGAATGGGGAGTGTACATGGACGCATGTCAATTTCCTGGTTAAGAAGTATGCGCCTCAGGATAAAATTATAGAGCTAATCAGTATCAATTATGATATTACGGAATTGAAGCGGACGGAGGAGATGCTTGTCAATGCGCGTGACAAGGCGGAAGCGTCGGACCGGTTGAAGTCTGCGTTTCTGGCTAATATGAGTCATGAAATCCGTACTCCTTTGAATGCGATTGTGGGTTTCTCAAGCTTGTTGGCCGGTACCGACAGTGTGGCGGAGAGGGAGCTTTATAGTTCTTTAATCAATCATAATAATGAGCTTTTGCTCAATTTGGTGAATGATGTGTTGGATTTATCTAAAATAGAGGCGGGGTATCTGGAATTACATCAAGACTGGTTCAGCCTTTCGGAACTGCTTGACGAAAGCGTGGCGGAGTATGCGCGTCTGCTTCCTTCGGGTGTGGAGCTTGTGACTGATTATCCGGAACATGGCTTTTTAGTGGAATTGGATAAGTTGCGTATAAAGCAGATTTTGAATAATTTCCTTTCGAATGCTTTGAAGAATACGACTTGCGGATATATAAAAGTGTTTTACGAGGTGGACGGGCAGGTTGTCAGGATAGGGGTAGAGGATACCGGGCGGGGTATTCCTCAAAATATGCTGGACAAGATATTTGAAAGGTTCGAGAAGATAGATTCTTTTACGCAGGGGGCCGGTTTGGGATTGCCGATTTGCAAGTCTATCGTTGAGAAGATGGACGGACGGATTTCTGTGGATTCCCGGCTGGGGGCGGGTACTGCTTTTGTGGTCGAGCTGCCTTGCCGTTCTGTATCGATAAGTGATTAGAATTTGACGTGCCGGGGGATGCCGTCATTTTGTCCGTTAAGGATGCGTTATCTGTTTGGTTTTTATGGTGTGGTTCATTTTTATTATAAAAATTTGGTTTTACTGTAGGAAATCAGTTGTACGGAACCCGGAATGTTCCATTCGTTTAGGGTTAGTCAGAGACAAGAGTGTACAATAGTGGAGAGTATTGCATAATTGTGGGATGGAATAATAAATCTTACAGAAATACTATCTTTTTAAGTATTTGTACTTCATCTGCAAACTTTTTTATTTCACCATGTCTTGCAGTTATGTCTATAACTTCACTATGTTCGTGACTCCCGTCTCCGACTAATCCTATAATTGACAGGAAGAAAAATAGAAGTAATAAAGTTCTGATGTAAACAACAAGTTATTCTATAACTATCACATTGTTTAATCTATACTCCATGAATCACGCCATGCTATTACGGGTTCATCCTTTTCGAACTGAATAGGTAACCAAATGTAACGGGAATTTATTAAATCTTTTTTTTCCCAACGATCAAACATTGCAATATAAGCGTCTTTTTTCCCTACTATTGGTAATACATAGGTGCTTTGCCCGTAAAATGTTTTTTCTGCATTTTTACCACGGCAAGGATTTGTTTTTAAAGTCCAAGTACCCAATATTGAATCAGCAACTGCATATAGGGCTTTATTAGGTGACCATCCTGTACAACCGGAGGTTATCATATAATATTTTCCGTTTCTTTTAAAAATAGCAGGAGCCTCCCGGGATTTTCCCACAAAATTTCGAGTAAATGTGCCTGTATGGTCAAGATAGTCATCTGTTAATAAACTGATATGTAATGTGGCATTGTTTTCAGATGAATATAATAAATAGGCTTTACCGTCATCATCTTTAAATAATGTCATATCACGACTCATGTTTTGATTAGGGCGCATAGAACGTATATAGGTAAATTCTCCTGTCGGAGTATCACAAATGGCTACTCCGGCGCAAGCCTTTGAGTAATCATCACTGTCTACATGTAACCACATTACAAACTTCTTTGTTTTTTCATTATAAATCACTTTGGGACGTTCTAAAACCTTAGAAGGATGCAAATCGGAGGTCGGATCTGATAATTCAGGCTTTAATACAACTCCTTCAAAGGTCCAGTTATATAGATCTTTTGAAGAATAACAGGAGATGCCACCCGCTTCTGTACGATAACATTCCCAGTTCGGTACATTCGGATTCCAATAAGTGGAGTCTCCTTTTAATTCACCATACCAATAATAGGTTCCTTCGTGATAAAGAATACCCCCTCCATGTGCATTAATTATTTGTCCTTTGGTGTCTTTCCATAAGGCTCCGGATTCAATTGTCCGTTTTTCTTCTACAAGTTCAAATACGCAACTTGAAGTATGCCGATTGGATAAGATAGGCAAACCAATAGTCATTAGGTAGTCTCCGGAATATACTTTGCCAGAGAGAAGACTTTTGCGACTTTTCAAAGGTATATTTAATTCCTTTAAACGATAGAAGGCGTTAGGCTTGAGTCCTTGCAAACGTACATTATTTAACGGGGAAGCATAACGGGGGTGCAAATTGTAGGCAAATAATACAGCTCTATCTTGTTCTTTCCCTGTATATAGGAAAACAGCATGTTCTGTCTCGTAAGGGGATACGAGACGATATTGGTCTCCATCCAGAATGACAGGTTTCAACCTATTGAAATCACTTACGGCTTGATGGCAAAGCGAAAGCTCTTTATCTGTCATTTGTTGTGTGCGGATATCGAAACCTAATTTGCACATCATAGCTACATCAAGACGAAATTTTAAGGGTTGTTTTCCCCAATTGGTTACATGAGCCGCCATGGCTTTAGCTGGGAAGAAATGAGAAAACCCCCATTGAATAAAGATTCTCTCAATCGGATCGGTATTATCGCTAGGCCAAAATTCGGTAAAATATTTAAGGGCTTCATAATCGGAACGCCCACCTCCACCGGAACAAAGCATCATCGGTAAATCCGGGTATTTGGCTTTAATGCGTTCAAATATCCGATATAATCCTTTTACATAGTTGATATATAAATGACTTTGCTTATTCTTTAGATAGGTGGAGTAAATATTAGTGATAGGGCTATTGCAATCCCATTTAAAATAGGCAATATTGGGATATTTTGTCATTAGATTATCTACTACACTGAAAACATAATCCTGTACTTCCGGATTGCTCAAATCAAGTACTAGTTGATTACGGAAATAATACTCTTCCCGATTTGGAAAATGAATAACCCAATTGGGATGTTTTTGGTATAAATCACTTTTCGGACTAACCATTTCCGGCTCAATCCAAAGTCCGAATTTGAGATTTTTATCTGTAGCTGTCTTTATTAGATAACCAATTCCATTCGGAAGTTTGTTTTTTGTTTCTTCCCAGTCTCCTAGTCCTTGATGGTCGTTGTTTCGCGGATATTTGTTGCCAAACCATCCATCGTCTAACAAAAACATATCAACTCCTAATTTCACCGCTTCATCCATGAGTTCACATAATTTTTGTTCATCAAAACTAAAATAGGTAGCTTCCCAGTTATTTAATAATGTCATACGATCACCCATGCCATCTTTCAATTGGTATTTACGTGCCCAGTCATGAAAATTACGACTTGCTGTTCCTTTCCCGGTGGTGCTATAAGTAAATATAAACTCTGGAGTAGTAAATGTTTCACCTGGATTCAATTTATATTCTGATGCATAAGGGTTGATGCCCGAAAGTACGCGAAGGTTATTTTCATGGTCTTTTTCAAAAGTGAATCGATAATTGCCTGTCCACCCAAGTGTGCCGAATACAACTTCACCTTCCTTCTCAGCAGCAGGCTTGTCAAATGAAAGTATAAAGAAGGGGGAACAGAACATATTGGCTCGACTTCCTAGTTTGGTGTCTAATACTTTCTTTCCGTAAGAAAGTTGTGATTCGGTCATATTTACTTCGTGTGCCCAATTTCCTGCAAATTCAGTTAGGAAATAAGCGTCATTTGTAAAATGAAGTAATGAAGAAACATACTTGTATAATGTTACAGGTTGCTTTTCATTATGCTGTATTTTTGTATATGTTTTGATTATATCTTGTTCTGGATAGGATATATAATGTAAGTCGACTTTTACGGGATATGTATTATCACGTAAACAAATAATTGTCTCTATACTTCCATCTGGATTCTTAGAAACCTTATGAGTCTCATAGTTCAACAATAGAGACGGATTTCCATCATTATGCAGTATGTGGATAGCAGGCTCATAATAGTCTTCCATGCCATGAGTTAAATAGATTTCTTTCCCCAATGGAAGATGTGTATATTCGGATTCGAACTTCAATCGTTTGCCGATATACTGCTGATAGACACGTTTGTTATCTGCAATCTTATAAATAAGATCTATATTTTGGGTTGAAATCCGAATTAGCTGTTTTTCACTGCCATTTGCCGGCCTCCCCATACAAAGAAGCAGATAAATAATTAGATAGAGTTTATTCCTCACTGTATATAAGATTTAAATTTTAATACTTTTTTACTTTCACTTGTTCCAGGCGCAATTGCATGTCACGTACGATTTGAGGATATTCTGAAGCACAATTATTTTGTTCTCCTTCGTCGTCAGATAGTCGATAGAGTTGTGGCTCCTGGCTGTTACCAAGTTCTATATTGGCTGGAGTATATTTAGCGGCTCCTTTTCCCGGAGCAATATATTTCCAGTCGTGAGTACGAATAGAGAGGTTATTATTCACATTTTGCTCGATAACATATTTACGTCCTGTTTTATCTTTCCCTAACCATGCGTTTAATTGATTTTCACTGTCTGGTCCTGCTTCGGCTGGTAAAGTTATTCCCAAAAGATGAGCAAAACTGTTTATCCAATCTATCTGGCTAACCATTGCATGGGAAACTGCAGGCTTTACTGTGCCTTTCCATCTCAAAATACACGGGACACGGGAACCTGCTTCATAACTACTATACTTTCCTCCTCTTAGATTTCCCCATGGACGGTGATTGCCCAGTAGTTCTACCGCTTGATCTTTGTATCCGTCATCTATTACCGGACCATTATCACTTGACAATATGATTATGGTATTTTTGTCGAGTTTTAAGTGTTTCAATGTTTTCATAACTTCTCCAACACTCCAGTCAAATGAGAGCAATGCATCTCCACGAGCGCCCATACCGCTTTTCCCACGAAAACGCGCATGTGGTACTCTAGGTACATGAATATCATTTGTACCTAAATAAAGGAAAAAAGGATTTCCATTTTTCTGACTTTCTATAAATCTTATGGCATGGGTGACAATACTGTCTGCAATGTTTTCATCTTTCCAACGAGCCGAGTGTCCTCCTTTCATATACCCTATACGTGAGATTCCGTTAACAATAGCTTGGTTATGTCCATGGGAGGGGTGTAATGTCAAAAGTTCAGGATTAGCTTTTCCTGTAGGTTCGCCTGGTATCGGTTTGTTATAACTTACTTCTATCGGATCGGAGGGGTCTAGATTTACTACTCGTCCATTTCTCATGAAAACACAAGGGGTACGATCGGCTGTGGCAGCCATGATATATGAGTAATCAAATCCTAGGTCATAGGGATTAGGAGTGACCAAACCATTCCAATTCTGCTTTCCGGTTTCGGTTCCTAAACCAAGATGCCATTTGCCGACAACAGCCGTTGAATATCCGGCATCTTTGAACATATCAGCAATTGTATAACGTTCCGGACTAATAATCATACCGGCATTTCCGGCGGCAATCCCTGTTCCGGGACGACGCCAGGCATATTCTCCTGTTAACATGGCATAACGCGCAGGAGTGCTTGTGGCTGCCGCACTGTATGCATTGGTGAAACGAATGCCTTCATTGGCTAGTTTATCGACATTAGGAGTTGAAATCGTTTTCACACTCTGGTTACAGCTTAAATCACCATAGCCAATATCATCGGCATAAATGAATATGACATTAGGCCGTGAGGGTATTTCTTTTCCTTCGTTTTGCTCCTTTTCTGAAAGGAGTTCGTCTGAAGTATGATGACAGGCATAAACAGATGTCAGTGAAGAAGCTACAATGGAAAATGTTGTTAATGGAAATAATATAGAATTTCTTTTCATATTTATTATCTGTTTGATTATTCATGTGGAATATTATAAACTAGTGTGCGTGTTCCATCCCATGCAACTGCTTTGATACAAGTGGAACCTTCAGGATAGGAAACTATAGTGGAGCCACCATAACCGAATCCTGTTCCGCAAATGGCTGCTTTAGTCAGTACATCACCTGCATAGGTCTCATAAACTACTGCATTTTTCCAGATATCGACAGACACAGTACGGAAATTTTTGTTTTCTTTATTATTGATGATAGAATTGGTAACTCCTTCATTCAATTTTCCTGTAACAGCCAACCTGTCACGGAACATTTCTACACTATTTCCCGAAATGTAATATAACACGGGAGTAAGAGGTTTCTGATATTGTGCACCGTGACTTTTTATTGCTGCTACATCTTCAGCGGTGATTGTCAATCTGGAGGTATTGCCATAATCATTCACAGGCTGATCTATTTCTTTCAACATTCCCACTTTTTCAAAGAACTCTGTCAGGTCTTGTTGCATGATATCACATGCATTTTTCATGAAGTTCAATTGAATTTTTCCCGGTCCAGATAGATTTTCATCTTTCCATGCTTTTGTAAGCAAATCGGGATAAAAATCTTCAGGTCCCATTTTGGCAACCTTTGCATACAACTGCAACTGCCAAAGCGGTATTAGGCTGACAAACACGTCTCCATTTGCCAAATCGGATTTATATTGGCCTTTTTGAAACAACCATGGTTGGCCACCAATAATCCCACTCAGCATATAGCTGCTATAACGTCCTCCGATTAACTTCGGACTACCTAATCCATTGGAAATATTTTCGTGCTCTAAACGTAATTTATGTGGTGTAAACTGATATTGTACCCATATGGAATATAGATTGTTTGTAACTTCCGTTGTTCCGTGCCATTTCATATTAGGACGTATTTGGTTGATATGTCCTAACTCGTGTGCTATCACCCAGCTATTAGCACCGATATTATCAGGGTTAAGCGGCATATCAGGTAAAGAAATCCCTTTGCTATTGGCGTTTGGATTACCACCATAGCTTTTACGGCCGAACATGCGATTTACAGGGCGCCAATTATGCTTATACATTCCCATCAGTTCCTGTTCTCTACGTACAATTTCATCATATAGTTCGATCATTTCTCTACCACGGTCCGGACATTTCTTCAATAGACTAGGCTTATCAATTGCTAACTGGATATATTTGCCACGTACATCCAATATGCCACAATCAGACTCTTCATTGTTCAATAATTGATGCCATTCTGCTGTGTCATCACCCCGCTCATAGTCGAACCAGCCATTCACTTGCCCTGTTGCTATATGGATTTTCACATCAGGAGTAGCGTCTGCAGTCTCTTTGTTGTCTGTCCAATTTTCAATATATCCAAGTCCATTATGAGAAATTGTAAATGTATTGGTCCCTGGAATTAATGGATAGGAACTGGTCTTTTCTTTACCTTCCTTACTCCAATCCACCACTTTCATGTTTAGTGTTTGCTGAGTTTCTCCGACAAAAATAACAGCCAAATCCCCTTCCTTGAAATAAATGCCTGTCGGATTCTCAAAGCGGTTGTATGCTCCCAATTTCTTGGTATTTGCTTCCATTTCCGGATAGGCTTGGTACATTTGAATGCGTTTCTGGTTATATACATTATCATATAATTCTAATGCAATCTGTTTTAATAAAGCTGATTTGCCTTCAGGCAATGCTTCTATCTGTTCTCTCGTTACTTCAGGTTTCAGCTCCGTACAAGTAATGTCCGTGAAAAGATCAGTGGCAACTCCTTTGGCTTGTTGGTAGAATTGAATTTCCGCACAACTAGCTTGATCATAATGTCCTGATTTTATGATAAAGCGGACTGCTTGAGGGTTTTCGATAGGTTGTTCTAATATTTGTTTTGTATATGTATCTCTCTGTTGGAAATCAAAATTTCCTACTGATACGAATTCACCGGATTTATTTTGATACTGCATCTCAAATTCTCCCCAATTCCCATTCTTACTTTTATCTTGACGTGGGTAATAAATGAAGTAGTCAATGCGTCTCTCTTCATCTGCAAAATAATAAGTTAGTGTCACTGGTAGGTAACCGTGTCCTTTAGAATTAAAGTGTGTTCCGTATTTACCGTCAAATGATAACTCTATCTTCTGATTTTGATACCAAAAGTCTGGAGTTTCTACGCCGTCAATTAATCCCGTAGCTGTTGCTGAAGTAATTTGCAACAGGATATCAACAAAACCTTCATCGTCTTCATCTCCTGGCAGTATTTCTTCTGCAGGTGATTTCTGTATTAGTTCTTCATTACTATCACTACATGCTGTAAACAAACAGATGTTTATCAGACACCAAAATAAGAATAAATTTTTCATAATAGTACATTTGTTATTCAAAGTTATATTTAAAAATAGGGTTCTTTGTATGTGCTTTATCCATCAACTTCCTGAGGTGTTCGACCCGGTCAGGATACTGTTTTGCTACATTGTATTGCTCTTTGGGATCTTCTGACAAATTATATAGTTCATAATGAGTCTTTTTAGGGGCATTAATTTGCAAACGGAGGAGCTTCCAATCATTTTGGAGGATTGCTTGTGTACCTTTCTTTTCGTAGAACTCAAAGTACAGATAATCGTGTTTTGGCTGGTCCATTCCTTTCAAGGTAGGTAAATAAGAAATTCCATCGATATTATGTGGACAAGGAATTCCTGTTATGTCGCAAACGGTAGGCAGAAAATCCCAAAAAGCAGACACGTGTTCGTTTTGGCTTCCTGGAGCAATTACGCCAGGCCATCTAACAATAAATGGGGTACGGATTCCTCCTTCATAAAAGTCGCGTTTAATGCCACGTAAACCGGCATTACTATTAAAGAATTTAGGGTCATGCCCGCCTTCTTGATGCACTCCATTGTCTGAGGTGAAAATTATGATTGTATTTTCAGATATACCTTTCTTTTTCAATAGATCCATGATTTGTTCCACGTTTTTATCAAGTAAAGTAACCATCGCCGCATAGGCTGCACGTGGTTTGGGCTGTGCGCAATAATGTCCTCCTTTGAAAGGAGTTTCTAAAAACTTACCATCGTATTCTTTTAGGTTTTCTTCCGGTACGGCTAGTTCTGCGTGCGGAATAGTGGGACTCAGATAAAGGAAAAATGGTTGTTCTGCATTTTTATCTATGAAATCCAATGCTTTTTCTATTATTAAATTATGAGAGTACTGTGTTTTATTTAGCATGATTTTTTGATTATTTTCAAATAAAAAAGATGGATAATAAGAATGTGCATGTCCTTGCCCCAAATAACCATAAAAATAATCAAATCCATGACGATTAGGATGGCCTTCACTTTCTGGCCCTCCCATTCCCCATTTCCCAATGCAAGCGGTTTTGTAATTTTTTTGTTTTAATAATTCTGCTACCGTAATTTCCTCATCTGGTAACGGGGTATCATATTTTTCTCCGTCAGCAAGTATCACTGTTTTATTACCACGAATCGCAGAGTGCCCGGTATGCTTGCCTGTCATTAGGGAACAGCGTGAAGGTGCACTGATTGAAGAAGCAGAATAATGTCTCATAAATGTCATGCCATTACGTGCCAGTTCATCAATAAACGGGGTCTTGATTTGTTGTTGCCCATAACAGCCCAGATCTCCTATGCCCAAATCATCAGCCATTATATAGATAATATTAGGAGTCTGTTGATGATTTTTTCCTGATGTTTTCGTGTCTTCTGCCTGACAAGCTGTAGGAAACAAGAGTAAAGTAGATAGAAATAATTGGTTATTCATTATGTTTTTCATTTAGAGTTTTTAATCTGGTGGTAAAGGTAGGGACATTCGTTTACAGAGATAGGGCATTTCCGTAACACATTGAAGACTGTCTTGTAACATTTTGGGAAAAAAATCAAAAACAGTTCATATTTAATAGTAATGAATTATCCACAACAATTAGTTTTGGAATATTTTTCCATTCTGTTTGTTTTTTTTATACCCCTTTTTTATCTTTACTCACAATTTTATCAACATATAATATATAATTATGTATAGAAAAACACATTTATCTACTCTTTTCTTATTTGTATATTTGTTAATCTATAGTGTACCTTCCAATGCTTTTTCAGTTGGGAATAATCTACGTTTTGAACATCTGACGATTGATGAAGGATTAGCTCAATCAGATGTTACTGCTATTATACAGGACCGAACAGGATATCTTTGGATGGGAACGAATAACGGATTAAATCTTTATGATGGTTATCGATTTGTTCGCTGGAAATGGGATCCAAAGGCCGTAGAAAGTACGATATCAAGTAATCCTATTATTTCTTTGTCTGCCGGAAAAGATGGTAAAGTATGGATTGCTACTACTACTTCTTTAGATGCTTATGATCCGGATATCGCAGGATTTATCAACTATAAACAACAATTAAAAGAAGCTCTTTCTGATAATTCCGGTAATTTCAGAATAAATAAGGTGTATTGTGATGATCGAGGAGAAGTATGGCTTTGCTATCGTAATAAATTATTATGGCTGAACACTAACGAACAAAAATTTGAAGTATGGACTATTAAAGCTCAGGGAGTAAAGCCTAATTACATACAAGATATGAAGATGGATAAACATCGTAACCTTTATTTAGGTAGTAATCGGGGAATTTTTGTTTTCAACACTCAATCTAAAACTTTTCGTTATTTATTTGATAGGAAAGCTCCTAAAAAATATTTACGTTATCAAGTAAATTCAATGCTGATAGACCCTAATGGGGATATATTGGCAGGAACTTCGAACGGGCTATGGTTACTTACTCCGACAGGTAATATTATTAAAGAGATTATTCTTGACGAGCATCATGGAAACAATGTTATTACTGCTTTGTTGCGTGATTCGCAAAATCAAATATGGGCAGGAAGTCGTAAAAGTGGGTTGTATTTAATTAGGAATAATGAAATAAAACAATTTAAAGCTAATGATAGCGAAAATAGCAGTCTTAGTTATAATGAAGTATTGTCTCTTTATGAAGATGCTTCAGGAATCCTATGGATAGGAACTGCTACAGGCGGACTTAATAAATTAATTCTTCAGGAATCCCCATTTGTGAATATTTATCATCAACCAAAGGCTGTAAATACACTAAGTGATAATTTAGTACATGCTATCTATACAGAAGATGGAGAAACTGTATGGCTGGGGACACAGAACGGCATTCTTAACGAGTGGAATACGCAGACAAATTGTTTTATACATTATAAACTGCCGAGCCATATTACGGCTATTAATAAAAAAACTTCCGAGGAACTATGGATAGGTACGGGGGAGGGCCTTAAGGTGTTCAATAAAAAAACAAAGAAAGTCATTCCATTCCGATTGGAGAATCGTATCAATCGTTCATTCACAAGTGTTCTCTATCAAGATAGGGGAGACACATTGTGGTGTGGTAGTGGTGGAGGTGTTTGTCTGATTGCTCCAGATGGTACAGCTAGTCAATTGTATGTGGACAATGTTGCTGTAAAAAGGAATATACGTAGTATTATCCAGACTAAAGATGGTGATGTATGGATAGGTACACGAGATAATGGTATCATGCATATACATCGTACTTCCAAGGGATTCCAATCTATTAATAAAGAAAAAGGTAATAGCATATATAATGATATTTCTTACTTTTTTGAAGATTCTGAAGAACGTTTATGGATAGGTACGTGGGGGGCTGGATTATATCAGATTATGGACAGAGATACTCTTGGATACCGTAATTATTCGGAGATGGACGGATTATCGGATAATCTGATATACAGTATATATGAAGACAAAAATGGACAATTGTGGATTAGTACTTGTAATGGACTGGCTAGTTTCAATCCTGATACGGAATCATTTCATAAATATACTTCTTACGATGGATTGTCAAGTAATGAATTTTCTAAAGGAGCCCACTTCCAAGATTCGCGAGGAATCATTTATTTGGCAGGACTGAATGGTGTCACGGTGTTTCAGCCAGAAAAGATTTGTACTCGTTCCCAGTCTCCTCAGGTTGCAATTACCGGATTGCAGGTATATAATACCACTATTCGTCCGGGAAAGAAATATGAAGGCAAAGTGATTCTACCACAGGCCATTAGT
Source organism: uncultured Bacteroides sp. (assembly GCF_958445495.1). Classification (GTDB taxonomy): domain Bacteria; phylum Bacteroidota; class Bacteroidia; order Bacteroidales; family Bacteroidaceae; genus Bacteroides. The sequence goes on along the minus strand of NZ_CAUCSQ010000021.1, from coordinate 20,633 downwards.
TCTACAGATCACATAACTTTAAAGTATGATGAGCGTCACTTTACATTTAGTTTCGTAGTGTTTTCTTATCATGCCCCGCAGAAAAATCGTTTTGCTTATCGCCTGTCTGGAATTGATAAAGAATGGGTGTACACTAATGAGCATAGTTCTGCTTCCTATTCGCATCTTAATCCTGGTACTTATTTATTTGAAGTTAAAGGATGTAATTCTGATGGTATCTGGAGTGAAAAAATCATACGGATGACTATAACAATACTTCCTCCTTTTTGGGCAACTCCAATGGCGTATTTTGTATATCTTATCTTCATCACGGGGGTAAGTATAGTTATAATCTTATGGATTAGAAGAAAAAGTGAAATGAAACGTATCTTAATGCAAGAAAAGGTGTATGAGGAAAATCAAAAGGCGCTCTATCATGCCAAGATGAAATTTTATACTAATATATCTCATGAATTACGTACTCCTGTAACTTTAATTGTTGGGTTGGCAGAGAAGTTAGAACATAATTTTCAAGAAGAAGGAGAAGAAAAGCATACTATGCTTAGTATTATCTCTAAAAATGCAAAGATGCTTTTGCGTCTGATTAATGACTTGCTCGATTTCCGGAAAATAGAGACTGGCAATATGCATTTGAACCCGTTGCCTCAAGAAATTATTCCTTTTGTACGTACTACTTGTTCTTTCTTTGAAGAGAGAGCTAAAGAACGTAACCTTCGTCTTTCTTTCTATAGTGATGACTGTAATCAACTCATATTGATGATAGACATTAATACGGTACAACGTATTATTTACAATCTTTTATCCAATGCCGTAAAATTTGCTCATTCCTATATTGAAGTAGCAGTCGAAAAGAAAACATGCAATGGACAAGAATGGTTATTGATTTCTGTCAGAAATGATGGGGAAAGTATCCCTGAGGAGGAACAGGAAAAGATTTTTTCCCGATTTTATCAAATTGACACAGGAAACCATCATACTCCTGGCTCCGGTATAGGTCTCAATCTTTGTAGAGAACTAGCTCATCTGCATCAAGGCGAAATACAGTTATCTAGTAAACCTGGAGAAGGTGCCACATTCACATTGTATTTACCTGTAGTTTATCCTGAATTGCCGGAACCTCCGTCAATCAATGAATTGGAGGAAATAAGAAAAGAGGAAAAGCAATTGCCCATTTTGCTCATTATTGATGATAACAAAGATATTCGTTACTATATGCATCATTTACTATCTGACGAGTATGAAATCATGGAGGCTAGTGGAGGTCTGCAAGGTTGGGAAATGATACAGCAATATCTGCCGGACATCGTTATTAGCGATGTTATGATGCCTGATATGGATGGGATTGAGCTGTGTCATCGTATCAAGACATCACCGAATACATGTCATATCCCTGTGATACTGGTGACTGCAAAACTTTCAGACACATCACAAATACAAGCTCTGAAATGTGGAGCAGATTCATATATTGTCAAACCTTTTACCGAAACGCATATCAAAGCCCAAGTTACTAATATACTTGTCAGCCGTGAAAAACTAAAGGAACAGTTACTGAAAGAGTTATCTAACAATATCGGTCAGCCGACGGCAGTTCCGTTACAAGACAAATTGTTACAAAAAATAGTAAATACAATTGAAAGTAATCTGGATAATTCAGAATATGATATTGACCGTCTTAGCAAAGATATCGGTCTGAGCCGTATGCATCTCTACAGGAAGTTAAAAGGGATTATCGGGCAGACTCCTTCTGATTTCATACGTGACTACAAGCTTGCCCGTGCTGCTGAACTTTTAAAGCGTCCGGATTTGAATGTTGCTGAAGTGAGCGATATGACTGGATTTGCATCTCCCAAGATGTTTCGTACTTATTTCAAGAAAAAGTATAATTTAACCCCTTCGGAATATCAAAAAAACTATTTCATCAACGATAAAAGCTAGTAAAAAGACCAAGTGTTACATAATGGGATGTAATCTGTTACAAAAGAATCCCATCTCAAAGTTGTTACAAACATACTTTTGCGGAAGATAAATACTGAATCTAAATTACTAACTTAAATTGTGGAAAACATGGAAAAACATGCTTCAATGGACTTGAGGAACTTTCGAAAGGCCTTAGTCTGTCTAGGTATGGCTGTATGCTTTACAACATTCTCTTATGCATCGGGAGAAGTTAACACGTTCCTTTCTGATGAGAATATGGAAAATCCTCCTATTAGTTATGGACTTGAACAAACTAAAGAAAAGTTAATTCAGGGGTTTGTGCGTGATAAGAAGGGAGAACCAATTATCGGTGCTAATATTCAAGTAAAAGGTAAGAGTGTCGGAGTTATCACTGATATGGATGGTCTGTATCAGATGAAGGTGCCTGAAAATTCAGTTCTTGTAGTCACTTATATAGGATATAAGGCACAAGAAGTTAATGTAGGTAAAAGTACGACTGTCAATGTTACATTGGAAGAAGATACCAAACAGTTGGAGGAAGTAGTGGTTACGGCTTTTGGTATTAGTCAAAAGAAGGAAACGTTGGTCGGTTCGGTAGAACAAATCAAACCGGATGCTTTGAAAGCCCCCACTACTAGTCTAAGTAGTAACTTTGCCGGTAAATTGGCGGGGGTAATTGCAGTACAAAGATCTGGGGAACCGGGAGCGGACGGTGCAAACTTCTGGATTCGTGGTAAATCAACGTTCAGTAGTGCGTCAGGAGCCAATAATCCTTTGATTGTACTTGATGGAGTCGAAATTAGTTCTGGTGATCTAGATGCACTTGATCCTGAAGTTATTGAAGGATTTTCTATTTTGAAAGATGCTACTGCTACTGCTCTTTATGGTACACGCGGTGCTAATGGAGTAATGATTGTTACCACTAAGCAAGGAGCAGACTTAGCGAAACCAATTATTAACTTTCGCTTTGAAACAGCTTTCAATGTAATGAATGAAATTCCGGAAATGGTAGACGGAATATCATATATGAATTTATACAACGAGGCCCGTAGGACTCGTAATGATGCCGGAAGAATATATTCGGAAGAGAAAATAGCCGGAACAAAAGCCGGAAAAAATCCATATTTGTATCCGAATGTAGACTGGTTTGGGGAAATGTTTAATAAGGTTTCTAATTCCGAACGATTTAATTTCAATATTCGTGGTGGGAAAAAAGCTGTTCATTATTTTATGAGTGCTTCCATCAAAAGAGATGGGGGTAACCTGAAGTCAAGAAGTAAAGAATTTTTCTCATTTAATAATAATATCAATGTTATTCGGTACGATTTTGTGAATAATTTAAGTATCAAGGCTACACCTACTACTAAAGTATCGTTGGGATTGAATGTTAGTATGAAAGATTGGAAAGGTCCAAGTACTAGTGCGGATGCTATTTTCGGATATTCTCGGCAGGCGTCTCCGGTAGACTTTCCTGTTTATTATCCATCTTCATGGAACAATCAGTTGACTTATACTATGTGGGGAGGTATGGAAGGTGGAACTTTCAATAATGGATACCGTAATCCAGTAGCTGAATACGTGACTGGCTATAAAACATACTTCTCTTCTACCGTTGATACCAAACTTAGAATAGATCAGGATCTTAAAATGATACTTCCCGGTTTGAAATGGCATGGGCTTATTTCGTTTAAAAACTTCTCAAAAAGTGAGGTAACACGTAATGCGGGATATAATCAGTTCCAGATTGCAGGAGAGAATGCAGATAATGGCGATGGTACGTACCTGTTGGAACGTGTCAATGATGAGGAAAAGTCTGCTACACTTGGCACGAGCGGAAGCTCATCCGGAGATCGTTGGATGTATATTCAAACTCATCTGGATTATAATCGTAAATTTGGTGTACATAGAGTAAATGCTATGTTGCTGTATGATCAAAAGCAGACTAATGTGAATAATCCGAGTAATTTATTATCTTCCTTGCCCCAACGAAAACAAGGAATAGCCGGACGTCTTTCTTATAGCTACGATGACCGTTATTTAGTTGAAGCTAATTTCGGTTATACCGGTTCTGAAAACTTTGCTAAAAATCATCGTTGGGGATTCTTTCCATCTGTTGCAGTTGGCTATAACATTTCACAAGAAAAATTTTGGGAACCTCTTTCGGATATCATCTCTCATTTAAAACTACGTGCTTCTTATGGTCTTGTCGGTAATGATGCTGTTGGAAGTCGTTTTGCATATCTGGAAGACATTACATTAGCTAGTTGGGGATATACCACAGGAACCAATATGGGGACAACTTATAAAGGTCCGGTATGGAACCGTTACTTCAATCCTGATTTGACCTGGGAAATCGGAGAAAAATTAAATGTAGGTATAGATGTACAACTGTTCCGTGACTTTAATTTACATATTGATGGTTTTAGGGAAATCAGAAAAAACATTTATATGCAACGTAGTAATACTCTTCCTATATTTGTGGGAACAGGAGGTACTTCAATTTATGGAAATTTGGGTAAGATGAGAAATGTCGGATTTGATCTGTCTATGGATTATAACAAACGAATCGGCAAAGACTTCTTTATCTCTGCCAGAGGTACATTTACTTTTGCACAGAATACCATTTTAGAGCGAGATGAACCTCCATATCAACTATATCCGCAATTATCCAGTGTAGGACGTTCAGTGGATGACTTTTTAATTTATGATGCTATGGGATTATTTAGAGATGATATGGAAATAGCCGGAAGCCCTGAACAAACATTAGGATATATTCCAATGCCAGGAGATATCAGATATAGAGATATACCGAATGCAGAAGGAGTAGCGGATGGAATTATCGATTCAAATGATAGAATATGGGCAGGTAATCCAAAGACACCCGAAATTGTTTACGGATTTGGTGCTTCCATGAAATATAAAAAATGGGATTTTTCTTTTTTCTTCCAAGGAGTAGCACGTACTTCTTTGTTAATTTCTAATATTCATCCGTTTGTGTCAAGTAATAAGGAAACAAGTCCTGGTGTAATGAAATTTATTGCAGATGATTATTGGAGTGAAGATAATCCGAATCCGAATGCCGCTTATCCGCGTCTTACTAATGGTATAAACGAAAATAATCAAGTCGGTTCTACATATTGGCTGCGTAATGGGGCATTTCTGAAACTTAAAAATGCGGAAATCGGATTTACACATAAATTTTTCAGGGCTTATATTAGCGGACGTAATCTATTGACTTTCTCTCCATTCAAACTGTGGGATCCGGAAATGGGAGGAGGAAACGGAATGTCATATCCTACACAGCGTACATATAATATAGGAATCCAATTTACATTCAAATAACAAAAATATGAAAGCTACAAATATATTATTATCCGTTGCAATCAGTGTTCTTTTATCTAGTTGTAATTATTTAGATATTGTTCCTGAAGAGCGTAATACACCAGAAGATACTTATAAAAATCCAGGGGCGGCCCGCGGTTTTCTTTACTCTTGTTATAGTAAGTTACCCAACTCCAGAAAGCCTGAACATATTGATAAATATTCGGCAGGAGAGGTATGTTTTCCGATGGAGAAAAATGATTTCCAGACATTCCCTCGTGGATATTATTCACCTAATTCGTTAAGCATCACTAAATCTTATTATGATGATATCTGGGTAGGCATCCGTCGTTGTTATGAATTTTTAGATGTAGTGGATTTGACCCCTAATATACTAGAAGAAAATCTGAAATATTATAAGGCGGAAGCCACTTTCCTGATTGGATATTATCATTTTCTTGCTTTGAGAGCGTATGGACCCATTCCTATCATTAGAAATCCATTGGACCATACAGCAGATGCTAGTACCTATCCCGAACGTTCTTCTGTAGAAGAAGTTGTTGAGTTTATTGACCAGAAGATAGAGGAGGCGCTACCGAATATGGCAGAATCTTTTGTAGGTGAAGAGTATGGGCGTTTTACACGCTATGCTGCTCTTGCATTACGGTCACGTTTACATTTGTATGCTGCTTCTCCTCTTTTTAACGGTAATAATGGCAATAGCTCTTTCTATGCTGATTTTAAAAGTAAACAAGATGGCAGATATTTAATTGCTCAAACAGAGAGCAGAGAAAAATGGCTAACTGCAGAGAAAGCCACCAGGGAAGCTATTGAAGAATTGGAAAACAATGGTTTTCGGCTTTACAATAGTAGTGATGCCGGGGAGCCTTCTGCTGCCAAACCCGGTCCGGTAGAGGCAAGTCAACGCGCCGTAAGATATGCATTCATGGATAACAAGGAAGGAATCAACCCTGAAGTGATTATGGTAGATACACGTCCGGAAACCCAATATGAGATACAAAATCAATCTTGTCCACGTCAGTCCGGTAACAATGCCTATAAGAATGCATATAACTCTTGTGCACCGACATTGCAGATTGTAGAAATGTTTTATACGAAGAATGGATTACCGATAGATGAAGATCTTGAATTTGATTATAACGGGCGTTACGATATTGTGAATATGCCTAACAATTATGATGGAAATAATTACAAAGACCCTAAAGGAAAGACCCTTCAATTACATTTGAATCGTGAACCGCGTTTTTATGCTTGGATTGGTTTTCACAATGGTTTCTTTGAAATTACAAAATATAATGGTTCCAATGTAAACAACAATAACAGTAAAAAAGCTATCCAATTAAAATTAATGTGTGGAGAAGCACAAGGAGCAAAAGAGGAGGCCAATGATGCTAATTACTCCGGAACAGGATACTTGAATAAAAAGTTCTTTCATCCTGCTTTCCAAACACTGAATGCTGCGGTGAAGTATCCGTATCCTATCATCCGTATGGCAGAACTTTACTTGAATTATGCAGAAATATTAATAGAATTGGGAGGCGAGGATAATTTAACTAAAGCAAAAGTGTACATAGATAAAGTGCGTGAAAGAGCCGGCGTTGATAAAATAGATGTAGCATGGGCTAAAGCCAAACATCCGGAAAAAGCCAATACACAAGAAGGTCTTCGAGAAATTGTGCGCCATGAACGTCAGATTGAATTTTATTTAGAGAACCATCGTTTCTGGGATTTACGTCGTTGGAAAAAAGCGGAAATTCTAGGGGAAAAAGTAAAAGCTATGAACATTTATGGCAAAACAGAAGAAGATTTCTTTCAAGTGACAGACGTAAATGTGATTCGCACTTTTAAAGAAGCACAGTATTTGATGCCTATTCCACAATCAGAAATAAATAAATGTCCTCAATGGGTACAAAATCCTGGCTATTAATATTTAATTCTAATTGTATGCAAAAGAATATATTTACAGTTGCAGCTATTTGTTTCACTTTCTTGATTTGTCAGACTAGCTGTGTACAACAAAAGAAAATATTACAATCTTTTACCCCCATTAGAATAGAAACTCCTGCTCGGGCAACCGGGCAGGAAGATGTGATTCAACTCACTGCTCCCAAAATAGATACAGTACGTGTTGGATTTATTGGTTTGGGGATGCGTGGCCCTGGTGCAGTGACACGTTGGACACATATTCCTAAAAGTAAAATCGTAGCTTTATGCGATCTTCGCCCCGAACGTGTAGAAAAGGCTCAGAGAATCCTAGAAAAAGCAGGATTACCAAAAGCTGTCTCTTACAGTGGTTCAGAAGATGCATGGAAGAAACTTTGTGAGCGTGACGATATCGACCTTGTATATATAGCGACTGATTGGAAGCATCATGCAGAAATGGGTGTATATGCTATGGAACATGGTAAACATGTAGCCATTGAAGTACCTGCAGCCATGACGATGGATGAAATTTGGCGTTTGATTGACACTTCTGAAAAGACTCGTAAACACTGTATGCAATTAGAAAACTGCATATATGATTTCTTTGAACTAACCTCTCTGAATATGGCGAAGCAAGGTGTTTTCGGTGAGGTCCTTCACGTAGAAGGTGCATATATCCATAATCTCGAAGAAGTATGGCCGCATTATTGGAATAATTGGAGAATGGATTATAATCGTAAATATCGTGGAGATGTATATGCTACTCATGGGATTGGTCCAATATGTCAAGTTCTCGATATTCACCGTGGAGACCGCATGAAGGTGTTAGTAGCAATGGATACAAAAGCTGTAAATGGCCCTGCTTATATAAAAAAACAGACAGGAAAGGACGTTACCGATTTTCAGAATGGTGATCAGACGTCAACGTTAATACGTACTGAAAAAGGAAAGACCATGTTGATTCAACATAATGTAATGACTCCTCGTCCCTATAGTCGTATGTATCAAATTGTGGGAACAGATGGTTATGCCAGTAAATATCCTATACAGGAATATTGTTTACGTCCTACACAGGTTAGTTTGACAAAAGTTCCCGAACACGAGAATCTAAATGTACATCGGTCCGTATCTGCAAAAGTCAGAAAAGCATTAATGGAAAAGTATAAGCATCCGATTCATCAGGAACTGGAGGAAACTGCAAAAAAAGTGGGCGGTCATGGTGGCATGGATTTTATCATGGATTATCGATTAGCTTACTGTCTGCAAAATGGACTACCATTAGATATGGACGTTTACGATCTAGCCGAATGGTGTAGTATGGCTGAGCTTACCCGTATTTCTCTTGAAAATAACTCTGCTCCGGTTGAAATACCAGATTTTACTCGCGGAGGTTGGAATAAAGTAAAAGGATATCAGCATGCTTTTATAAATAACTGATATCTTTGCGAACATTGGTAATTTATAAACTAATCCGGCTTTCTCCCCCAAAAAGTCGGATTAGTTATATGCTCTTATTCCTATCTTAAATTAAAGGAACATGAAACGGCTATTTCAGGGCTATTCTCTGATATTTTAGATGGTGAATAAGTTTTGTTTATATACTCTTTAATTCAATACTTATTATACATTTAAGGTATATCATTATTTACTTTCATTCTAAAGTTCCCTATTCCCATTATTCCAAAATTTCTGCTTGTATGTTAATCTCTTTGAGCATTGAAATAATTGTGATGGGGTTAATATCACAACACTCTATTCTCAGGATTTTTTCCCAATCCTCAAAATCCACACTACATTTATGAATTTGGGGATATTGTATGAATAGTGTCTTCATCTTTTCTATATCTTGTTCATCCACAATTGAAGTTCTAAAAATCAGAATTAGTTCTTGCATCTTTTATTTTTTTATTAATATTTACTAGGGCTCTTCTGTCTTACAGACAATACTTGCACTTACAGACGCCTCGATGATTGTTAGTCTCATTTAAAAATTTCCTACTTTATTTTTTTGCAGTAATTATTATCAGTGCTTGTGGTAAGAAAAGCCAAAAACCAGAAATAGGCTCTGCAATACACCCTGCCACGGCAAATATCAAAATGCAATATCCCAAAAACAGAGGTGCAGGTTTTTGCTCTTTTTTGATATAGTATTGTAGTGTTTGTCCCCAAAAAATAAGTATAATCCCACACGTTAAAAACCAAAAAGCGAAAGCATGGCTATAATTATCAACTGTGGAATTTATTAATCCATCTCTTATCATCTCTGCAAAATCCTTTTTTCCAAGTAGTAGTGCATAAATCGTGTGGATTACTCCTGTTATAATAAGAAATGTTCCACTATATTTCCAAAGTTTCGTATTTTTTGTCATAAGTAATATCTTATTTAATAGCATGATTACTAATCAAAATGATTCTAAAAGTTAATCATTAATTTTACCTTTTAACTCTTCCTTTAGTTCTGATGGAATATCATTCCAATGCAAATCTAATAGGGCTCCTTCTAAAGAATAGAGATAATAGCATACAGGTATTGTCTTTTCAGGATCATTCTTACGTATTCTTTTGAAAGCCTCTACTGATGTTACTTCTGCAAGATCGGCTAAAGTGAATATGCCAATTTCATTAAGGTATTTCTCAATAGTTACGCCGATGTTCTTCGCTTTTCGTAAATCGCTGTTTATTTTTAATTTCATTTTACTATGGATTATATTATATATAGTCTTCTTAAATATTTATTTAATGTAAGTATCACATAGAACAAAAAAACAATTGTTTAATGTAATTTCATGATGCGAAGTTAAAGCATAGAGTTTTTTAAAAATAGGAAAAATCGGACAGCTTATTCAATAGTAATCTTCGAGGGAGTTTTGCCGTAAAACAATTTAAACTCTTTTATGAAATGAGTTTGATCATAGTAACCAAAATCGTAAAATAATTTTTCCGCTTTTATTGATTTAATTGAAGGGTCTGCCTTTAAAAGATTCTGGAAACGAACAATTCGGCAGAAAGATTTGGCTGTATCTCCTATATAAAAATTAAAAAGGCGTTGTAAATGACGACTGCTTATTCCATCATTCAAATCTTTTTCAATATTAATCACTCCTTTGTTTTTTAAAATAGTTTCTAATGCACAGAAAAATCTATTATCAAAAAGTTTATCTATTTTATTAATATGATTGATAAAATAGTGATTGAGTTCATTGCACAAATCTTGAAGACATAAACATTTATGTTCCGATTGTTGAATTACATTGTATAGATGAGGCTGCACGATATTTAAATGCTCGTAATGATTACTTAATTCTGATGCATCTATATTAAATAGTAAAGGGAATATACCCGGAAAGAATCGTATTCCGAAATAATTAAATTCTTTATCAATGCCAATCTTCACAAAAGAATTGCAGTACCCCATTATATATGCTTCATTATGATCAATATAGTTAAAAATTACATCAATACATCCGTCAGAAACTACACGATAATTGTATATATCATCTAGTCGTTTGGTAGTTTTTAGATTCCAGTAACAATAAATAAATTCTTGTAGTTGTGTATCGGGTGGTAACTCAACATATGAGACTTCGCCATCGGTACTCATTACTGCTGGCTGAACTGGACTGTATAGGCTTCTTATGTTATATTTTAATTTCAAAATATGAGTGTTGACTAGTTCATTACTTTATAATATCTTTATATATGTTGTATCATGAAATGAGAGGCACAGCGACGGAGTATCTGCTTCGTTTTCGAGCTGGATTACCACATTCCACCCCGAATCAAAAGCTAACACAGCTTGGAAATATTTAGTATAGAAATCTACATACTCCTTTACTTTATTTGTACGAAACGTAATTGGAAGGTCTTTGGACTTCATGCTGACTACATTAATTTATTGCAATATAGTGAAATTTAGGATGTGCGCATGGGGTTTATCATGAAGATTTAAGTGTTATTTAGAAAACTAGCTCATAGAGACAGTAGCAGTTTTATTATGCCATCCACAGACAGTTTTGAAAACGACTTTTGATTCTTCCTTCATTTACTGGTGAAAATAGAATCAACACGTTTTATAAACCATTAAAATTAAATGTATGGAAGTAATAATTATTGAAAAAAGGACATTCTCGTATGTCTGCGAGAAGTTCACGAAGTTTGCCAAGCGGATAGAAAGTTTGTGTAGCACACTCATACCCAGAAAGTAGAAAACTGGTTGGATAGTCAGGAAGTATGCCTGTTGCTAGGCTTTGGTAAACGAACACCTACGGGTTAAGCTTTGAATCTCCACACCTGCGCTACGCTTCGGGTTGTATGTTCAACTTAAGACTTGCACAGACTGGATGCTACACTGATAGAGTTAATGTTATTAATCCATTTCGGAAAAAATGTATTGGTTGAGTTTAGCCGATAGAGAAGTAGCCGATTTATCTGGATTATTGTTCAACAGAGCTATCTTTATTCGTATCTTTGCAATTATAAAGCATTTAATATGGATAAATTCAATGCGAATGAAAGTGTAGACACTGCAAGATTGGAAAAGCTATTTCTTGAAAGTGGCACGCTGAAAATACTTAGAAAAAATGAATATATGGTTCGTCAAAATGACAAGACGAATCATATAGGTTTTGTTACATCAGGTATATTTCGCCTTACTCGCATAGATACGAATGGGAACGAGTGGATTGTCGGTTGCAGTTTTGAAAATGATTTCGTATGTGATTATCCATCTTTAATTAATAGAGCCGATGCAACAGTTAGCATACAGGCAACAACTGACTGTGAGGTTTATTTGTTACCATTGAGCGAACTAAACCAATTTTGGGAAACAGATATGGAAACACAGCGTTTAGGCAGACGTATTGCCGAAACTATGTTTGCAGAGATATACCAACGTAATAACAATGGATATACCTACCTTGATGTGTTAATCAGTGCCACCAAATTGGGAATGAAATGCTTGTTGTGGTATGGGTTTATGACGATTAACGATAAACAGGCACTCAATAAATATGTATCGGAGAAGTTAAATAAGGCAGGTATTAAAGATTATATGTGTTCTGAATTGATTATGAACTCCATAGAAAAAGATACAGTAATCTGTAATCCGGGCATATTGGGAAGTGGAATCTTAGCGACTAACTTATCGCAAAAGTCCAATGTAGCGATTCTGAATTACAGTAAGAGACTGGTTGAAATCTATAAAAACGCTCGATATAAAGAGTTTGACGGTAGTTTACACAATGATACTATTAGCAAAAAGCAAAATATTAAAATCAAAAGACATCTTTAATTGTGTGAGACATGAATAAACTATCCGAACAGAGGTAGATAGCACGTTGCTAAACCAATTACCCTCTTCAAAACGATATATTGTAATCCATTGTTTATCAGTTGGGTATTTTCTAAACTTACAGTAGTGGCATAGGAGTGCCGGGTTGAATGTATGCACAGATTTTTCTATAATCTACATACATCTGTAATTTCTTTCAGGTAACTGTCCGTGCGTTGATTGCTCGATACTGGCAATAGTTTTCCGGTACATTCAGCCACATTTTTATACTTTGCAAGAATCGAAGCAGCCATAGGCAACACAGGAATATTACACATGATTTTTGTCTTTTGGCGGTTCTTTCTTATCCAAAGCTCCCCTTTATTATCTCGTACCAAGTGCTCAGGTGATAAGTCTTTCACATCGTTGAACGCAAATCCGGTAAAGATGCAAAATACAAAAATATCCCGTACCAGTTCTACTCGCTTAATAGTAAACTCTTTAGCGAGAGTAATTTTAATTTCATCCATAGCTAGAAATTCTGGATTGGTTTCTTCCAACTTGAAGCGATAGTAAGTAAACAAATGTCTCGCTACGGAAACTGTTATTTTCCTCTAAATATAAAATATGTAACGTCATATCTTTATGATTTTTTCTATTTTTGTGTTTGAAGAGTTTAAACAATTTAGATATGGAAAATTATAATTCATACATTGGAAGGTTGGATTATTCCAAATTCATACAATTTGCCAAAGATAAAGGTAAGGTGCATATTTATCATAAGAAAGATTTTTTTATTGAGCAAAATAGGGTGTCTGACCAAGTTGGATGGATCGAAACTGGAGCATTTCGTTATATGCATACTGATAAAAATGGAAAAGAGCATGTTGTAGAATATTCATTTGCCAAAGAGTTTGTCTGCGATTACTCATCTTTTATACATCAAAGTACTTCATTGGTAAATATCCAAGCTATGTCTGAATGTGTAGTCTACCAACTATCTTATCAAGATGTAGTTGCGTATTTGGAAACAGATATGGAAACACTTCGTTTTGGGAAGCAGACCGTGGATGCCCTATATGAAATGATGTACAAACGGTACTTGGATCTTTATTGTGATTCCCCGGAAGAGAGCTATTTGAAGTTAATGCAACGGTGTCCTGATTTGAAAGAGATAGCACCTTTAAAAGAGATTGCTTCTTATCTAAGAGTTACCCCGACTACTGTAAGCAATATTAGGCGAAAAATAACATTTTAGGACTAAACTCTCAAACTGTTTTGAGAGTTTCATTTGAAACGGAAAAATGAGTATGTATTTCTTAGAAGTATGCACTTTTTTGCTTTACCTTTATTGTCTAAATTGATATTTCAATTTGCATTTGTGTTGGGCTAATCTAAAAAACAGTGAAAGTTTTAACGATTTTCATACTAAATCTTATTCCTTGCCTTGCCTTTGCACAAGAGGGATGGACAACAAAAGACTCGATAAGACTATCTAAGATGTTAGATGGTGAAATACCGATACATATAAACAATGCCTTTAAAAAAGAATTGGAGCAATCCCTGACAGGTTCTTGTCTAAAGGAAAGCAATAATAAATTGGACGATTTTATATTAGATATAAAGATTAAAAGTGATTTGTGTAAATACAACCAGTTAGGTAAGCCTTGTATATACGTTCAATCAGATTTATTATCAGACAGTACTTATAGTAAGAAGATTGAATATATAAATATAAAGGGCTTTAGAATAAGTAGCAAAACATATATTGACAACCCTTATGTTAGTATAGAAAGAAATACTAATATATCGATTCCATTGACTAAAAAACTAAATTTTAATATATATGGAAACTACGCTTTAGATAAAAAACGTAGTGTGATACTTCCTGCAACTTCTATCTCTTATAAGGTAGGAGCAGGATTTTCGTATGAGATAGGCAAATATGCCATTATTAAATCCCAAACGAACTACCAATATAACATAATACAAAAAAGATGGGAATGGTTCTTCGGAGCAGGAGTCTCTTTTACTTTTTAATAATCTTGTAATCAATAAACTGAATTAGTATGATGCGATTAAACAAAATAATAACATTTACATTTTTCCACCTATTAGGTTGCTTTCAAACAGTCGTTTGGGGACAAATGATTAACGGAAAAATAATAGATGCCAAACAACTACCTATAGACGGTGCGACTATTATTCTGCAAGCGATGGATTCGACCTATATAGGTGCATCCATATCCAATGCCGACGGCATATTTGTTTTTAAAAGCCAACAGAAAGAATACCGCTTGATAATACAACACCTTTTATATGAAACTAAACAAATGGTAGGTAAGGGAAATGATGCTGGAATTATTCAACTTCAATCTAAGGACTATGCTTTGGATGAGATTATTATAAAGGCGGAACGTCCTTTCGCAAAAGTGGAGAATGGAGTTTTAGGGTATAATCTTGCTATTCTTACCCAAAATCAACTTGTAAACAATGCTTATGAAGTATTGACGAAGATACCGGGAGTGCAAGAAGATAGAGGAATATTAACTTTGGCTGGAGCAGGAAAACTGACTGTTATTTTAAATGGGAAACCTACAACAATGGATGCCGGACAGCTTGAAACAATTTTGCGCAATACTCCGGTTAATCGTGTAGAAAAAGCGGAAGTAATGTACAGCGCGCCTCCTGAATATCATGTACGGGGTGCAGCTATTAATGTCGTTTTAAAGCATTCAAACGACTACTCTTTTCAGGGGGAGATAAGTGCTGACTATAAGAATCAATACTTCAATGATGGAGGGATGAATGGAAATTTTCGTTTATCAACTCCGAAAATGGTTTTTGATGTGATGTACGGAGCAAATAACGTGAAAAATATGGAGTATATAGACCTTGATTCCAAACATACGCTAAACGATGAACTACATAATATCATACAAAATGAACAGTTACGTAGTAAGTACTGGAATCACGACCTTAGAGCAGCTTTTGAATATAACTTCAACGACAAAAACAATATCAATATAGCATACACAGGTAGTTATACCCCCGACCAGCATAATAATAGCCGGACATCAGGCAATTACCAAACCAGCAATGTTGATAAATATATTGACAATCAAATGCATAATATTACATTGCAATATCATTCTGGATTCGGGCTTGAAATAGGTGGTGACTATACACATTATACATCCAATAATAATCAAAGGCTACATGCTGATTATCAAGATGGAAATCAGAGTAGTTTCTCTATGGTTGGCGGACAAAAGATAGACCGCTATTCTATCTATGCAGACCAAAAGCAGTCTTTATCCAAAGGATGGAATCTGGGTTATGGAGTTTCCTACCGATTTGCTAAAGACCTTGATTTTCAAACTTATGATGAAGTGACAGGTAACATTCAAACTCAAAATACATATTCCAATCTAAGAGAACAAACTACCAGCTTTTATGTATCATTGAGCAAAAACTATACAACAGGGACATCTTTATCCGTTTCTGCTACGGGAGAATATTATACTATTGGAAATTATCATAAATGGGCAGTCTACCCACAAACATCATTGACTTATTTTGAAACCCCAAAACATATATTTCAGTTCTCATTATCTACGGATAAAACTTATCCAGGCTATTGGGATATGCAATCTTCCGTCAGTTATCTTAATGGATATACAGAATTATGGGGAACACCGAATTTGAAGCCAATGACGAATTATAATCTGAATGGGAGTTATATCTTTTTGCAGAAGTATATTTTTAGTCTGTTTTTCACACACACATCAGATTATTTCACACAAGCAGCCTATCAATCTACTGACAGGCTGGCACTAATCTATAAAAATACAAATTGGAACTATATGCAGATATGGGGGGCAAATGTCATATTCCCCTTTAAAGTAGGAAACTGGCTGGATTCCCGATTAACTTTAGTCGGTATGCAAATGCACCAACGCTGTGACGATTTTTTCGACATCCCTTTCAATCGTAAGAAATGGGTATTTAGCGGTACACTGGATAATACGTTTAAAGTAAATAAAAATTTGTCTTTCGAGTTAATGGGAAATGTACAGACCCCTGTCATACAAGGGACCTTTGATATAGAATCTATTTTTAATCTCACTGCCGGATTGAAATGGAATTTTGCAAATGACAAATTGAGTTTATCCGCCCGTTGCAATGATATATTTGATACAGGGATGCCTGCAACAAGAGTCCGCTTTAAGGGGCAAAACTTGAATATGAATAGCGGATTTTATTCACGAGCATTTACTTTACATTTCAGTTATCGCTTTGGTGGATATAAGAAAAAGGAGATAAAAGGAATAGATACATCAAGATTTAGATACTAATTTAAAAATAATATGAGAATATTGTTGCTGATTTTGAGCATTTTATGCTTCTGTTCATGCAAAACGTCACTAATCACCTATCGAAATGGATATGTGTTTGACAAACAAGGTAAAACTATTGGGAATTATGCTAATGGATATATTTACACCTCCAAAAGAATACTCAAAGGGTATTATTCTAATGGCTATATTTACGATGAAAATCATAATGTTATAGGGAATTATGTTAATGGATATGTAAAACTAGAAAAACAAAGATGATTAATCGATTTGTAGCAATATCATATATTCGCATATTATAACTGGAATGTTATATAATTTCCCAATTGTCACTATTGAATATATATCGATTTGGATTTGGGAGATAGATAATAAAGTATAGATATAAATTAAATATTAAAATGTAGGATGAAGCAGTTTTCCGATAGATTAATGACTATCAATGCAGAGATAGAAATAGCATGCATAGAATAGTAATGTGTTTTCCGATAGGGTTCTGTATATGATTGATTTTATCAGACCTTTATTGGAGAACTAAGGGAGTTTATCCATCAATATACATTTCAGAGTACTAAGCCATTTATCCATATACTTTAATGACATATATACACTTGAACTACGAAAGCCAAATGGCAGCAAAGAAGTTTTCAAGGAGTATTATAAGAAAAAGCAAACGGAAATAACCGATTTTTGTAATGCCAATCTTGATTTCTACCAATATTATCGCTCAAAAGCGACTTATTTAGATAGATACTATTTTTTGCCATAAGATAAGTTGAGTTTTTCTCTACTTGTGAAACATTGTGTCTTATCATACATTCAATTTAAACTTTTCTGTCTTTCAAACAAAACTAAAACATAAAAAAGTCCTACAATATCAATGTTATTGTAGGACTTGTCTCTTTTTTGTCGCCGTTTGGCTTTGTTCTTATGTGAACTGCCTGGGTCATGAACCAAGCGTTATTTCTTCCTCAATATCAGTGCTTTCAGAAATTTCGGCTTTGTACCCGTCATGCTTTAGTCTTTAAAAACTGTCTGCTGTTGTCCGGTGTCTGTCTGCCAACATCTTGGGTTCAAATGTACGCATTATTTTTTTGATTATGCAAACTGTTGGAAATAAACATTCTAAGGTTAGTGCAAGGTGCAAATATATATCTATATATAGCTTACACCTTGCACTAAAAAATAACCTTATTAAATCCGATACTTCTTCCTAAAATCAGTTGGATTGCAATCTTTGTATTTCTTGAATAGCTTGTTCAAATGGCTTTCATCTGTAAATCCAAGTTCCTCTACTATTTCGCTAATTCTCATTTCACTGTGCAAAAGCCGACTTTCCACCATTTTCATCTTATAGTTTAAGATATACTGCTGCATGGTTTCGTTGGTCTGCTTTTTGAAGTACCTCCCAAGATAATTAGGGGAAATGCCAAAATGCTGGCTTATCGCTTTAGCCTTTATCTTTTCGGGATAACAAATATTCGACTGGATGTATTGTAATATGTTCAGTGACTTTTCTTCTGAATTCTCGTCTATCTGTTCAGGCAGGAACAAAGCAATGTTACGGGCGACAACAATCACGATTGTATTGATTAGCTGCGTAATAATCTCACTGCTATATATCTTTTTGTTCAAATATTCACGAATAATTGCTTCTATCATAGGTTTTACCAGCAACTTGTCGGTTTGGTTGCGTAAGATACAGCCGGGGCGATGATTGGCGTGTTGTAGTATAAACTCTAACCGTTGGATATTCTCCGCACCGAAGACTGCCGAATGAATGTAAATGTCATTGAATTTTATATAGACGAACTTTGTAGTAGTATGAATGTCGAACGAATGTATATCGCCGGGAGTAATCATAAAGAGATGTCCGTCATGATAAAGGAACCTATTATTGTTTATCCACTGAACACCAGTTCCCGATAGTATATAGACCAATTCAAAGAACGTATGGTCATGTTCCTTTAATTGCGACTCGTCCAGTTCACTGAAACTGATTTCAAACGGTTGGTGTAGATTTTCCCTTTTCATTTTATGTAATCTGCTATTCAGGTATAAAGATACAAATAAAGAGAAAAAGAATACAGATTTTATTTTATGAATATGTATAACTTTGCCACAAATAGAAAGATAGTAGTAACTTTTATCATGAGTAGGTATGAAAACAGAATTGGAAAAATGTTTGTCGGGCGAATGGTACGATTGTCATGCTCCCGTATTTATGGAGTTTAAAAGAAAGACGCATGAATTGTTGCTGAAATATAATTCATTGCCGTATGATTGTAAAGAGGAAAAGTATGCGCTATTGAAAGAAATGTTTGAAAGCGTTGGCGATAAGGTTTCGGTAGGGCATTCTTTTATATGTGATTATGGCTGTAATATCCGTATAGGAAGCAATGTCAGTATTAATACCGGATGTACCTTTGTGGATTGCAATAAAATCACAATCGGAAACAACGTATTGATAGCTCCAAATGTACAAATCTATACGGCTACTCATCCGGTGGAACTGGACGAACGTTTAGAACCCGTAGAAAACCAAAATGGAATAGAATATATCCGCCATACGTATGCTTTGCCTGTAACCATTGAAGACGGCTGCTGGATTGGTGGCGGTGTTATCATCCTGCCGGGTGTTACCATTGGTCGGGGAAGTGTCATCGGGGCGGGAAGTGTTGTCACTAAATCCGTTCCGGCAAATAGTCTTGCCATAGGAAATCCATGTAGGGTAATTCGGGAAATCAATATTTCGTATAGCCATGATTAAATTAGTCGCTTTTGATTTGGACGGTACAATAGGCGATACCTTGCCGATGTGCATACAGGCTTTTAAGGAAGCCACACAACCCTATGCCGGACGTGAATTGTCGGACGAGGAAGTAGTACAGACATTTGGACTGAATGAAGAAGGCATGATAAGATGTGTGGTTGATGAAGCATACCAGCAACATGCGTTGTACGATTTTTATGTAATCTATGAAACATTACATAAAATAATGTGCCCGAAACCTTTTGAGGGAATACATGAACTGATAACCTTATTAAAGCAAAAGGGCATTGTCGTGACACTTATCACCGGTAAGGGAGCAAAAAGTTGCGATATAACACTGCGGCAGTTCAATATGGAAACCAGCTTTGCTAAGGTCGTTACCGGAAATGCGGAAAGAAATGTTAAGTCGGAAACGTTGGAAGAATTGCTGCATACTTATCATTTGTCAGCAGATGAAATCGTGTATATCGGAGATACGGTTTCGGATATAAAAGAGTGTCAGAAAGCAAATGTGAAATGTTTGTCTGCCGCATGGAATATTTCACAAAGCGAAACATTAGAAAGTCATAATGCTAAGAATGTGTTCTATTCTATATCGTCCATATCCGGCTTTCTCTTACCTCGAATAAGATAAATATTTGATTGATAATTATAGATTTTGAAAAGATGAAAGAGCTTTTAGAAAACATTTTATCAGAAATAGATGTAGAGATTGATGAGATAGACCTCTACGGTTATGATATTGTCGAAAATTCTCTTTCAATGGTACATCGTTTATCGGATAGAGACACAATACCCCAATGGTAGTAATGATGTAATCAGAAACTATATCAGTAAAGAACTGGATAACCTGACCTACTTCTTTAACCGTAATCTGGACTTTTACCAATATTATCGCTCTCATTCAACATTGTATGATGACTATTATTTTGTTCGTGGAAAGTCTGATTTCTTTTCATTTTTCATACTCTCACTTTTTTTAGATTGCAAAACTAATTTTAATCACTGTAAATGAGATAAATAGAGTATA
>NZ_CAUCSQ010000020.1 GCF_958445495.1 uncultured Bacteroides sp. | reverse complement strand
ATACAGCCATTTATCCTCTTATTCCAAAGTATGATGAAAAACATGAGCTATTTATCATTACTTCAAGCAATGAAGTTGATAGTAACTGGCTCCGTGAAAGGCTGGATATGCAGCACATGAAGTCGTATAAGACTGGGAAAGTAAGTAAATCTAATGTAATTGATGTAAAAGACGTTCGCCATGCCTTGCAAGATAGTAATACCAAGTCATAAGCGCCATGACCGGGTGTTTGCTAAGAAACTGGTGAACGAACCGATCATATGTGTTGCTGAAAGTCAAGCAGACTTATATCAGCAATTTAATCCTGAATGTGAAATCGTAACTCATCCTGATGATGTAATAGGCCTCATCCCTAAACGTAATTGGATGGCGAAACATTTTGGCGAGCTCTTCATGCTCGATGATGATGTCCACGCCTGTAAAGCTATTTATGCAGATAAGGGTGAACCCTGCCGGGTGAAAGATAAGGATAGAATCACTAACATCATTCAGTCATTATTTGAGATGGCCAATATGATGGACGTTCATCTTTTCGGTTTCACTGCCCGGATATCCCCTGTGATGTATGATGAAACCGGTTTTCTTTCCTTATCAAAAATGATAACCGGTTGCAGCTATGGGGTAATCTATAACAAAAACACCTGGTGGAATGAAGAAATACGTTTGAAAGAAGATTTTTGGATTTCCTGTTACATGAAGTACAAAGAACGTAAGATTTTAACCGATTTACGGTATAATTTTGAGCAAAAGAACACTTTTGTGAATGCCGGGGGACTTGCTGCTATCAGGAATCAGGAAGAAGAACGTAAATCTATCCTTTTCATCAAGAAGAATTTCGGAGATAGCATCTTGCTAAAGAGTGCTACCACTAATGGAAAGGACAAGACAAAGCAACTTGTGCAGTATAATATATCATGCAAATTCAAATTCTAATAACCTGTGAAAAAGGCGTTTAAATGGCGTTCATTCTGTTTGCCATATTCGTCTTTTTTAGCTAAATTTACTGATGTAATCAATTAAAAGTCAAACCATTAAATTAGAATTATGATTATTAGGACAGTTTGCGGATATGATTTCTTCGAGGTGAGTTCTGCAATGCAAAAAGCAATCCGACGAGCCGATACCGGGGTAGCCGGCTTTTTTGCATTGGAGTTGTGGGCTAGTGGATATAGAGATTATGTTTGGAAGCGTTTATTCACCATTAGCGCAGAGGATTGCTTTGGCATCATAACAAAAGAGGTTGAAGCATTATGGCAAGGACATGAACTTGTAAATAAGACTGCTTCCGAACCTAAAGGTCGGATATTTGTCAGCAAAGCTGTTATCCTTCTTTGTGAATGTAGAAAGAATCGGGATGCCGACCATTTGCAAAACTTCATCTATGATAGAAGAAATATCGACATAGAGAAGTGGATTGATGATGTTAGACGTTGCCCAATTCCCATTCCTGAATACACCTTCGACGTACATACGAGAAAAGGGAAGAAGCATGGTAGAACCAAGGAAGAGTTTTTCCAAGAAGAATATAAGGCATTGCAACCTCGTGTTCCTGGTTTATTCGATGACCTTGTAGCAAAATTATCCAATGAAGAAACCACGGCTAAGTAGTTTGGTTTCTTTTTAAAATAAGTCAAACCAAAATTAAATCAGGGAATTATGAACAGAAAAGAAAAACAGGAAGCAAGAGCTGACAGGTGTAGAGAACTTGCAGAAAAAGCGAGGAGAGAATCAACAGCGGCTTATAATCAAAGCTATAAAATGATTGAACACATTCCAGCAGGACAACCTATACTTGTAGGACATTATTCAGAGGGTGCACATAGACGGTTACTAGACCGTTCTTGGAGTACTTTAGGAAAGTCGGTAAAACTTGGTGAGAAAGCTGAATACTATGAACAAAAGGCGGAAGCTGCCGAGAATAACAATTCCATCTATTTAGGAGATGATGATGCAGTAGACCGTCTACAGGAAAAAGTTGAATCTTTAGAGAAAGCTCAAAACATGATGAAAGCTGCTAATAAGATAATCCGGAGTAAAAAAATAAAGGATATCGTTAAGGTTGAACAGCTTCAGGAATTAGGATTTTCGAAGGAAAAAGTAGTTAAACTTATTGAACCTGATTGTTATGGTGGGTACGGTTTTCCCTCTTACACGCTTACCAATAATAGTGCACGTATTCGCGATGCTAAACAACGCTTGGAGCGTGCAAAGCAGTTGAAAGAAACTGCTACTAAGGAATATGTCATTAATGATGTTCGTATAGTTGAGAATTCCGAAGAGAACCGCTTACAACTGTTCTTTACAGGTATTCCAAGTGAGGAAATCCGAACCCGATTAAAACATAATGCTTTTCGCTGGTCTCGGTTTAATAGTTGTTGGCAATCGTACCTTAGCCGTTGGCAGATTGAACGTGCGAAATCAATATTGAATCCAGTATCTGAATAATCATGGGAGAGTTGTCAAGAAGAACCTCATTACAGAGGGTAATGAAGTCAACGGGCCGTGTACCTGTTCAGTGTTCATGTAGTATTTGTAAACAACAATGTCATACTCCATGCCTGGGTACTCCTGATGATATTGAACGAATTATTGATGCAGGTTACGCCGACAGATTAGCACTGACAAACTGGGCTGCTGGTATATTTTTAAAAGTCATTGATATTGCTGTTCCAATGATTCAACCTGTTTCCGGCAAAGAGTTTTGTGCTTTCTTCGAAAATGGATTGTGTATCTTACACGATAAGGATTTGAAGCCCACTGAAGGACGTTTGTCTCATCACACTGTCAGGAAGGATAACTTCAATCCAACTATGAGTATTGCCTGGAACGTTGCGAAAGAATGGCTAATGCCGGAGAATGAGGATGTACTTTCTCGCGTAGTAAATAAATTCTTGAATGCGAGGAAGCCATGAATGTGTATCAATCAATACCTCGTAGAGATTGTAGAATGTTTGCTAAATGTGGAGTAAAATCCTTATCACATTGCCGGCGGTACCGTGATAAGGATGGTGAGTGTAAAAACTGTACTCTTATTCATCGCAAACCTCGTAATCGTATTATAGATGCTTCAGGACGTGAGATGAAAAAGTGCACCCATTGTGGACATTATTTCTATCTATATAGATTCTACAACCGTGTAGTTGTGAGAGAAGGCAGAGAGTATCACCTATTGACTTCCTGGTGCCGTATGTGTATGTCACAGGTTAATAATGAGAGGACAAAGAGGAAAAAGTAACTTATCTATTTATTTGTATGAAATATTATGCTTCAGTCAGCTTTGGTAAGGACTCCTTAGCAATGCTTTTCATGCTAATAGAAAAAGGATATCGGTTGGATGAAGTCGTTTTCTATAATACTGGTATGGAGTTTCAGGCAATCTATAACACTCGTGATACTGTTTTGCCCTTTCTTAAAAAAAATGGTATTAAATATACGGAGCTGTATCCGGAGCAGCCTTTTCTTTGGACTATGTTTGAAAGACCGGTTAAGAAAAGAGGTACCGATATTATCCATAAAAAAGGATATAGTTGGTGTGGGGGAACATGCCGGTGGGGAACGAGTGAAAAACTTCGTGCGTTGAAAGATCACACAAAAGATGGAATTGATTATGTCGGTATTGCTGCCGATGAGACCCATCGCTTTGAAAAGGAAAATCGGCCTAATCGGGTTTTACCACTTCGTGATTGGGGCATTACTGAAGCAGATGCGCTTCAGTATTGTTACACAAAAGGATTTGTTTGGCATGAGGATGGAGTAAGGCTATATGAACTGCTTGATCGTGTGAGTTGCTGGTGTTGTGGAAATAAGAACTTGAAGGAGTTGAAGAATATGTATTTATACCTTCCATGGTATTGGAGAAAGCTGGAAGAGCTTCAGTTAAATACTGATAGGCCATATCGTCGTAATAGTGGAGAAACCATTTTTGATTTAGAGGAAAGATTTAAACGTGAATTGTCGAAGAAAAAAACTGATTAAAATGGCGTTAAAATGGCGAAGTTTCTGTTTGTTAAACTTGTCAATAACGATTACCTTTATAGATGTAAAGAACTAAAAGTCAATCAATATGAATAAGAATGATAAGATAGCAAAATTGGTAAAACTGGGTGTTTACAATCAATGGAAATATAATACAGAAAGAGCAAATGAGACGTTTAACATTGAGTGCTCTGATTTCTCAATGACAAATGAAGAACGGATACAAAATTTGCTAGATGTCGATTGCTGCTTTCAAAGATTTCTAGTCATTTCATTCCCTTTTAATAATACTCCTGAAGGCGTTGCTTTTTGGGAGAATATTGCAAAAAATAATCGAATTTAATCGTATCGTGAAGACAATGTAAATATCTCTATAAAACTATTGAAGAAATGGAGAAACTGGAACAAAAGATATATCCTAACCGAAGTAACTTTTTGAAGGATGAAGAAAAACGATAACCCTCAAATTAATTTAATAATGAGCAAAGAAATAGATAATGTTGTCATAATCGACAGGTTTGATTATGACGAATTGGTAGAAAAGGCAAATGCCACTGATGCAGAAATTAGGAAACAGGCTGAAAGCATTTTTATGAAAGAAAATGAAGTCCTTGTAAGGATTGAGTTTAACCAATATAGGAATGGCAGAAATTTCACTGCTCCAATCGGATTTATTAGACATAGTGATAATCATCAAATTTGGGAAGCATTAGACAAAATTGAACCTGAGATAAGGGAATGGATGAATGAAAACCTGAATATGTTTGACAAGAAATTGAGGGATAAGTATATTACCGAAAAGAATTGTATAGGGTTGAGTAAACAAGTTACCAACTTAGAAGAGAAATTGAAAAGGCTAAAGATTAAATATACCTTTCTATTTTCCTATTCGATTGTCATTTCCGTGATTGTGTTTTTCTTATTGTCTTATTTGAAGTAAAACAAATCAGAAATGAGCATTAAGAAAATTAAGAAGTACAATCCACAGTCTTTTTTGGATGATTTAAAACGAGTGCGTGAAGTGGTGGTTTACGCTGAACATACTAATGCATATTATCGGATAAATAAAAAAGATTTATTAAGAGATGCAGAAAATAATGCCATAGCATACTATGTGACAGATAAAATCTTTGTCCATGAGCGTGATGTTATGGTAATTATTTAATTAAAAAACAAAGTAATTATGAAGCAAACAATCGAAGAAGCAGCTAAAAAGTACGCTGACGGAGTATATCAGCCAGTAGATAGAGGTATTCTGCATAAAGAAATACAGAAAGATTTTATCGCAGGTGCTGAATGGCAAGCAAAGCAAGCATTGTCTCAAGAGCAGATAGATACCAAATTATCTGAGTATATTAATAGTACCAAAACTGAAGATAAACTCAAAATTGGTCAATTTAGTCTTATCACCATATCCAGCATGGCGATAGATGCTAATTCAGCAAAAACGACATTAAGCACCGAATTTACTCATAAGGGAAAACGATACAAAGCAGAGATGTTGATAACCCAAAAAGAAATAAAATCAGCACTAAATTAGATATGAACAAGAAAAATAATTATCGTTATGTAGCTTATGACGCTGCAAGCGGAGACTATGAAGAGTTTGAAACGTTGAAAGAAGCAGAATATTGGCTAAAGGACGGTGATGGAGAAGGTATCTCTGATGAAGCCTGTTACGGTCAGAACTATATCGCAGAAATTCAGTATCGTTCAGTTGTCACCAAAACAGATGAAAAATCAAACTATCATGTGCATACAGACGAATGCCTAGAAAATTGCGATGAAGAAGAATGGCCTTATGATAGTGATTGGGATTGGGTTGCAGACCATTCATATGAAAAAATTGATTGGGACAAAGAATCATAACAAATCAGAAAGGAGTAAATTATGTTAGAAAAAGAAGTTACTAAGAAAATCTATGTTGCAGATGACAACAAAGAATTCTTATCTAAAGAAGAATGTGAAAAGTATGAGACGTTTGTGAAAGAAATACTTTCAAGGATTGAGTATTTCTGTATTAGTTATCTGCCTGATTTAACGGAAACTGGTTTGTTTCAACAAAAACTCTATGTTGCTGTATATTCCAATAATCATTATCATGAAGAGATTGCCTTTAATTGGGCTATAAAGACATGTGGGTATTTGGGACATGGTGTACAAGGATATGGCTTTCAGCCTAATTTCTCATTGAGTAAATCTAATAGAATAGACTTCGATGAATGTAAACCTATAAAATGGGGTAATACAGATGTAAAAAGTGAACGGCTCTTCCTAAGCCCAATAGAAGTAGATGGATTCCCGGAAAATATTAACTATATGAGAGAATGGGGATTTAAGTAAAATCAAGAAAGGAGTTAAATATGAAAGGACATGAAGTGAAATTACTGCTTATAACTGTTTTCTTCGTTACAGCAACAACCCTTATACTCGGTACATCAAAAGAAGTGGCGTTACTTATTATTGTAGTGAATATACTATCTTGTATTTTATTGATACTGAATAGAATTTTGAATGCATTAAAATGATAATAAAAATGGGTGAAAAGAGAACCATAGATGACCGTAAGAAACTTTTGATACGGTATAGAATCAATGAAAAAGGATATGTATCTTTCATAGACCCTTGTTGTGATGAAATGCCTGTCCGTCTTCTTGGTAAGATTATAGAAGCCATATCTGATGTAGAGCAAGAATGGCCCAGTAAAATAACCAATAAGGTTAGTTCTCTTCCCCTTGATGTCACATCAGATAAGCCAATAATCAAATAAGTGCAAAAATGAAAGCAATAACAATAAAACAGCCGTGGGCCTCACTGATAGTCCACGGTATCAAGGATATTGAAAACCGTTCCTGGAGTACGAAATTCAGAGGACGTGTACTTATTCATGCTGCCGCTAAAGGTGAAAAGAGGTCTTGGGGCTCATTATCTGATATTCAAAGTAGTAAACTGCTTCAGTCAGGAAGCATTTTGAATAAAACTTCTTTTAGTGACTTGCCTACTGGTTCTATTATCGGTAGTATAGAAATAGTCGATTGTGTAATGAACCATCCTTCTGTATGGGCAGATAAAGGTGTATATAATTGGGTACTGGCTAATACCATTCTATTCCCTGAACCTATCCCGGTAAAGGGGAAATTGTCATTTTGGGAATATGATAGAATCCTGGAACCTGAATCAGACGGGTATCACAAGATTTGTATGTGCCGTATATGTGTTGATGAAAAAGTCCAAATGACCAGTATGGGGGATTATTTTGTATGCAGATATTGTGGTGGACGTTGGTATAAGTAATTTGTTTTATTATTTAATGTTGAACTTGGGTGTATCAGTTATCTGATACGCCCTTTTATTTTTGTGATGATGAAAGTAATTGTAACCGGTAGTGAGGGCTTTATAGGTAAAGTTCTTTGCCTAGAATTATTAAAAAGAGGTGTTGAAGTCATTAGAGTAGACCGTAAGAATGGTTATGAAGCATCAGATATCGGTGAGCTCTTGAAGAATGGTGGTATTGATTGCGTGTTCCACCTGGCGGCGCAAACAAGCGTGTTTAATGAAAACCTGGAACAAATCAGGAAAGATAACATTGATACTTTCATGCGAGTTGCTAATGCATGTAACCAATATCATGTGAAGTTAGTATATGCCAGTTCGTCAACGGCAAATCCGGAGAATACTACTTCAATGTATGGAATAAGCAAGTATTTCGATGAACAATACGCATCTATCTATTGTAAGACAGCAACCGGCTGCCGACTGCATAATGTATATGGGCCAACCCCACGCGAAAGAACTCTTCTCTGTTTTCTTCTAAACGAGGAAAAGGTATCTTTATACAACAGCGGTCAGAATATCCGGTGCTTTACTTACATAGATGATGTTATCGAGGGGCTTATCTATGCGATAGGATGTAACCGGCAGCTCATCAATATTTGTAATGTCCAGCCTGTGACTACTATGTATTTTGCATCTTTAGTAAAATACTACAAACCGCTTGAAATAGAGTTGATTAACGAGAAACGTGAATTTGACAATTTCGAGCAATCGGTGAACCGGGGTATCTATTTAGTACCTTTGTCCTATACGTCAGTCGAGGACGGAGTAAGAAAAATATTCGCCGTGCGGAGAAAGGATAATTCCTAAAAAATGCGGGGGCGGAGAAATAGAAATCCTATGAGTGTACAACCATTCTAATTTATTCCTGCATGTCGAGTGACAATTATTGTTTCTCCATGCAGGAATTTAATAATTTGAAGCTATGAGTAGAGAGAATGCATTAACATTGAAACAAGAGAAATTTTGCCAGTATTACGTTGACATAGATGGCAATGCAAGTGAAGCATACCGAATGGCTTACGACTGCTCTAGGATGAAGCAGGAGAGCGTTTGGCGCAATGCTCATGCCCTTATGCAAAACATCAAGGTTTCATCAAGGATAAAAGAGATAAGAGAAAAGAGGGCGAAAGAAACTGAAGTTAAACGTGAAACAGTTGAACGTGTACTGATGGATATCATAACTTCTGACCCCAATGACTTGTATATTGTCGATGAACTAACAGGTAAGGTAAAGATGAAAAGTCCTTCGCAGCTTCCAAAGCGTACACGAAATGCATTGAAGAAGATTCAGAATAAGAGAGGAGAAGTTACCTATGAGTTCAACGGTAAAACGGAAGCAGCTCGTTTGCTTGGTGCCTGGAACGGATGGGAAGCCGATAAGAATGTCAACATCAAAGGTAGTGATGGAAATAAAGTCGGTGAACTTCGTATCGGATTTGAAGATAATGATAAATCGGACGAATAGAACAATTTAAAGTGTAAATATCGGTGTTTTCCCTACGGAGAAACCTTACTTTTAGAACAATATGGTTATAAATTATAAGAAGCTAAATCCGAATGGATTCTATCTATTGAAGTACTTGAATGATGAGACTATCCGTTTCATTATCTTGTATGGTGGCTCATCTTCCGGTAAATCGTACAGTGTTGCACAAACTATACTGATACAGACATTACAGGACGGTGAGAACACTCTTGTCATGCGTAAGGTAGGAGCTTCTATACTCAAAACCATTTATGAAGATTATAAAGTCGCTGCGGCCGGTCTTGGCATATCCCATTTGTTCAAGTTCCAACAGAATACTATTAAATGTCTGGTTAATGGAGCTAAGATAGATTTCTCCGGTCTTGACGATCCGGAGAAGATAAAAGGTATCTCCAACTATAAGCGTGTTCAGTTAGAGGAATGGTCAGAGTTCGAGCATCCGGATTTCAAGCAGCTACGTAAGCGTTTGCGTGGTAAGAAAGGCCAGCAGATTATTTGTACCTTTAACCCGATCAGTGAGAGCCACTGGATAAAGAAAGAGTTCATAGACAAAGACAAATGGCATGATGTGCCGATGTCTGTAACTATTGCCGGTAAAGAGTTACCGGAAGAACTTACTAAGGTTAAATCCGTAAAGAAGAATGCGCCTCGGCAAATACTTAATCCTCGTACAAAGCAAATCGAGGAACAGGACTCAAATACAGTTATTATCCAATCTACTTATCTGAATAATTTTTGGGTTGTTGGTTCTCCTGATGGTACATACGGTTTTTACGATGAGCAATGTGTTGCCGACTTTGAATATGATAGAGTTCATGACCCGGACTATTACAATGTGTACGCATTGGGAGAGTGGGGCATTATTCGTACTGGTAGCGAGTTCTTCGGCTCCTTCAACCGTGGAAAACATGGCGGTGAACATAAGTATGTTCCAAGCCTACCTATTCATATATCAGTAGATAATAACGTGCTGCCATATATCAGTGTATCGTATTGGCAAGTAGATTTTACTACCGGTACCCGAATTTGGCAATTCCATGAGACGTGTGCCGAAAGCCCGAACAACACAGTGAAGAAATCTTCTAAACTCGTAGCCAAGTATCTGAAATTCATTCAATATTCTGACATATTATACGTACACGGTGACGCCTCAACGAAATCCGCTAATAGTTTCGATGATGAGAAACGTTCTTGGATGGACTTGTTCATAGATACTTTACAGAAAGAAGGATTTGAGATTGAGGATAAAGTCGGCAATAAGAATCCGAGTGTCGCAATGACTGGTGAGTTTATCAATGCTATCTTTGATTGTACCGTTCCTGGCATAGAGATATACATCGACGAATCATGTTCTGTATCCATTGAGGATTACATGAGTGTGCAGAAAGATGCCAATGGTGCCATTCTCAAAACTAAGGTGAAGAATAAAACAACTTTGCAGAGCTATGAGGAACACGGGCACATATCCGACACATTCCGATATGTGGTTGTAGATTTATGTAATGAGCAGTACATCGAGTTTAGTAACCGGCGAAAGAGAAACTTGTATGCCGGTAAAGGAATACTTGGTTTCTTCAACCCAGAAGTGCAAAATGTGTACACGCAGCGACTTTTGTATGTCATGCCGAATATAGAAGGAACATTTGTATTTGTCCAGGCTTTCCGATGCGGTGATAAATGGCACTTAGTTGATGCTCTGTTCAGGGAATCATCTTCTATTGAAGAAATCAAGGCTGCTTGCACCGGCCATGACGCAAATATATGTTTGTTTGAATGTTCATCAGCTTATTATCAAACTGTACGTGAGTTGAGGGAAGTAATGAAAGGAACTGAAGTCAGAGTAAGGAAAGAGTTTCCGGACATAGATAAACGAATAGCTGCTACCTCTGACTTTATAAGAAACAATATCCTGTTATCTTCTAAAATGCTTGAAGAATCGCAGGATTACAATGCGTTCATCACTAATCTGATGGACTATAATATAAACAGTGAAAACAAGAGTGCAAGTATAATTTTAAGCGGTCTTGCATATTACATAATAAAATTGTATTCATAATCGAATTTGCTGTAATTTATTGTATTATAATATATTATCATGTATTTTATATTCCTCTTAAATTTCAAGATTTTAGGGTTTTGAGAAACCGATTATTCATATCCCTACATTTGTTTCAAATACAAATTAAATGAGCTGGTTTCGTAAAAAATCTAAGTCTGAAGAAGAACCTGTACTGGATGTCATTAGTGATACAGGTGAGGAAAAGAAACTTTCTGAAGGGATAAAAATAACTGTTGAAGATTTATTTTCTTCTCCGTTTGTTTGTTCTCGGAACTTACTGTCCCTTTTTGACTCTGTTCCGGAAGTCTTTTTCCCAATTGATTATATTGCTTCCCGTATTGCTAGTGCCAACTTTCAGTTTAAGAAAGTGAAGGATGATAGTGTTGTTTGGAACAATAAGAATCTGAATCAGATACTTCTTAGACCTAACTGCCTGATGACATGGAAACAAAATGTTTATCAGCATTTTGTGTATAAACTGTGTCTTGGTAACAGTTTTACACGTGCTGCAATGTCTGATAGTTTCTCAAATGCAGAAAAATGGCGTTATTGCTCAAATTATTGGGAACTTCCTGCCGATTGTGTAGAGGCACTTCCTGTTTTAGGAAGTAGTATTCCGCTGTTTGGCGTAGCCGATCAAGATGAAATAATCGGTGGCTATCGCTTAGGCTATGGTATCTTGAGTACTGTGAACATTCCTGCTCATCAAATTTGGCATGATAGGGATGGACTTGTGAATTATTATTCAGGAAATGGATTTATGAAATCGCGAAGCCGTCTCTTTTCGCAAATGAAGCCGATATCAAACCTTATTGCTGTGTATGAAGCCCGTAATGTGATTTATGTAAAACGCGGTGGATTAGGATTCCTTATCAACATGAAACAAGATGAATCCGGGCCTATTGCAATGACTAATGATGAGAAGAAAGAAATATTGGAACAGCACTACGGTAAATATGGGGTAGGCAAGAATCAATTACCATATGGTTTGTCTGATATTCCATTAAGCTTTGTACGTACCAATCTTACTATTGCAGAACTTCAACCTTTTGAGGAAACACTTGCAGATGCTATTAGTATTGCAGGTGCATACGGTATTCCTCCTGTATTGGTTCCTCGTAAAGACCAGTCTACTTTTAGCAATCAATCTACGGCAGAGAAGAGCGCCTATTCCTCTGTTATCATTCCGTTAGCAAAACAGTTTTGTAGTGAGTTTACCCAATTCTTGGGACTTGAAACAAGTGGCTATTATTTGGACTGTGATTTCTCCGATGTGGATTGTCTGCAAGAAGGATTAAAAGAAGCCGAGGAAGTTAAAACCAATGTGAATGCCAGGTGCAAAGACCAGTTTCTTAGCGGCCTGATAACGTACAATGATTGGCGGGCACAGATTGGTGAAAGTAAATTTGAAGAACCTATGTTCGATAAAACATTATTTGAAATGTCGGACCAGGAACGAGAGATAGTTAAACAAATATTTAGTCTTAACACAAAAAGTGAAGTTGAAAATGGAAGAGAAAATCAAAAGCCTTCAGTACAAGACAAAGGCAAATGACGTTGATGAGAAAGGTGTCGTTACCGTTGCGGTTAACGGTATCGGTGTGAAGGACTCACAGAATGACATATCCATGCCCGGATCATTCAACAAGACATTGAAAGAGAATATTGGTCGAATGCGTTGGTTTCTGAATCATCGTACAGACCAGTTATTAGGTGTGCCATTGAGCGGTGAAGAAAAGGACGGTAATCTGATTATGGCCGGTCAAATGAACCTCAAAAAACAGATGTCACTGGATATCCTGGCTGATTATAAACTGTATGCAGAGCATGGTCGCACATTAGAACACTCCATCGGTGTCAAAGCTATTAAGAGGGATTCACTTGATTCTTGTAAAGTGTTCGAATGGCGAATGATGGAGTATTCTACATTGACAGGTTGGGGAAGTAATCCTCAAACGTTCCTAGTGAATATCAAAACTGCTACTGGTGAGCAGATAAAGGAAGCTGTCGATTTCGTTCGTAAAGCGTTCTTGCAGCATGGATATAGCGATGAACGTTTAAAAAGTTACGATATGGAATTAAATTTATTGCTGAAGAGTCTCAACGGTGGTGCCGTTGTCTCATGTCCTCATTGCGGTTATCAGTTTGATTATGATGCGGAAACAGAGCATACCTTCGCACAACAGGTACTCGATTATGCTGCTGATTATCAAAGATGGATAACACAGGACATCGTAAGAGAAGAAATGGAGAAACTTACTCCTGAGATTAGAAATCAGGTTATCACTCTTATTGATTCTGTAAAGTCTGTTGATAAGGAGTTTACGGAAAAGAGTCTGCAAGACCTCATGAATTATGTAAGATGTCCCCATTGTTGGGGAAAAGTATATCGTTCGAATGCTATTCTACAAAATACTCCAGAAGGTACTACCGGAAAGAATGAGCCGTCTGTTGACACTCAAGAAAAGAATGACGGAGAAAATGGTAACGATGGAGTGACGACTAAAGCCGCTGATAATGGCACTTTATTCGATTTCAAAAGTCTGAATAGTTGTTTCGAGAATAAATAACTTAAAATTTGAATTTTATGCCTATTAAAAAATTTGTAGTATCAGATTTTAATCTGAAAACAGACGGTTTGCCAGCAGAACAGAAAGCTTTCATGGAAAACATTGCTGGTATGATGTGTGAAGTAGTCAACAAGTCACTGGAAGGTATTGCAACACCGGAAGATGTGACTAAACAGTTTGGGGATATTAATAACTTGTTGAAGGCTTATGACGGTGAGAAGTTCACTCAACTGGTTAAAGATAATGAAGCACTTGTTGAACAGGTGAAGAACCTTGGTGATAGTATCGAAAAGATGAAACAAAAGGGATTGTCAATGACTGCTATCAACAAGTTTGATGAAAAATTGACTGAAATGCTTGATTCAGAGAAATTCAAGGACTTTGCCGAAGGTAAGACACGTAAATCAGGAGAGTTTGACGGTTTCTCTTTGAAAGATGTCGTTTCCATGACAGACAACTATACAGGTGACTTGTTGATTACCCAGCAGCAGAATCGTGTAGTTTCCCAGGTGGCAAATAGGAAGATTCATATGCGTGATGTCTTGACGACATTAAGCGGTGACCCTGCTTACCCTCAACTTGCATACGCTCAAGTATATGCTTTCAATCGCAATGCCCGTTTTGTGACAGAAAACGGTCGTTTGCCGGAATCAAGCATCAAAGTGAAGGAAATACAGACCGGTACAAAGCGACTTGGTACTCATATCCGTATTTCAAAACGTATGTTGAAATCAAGAGTGTACATTCGCTCTTATATTTTGAATATGCTTCCTGAAGCTGTTTGGATGGCTGAAGATTGGAACATCCTGTTTGGTGACGGGAATGGTGAAAACTTGCTGGGTATTGTAAATAACCCTGGGGTAACTTCCGTAGAGAAGATTATCAGTACAGCTATCCTTATGGGTGCCGCTGGTGCTGTGAAATCAATTTCCGGATATAATGGCGACAAAGATGTAATCATTGAGTTTGCCGAACCTCAAGATTTGATTCTTGACGGCATGAGTATCACTTTTGCAAATGCTGCTGTTCTTACCGAACTGAACAAAACGCACGCTCTTGTAAAAATGGAAGATGGGCGTGTCCTTATTCCAGGTGTCGCTTTCACTGGTGCTGAAACCGCCGCTGATAAAATGACATTCAGTGTTCATGAAGCTGGTTTCAAGAACATCGAGGAACCAAACTCCGAGGATGTAGTGAAAACTGCTTTTGCTGCAATGACATACGCCCAGTATTTCCCGAATGCTATTATTCTTAATTCGATGACTGTTAATGGCATGGAATCGGAGAAGGATACAACCGGGCGTAATCTCGGTATCATTAAAATGGTTAATGGCGTGAAATATATCGCTGGCCGTCCGATTATCGAGTATGGTGGTATTCTTCCCGGTAAGTATCTTGTGGGTGACTTCAACCAGGCTGCAAATTTGGTAGATTATACTATTCTTTCGCTTGAATGGGCTGAAGATGTGGAATCCAAGCTCTGTAATGAGGTCGTGTTGATGGCACAGGAAGAAGTAATCTTCCCAATTTATATGCCATGGGCTTTTGCTTATGGAGATTTGTCTGCATTGAAAGCTGCAATTACTAAAGCGTAAGATTATGGATTACATACTTAGAGGTAACGACAAGGATGTAACCAATGTGTTTAAAGAGCAACGCATTCGGATTAATAGAGGGATGATTCAACTCATCCCCATTGCCGAATGCGGCTTGGTGACAGAAGAAGATGCTCGAAAGACACTGGAATGTATGCTCACAGAGAAAAATGCGAAAATCGGTGAGCTTACTGAATCCATTGCAGAGAAAGATAAAGCTATTGTTGAACTGACAGATGAACGTGATACAATGAAAGCTCGTATTGTGGAACTTGAAGCTTTGGTTCCTTCTGATAATAAGAATCTTCCGGCTGCCGACTCGAAAGAATTGCCTGCCGGAGATGCTAAGGAAGTAGCTGTTGTTGATAACAAAGCCGTTTCCGTGGAAGATGAAAAGAAAACCGGAAAGGGTAAGGCTTCTAAATAATAATCGTTATGCTGATTGATGTTTCATATTTTACGTCAGGGCCTAGACACATAGAAAACGCTTCGGTCGCTGAAATACCTTCGCCCCAATCGCTTGCTGTAAATGAAGTGATAAACGGGTATATCAAGGCATTTCAGTCCGAATTTCTTCATTCTGCTGTCGGTTTTAGCCTTTCACAAGCTATTACTGATTACTTGGAGATCATAGAACAGGAAAAAGAGGATTCTTCAGATGAGGTTGATATCTCGGAAGAAGATGAATCTCAATCCGGATATGCACTTTTATGTGAAAAGCTAAGTGAACCGTTCGCCGATTATGTGTTCTTTCACATTTTACGCGACATGAATACACAGGCTACTATCACCGGCCTTGTAAGATTGAAATGTGCTAACGAGTATATATCTCCGATCAAGAGACAGGTTAGTGTCTGGAACAGCATGGTGAAGAAGAATCGGCTCTTTGTAGAATGGGCTATGTCTGATGATTGTCCTTTTACTGGTTTGAAGATTCAAAAGAATCTATTAACTCCAATTAATACTTTCAATTTATGATGTACTTAGATATAACAGAGCTGTTTGAAGAAGTGGTTAAAAAACTTCCTGAAGGTCTTGAAATTCTCTATCCCAATGGGAAAGGTGGGGCAAAAATTGTAAAGTCACCAAGATTGAATTACATCTTTGGTAGCAGTCAATATATCAAGGACATATTAGATGAATACAGTAAATCTCCTGGTCAGTCTGAAAAAAAGTTCCCGTTGGTTGCACTCTTTACTCCAATTTATGAAGATAGAAGTGATCCAAATTATTTTTCTAAGGCAAAGGTTTCGTTGATTATAGTTTGTTCATCCTGTAAGGAGTGGAGTAATGAGGAACGTAGAACTACATCTTTCAAGAATATTCTCCGTCCAATCTATAAACGTTTGTTGGAAGTATTATATGAAGATTTCCGGTTCGACTGCGACTGTGACGAGAAAGTGAAACATAGTTATTCAGAGAATTATTCGTATGGTAGATACGGAGCCTATACAGATTCCGGTAAGGCTGTGAGCGAGCCCATAGATGCCATAAACATACGCTCGATGGAAATAAAAATTAATAATCTTAATTGTAGAAGAAAATGAGAAAGATTAGAACGTGTAAGGGTTCCCGGATGAACACCGGTAGTTCTGTTTGCAGCATCGACTGGAAGAAAGTCAAAGGCGCTATCCTTGCAGAACATGGTGTTAAACTCCCTGCTGATATAACAGGTGAGAAGTTGGCCGAATTGTGCCATGCAGACCGCCCCGGACGTATTTACCCTATTTTGCCATTCCTGGAGTATGCCAAGAACGGTGGAGAACCCCAGGTTAATCCTATTGGTTACGGAGCAAGTGAGTATAACGGCTTGAGTGCTCAAACAGATACCTTCACATTGAAGAAATTTGATGAGATTCTTAATGCCCAGCTTTTGAAGTGTGCTAATAAAGGTTGGGATGTTTACTTTTGGAATCAGGATAATATGCTGATCGGCTATAATGACGGCACAGATATTCTTGCTGGTATCCCGATGTCTACTGTTTATCCGACAGTAACACAGTATCCGACCAGTAGTGCTAAATCTGCGATGACTGTCAGCTTTTCACACGAAGATGCTGAAGATAGCCAGTTGAACTTTGATTATATTCAGTTGGATTTCAATCCGAAGAATTTCCTTAAAGGTGTGGTTGATGTTGTACTTGAGAAGATGGAAACTGAAAATGCGTACAAGATTATCGAAGTTGTCGGCGGCTATGACCGTACAGAAGAATTCGGTAGTCTTATTGCTGATGGTGCAGCCGAAATCATGAATAATGCAACTTCCGCTACATATGCAGATGGTATCATTACTATTGTTTCTAAAGCCGGGGCGGTTCCTTCGTTGAAAGCTCCTTCTGTGTTGTTTGAGAAAGGAATCGAAGGTATTGAGCAGATAGCATGAAAGTAGATAACGTTACGTTCGTCGAAGCTGCTGTAAAGAGTATGACGAAGGAAGAGTTTATTAACGCACACATTAAAGTCGTGTGGAAGGGATTGAAGGAAGCTGACCGCAAGAAGAAGCTCTCCGAAGTGTATGATACGATAACTAAATAACCAACAGGCTGGGGTGTAATTGCAGCCCGGCCCGTTTTATTTTCACTACATGGCGGATTTTGACGAATTATATAGGGTTGTTCATTCTATTGCTTCCGGTTTCAAGAAAGAAGTAGTCAAGTGTATGGAAGAGCATAAGAATGTACTCGTAGACTGTATTCAGGAACAGCTATATTCAGGTTTGGACGGTACTGAACACCTTTTGAATCCTGATTATGATACTGATACTTATTTCAATGAGCCCGGTCCATGGCAAAATCGTGCTGAACAGTATAAACGTTGGAAAGAGAAGATTACTCCGCCGTTAAGAAGTGAAATGCTCTATCTGCCACCGCGTCCAGTTGAAGTTCCAAACCTTTTTATCACTGGCTCTTTCTATGATAGCATATTTGCCGGTAGAATTGATTCCGGGCTTCGTTTCTCAACGAAAGGTTTCACGGACGGTACTTCTATTGAGAAAAAATATGGCGAGCAGATATTAGGAGTTGGGGATACTGCTAAAGAGTATTTCAGTATTATGTATCTCCGTCCCTGGATGGAACACTTCTTCTCAGAATGTGGATATAGATAAAAATGGCTTGTAGTTGCGAGATAAAGAAAATGCAAAGTGAACTGGAACGTGTTAGTGACCTTGCAAAAAAAGCGGCCATCCTGGATGGCTGTATGTATGTAATTTATCAGAAGGAAGATGGAACATATGCTTTTGATAAAATCGGAGTTGAGATAAAAGGGAAGATTGTAGAATATAGACATTATCTGTAATATGGCTGAATTAAAATTAAAAGATTTCGTTGAAGAGAGTGACTTACAGAAGTTGATAGAACTTGATAACACTATTGAGCGTGTCAGGGCTAACTATACCCATGCAGCACAGGAATTGGCTAAAGGGCTAAAACTGAATGTCGAAGGAGTTGCTGACTTGGAGAAGTTAGGTACATTGTATAATACTCAAGTTAAAACAGCTAACTCTGCATCCGCTGAATTAACCGAAGCTCTTAAAAAACAGTCTGAAATTACTCAAACTGTCAGCAAGAAGATAGAGGAAAAGTTGAATGTAGAGAAGTTGTCTGCTGCTGAACTGAAGAAACTTACTAAAGCGAGCTCGGACAATGCTACATCTTTGGAAAAAGCAGCTAAAGCGGAAGTAAATCTGACAAAAGCCCAAAACACAGGTAATTCTACACGTAGAAAAGCTGTTTTATCAGAAGAGGAACGGCTAAGGATTATCCGGAGTGCTATTTCTCTAACCAATCAGGAAGTACATAGCCGATCCCAGGCTAAAGAAGTAAACAAGCAGCTACAAAAAGCGGTTGATGTACTGAAAGATACAGATGAAAACTATATTCGTACTCTCGCTCGTCTCAATTCTACAATCGGAATTAATACCGATTACATAAAACGTAACTCTGACCGGTATACTCAACAGAAAATGACTATTGGAGCATATCGAGAAGAAGTAAAGGCTGCTTGGGTTGAGATAAAGAATAGCAATAATTCTATGCAAAATATGGGAATTATTGCAAGGAATACTGGAAAAATGCTCAATACAGAGCTTGCCCCTGGATTAAACCAGGTTAGTGCTGGCTTGAAAGGATGGGCTGCCGGTTATATTGGTGCCCAAGCTGTTGTTAGCGGTGTAGTTGCTCTTTTTACAAAACTTCGAGAAGGTGTAGGCAGTATTGTTGAGTTTGAATATGCTAATAGTCGGCTTTCTGCAATTTTAGGAACTACGTCTGACCAAATCAAAGAATTGACTCTTGATGCAAAACGATTGGGCGCTGTAACTAAATATACGGCTTCTGAAGCGACTGAACTTCAAATTGAATTAGCAAAATTGGGCTTTACCCGGAAGGAAATTTTAGATGCAACTGAATCTGTTTTGCGTTTTGCGCAAGCTACTGGTGCAGAGTTGGGGGAAGCTGCTTCGTTGTCAGGAGCTGCATTGAGAATGTTCAATGCAGATACTCGTGAAACCGAACGTTATGTATCTGCTATGGCTGTTGCCACCTCGAAAAGTGCATTATCATTTTCATATCTTGCTACTGCACTTCCTATTGTAGGACCTGTTGCAAAAGCCTTCAATTTTAGTATTGAAGATACTTTGGCTTTATTGGGGAAATTAGCAGATGCCGGTTTTGATGCTTCAATGTCTGCCACTGCTACACGTAATATATTTCTTAATTTGGCTGATGAATCAGGAAAATTATCAAAAGCGCTGGGTAAGCCCGTTCGTACTTTGCCTGAACTGGTAGATGGGCTGAATAAACTAAAAGAGCAAGGTGTTGATTTGAACACTACCCTTGAACTTACTGACAAACGTAGTGTTGCAGCTTTCAATGCTTTTTTGACTGCTGCCGATAAAATCGTTCCTCTAAGAGAACAAATAACTGGTGTTGATGGTGAGCTTGCTGATATGGCTCATACTATGGAAGACAATGTAAAGGGTTCTATTCACTCTTTATCTTCCGCTTGGGAAGCTCTTATGTTGACTTTTTATAACTCACGAGGAACAATGAAAAGTGTTTTGGATTTTCTTGCACGTGGAGTTCGTAATACAGCAGAACAGTTTAAGTCATTGGAAGAAAAGGAACAGGAAGCAATACAGAATGCAATTAGAAATCAAAGGGAACTTTCTTCCGAGTTCAAGATTGAAGAAAGGTATATAAATGAAATAAAGGAGGCTTGGCAAGGATATATGGATTCAGGTATGGATTCTAATGAAGCATTCCGAAAAGCAGTCGATGAAAAGAAAGAATATTTGAACCAGGAAATTACAAAATATAATGAGACAGCAGATGAAGCCGAATTATATTATAAACGTACTACTAAAGCGATGCATGATAGCAATATGTTTACTCGTGCTCAATCCGGTGTTTCTTTATCTGACTATGAAAAACGTAGGAATATGCAGTTTGGAATGTGGACTGAAGCTGAAAAAAGTAGTGAAAAATATAAGTATATCCTTGAAAATGTGGAAGCATATGAAGAAGATTATATTTCAGAACATACTAATAAGGTCAACGGTACCAAAAATCTAACTGATAAAGAAAAACGTGAACTGGAGAAAGCTGCTAAGGAAAAACAAAAGATTAAGGAAACCTATCAAGAGTCGGAACTCGTCCTCATGGATGAAGGCTTAGAGAAAGAATTGGCTAAAATAGGTGTTGCCTATTCTAAGAAAATGGTTGCTGTCAAAGGTTATAGTAAAGAAGAAATTGCTACTCGTCAGAACCTGGCACAAGAAATGCAGGAGAAGCTAGATGAATATGCAATCAAGTACAACTCTGATCGTGAAAAGAAAGATGTGGATAATGCTCTTTCCATCGTCAAAAAAGGCTCTAAGGAAGAATTAGACTTAAAGTTACGGCAATTAGACCTTCAGCGTGAAGCTGAAATCACTGCTGCTGAAAAAACAGGTGAAGATGTGATTCTGATAGATGAAAAATACGCAAGAAAAAAGCAAGAAACTTACGGGAAGTATGCTTCAGAGCAAATATTACAGATTGCTGAAAATGCAGCTCATGAACAAGAAATACGTGACGCAGCGTATGTTATGGATACGCTTGCTCTTAAAAAGAAGTTAGCTTCTAAGCTAATAACAGAAGAACAATATGCGATAGAGGAATACAATTTACAGCTAGAATATGCACGTAAAACAACTGAAGCAGCTATTGAAGCTTTGGAACTAGAATTAACGGTTGAGAATATTACCGCTGAAGAACGTACTAAGATTGTCACCCAGTTGTATGCTTTGAAAGCTGCCCTTGCTAAAAAAGAAGCAGAATTGCAGATAAGTGCTATCCAAAAAGTTACTAAAGCAGATGATAAGGCATTAAAAGAGCGTCAAAAAAATCTCAAAAAATGGCTGCAAACAGCTTCTCAAGCAGTAGGAGCTATTGGAAATCTTGCCTCTACACTCTATGACGCTCAAATTGATAGGATAGAGGAAGAGCAAGATGCCAACGACGAGAAATATGATAAGGATGTTGAGCGAGTTGATAAACTAGCAAAATCAGGCGCTATTTCGGAGGAAGACGCAGAAGCACGGAAGCGTGCGGCTAAATCTTTAACAGAAGCCAAAAATGCCGAACTTGAAAAGCAAAAACAAGAAATGGCACGTAAACAAGCTATTTGGGAAAAAGCAACGAGTATTGCTCAAGCTGGAATAGCTACTGCACTGGCCATAACTGAAGCATTACCGAATATTCCTTTATCCATTGTAATTGGTGCTTTAGGTGCTATTCAGGTTGCAACCATTCTCGCAACTCCTATTCCTTCTTATGCAGAAGGTACGAAAGATTCTGCCGGCCATCGTGGTGGTACTGCACTTGTAGGAGATGGCGGAAAGCATGAAGTTATCATGTATTCCGGAAAGGCGTGGATTACTCCTGATACTCCTACATTAGTGGATATCCCCAAAGGAGCGCAAGTATTCCCCGATGTTGATAAGGTTGATATTTCTAGTTTTGATTTCCCGGATTGGGATTTGCCTACATTCTCACCGTCATACTTTAGTTCAGCAGATTCAAGTAATACCATTGTTTTTAATGATTATTCCCGGTTAGAAAAGAGACTCGACAAAACTAATGCTCTTTTATTGCGAACTATGAGAATGCAGCATCAGGATGCTAGTAACCGCGAGTTTGAAATGTATATGTTATCTAAAATGAAATAGATATGATAGAGAGGTTAAACCAAATACCACTGAATGATTTTATAGAGTTGTCCTGTGGAAACTATAATTGTTTACTATTTAATGGCGAAGAGGCAACCAAAGAAGAACTTAAGGAGAGAGCCACAAAGTTGATTGTAGATTACAGGAACATTGTTAATCCTTCCGGTATGAAAGCTCTTGTACTTGATAAAGAAGATTTGGTAAAGGAGCGCGCCCGGTTATTAAGCCTTCGCATTTGTCAAACCCTCATTTCTATAAATTGCTTTGATGATGTTCGTGAAGTTCTAAAACTGTTTGATGTAGATACCCGGAATATGTCCGAAGAACAGCTAATATTTAAAATAGATAATATGCTTCGTTCTGCCATCTTCGAGCAAAAGAGGAACGAAGAGAGACGGAAAGAAGAGGGAGAAGATGAAAGGGCTACTCCTGAACAAATCCGTTCTTCATTTGATACTGAAATAGCCTTTCTTATGACTTACTTTAAAATGAATATTGATTCCCGGATAATTAATGCTGCTGTATATGCAAACATAGTTCACCAAACAGAGATTGATATATTAATTCGAAAAAGACAGGTATAGTAAATTGTTATATATTCGTATTAATTCAATTAATATTTAATTGCAACGAATTTTTTATGCAGTCGTTAGTAATTCCTTTTTAGAATCACAAACGACTTTTATATGAATAAAAAGAACGGAGCATGTTGTATAAATCAATATTTATACTGTAATTTATTGTTAAAACTGCGAACACTAGAAAACAAGTGTGACCGGATAAACCTACAATTATCCGAAGTGAAAAATCTAATCACCTCTTTGCCCCCTAGAGAGGTAGATACTCTTATTGATTCAGTAGAGCGCATTGCTCAAGAGATGTATGAACAGAGTGTTATTCATCGGAAATACGTTGAGCAATGTCTTAATGGGAATAATTTACACATAATCAGGAGGGTCAATAATGAGTTTTGAACAGTCTTTATTAGAGATATATCCCTGGATATTTCGTGTAGCTAAAAGGTTTTGTTCATCTATTCAGGATGCTGAGGATTTGGCTGGTGACACAGTATATAAGATACTTCAGAACCAAGATAAGTTTGATTGTTCTAAACCAATGAAACCCTGGTGTATTGCTGTCATGCAGAATACTTACATAACTCGCTATAATCGAAACTCCCTTATTCACTTTATCGGATATGATTCAGTTAAGGAAAGTATATCACTTGATAATACTTATGAATCCATATTGTTTAATGAACTGCTATTAGCTATTAGTCGATGTGCGCAGAAGACGTGTTGTATGGACAGTGTAATGTATTATGCTGAAGGATATTCTTATGATGAGATAAGTGAAATCTTAAACATACCGGTTGGCACTGTTAGGAGTCGTATTTCTTCCGGTCGGAAGTTCTTGCTTCAAGAGATTAGTTAT
The DNA here is from genome assembly GCF_958445495.1 of uncultured Bacteroides sp. Classification (GTDB taxonomy): domain Bacteria; phylum Bacteroidota; class Bacteroidia; order Bacteroidales; family Bacteroidaceae; genus Bacteroides. Next base: position 63,077 of record NZ_CAUCSQ010000020.1, on the reverse strand, counting down.
TAATGAGTTAAATAACGTTTTAAAAAGGTCTCAGAAGAAAAATAACTTTTGAAAAGTTATGTAATAACGTAACTTTTGGCTATATTTGCAGTACCAAATAACATAAAAGTCAAACCCAAAAAAGAGAATTATGGAAACAAAAACAAATTTTAGAGCTAGAGTGATGAAGTATGCTCATCATCTCCTTTCAATAACAAAAAAGAGTTGGAAATATTGTTTGCTAAAAGCGTGGGAGCTTTACAGACTTGCTAAAAGAATGAGAAGTGGTGAAGTTAAATTCGCCTATGAGAAAGTGAATGGCAATATTCGCTACGCTATCGGTACTCTTAAAAATGTGTCTGTAGGTGTAACAAACAAGGGTAAACGTATGACAAAGCCTTCTTATGAGACTTTCTCTTACTTCGATGTTGATAAGCAGGAGTTTAGAAGCTTTAAAATTGAGAACCTTGTAACCGTGTATTGATATGACTCCATTAGAATACTACTCAAAGAGAAAAGAGGATAGCAGGTAAGAGCTTGCTACCCTCATAGCACAAGCTAATCAGCTCATAGGTGATACACATAACAGCCTCAACACTCATACTAATCAAGTGAGCAATATGGGGAATATAAAAATGCTTTCTCAACAATTACAGCAGCTAACAAGCCGTATTGAACTGGAAAAGCAAAAGGGAGATATGCTTGAAAGTATCTGCCTGACATTAACCACAGAAGAGTAAACATATGAAAGCCACTTTGTTAAAAGTTACCGGAGAAACAGTTGAGATTTCTCCGGTGAATGGGAACTGCTTTACCCTAAAAGAAGCGCAGAGTTTAGTAAATGGCTATGTTCAAGTCATTGATATTTGCCTTAATAAAATAATGATAATGAATGAGGAGGGTAAATTCCACTTTGAGTTGAATGTTGAGGCTACCCGAATTGCACTAATGAATAGTGCAATTTTTCCCGATGATTATATAGCCGGTGACGCTATTGTGTGTGATGGCAGTATGTTCTAACCCTTTAATTTCAGAAAATATGAGAACAATTTATAGAGTGGAATCACCAACTGGTGAAATTCGTGTATTGGAAGTCTCTCGCAATGAGACTGGATATAATGTTTACATTGATGATTCAAACATCTGCGAGAGCATTACTGAAGAGGAACTCACTGAAACTTTAGAGAATCCTAATTTTTAAAATAAATTAGAGTTTTCCATTTTGGAAATACCTAATAACAGAATAAATGAGTAATAGTATTGCAGCTAATGATATCATTCAAAATATCGACGATCTGTTAGCCGAATATCCATTTGATGAATGTATTAGCATCTTACAGGAAGTGGTAAAGGAGATGGATGTACGTATTGAGGAATACATAATAAGGAATGTGGCAAAACAGCAGATAAATATGTATTAGGCGTTTCTCCGGCTTTCATTACAAGAAGAAGTTGAGAAACTCGATTTTGATACTTTTTATGTAACAGCCGGAGGAAGGCGAGTTTTGGAAAAAAATTAAAAAAACAGTCCAATATACCACTTTATTTTTATTTTGTTCAATAAAATTAAAGTGATATATTTGAACGTTTTCTCTAGTAGGAACTTATTATGTATTGATTAAACATAAATAAAAATGGAAGCTCAAGATTTGATAACTATTATTTTTTCATTTTGTAGAAATAATGCTGGGTGGCTTTTTTCTGGAATAGGCGTAAGTCTTTTGGGATTTATAATAAAGAAAGTATTGTCGAGAAAGAAAAAAACAACAATGCATCAGGAAGCTAATTCTAATAAACAATCTAAAATTACACAGGTAGGAGGGCATTATGAAAGACACTAAGCAAAATGCAAATAATAATACAAATACTACTGTTATTCAAGTGAATGGTGATTATTATTCAGGAATTACAGAAAGCCAGGCCAAAGAGATAGCCCTTGCTACTGTTAGAAATGAATTTTCCATATTATATGGGGAAGCCCAAAATATATTTGAAAAGCGTGTTCAAGAAATCGTCGATGAATCATTACTTAGAATACAACATGATAGCCCTGAATCGTTCAAAAGATTTAATGAACCCGCTATCCAATTGATTTTAAATACTGTTTATAAAGAATATGCAAAAAGTGGAGATTCTGATTTAAAGCAAAGATTAATAGATTTGCTTATTGCTAGAATTAAAGTTTCCGAGCATACTTTTACCCAAATTCTTATTGATGATGCTATAAGAATAACTCCTAAAATAAGAATACAACATTTACAATTCCTGACGTCCTTATTTTTTATATATAGTGGTCTGGTAACTTTTACTTGTATAGCAGAATATGACGAATGTATAACTATGTTGGCTAAGAATTATCCACTTTATCCTAAGGAAACTTCTCTTTTCAATGTAAACGATGTCTATTTTCTTGCACTGTTAAAACATACCGGCTGTATTACGTATGCAGAAAGTTCTTCTTCATTAGTAGAAGAAGAAATATTAATTTGCTTTGGAGGTATTTTTAACAAAGGATTTAAAATATCTGATATAGATTCAGCTTTAAAAAAAGAGTTGGAAGAGCATAATTTAATATGTACCAGTGAAATACAACCTGGTAATGTAAGAATAAATACACGAAATGAATTTATTCTTCGTTTGGATGTTAATAAAATATCGAAAAAATACAGGAAAAATATGTATGATTTATACGTCAACAATTGTAGTACAGTAGAAGATTTAAGAAATTACAATAAATCATTAGATAATAGAGTTCACGCTATGTTTGAATCCGTAAATTTCCTAAATAGAACGGAACATTACACTTTATCGGAATTTGGTCTTTTCTTAGGACAACAGAATTTTTATAAAATGTTTCCTCGTTATTATACTTCTTTTGATTAGAGTTAAACTATATGCTTAATCAGTCTTTATGTCAAGTTCACCAGTAACACTCATAATTAATTCAGATATGAGAAAAAGATAGATGTGGATAAAAAAGAATGGAGAGCAGGTTTCGAACCTGCATCTCCACATAAAGTGTTGTTTTTTCCACTTAAACTATACTTCCATTCTCTACTCCACTCACATTGAAATAAACCAAGGTTGAGTTTGAGACCTAATTTATCTTTAATTATTGCCGGTCTTTTATTCTGAGAGTTTCTGAAAAATATTGATATATATTCTGATATCGACCGACAAATTCTTGTCAAAGTCTTTTTCATAATTATATGTCTTTAATTTGCAATAATTAAATGTAGCAAGGATTTGAACCTTAACGTAAATACGTACCATTTAGCCACGTAGGGCAAATATAAAAGTATTTAATTAAAAAATATAATATTATGGCAAAAAATTATGCAGCAAGTAGTTGGAAAAATGTGTTTCAACAGGGTAAATATTCTCCGTGATTTAGGACGTGAGCTTTACGATTTTAAGAATCGAAAAACTTAATTCTTAATGAAGATATAAATGCGCATGGCTTAGTTTTCGATGCGAACCCTTTGAGAATATGCCTTTGGAAACAAAAATCTGAAAGAGGTTAGACATATTTGCCCCATTTTGGGGCGAATTGTCGTTCAAGAATCATATATTTGTCTCAAAATACTATTTATGATACGTGAAGCAATACTAGAGTCCCTCAAAAAAAAAGGAATAAAACAGGTTGAGTTAGCTAATCATTTAGGCATTAGCAAAAGTCCTTTGAATGCTTTCCTGAAAGGAAAAGGTAAGATTAGTTTGGAGAATATTGAAAAGTCGTTTTTATTCCTGGGAATAGAAATTGTATTGAAAGACAAATAGTTACGATCTGTTTTTGCAAAGTGTGATTTTCAAGAAATTAGCCAATCGGGAAACCGGTTGGCTTTTTCTATATATTTGCTCGTGAACGTTCAAACTGAGTTAAAATGCTTTGTAAATATGTACTTACCGTTGATAGTATTTCCTATGATATCCCCAAATCTTGTATTCAGAATTGGGAGGAAATCAAGTTTTCCCGTAAACGTTCAGGACTGGAAGGAATAACTAGAACTTTTACTTCTAAATTCCAACTCGTTAATGAAGCCTATAATCTTCTACTGGATGAATATTTAAGCAAATATCTTGCTTCAAAAGCTAGTATTACTGTCTATACGATAACCAACTCTCATACTTATGAAGAACTCTTCAGTTGTATGTTGGATTTTGGTTCATTGACTTATGATGGAAATGCGATTTCAATTAATTCAATTGATAATAGTATCGCTAATATCATAAAGGCCAATAAAGGTACACAATATGAATATTTAGTTGAAGAATTGAAAGAAACTGCTCAACTCTACTATGATAGGCTTCCCTTTAACTATTATGCTAACTATATATGTGGCGGATATTCATTGGAAGATGGGGGGCAATATGTTGATTTCGTAAGAGATATTACTGGTAAAACAGTATATCAGTCTTTCCCATTGGAAGTAGTGGAAAAAGACATACCTAAATCGGATAGTCCAGTTGAAATAAACTCTGTGACCTTAAATGCCTCTTTGCCTGCATTTTTGAGAGCGCATAAATCAGTTAAGCTATACATAACTCCTGAATTTGATTTTTATCTAGGAAGAGGAGATGTCATGTTGACGCTTGCAAAGATTAATGCGAGTGGTAATGCTTCTACTATTGCTAGTTGGATAAATTCTGATTATTCAGGAGTTAAACATACGACAGAGAAAGAAACTTATAAGCCTGAACAGTATCGGGATATCTATGAAATAGACCTTCAGGATGGTGAAGGTTTGCAGTTTGTAATATATGATCCGATAGGTAATATGAAGGTCACCGGGCAAGGTAAGGTTTACTTTGCCAAATTTTCATTAAAGATTAAGTGGACTTCTATTGCGTCACCTATAAACATAGATGTAATAAAACCTATAACAGTTTTGAATAATTTGCTTAAAAGCATGAATGATGGTAAGGACAATATTATAGGTAAGATTGCTTCCGGTGTTGATAGTAGGCTAGACAACTGTATTATATTGGCTGCCGAAAGTATTCGTGGTATATTTTCTGCAAAGTTGTACACCTCTTATACAAAATTTTCAGATTGGATGGAAGCCTGTTTCGGCTTTGTTCAGAAGATTGAGGGGAACACCGTTGGTTTTGTCCATCGTGACAGCTTGTTTACTTCAAATAATAATAAAGATATATCAGGTAATATCGCTGATTTTCAATTTAAAATAGATGCTTCAAGGATATATGCATGTGTTAAAGTAGGCTATGATAAGGTTGATTATGAATGTTTGAATGGCCGTGATGAATTTCGGTTTACTGTTGAGTATACTACCGGCTTAGAAGTAACAGATAATACGCTTGAATTAGTGAGTCCTTATCGTGCGGATGCCTATGGTTTGGAAATCGTATCACAGAAGAGAGACAGTAGTACAACAGATAATGAAAGTGACAACGATGTGTTTATCGTTGGAGCTATGATTGCTTACAACAAGATTACTGGGAAGGCTGAATATGTGTTGATACGGAATGCCGGCTGGAAGATTTCGGGTGTGTTAAATCCTGACGCAATGTTTAATGTAATGTATTGGCAAAAAGCAATGCTTAGTGCTAATGCTAAGTATATTGGCATGTTTGCGAATTCACTACATTATGCTTCTTCGGATGGGAATAGTGATATAGTTGTCAATGGTGTAAAATTGACTGATGATTATATACTTAACGAATGTATAGTTACCTGCGGGGATGTCTCTTTCACAACCTTTGATGAGGATATCCCTCAAACTGATGATAAAACGATTAAAATACAAAAAGATGGCTTGGTCTACGAGGGCTACATCAAAGAGGTGAGCAGTGTGATTGAGAGAAACGATGGAGTGAAGTATGATTTATTTGTCCGTTCAATATCAAAAGCTTAGAATATGATTATAAGTCCATTTACACCGCTGTTTTTTTCTCCGTCTACCGATAAATTTGGTGCAAAGAGTAAATATGTACAATTATTTGCCCGTACAGATCGCATTTTTATTGAACTGGTTTCTAGTCCGGACGAGCAGGAGCCTGTTGTTTATATTAATAATCTTCTAAATGACGCATCTACCTCCATTATATTAAGTTCATGGCAGATGAATGATGATAAGATTATCTATTTCTATAATATATCATTGCTTCCATGTGGATACTACAATGTCGCTGTAAATGGAAAAATCAGTGAGATATTTAAGATTACAGATGATGAACGCGAACTTTTCGAAACAACTCTTATTCAGTATTCGATGAAAGACAATAAGCAGCGTCTTGATACTGTTTGGTGGATAGATGGGATGCAATATTTCTTTGATTTGCGTGTTCCTGGCGGTTTCAAGGATAGCGGTTGGACGTTTGGTGTAGATAATGAACAGTTCATGACTTCTGAGGAGGATATTGTCGAGTTGTTCAGTCATGAATATACAACAATGCTATTCACTTTAGGAAATGCTATGGGATGCCCTGTATGGTTTGCCGAGTTATTTAATCGTGTTTTATGTTGCAATTATATCTATTTTGATGGGGTTAGATATGCTAGGAAAGAAGGTAACGTTCCTGAACTCAACCAACAAATAGAGGGATTAAAGAGCTTTGTTTTTAATCAGATGTTGCAGAAGGTGAAAACGATGAATCCTACTTTGGAATGGAATAATCAGGTATCTATGAGAAGAATTTATAATGATAATTATAGAGTCATAGCAAATGATAGGGAATTGCGTAGCCTAAAACTTGGATTTGAAAATGAAAAATATAAGATTCCAAATCCGCCCCAAGACATTTATGTTAATCTTGAGGATAGTGATTATATTGCTGATGGTACGACACTTATTGACTATAACATACTTGAGTTGAGTAACATAAATAAAAATAGCAGTCGGGGTGATAGTTATTGGATGTTATGTAGAATTGCGGGTAATGCTATCTCTGATACATATCTTGACCGTAATACAGGGGCCAGTCAATTAATTATAGCAGGACTTGATAATTTAACCACTGCTTTAGGTTTGGAAAAATACACATTAGAGCTACGTGTGGATTTAATTGTAGATACGCATCCTGTTAATGGAATAGCCGTCCCTCTTATAAATAGCGCTGATAACACGGCTGCAACAGATGGTTCAATCACGCTTAATCCTATATCTAAAGCTAGTGTTACGAATAATAGGTCATTTGCTATATATCTTCAAAATGTTCCGCCCGCTGTAACTGCAATTGTTGCTGATAATCCGTTGAATATCAAACTTACTTATACTAAATGATATATGTTAAACAATAAATTACAATAAAATGACAGAATCGGAGAAACGGCAAATTGTTAGTCTTATACTGCAAGCATTAAAGACAAACAGTCTTACAATAGAGCAATTAACTGATACAACAGAACTTTCTAAAGATATGTATGTTGAGGTTAGTGGCGGTCGGAAAATATCTATTGATTTACTTTCTAGTACCATAGCCGGGATGGTTGATGGCGATTTTGATACATTGGTGGAAAGTATCAATAAGATTGCAAAAGATTTATCGGATGGGGACACTGAGTTATTGAAACGCATAACAGGCGTTTCGGATAAATCCAGTGCTTTGACCGATCCATTTAAGAGTATTGGTACCTTTACTTCTATTGGTAGTTTTAAGGAGAAACTAAAAACATTATATACCGGTGATTCATCTATTGGTAACTACCGGTGTGTATTGAATATTGATTCGTCTAAGATTCCTGTCAATATTCAGGTTGAACGACTGGAACTTGATAAGGTTTGTCAATCGTTCACTTCCTGCATACAACTTGCTACAATGAAAGATGATACAAACGGAATCTATTTAGGTACTGTTTGTACAATCTCTCGAATTGGTATTGTTTCCAATGGAAGTGTTACATGGGATAAATGGACTTCAGTGATTAATGATTTTTGGGAAAAAATAGGCAAACCGGAAGGTATTGCTCCGTTGGATGGTGATGGTAAAGTTCCGTCAGAGAATTTGCCCGAATCTTTAGGACTGGGCGACGATGCAACAGATGCTTTTCCAGGTGACAGAGGTAAGGACATTGAAAAAGTCATAGATAACATTCCTTCTCCTCTTATGCTTCCAGGTTCTTTGGTGACAAATGTGTCTGCTGCAGGTTTCTTGATTGAATACCAGGTTAAGGATAAGGATACGGGCAAAGTGGAAACCGGGCGTCTTGTTTTGCCGATGGTTACCCTGGAAAAAGCGGGTGTCATGTCAGCAGAAGATAAACAGACACTAGATAGATTAAAGGATAGCGGTGGTTCCGGCAGTGGTTTTTACGATGTAACTAAACTCCATCCGCTTGAGGGCGGTTACTATACTTTAGCGACAGCTGTCGCAGCTTTGGAGACAGCCGGGATTCCGGACGACAAAAAGCCCGGACTTATTATCACATTTGAAATATCCTCCGGTACCTGGGAAGATTACCGCTTTTCCGGAACTGACATTTCCACTTTCCTCACTCCTGCAAGTTGGGAGCGTCATGGCGGTGGTGATGCAATCAAAGGCGTGTCTGTGAATGGTGAGTCTCTTGTACCTGATGAAACGGGGAAAGTCAATCTGGAGATAGAACGGCAGGAAACGGACGCCACCCTGGATGAAGAATCAACCAACGCAATTCAGAACGCTCCTGTTACGGCAAAATTCAAGGAAATAGAAGGAAGCTCCCTGTTTGCCAGCGATGTGACGGAGAATGACGACAACACTGTAACTGTTGCATTAAAAAACAAGGCAGGGGAGAATGTGACGGAGTTTACCATACCCGCCGGAAAAGGTGGTGGCGGCGAAGAAACGGGCAATACGACAAAAATAGCCCTGACTTCATCCGTTGACAATCCCATCCTAAAGGAGGGCGGTTCCGCTGTCCTTTCATATTCATACGATCATCAATACGCTTCCGGTGATGATAAAGGCATGTCTACCGGACAAAAGGCTGATATCACGATTACGATGAATCGTGGTTCACAAACTGTCTATTCCCAAACAACCAATGATGTTTTATCCGGCACATATACCCTTGACTTGTCCAAGTATCTGTTGTTAGGTACTACGGAAATTTATGTGCGTGCCGTCGTCACTGACCTTGAGGGGAAGAAACAGACAAAGCAGTCCTTTTCTTCGGTCAAGGTTATTACACTGTCTCTTACTTCCAGTTACAACATTGCTTCTCCCATATCAGGTTATGCCCCCGGCTCTACGGCATCTATTCCTTTTACCGTGTCCGGAACAGGAAGCAAGATGGTGACAATGTACCTGGACGGAGTGGAGAAGGACAATAAGGCCGTCACTAAGTCCGGTCAGACAAATGGCAGCTTCAGTATATCAATGACCGGGCTTCTTCCCGGTCGGCACACGGTGCAAATGGTTGCGGAACTTCAGGCATCCGGTGAGCTGACGATTCAGTCGGAAAGTATTTACTTCGATATATTTAAGGCGGGTTCGGAAAAAACTCATATCGGAGCCCGGTTCCGCTTCCCTGACGGGCGCATCTTTGATGAAACGGAACATCTGAATCCGCATATCGTGGTTGGTCAGTATGAGAAACTGCAATTTGACTTTATAGCTTATGCCCAGGAAAGGACCCCGGTTGATTTGACCGTGTACCGGAATGATAAACTAAGCCAGACTGTCAGTGTTCCGCGTACCATCCAGATGTACTCAAATCGCTTCACGGAACAGGAACGGATTGACATGAAGTTTATGTGCGGTGAAACGGAATATCCGTTCTGCATTGACGTAGCCAAATCATCCATTGACATAGAAGAAATAACGGCTGACCTGACCTTGAAGTTAATAGCTTCAGGACGTAGCAATACCGAAGGGAATCCGGCATCCTGGAGCTATGAAAATGTAGAAACGAGCTTTACGGGCTTTGACTGGAAGTCAAACGGTTGGACCGGGGATACCTTGAAACTGACCAACGGCGCATCCATCGACATTGACTATAGACCGTTTTCTACCGATGCCACGACCAACGGCGCTACTTATGAATTTGAACTGAAATGTTCCAACGTGACAGACCGTAACGGCATTATCCTCTCTTGTATGTCGGGAGGAATTGGTTTCCAGGTAACAACTCAGGAAGCGAGGATGCTTGCTTCCGGCGGCTCCGAAGTCAGTACCCTGTTTGCCTCTGACCTGGATTTGAAGATAGCTTTCGTCATTAATCCAAAATCGCCCAAACGTCTGTTGGAGTTGTATGTCAACGGAATCAGATGCGGTGGTAAGCAGTATGCGGCAACCGAAAGTTTCCGCCAGGAAGAAGCTGCTACCATAACGGTCCATTCGGATGCTGCGGATGTAGACTTGAAGAATCTTCGCGTTTACAAGCGTTCCCTGACTGATGATGAGGAACTGACCAACTACTTCGTTGACCGTCCGACTGCTGAGGAAATGGTCACATTGTTTCGGAAAAACGATGTGATGAATGATGAAGGCACGGATGTGGATATTGAAAAACTGCGTGCTCAAGGCAAGAGCGTGATGCTCATCGTGGGCGATGTTGATCTCGTTAATGCAACCAACAATAAGAAATTTGAAGTGCCCGTCCATGTCTATTTCTATTCCAAGTATGGAAAGGAATATGATTTCATTCTTCGTAATGCGGGGCTTCGGATACAGGGTACGTCCTCTACCACATATCCTCGTAAGAATTACAGGATTTACTTTGAACGTTCCGGGAAATACGGTACTACCCTTGAAGTTAACGGGGTTAATGTACCAGACCTGACGTATTCTTTCAAACCGGGCGCACGGCCAGTCAGCATTTTCTGTTTCAAAGCTGACTTCTCCGATTCATCCTCCACCCACAATACCGGAGCCGTCCGTCTCGTTTGTGACGTTTGGCGCAAGTGCGGTTTCCTCACACCGCCCCAGGCAGCATATACCGGACCGTATGACGTCCGTATCGGAGTGGATGGCGAACCGTTTGACCTGTTCTGCAATGAAGCCTATTACGGCAAGTATAACTTTAATAATGAGAAATCGGATTCGCATATAGTTTACGGATTCGAGGGAATTGAAGGCTTCAATGATGCTGCCACCCTGGGAGAAACCCGTAACAAGTGTATTTGTCTTGAGTTCTTGAATAACTCCCATCCGCTTTGTCTTTTCGGCACTTCCAACATTACCGCCGAAAATTTTGCAGAAGGACTTGAATTTAGATTCAAGCCGGACAGGGAGTGGGAGGATGCTGATGAGGAAGACAAAGCGGCCGTAAGGCGTTTATGGGAATGGGTGCAATCCTGTAAGGGTAATCCTGCAAAATTCGCGGCAGAGGTCACCGATTACTTTGATGTCAATTTCCTGTGTGGCTGGTATCTGATAACTGATTACCTCATGGGTGTCGATAGCCGGGCAAAGAACATGATGTTCAGCACCTGGGATGGTCTTCGCTGGTACATTTTACCGTATGATATGGATACCCTGTTGGGAGTCCGTAATGATTCTGTCCTGAAATACGGTTATATCATCACGCATGAAACGTTTGACGATTCTATCGGTTCGTATGCATTTGCCGGACATGATAGTGTCCTTTGGGATTTGGTACGTACCGGACTAAAGGAGAAATTGATGGAGGTTGCCGGAGTGATTCGTAGCAATATGAGTACAGAAGAAGTCCTGGAAATGTTCAATGTCAAAATGATGGGTAACTGGTGTGAACGGATCTACAATAAAGACGGTGAGTTTAAATACATCACCCCCCTGATTGAAGGCGTTGAAACCCTTGAAGGAGCCAAGTTCTATGACTATCTGTATGCCATGCAGGGAAGCCGCTACGCTCACAGGACCTTTATGATAAAGAACCGTTTTGCCTTGCTTGACGCTCAGTATGTTGCCGGAACATATCGCCAGGATTCTTTCGCTTGCTATTTTGGCTATAAATTTTCTACCGATAACCGTAAGCTCAAGATTACGGCCTTGGAACGATATTATTTCGGTTATGGCTACACGTCCGGTACAACAACGCAGTCGGCTGTATTGGCAGAAGATGAGGACTCGACCGTAGAACTGACGTTCAAACAGGATTTGATTGTTAACGACCCGCAGTATATCTACGGTGCGAGCAAAATCAAGAACCTGGATTTGACGGATGTCTCCCATGCTATTCTACAGACGCTTAATCTTAATACCTGTCGCGGACTTCAACGGCTGGATGTCAGTTGTTCAAAGACACAGACAACCTTGAACGCAATCCTGGTAAACGGCTGTAAAAACCTGCGTTATCTTGCGATGGCCGGCTTGAAGTCCACGGCTTTCACTAACCTGGATTTGTCGGAGAATGGACGTCTGGAAACATTCATAGCTAATAAGACTGCACTTGCAGGTGTTACTTTTGCTTCAGGTGCTCCACTTTCCCGGTTGGTACTTCCATCTACTGTTCAAACACTGGAGTTGCGTAATTTGAATAAATTATCGAATAACGGAATAACGTTTGAAAGCGTCTCTAACCTTACTAGATTGCTCATTGAAGATTGTGTACTGATTTCTTGGAATATCCTGGTTGAAAAATGTGTGGCCGTCAAATATCTTCGTGTAACCGGCATTGATATGGAAGGTGACCGTTCATTCCTTTCCGGATTCCAAAGATATGGTGGTGTGGATGAGAACGGGGCTAATACGGCCCGGTGCTGCTTGTTGGGTGAATACCGCTTGAATATTGTGATAGAAAATGAAGAACTGGAATCCCTGAAGGCGTATTTTGATGGTTTGAAAATAACAATGTCCCTTTCTGCTTTTATTAATGAAATTGATAAATTCAATAGTGAATCTTACGGCGGTGAACCCTATTATAATGAAATAACCTTAGAGAACATCAATGAAGTTCTTGAGTACTATAACGGTGAATCCTATAATGAATACCTTGAACGTTTCATAGAAGAAAACATGGATATAAACGATTTAATCAATAAGTAGTTATGACAAATGAACAGAGCGCGACCCTGCTGCGCCTCAATAAGCAGGAACAAGTAAAATCTTTGCAGGCGGTGGGCTTTTCCGATATTACGGAAGCCTCCCGTGCCAGTGAGTTTCCTGACCGGATACGTTGGGCCTCCGGATTGCTGGACTTGCGTGTCGCTTGTAACCGTATCTCAGACAATTCGAAATGGTATTTTACACGTGAGGAATGGGATTCCCTGACTCTTTCGAACAAATTGAAGTTTATCCGCCGCGGTCTGTTTGTCCGTGCACATTCCCAGTCTTTTGTCATAGCGGCACAGGAATGTTATGCCGAAGGGCTGTCAACAAGTTTTTATTGGGGCGGACTCGGTAAGACAATCGACGGGCTTTCCCAAAAGATTTTGGGTAAAGCGTACACGTGTTTTACCGGTAAAGAGGATACCCATTTAATCCTAAGCGCTCTGAAAGGTACGGTCAGCAACGGTATCGAAGGCGCTCCCGCCGCAGAAGCTGCCGTTGCGTATAAAGCGTTCACACTAGAGAGCGACGGTCTTGAAGATGATACGGATTGGTTTTTGCCTTCCTCCGGGCATATGATGATTCTGTATCGTTACCGCGAGCAGATAAACGAAATGCTGCGTGTATTTTGGAGCAGCGACAGTATGCTGCTGACTGACAAATATTACTGGACGAGTACCAATTATGATGTGTCCAGCGCATGGACGTGTGAACCGGATACGGGACGTATGCTTACGCAAAATAAAAATACAAGCCTTCTCCATGTGAGGGCAATATCGGAAGACTAACCATTAACATATTATGCTATTTATGACAGACAAGAATAATGAAAACGCATATCTTTTGCGTATGAACAAACATTCCCAAATCAGCGTTTTGCAGGAAATCGGTTTTAGCAGTGTAACTGAAAGTACGCCTGCGGGCGATATCGCAAAATATATCAGGTGGTCTGGCGGCCTGCTTGACCTGTCCTTCGCCACCCTCCGGATTGCTGACGGGGCAAGCATGTTTTTCACGACTGAGGAGTGGAACTCTCTTAGCGCCAATAACCGTTCAAAATACCTGCGTATAGGTCTCCGTATCCGTGCTGACCGTCGTCAGTTTGTCATAGCCAAAAGTGACTGTATTGATGACATAGGCGGACGTACTTTCAAGTGGGGAGCGTACGGTACGGACATCCGTGGCGTCAAGAACTATGGAATCAGTAATCAAGGGCTTTATGAAACGGCAGACGGAAAACAGAATACCGCCGCTATCATAGATGTAACCGCCGGTATCAAGGATAATAATGGTATTGTCGGCGCTCCTGCCGCTGAAGCAGCGAAGAGTTATAAAGCGTGTACGCTTGAACAGGACGGGCTCGAAGACAAAACCGGCTGGTATCTTCCCAGTGAGGGAGAACTCATGATTATCGCTAAATATAAGGTTGAAATCAACGAGCTTCTGACCTCATTGTCGGGTAGTCCAAATATCTTAACAGCCGATTGGTATTGGAGCAGTACTGAGTACGACTCCTTCAGCGCTTGGAGCGTGCTTATGAACTACGGCTCTGTTTATACCTACTCCAAGTCTAGCGCAGGCCGGGTTCGTCCCGTTTCCGCAATAGATTCTTTATCTCTTGGCTGATTACGTTTGGAAAGCCCCTATCCGGGGCTTTTTGTTTTAAAATGTTTTAGAGAAAAGAGTGTTAAATGGTAGGTCTGGAATACCCTCAAAAACCGACAATGCAGCAGATTCAGAGAAATATTGGACGTTATCGTGTTTGTCTTACAATGTATGGGGGAGACAGTTCCTGACGATATTGAGCAAATCGACCTCTTATATGTTCACAGATTAATACTTTCAATATATCAATTGTTCAAGAGATACTTTTTAGTATCCTTAAAAAGATAAGATTTCTAATTTGTTGTTTTATAGAAGTTTATCTCTATACAGATTTTCAAGATTTTGTGAAATTGAGAAACCTGTTATTATACTCAATACATTTGTCTTATACGGAATATTTTATTAATAATTAAACACTTTATGAGTATGGGTATAAAAGTATTGTATGATTGGATTTTGAAATCTAACCGGCCTGCACACGTTAAGGCTGGAATGTTTATTTTTGTTATGATGCTTGCCTTCTGTTTTTTGCTGTTAGGTCTCTCTTTTTGTAAATCAGCTATTGTCTCTTTAGGGACGACTGTTATTGCTGCATTGGTAGTTGAGTACATTCAAAAGAAATGTGGATATGTTTTTGACTGGCTCGATGCGTTAGCTACTGTTTTATTGCCAGGGTTGATTACTGTGTTCTCAACATTTATAGCTTCAATTTTATAAAATTAGGATTATGAGATGGTTGTATGAGCTATTTAATGTAGACCAGATACGAATTATTTTCGTTTCGATGTTCAGTTCTCTTCTTGCTTATTTAACACCGACCAAAGGTTTCCTTATAGCATTGGTGATAATGTTTGGATTTAATATTTGGTGTGGAATGAGAGCTGACGGCGTTTCGATTATACGTTGTAAAAACTTCAAATGGAGCAAGTTTAAGAATGCCCTTGTCGAACTTCTTTTTTATCTTATAATCATAGAGGTTGTTTTCTCCTTTATGACCTTGATAGGAGACGGTGAGAACTCTTTGTTAGTTATCAAGACTATTACGTATGTATTCTCCTATGTGTATCTTCAGAATGCATTTAAGAACTTGATAATTGCTTATCCTAAAAACAGGGCGTTCCGTATTATTTATCATGTGATACGCTTTGAGTTTAAAAGGGCTACGCCTACACACGTACAGGGAATAATAGATAGAATCGAGAATGAATTAGATAAAGAAGAAAAAATATGAAAGTATTGATTGATAACGGTCACGGTGAGAATACTCTAGGTAAGCGTTCACCGGATGGAAGATTAAGAGAGTGGGCGTATTCACGTGAAATAGCTGATAAGGTAGTGTCCGGATTACGAAAACTGGGAATTGATGCAGAACGAATTGTGAATGAAGATACGGACGTTCCTTTATCTGAACGGTGCCGACGGGCAAATGCTATTTACAGTACAACGGGGAAGAAGGCTATTCTTATCTCGATTCATTGTAACGCTGCCGGCTCCGGTGATGGTTGGATGAAAGCAAAAGGATGGAGTGTATTTGTGTCGAACAATGCGTCAGGTAATAGCAAGAAGTTGGCTGACTGCTTGGCTCAAGCAGCAGAATGTATTCCTGTATCTGTTCGTAAACCTATGCCCGGACAACTGTATTGGCAGCAAAACCTTGCTATCTGCCGAGATACAAATTGCCCGGCAGTACTGACTGAAAACTTCTTCCAGGATAACAAGGATGATGTAGAATACCTTTTGTCTCGGGAGGGTAAAGATACAGTCGCCCGGATACACATTGAAGGAATCGTTAAGTATTTGAAGCTATGAAAGCCTTGATTTATATAACCATGTTCCTGATGTCGGGAATATGGTTTGCTTCATGTCGGACTCAATATATCCCTGTAGAGACTGTGAGAACCGAATATAAAGTACGTGATAGTATACGGGTTGACAGCATCTATAATCAGGATAGCATCTATGTACTTGTCAGAGGTGATACCGTATATCAGTATAGATATAAGTATCTGTATAGGTATCAGCATGTGAATAGTACGGATACAGTAATTAAGACTGATTCCGTGCAGGTTCCTTTTCCTGTAGAGAAACAATTAACCCGTTGGCAATCTATTAAAATGGAATTAGGTGGATGGTCGTTTGGTTTGATTATAGTCACAGTTTTTGTTATTGTTAGGTGGTTGGTGTATAGACGAAAGAGTAAATGAGCAGGCAAGATATATCCTTTTGGAATAATTTTATGTGGGGCAACTATAATTTGTAATAGTAGTTCTTTTTATTTAGATTATATTTCTCATTTCTTTTTTTATTTCTATTTTTACAGCAATTTTATAATCAAAGTATGCCAGAAATAAAAATAGGGACAAGTATAGGGAGTAATTATGAAGGATATGAGCAATTAGTCTCAATATACCATCAAATGAAAGAATATAGTGATACCACAATTTATTTGGATTTCTCCTCAAATCGTTGGTTTGAAGCTAATTTGTGTGCGGTTTTAGGAGCTATTTATTTGCTGATGGAAAAAAATAGAGTCAAAATAGCTTGTTCTAATATGTCTAATTCTTTAATAGATATACTGACAAGAAATGGATTTATAGGAAGTAATTATTTAGATTTACCCGATAACCACAATGGAACGGTTGTTAGTTTTCAAAGATTTAAGCATAATCAAGATAATGCTTTTAATGGTTATATAAAAAGAGAACTTCTTTCAAAATCAGACTTTCCTAAGCATAGTTTATTGCTTGGAAAAAGAATTACTGAGAGTATTTTTGAAATATTTGAAAATGCGAGAACTCATGGGAAATGTGAATTTATTCATACTTGTGGACAATATTATCCGCGAAAAAGTCCTGCTCGATTGGATATAACAATCGTTGACGTAGGACAAACTATTCATAAGAATGTTAATGATTTCCATTTCCCTTTAGAAGAATTTGATGCTTGTACGGCTATAGATTGGGCTATAAAATATGGGAATACGACTAAAATAGGAAGGACAGGAGGATTAGGCTTAAGTCTAATTCTTGAATTCATAAAGCTAAATAATGGAGTAATGCAAATAATATCATCAAATGGATATTGGGAATATCGTGGAAATCGAGTACGTATGAACGCACTTAAGAACAATTTCCCAGGGACTATCGTTAATATTGAGTTCAATTTTGATGATAGCTGCTTTTATCAGTTAAAAAGTGAGGCTAATTTGACTATGAATGATATATTTTAGTAATTTTGTACCATGAATATGAAAGAGGAAAATGCTATATTAAAAGTTAATGAGTATACTGTATTAGATATTGCTGTATCTTCTGATGAAGGAGATAAGATTAATCAGCGTATTCATTTATTGTTGGAACGATACCAAAAAGTAACTATTGATTTTTCTGGTATAACTTTGTTGACTTCTGCTTTTTTAAATGCTGCTATTGGACAATTGTATAATGATTTCAATTCGGAAGAGTTGGCATCCCGTCTATTTTTGTCTAATGTGAGTAAGGACGATTTACCGTTGTTCAAAAAAGTAACGGATAGGGCAAAGGAATATTTTAAAAATGAACAGGAATTTTCTAAGACTACAAAAGAAATTTTAGATGGGGAATAATTGCATAGATATTAGGAATTACGCCCCTAAAAGTATGGATAATTTCTTTTTTGACAATAATATTTGGGTGTTTTTGTTTTGCCCAATAGGTAATCACGATAAGAGTAAACAGAAAATATATTCTTCTTTTTTGCAGTCTGTTCGTCAAGTAAATGCTACTATATGGATAAATAGTTTAGTTATTTCTGAATTTGCGAATGTAAGTATTAAACTGGATTATAATTTATGGAAGAAGAATGAAGTGAAGGAAGTATCATTAGAAACGGATTTAGATTATAAACAAGTATATAGAAAATCTCAAAGGTATCATGATACAGTTGCAAGTATTTGTGCTGCGATAAATCAAATATTGGTATTGTGTGAGAAATGTACTGATAACTTCAATGCTTTAAATATCCAATCGATTCTTTCTCATTTTATAGATATAGATTTTAATGATAGCTATTACATAGAGTTATGTAGACATTCATCTTTTAAATTTGTGACAGATGATAAAGATTTTATGAATACTTCAAATAACAATATAGTAATATTAGGTAATCTTAAAAAATAATTTCGCATATATATTTTCACCTCGTCCCTCTGATTCGGGGCTTTTTAATTATTATTTGTTGTATATAAAATAATCATATATATTTGTCCAAATAAAATTGATAAGTTATGGAATACTCAGATGAATTTAAGGAATTTGTAAATTATTGTAATCAAAAATGGCAAATATGTTGGTTAGGGAGCTCCTACTTCTAAAATATTAATGGTAGGAGTCAGCATTAGAAAAGCTTGCCCATTTTTATAATGATAATGCGTCCATGTGGAATAGTGTATTTAATAATGGAACTTTGTCATGGTATAAGGCAAAACGCTGATGTAGCAAAAAGTTGGGGAGTAAATACTTGGAGTAAGTATCAGAATTTGAAAGATTATATCTGTAATGGTGATGGCTTTCAAAAATATTATGTCAATTTCTCGACTTAAATGTTCACCACTGAGATAAATGATACTCCAAACCTTCGAATTTCTTGAACTGATAAAAGTGGAATTTCTGACTGGAAAGAACTTTTCAGGATATCTCCTTTCATTCGGAACTTTCCTATGATTGTACTGGCACATTCTAATTATATTCAGAATAATGACAATATCCGTGAAATAGATGATATTTTCGGTGTTACTTATGATGGTGATGATGTCGGTAAATTTTGGTTTAATAAAGGTAATTGGTTTTATACTCACCATGATATCAGTGGAAGTAAGTTTGTTATACATACTCGTCAATTAAGTGCTAATGTAAGGAATGAACTATTAGAAGAAATGACAAGAATTATAAAGAAACATTTAGGCAATTAATTAGTTTTTGGCATGAATAGAATTATAATTATTGATAACGGTTTTGATATTGCACATAAATTAAAAACTGGATACCGGGATTTTATAGATGATTATTGGATAACTGTTAGAGAAAAAGTATATGGTAGGTATTGGCAGCTATTGGACCAACAATATGGAACAAGCCATTCGTTAAGAGACTATGATGATAAATTTGTGAATATTAAGACATGTGGTAAAAGTGATACTGAAAAAGAATATTTTCCATATCAAGAGGGTAGCCCTTTGGGAGATTTGTGTACACTAATTACTAGATATAATAGTTCTAATACGACTATTGCAGCTTATCTAAAGTTTAAAAATCGATTTTTTGAACGTATATCTCGTCAATGTTCCCTCATTAATTGGGTAGATATAGAAAATGAATATTATAATGCATTGAAAGAACTACTTCAAGAAAGAAATCCTCAAAAACAAAGTGAAAGCATTCGGACATTAAACAAAGAATTTGATGATATTAAAGGACTATTAGAGGAGTACTTAACCAAAGTCACTAAAAATACAAAAATAAGCATACACCGGTCAATCCAAGAAGCTTTTTCAAGTTTTGTAGAATTTGATGAAATTGCGACTTGTAAACAAACAGTGTTTGTTGATTCTATTTTTTCAGACATGTTCCATTCAGGAGATGATACAGACTTCCAATGTGATCGAGAAAATTATCTGCAGTACAATTTATGTATGACAGAAAAGGAAAAACAAATGTTATTCATTGAGAAACATATCGATAAGAAATCTTTTAAAGAGAGGTACCTTATACCAAGTACATTAATTCTCAACTTTAATTATACAAAGACTGCAGAAAAATTATATGCAAGTGATAACCGTAATGAAATAATCAATATCCACGGGGAATTAGATAATGAAAATAATCCTATTATCTTTGGATATGGCGATGAATTGGATGATGATTATAGAAAAATAGAAGGATTACAAAATAATGATTTTCTAGAAAATATTAAGTCTATAAAATATCATCAAACAAAGAACTATAGAGAATTGTTGAAATTTATAGCATTAGGACCATATCAGGTATTTGTAATGGGGCATTCTTGTGGAAATTCTGATAGAACCTTATTAAATACTTTATTTGAACATGATAATTGTCTATCCATAAAGGTTTTTTATCATCAGTTTGAAAAAAGGTCTGATAGGAGATATTCTGATAACTATGCTGATATGATAAAAAATATATCTCGTAATTTTAATAATAAGCTTAATATGCGTGATATAGTTGTAAACCGAGAAAGTTGTTCTCCTTTGGTACCAGTAAAAAATAAGTGACTGAATAGACTAACTTTTTATGCTCTTTGTTAAATGCTATAGCCATTAGTTTTTATGTTCTTTAATAATTGACAGAATAGTATTCAAGTTAAAAAAATAATGGTATATTTGTGTGCAGGTGGGGATACTTGTTGTATCATCTCTCTATGGAAAGTTGCTAGTTTTCGAGAATGGGAGACAATGCGTTATTTATTCCATTAAGAATGAGTCTCGACTAAGGGTAGTTGGGGTTTTATTTTGTGTTTATCTTCTTGTATTTTCATATATAAAGTATGTATTCATAGTTTAATTTACTTATATGCTTTAAAAAGTACTATTCTCGAAGATATGAGTAAGTTTGTGCAACTTTAAAATTAGACATTATGGCAAAGAAGATTGGATATATTGAAAAAGATGGAGTAATCTTTGTATCTGTTAAAGACGTATTTGACTATCTATATGAAGTAGAGGTAATTACTACGGAAAAACAGATGTGTATATCTCGATAGAATTTTGAGGAGAATATCCTTAAGCGTTTATATGATTGTCATAAGAGTGGTGAACGGACAGATGCTGATATTCCTTGGATAAATAGATAGGGAGTTTTATTGCCATTGGTTACGTTTTGAATATACTGACCTCACAAAGGTTATTAAGAATCTGCGAAATGAAAGAGAAGTTAAGAAATTAGCAATAATAATTGATTTTCATGACTTTACACGCAGTAAGCTATTTGTGAAGCGTAAATTTGCATTAAAATGATGATTGAATAAGAAAAGCGAAGAAGAGGTAGCTATTCGGCTACCTCTTGGTTTTGTAACCCTCCCTATCAACAGCACACAATCAAACTCTCTGGAAGGGTTACATAGGTGTTACTATTGAATTGAGAATAAAGTTCGGTATGTACATAAAAAAAGTGAGGGGAACCACCCCCTCACCAAGTCAAACCAAAATAATCGGAATTATGTCCGTGTTATCTTGATGATGCAAAGGTACAAATTATTTTAGATTATCCAATACTTTTCGCAATGCTGCATTTGCAACCTCAGGTGTTGCTCTTACATAGTGGTATATTGAGCCCTTAGCTGAACTAGAAACAGAATGTCCTATTAAGTAGTCAATAATCATTGTCGGTGTTCCAGTATCGAAAGCATGTTGGGCAAATGATTTTCTTGCAGAATAAAACATCAGAGTTTTTTCTATACCTAGTTCTTTTTGAATAGTTTTTAGATTCTTATTTAAAGAAGCGTATATATTTTTAATTGTTTCATTTTTGTGTCTTTGTCTGAATTGCAATTTCCCTTCATCATTAAGATAATGATTGATTATCCATTTGGCTTCATTAGGTATATTGAATACAATTGGAGCGATAGATTTATTGTCTCTCATTATTTTCTTTCTATGATATATCATTTTGCCATTGCAGGTTAAAAAGTTGTAGTTGATTAAATCTGCGAGATTAATGCCGCCAAGATAGTATGAGAGCATAAATATGTCTCTTGTGCGTATAAGATTCTCTTTTGAGAATTGTGTATCTCTGATCGCTTTTATCTCATCTATGGATAACCAAATATCCCTGATTGACTTATCCGGCATCTTGTATGTTGCGAATGGATATGTTTCGTATGATATAAAATGGCATTGAAGCGCAAATCTCATGAGTAGACGTATAACAGACAGTCTCATTCTAATAGTATCTGAACGTAGTCCTGCAATACGTAATTCGTGCTCGAATTTGATAATTGTGAGATAGTTAATATTTGCAATGCTGACATTATTGCCAATGCACTTTTGGAGTGCCTTTACTCCTTTGTCGTACATTGAAATAGAACCTTCTGCAAGTGTATGAGTATCCAGGTATTCTTCATATAAATGCTCGAGTGTCATGTATTTCGCCTTCTTTATTCCTTTGATGGCATCTATCAGTTGTGAACATGTCATACACTCCTGGCATTCTATTGAATCCAAAGCCCTTTGGTAGTTATCAACTAACTTTCTTATCTTAGTATTAAGATATGTTGCATCATTTCTTTTTATGATGGCGCCATTCTTGAACTCTTTGCTAGAGTCAATTTTAATATCCGTTAAAATATAACGTGTTTCTCCGTTATGTGACAACGCGATTCTTACTTTATGTGTATTGTCCTTCAGTACTTTACCTGGGACAATTGTCGGAAATAGATTTGCCATAATTCTTCGACAATAAAATGGTAATGTAAAATGTGTTTCGACAATTTTTCGGTAATAAAATGACCTCAAAAGTGACGTTTAACATAATTTGTTACTAATTGATTATTAAATAGTTCGCTGTAAATCAGACCTTTTTAAATTTGTTCCCTAACAAATAGGGATTTCCCTATAACCCTTTGGGGAAAATCTTCCTTAAACGATAAATCTCTTCTTTATCTTTGTAACATGAATAAGTTTAAGTAATTACATAAACCTAAATGATATGAAAAAGATTGTTTACTTCTTGCTGTTTGCCTTGTGCCTTCCGATAGGTATCTTTGCACAAAGCGTTGATGACGACCTTTACTTCGTACCGTCAAAAGAAAAACAGGAGAAAAAGGAAACTCCGGTTAAGAAGGAAACGAAGAAGCAAGTGACTAACATCTATACTTCACCGGGTACTACGGTCGTGATTCAGGACCGTAAAGGAAAAATACGGGATGTGGATGAATATAACCGCCGTTACGATGCACGTGACAATGAGTTCGTGATGAATAACGATACTTTGTACATAAAGGAGAAATCCGAGTCGGATTTGGACGGGGAATGGGTGACCGGTGAATTCAACGGTACACAGGAAGATTATGAATATGCAGAACGCATTATCCGTTTCCGTAACCCACGTTTTGCCGTTAGTATCAGTAGCCCGTTGTATTGGGATATTGTTTACGGACCGAATTCTTGGTACTGGAATGTATATACCGACGGTCTCTATGCTTATGCGTTTCCGACATTCAGTAATCCGCTTTGGTGGGATTGGCGCTACGGTTCTTACGGTTGGGGATGGAACTATGGCTGGGGATGGCGTCCTTATTATGCTTGGGGGTATTATCCGGGCTATTGGGGCGGTTGGCATGGTGGCTACTGGGGTGGCTGGTACGGCGGCGGTTATTGGGGACATCACCACCATTGGCATGGCGCTCCCGTTTGGGGCGGTGGTCATTGGGCCGGTCCGACTTATACCAATCGTCGTTCTTATGGGCAAAGCAGTTATAGAAATCCTTCTACGGTTCGTCGTTACGGTTCAAGTACCAGAACGAGTTCCGCCGTTCGTGGAGGGAATGCTGTCCGTCGGGAAGGGAGCGCTGTCCGTTCTTCCGGCTCTACTTATAGCAGAAGTTCTACGGCCAGGCGTGTGGTAGGTACACGTTCTTCCGGTGAACGCAGTAGTTCAAGCAGTCGTAGGAGCGGAACTTATTCTCGCCCAAGTAGTACGCGGAGTACCGGAAGTCCTTCGTATTCACGTTCTTCCGGAGCAACTCGCTCTTCCGGCTATTCCCGTTCCTCCGGAACGACGAGGAGTAGCAGCGCAAGGTCGACATATAATCGTGGCAGTTCTACAACACCGCGTAGTTATTCTCCGAGAAGTAGTTCTCGTTCTTCTTCTTATGGCAGTTCCCGCTCTTCATCTTCCCGTAGTTATTCTCCCGCTTCGTCAGGAGGAAGCTCTAGAGGCAGTTATTCAGGCGGTGCTTCCAGGTCATCGGGTGGAGGTTCTTCCCGTAGTAGCAGTGCCAGAAGATAAGTATTAATTAAATGGTTTTGAAAAGGATGAAAAAGATATGTATTTTAACCGCTCTGGGGATATTGATAGCAGCACCCTGGGGAATGGCGCAGACTATTTATGACGGTGCCAAATTTACGGGAAAGGATTTGAATGGAACTGCCCGGTTTGTCGGTATGGGAGGAGCTATGAGCGCCCTTGGCGGGGAAATCTCTACAATGGGGACAAATCCGGCAGGTATCGGTCTTTATCGAAGTAGTGATGTAATGACTTCTTTTGGCTTTTCTCTCTATGGAACAGAGAGTAAGTATATGGGGAAGAAGCTGAATGCTGATTTGACAAAAGGGGCTTTTGATAATATCGGATTAGTCTTTTCTTCCAAGATAGGCAATACGACTCCGTTGCGTTTTGTGAACTTTGGTTTTAATTACCATAAGGCAAAATCATTTAATAGTAATATGATGATGGAGGGGAATCTGGGGAGTTATTCACAGACTTTTCAGATGGCTGAACAGGCGCGTGGTATCACGAGTTGGGGAGATTTGCCTTACATGGATAATAATATCGGATGGCTTTCTATTTTGGGAGCTGATGCAGGATTGATTAGAGATATTACGACACGCGAGATGACGGACGGGGAGAAAAATGAACCTTGGATAAAAGATGGTGAACAGTGTGAAGATATAAATGGCAATAAACTGTATAGATCTCCCGGACATTATGAAGGAATGTTGAATGACGGATATGCAAATTTCCGTTCGGAAGAACGCGGTGGAATCGACCAGTATGATTTTAATGTATCATTCAATTTGCATGACCGGGTATATTTAGGCGTGACTCTCGGCGCGTATTCTGTAGATTATAATAAATATACTTTTTACAGTGAGGACTATGGAAATGGGGAAAGGTATGACTTGCAGAGCTGGAATAGAATAACAGGTTCCGGTTTTGATTTGAAATTCGGAGCTATTATCCGTCCTTTTAAATATTCTCCTTTCCGAATCGGACTGGCTGTACATACTCCGGTTTTTTACAGTTTGGACTACAAGACAAGTGCGCAAGTCGTTTCCGATGTGCTTGATATTGTGGACGGAGATATAGAAGGATACGATGTACGTTCTTGGGATAAACTTCCGGGTAATGAAGATATGGTTCGTCCTTTCCATTTTCAGACTCCCTGGACTTATAATCTGAGTTTGGGATATACAGTCGGTAAGAATCTGGCTTTAGGGGCTGAATATGAATATCAGGACTATTCTTCCATGAAATTTAAGGA
The DNA here is from genome assembly GCF_958445495.1 of uncultured Bacteroides sp. Taxonomy (GTDB): domain Bacteria; phylum Bacteroidota; class Bacteroidia; order Bacteroidales; family Bacteroidaceae; genus Bacteroides. The sequence continues at coordinate 37,322 of NZ_CAUCSQ010000020.1, read as the reverse complement.
TACGGAAGGATATTCTTCTTCTTTTGAATATGAGAATAGTACAACTTGGATGTTGAAGGGAGTTAGTACGGTTCGTTTGGGCCTGGAATATAAAGTTATTCCGCAATTTGCTATTCGTGCAGGGTATAATTATAGTTCTTCGGCGTTTAAGAAAGAAGCTTTTAAGGATTTGCCGATTAACTCGATTCAGAGTGATACGGATTTTTCAAATTCCAAATCGTTGAGTAATTATACATTGGGTATCGGTTATCGCGGTTCGATGTTTTATGCGGATTTGGCTTATAAATTTTCTACGTATAAATCGGACTTTTATCCGTTTGTCAATATTACGGAAGAGGACGGACAGTATGTTATCGGTTCACCGGAGGCTACTAAGGTGACTAATACACGTAGCCAAGTGTTGTTTACGGTTGGCATGCGCTTCTAATCTAATAAAGGACAGTTTTCAATTTCAATAATAACTTTTGTGTGTAAAAAATCCCTGGAGTACCGAGTGTCTACGGTAGTTCCGGGGATTTTTATTGTGTCATTTCCCATATCATAGAGAGCTGCGGATTTTTAATACTTTATCTTATCTTCTTTGTCCATCCATATTTTGAAAGCGGCGATGGCTTCATTGTGCAGTAAGATTTCAGAGGGGAGTTTTCTGCTTTCGGGGCTTAATTTCAGTTCATCGTAAATAAAAGAATCGTCAAAGCCGATGTTTTTGGCATCGGTTTTGTCATTGCCATAGTATATTTTGTCCAGCCGTGCCCAATAAATAGCGCCCAGACACATCGGGCAAGGTTCGCATGAAGTATATATTTCATATCCGCTCAGATTGAATGTTCCCAGTTTGGCGGCCGCAGCACGTATCGCACTGACTTCAGCATGTGCTGTGGGGTCGCAGGATGTTGTAACACGGTTTACCCCGGTGGCAATGATTTCCCCTTCTTTAGTGGCGATAACCGCTCCGAAAGGTCCTCCTCCGTTTTTTACATTTTCTTTTGAAAGCTCGATTGCTTTTCGCATTAATTCTTCTTTAGTCATGGCAATAAATATAGGGTTAGCTTTATTCTATTCACCTTTTTTACAAAGATAGAAAAAACTAACAACATATGATGGACTGCTTTCTTTAAATTTCTGCCGATACGGCAGGCTTAAAAAAGGCCGGCAATGTTTTATGTGTCCGTTTATGATATACGGACAGAAGCGATGGAAGGACTGATTTTACAGTTTTCCAAGAATCTTGTCCATGACCCAGTTAGTCAGGGTTGCACTTTCACCGTCACAGGAGCATATTGATTTTCCTAGTAAATGGTCTACCACTGCTTGAATGAGAGGCTGTTGCACATGTTCCGGATTGCCGATACATATTTCTTCCCGTCCGCGTTCCGTATGCAGGCCGATAGGTTCATAAGTGAAAACGGAAAAACAAATCATTCCTTTGTCTCCAATGATTTCAATGCGGTCTTCGCGGGCTGAATCGTGCGCTACAAAACACCAGGAGCCGCTACCTACTAATCCGTTATCGAACTGGAAACATGCGCTTAAGGTATCTTCTGCCGGATAAAGTCCGCCGCGATTGCTCTTATAGCCGCTGGCTTCGAGAATGCAACCGAACATATCCTGTAATAAATCTATTTGATGCGGAGCAAGGTCATAGAAATAACCTCCTCCGGCAATGTCGGCCTGCACGCGCCATGGAAGATTCTCACGGTTGTAATCCAAATCGCGTGGCGGTTGTGCGAAACGAATTTGTACATTGATTACATTACCGATTACCCCATTTTCTACCAGCTCTTTAACTTTTTGAAAGTAAGGAAGATAACGGCGGTAGTATGCAACAAAACACGGAACCCCCGTTTCGTTGGATATGCGGTTGATACGGGTACATTCTTCATAAGTGACTGCCATCGGTTTCTCAATATAAGCCGGTTTTCCGGCTTTCATGGACATAATGGCATAGGTGGCATGTGAAGAAGGAGGAGTAGCGATATAGACGGCATTTACTTCCGGGTCGTCTATCAGTTCCTGTGCGTCATCATACCATTTCTTGATTCCTCTTTCTTTAGCGTAAGCTTTCGCCTTTGCACCGTCCCGGCTCATTACGGCTACGACTTCCGAATGTTCTACTTTCTGGAAAGCGGGGCCACTTTTCGTCTTGGTCACTTCTCCGCAACCTATGAATCCCCATTTAATAATCTTTTCACTCATAACTGTAATACCTCTTTGCATCTGTTTTAACAGCATCCAAAGATAAAGCTATTTTTTGTCAAGAGCAACTTTCTTGATTATTAACTTGGATAAGGCGCGTCCAAATGAGCGGATATCGGCTTATCAGATCGGATGGAAAGTATTTCTGGTAAATCTTCTGGTATTCTTTTTCTTTCCGGAATTTATCCAGCCATGTATTCAAACTGTCAAGTAGGACGGGAGATTGTTTACTGACTGCCCATGAATAGAATTGCGTAAAGCTGATTGCTGTATTAATATCTATTTGCGGCAGGGAATCCGCTGTTGCCTGCGCGATATTCTCATCACATACGGCATAGTCGATATCTCCGTGAGCTACTAATGAAATTAATTGTTCGGAACCGTATTTCTCAATTTCTTTGATGTAAATCGTATCTCCGATTTCATTGCCCAGGTTTTGGATACGCAGGATGGAAGGGGAGCCTTTTACCACATGAAGGGTTCGCTGGGCTAGGTCCAGTTGGCTGCGGATATAAAGTGAGTCTTTTTCTCCTTTCTCTTTACGTTGCACTAGAACTTGTTTATTAAGAATGATGGGAGAGGTGAGGAGTAGGGAATCTTTTAATTCACTGGTTGCTAATATGCCATAGGTAATGACGTCATAGCGTCCTTCACTTAATCCTTCCAACCGCTCTTCGAAACTCATAAGAGGGGTGAGTTCCGTTTTCAATCCCTTGTCGCGGGCAAATGCCTGTATTAATTCATAATGAAAACCGGAGATTGTATCACCGTCTACATAAAAACTGATGGAATTGTATTCAGTGGCTATACGCAATATCCCCTCTTTGGCAATGGCTGCATAATCACGGGGATGTCCTTGGAATTGCTCTTTTTTGTTATATTGACGGAAAAAGAGAATTGCTGCCACCCCAATAATGATTACAGGAATTAAATAGCCGGACAGTTTTAATTTAGAAAGCGGTATCATGGGTTGTGGATGGTTTATTAATCATAGAAATTCCATGAAAGGCCGAATTTCAATACGCTTGGGTTGATCGGGTAATGAGGGGACAAGAAATAGTTGGGCCTGCTCATACCTTGGTTTACATGATACATCATTACGTAGAAACGGGTACGTTTCAAATGCAGGTTCGCATATACGTTTACAATTGGATAACCGCCGATTTCCACCTGGTCGTCTGTCGGTTGCAAATGAAAATTCTGAATGGCCGGCATATAGGCGGGAGCATTATATTTGGTGAAGTAACGTACGTCTGCGCCTAACTGGACACTGAGGACTTTTTTCGCTAATTTGAATTGCATATAAAAATTATGATACAGTGATAAATCGGGGAGAGGGAGAGTGGTCTGGTCGCTGGATTTCTGCCAAGTGACTTCGTTGTCCAAGTGGAAAATGCCTATCTTAAAGTCTTGGTTAAGACTTGCTGACAAGACTTGTAAGCTGCCGCTTTTTTGTTCCGGAAGTGCCTGCTGATTGAAATAGGTATAGTTTTTGATATTTTCAACCCCAACTTTCAAACGTGTTTTCCAACGTGCTATACTTAACTCTCCTTCAATGCGCGTACGGAACTCTTTGTCCATATCATTGTCCCACATAAAATGCTTTGAATGATAATGACGCATGTAGAAAGGAGCCAGGCGGTTACTGACTTCGCCTCGTGCTATGAGGCTGACAGTATCTTTCCATAATGGAAAATTCAGGTCTATGTCTCCTTTGACATTGAACTGTCCGATAGCTTTTCCTGCAAGTCCTACTTCACCGATGGCATGGTAATGAAGGACGTTACCTTCCCGTTTGGATAACTCTCCTCCGACAAATATTTCATTTTCGTTGTATCTGTCGGGATTGGGGTTTCCATCCATGTTCATAAGCGTGTACTTGCTGATTTTATAAGAAGCAAATGCTGTCAAACCGGCTTTTGCATACTTGTTGAAACCTTCCAATAGGGCAATGCCGATTGTGTTTTTGATTCCTATATAGGTGGTGCTGTCTCTTACTATTGCATTGTCTTGGCCGAAATAAGTGTTCTGGTAATAATTTTCATCGACTTCGTCATTGGAATTGAAAGTGTGCCGTGCACGTTCTACTTGAATGGTATGTATAAAACTCGTTACCGGCACAAATTCTTGTTTAACGGGAGTGGTGTCGTTTTCCGCTTGCGGTATATCGCGCTTGAATCCCAGATTGTAACGTTGGGTCAGAAACACGTAAAAATCATGGTTACGGTTGGTTGTTGCGTTTAATACGGTAGGTATATTGGTTGATTCGTATTCTCTCTGTCCCTGCGCCATTTCTTCGGGAGCAGTGATATACCGGTCGTCGGTGATTCCTCCGTTTTCATTTGTTTTCAGGTAATTATTGCTATATATGCCTTGTACCTGATAGCGGTCGCCAATGTAACTGCCGAATACAGCCGCATTGAAATATGCGGTATTCTGGTTGTTGTAATAACCTCGTCCGTATAGGTAGTCGATATTGAAACCGAAAGCGAGTTTTTTATTTACATTGACGGAAAAATAAGATTTAAACCGCTCTTCTCCGTTAATTTTGTTACCTGCTTTATGATAGGTCAGATTGGTGTACGGTACATTACTGTTTGTAAAGTTGAACTCTGTGGGACGTACAAAAAAACTGGAAAAAGGTTCCATGAAAATGGTCGGTTCCGGATAACGACGGTCAAAAAAGATACGTGATATGCGGGGAGAACCCATATTGGCGAGATGATTGTAATGCCCCGTAACTCCTTCTGTAAGATTTATATTCTGGAAATGATGGTAGGCGGTATCTGCGGGGATTATAGTTCGGTCGCCCAGTTGGTTTTTAATACGCCACATATACAACTTAGGCGGTAATCCCTGTACTTCCACATTTGCACTGTCCAGTTTGTCGGGAATCATGGCAGGGTCTACCTGGTTACCATATTGGTCATATCCGTTTTCGTCGATTTGTTGACTGCCGGTATTGAACTGTGCATGGACAGTTGTCAGTCCTACAACGGAAAATAATATATATAATAGTAAGATTCGTCTCATAATTGGAGGCAAAGATACTTACTTTAATTGATTTAACGATAATGGATAATTGAAAATTATGTTGCATCGTTATTTTACCTTGCTAATAATTATCAATTATCCATTATCTATATTTTGCATTGCGGCTGTTGATTAGACTTCACGGATTAGCTCCATTCCTTTTTTGATTGCTTCTTCATTCATGGGAATCAAGTGGTGGTGGCGTTCCGGGAGTGTTTTTTTCAGCCCTTTGATTACATTGTCCAGAGTGACAATAGGCCTGAGCTTTAATAAACCGCCGAGCACAATCATATTGAATGCTTTGGCATTGTTCATCTCATTGGCGGCATCCATCGCATCAATACGGTATACTTGGATGTCTTTCCGTGTAGGCGGATTGATGATTCCGTAACCGTCGTAAATCAAGATGCCTCCAGGCTTTACTTTATTCTCGAATTTCTCAAGTGAAGGCTGGTTCAGAATGATTGCCGTATCATATTTACTTAAAATCGGAGAGGAGATTTTATCGTCGCTTACAATTACGGTGACATTGGCTGTTCCTCCTCGTTGTTCAGGACCGTAAGCCGGCATCCAGCTTACTTCTTTGCCTTCCATCAGGCCGGAGTAAGCCAGAATCTTACCCATAGACAATACGCCTTGTCCGCCGAATCCTGCTATAATGATTTCTTCTTTCATATTCTGTTGGCTTTTAGCGTTATTCTTTATCTTTTAAATCACCCAGCGGATAGAACGGGAACATGTGTTCTTCCATCCATTTATTTGCTTTTTCCGGAGTCATTTTCCAACCGGAGCTGCAAGTTGAAACGATTTCTACCAGGTTGGACCCTTTGCCGCTCATGGAGTTTTCAAAAGCTTTACGGATTGCTTTCTTTGCCTTACGAATAGCCGGCACGGATTGTACGGACTGGCGGGTTACATAAGCGGTTCCTTCCAGTTGGGCTGCGATTTCTGTCATTTTCAAGGGATAGCCATGTAATGCGATGTCACGTCCGTAAGGGCATGTAGAACTTTTCATCCCTACCAGTGTCGTAGGTGCCATTTGTCCGCCTGTCATACCGTAAATAGCATTATTGATAAAGATTATGGTGATATTTTCACCGCGGTTCAGTGCATGGATTGTCTCGGCCGTACCGATACAAGCCAAGTCTCCGTCTCCTTGATAGGTGAACACGAGACGGTCCGGCCATAGGCGTTTGATGGCGGTGGCTAGAGCCGGGGCACGTCCGTGGGCGGCTTCCTGCCAGTCGATATCCAGATAGTTGTAGGCGAAAACCGCACATCCTACTGGAGAGACTCCTACCGTTTTTTCTTCCATCCCCATTTCCTCTATCACTTCGGCAATGAGCTTATGTACTACGCCATGACTGCAACCCGGGCAGTAATGCATGGCATTATCATTCATTAGAGTCGGTTTTTTATAAACCAGATTCTCGGGTTTGATTATTTCTTCTTTAGTCATAACTTTTTCTCTTTATCTGTTGGTGAATCGTATAAAAAACTCCATCAGCTTGACAAAAATTGCCGCACCACATACATAGATAAATATTTTGAAATCATCTTTTGCCACAAAATAAGTGATGATAGCTGCTACTGCCAATATCATGAAGATGATATTCAGTACGTTTCTTATTTTATCAGGATTCATCGTTTCGTTATTTGATTATTTTTTCTTCCAAAGCGGTGACAATTTCATCCGGGTCGGGGACAATACCGCCGAGGCGTCCGAAATGTTCTACTTTGATTTTACCGTTAACAGCCAGACGGACATCTTCAATCATCTGTCCGGCATTTAATTCCGTGACGAGCATGCCTTTCACTTTATCGGCATAAGAGGCGATTGCTTTGGTTGGGAACGGCCATAATGTGATGGGACGGAGGATACCTACTTTGATGCCTTTCTCACGCGCCATTTCCATTGCTTTCTGCCCGATTCGTGCCATTGAACCGAAAGCGATAATCAGGTAGTCTGCATCTTCACAGTTTATTTCTTCGAAACGGACTTCATTTTCTTCTATTTCCCGGTATTTGGCTTGAAAGCGGAGGTTATTCTGTTCCATCGCTTCTGGTTTTAATTCCAGAGAAGTGATAATGTTAGGTTTGCGGTTACCGGCTTTTCCCGTCGTCGCCCATGGACACTGCGTGATGATTTCGGCTTCGGTACGGCGCGGTTTGTATGCGGGGAGCACCACTTTTTCCATCATCTGCCCGATTACGCCATCGGCAAGGATGATAGCCGGATTACGATATTTAAAAGCCAGTTCAAATCCCAGACCGACAAAGTCTGCCATTTCTTGTACGGATGCCGGAGCAAGGGCTATCAATCTGTAATCTCCGTGGCCTCCGCCTTTCACAGTCTGGAAATAGTCGGCTTGGCTTGGTTGGATTGTTCCTAGTCCGGGACCTCCACGCATTACGTTTACAATCAAGCAAGGGAGTTCTGCGCCTGCAATGTAAGAAATTCCTTCCTGTTTCAGGCTCACACCCGGACTTGACGATGAGGTCATTACCATTTTTCCGCTACCCGCGCCTCCATATACCATATTGATGGCTGCTACTTCACTTTCCGCTTGGAGAACTACCATTCCGGTCGTTTCCCAGGGTTTCAGTTCGGCAAGTGTTTCCAGCACTTCCGATTGGGGGGTAATGGGATAACCGAAGTATCCGTCCGCACCGCAACGGATAGCTGCATGGGCGATGGCTTCGTTTCCTTTCATTAATACAACTTCTTCTGCCATATTCTTTTCTTTTATTCTACTTTTACTTTATACACTGAAATACATCCGTCCGGACAAACCGTTGCACACGAGCTGCATCCGTTGCAGGTATCTTCTTTTACTTGCCAGGCATAGTTATAGCCTTTCATATTCACCTCTTTATTGAGGGCGATTACATCGAGCGGGCACGCAACAGTACATAGGTTACATCCTTTGCAACGTTCCGTGTCGACTACGATTGCTCCTTTAATTTTTGCCATAATCTCTATTTTATTACGTTATCTTTATTCCTATTGTTATTGATTGTACATATCTTTGTGGTAGAAGTTGAGAATATCTATCACCATCTTTCTTGCCTGAACGGCAGGACTGTCAGGATTGAGTTCAATAGCATACTGGTAGTTGTCCAGCGCCTGCTTCCAATTTCCTTTTTTTCGGTAGGCATTTCCCCGTAAATAGTAGAGCGTATCTTTCTTTTTTTCAACAGAAGAATTTTGGAGAAGCTGGCTCAATTGTTCAATAGCTGTGTCCACATCCCCTTGATTGATAAGCTCTTTTAAGTTTTCTATTTGCTCCATTTCTTTTATCTTTCGGGATTCTGAAACGCAAAGATAGTTTTTATTTATGTAAATGGGGCAAACGAGGACGGAAATTTGCAACGTTTTGTTTTCTTTGTATATTCGATATCTGGATAGGCGAGGAGTGGAAAAGTGAATTCCTTGGTTCTCTTTTTTTGTTTATAACGAGAATATTTGTTTTCGCGGGTGAAGATAAAAGGAAGTGCCGGACAGAAAACAAACTTTTATACATCGCTTTATCATTTATTTATTCAGCCTAACAATATGGCGGATGTGGACGGGCGATACCGCGGAGCAAATGACAGTGTATATACTTCCGGAACAGGGGCTTATTATTCCACATTTTCTTTGTGGGATACTTATCGGGCGGCTCATCCTTTATATACCATTTTATGTCCGGAGAAAGTGGACGGAATGATTCAGAGCATGTTGGAACATTATCAAGTATGGGGGTGTTTACCTATATGGACTTTGTGGGGAAAAGAAACCCATTGTATGATAGGCAACCATGCCATTCCAGTGATAGTTGATGCATATTTGAAGGGATTTACCGGTTTTGACGCAGAAGAGGCGTACACTGCAATTCGGAACACTTCGACAGTCAGTCATCAGAATTCAGACTGGGAAATTTATGACAAGTATGGATACTATCCTTTCGATTTGGTTCTCAAAGAGTCTGTGTCACGTACTTTAGAGTCGGCTTATGATGATTATTGTGTAGCCCGGATGGCAAAGGCTGTTGGAAAGGAAGAGGATTATGCCTATTTTTCTAAACGTGCCTTGTATTATAAACATCTTTTAGATTCATCGACCGGGATGATGCGGGGAAAAGATTCTAAAGGCAATTGGCGCACTCCTTTCAATACATTGCTGTTGTCGCATGCGGCGACTTCCGGGGGAGATTATACAGAAGGGAATGCCTGGCAATATACTTGGCATGTGCAGCATGATGTGGAAGGATTAATAGAATTACTCGGAGGGAAAGATAAGTTTGCGGAAAAATTGGATTCTTTATTCTTTTTGGAATCTTCGGAAAAGAATGTAGGATTCACACAAGATGTAACAGGGCTTATCGGGCAATATGCACATGGCAATGAACCGAGTCATCATGTCGCTTATTTATATAATTATGTGGGGCAACCTAATAAAACGCAACAGCTTATTCGTGAGGTTTTTGACCGTTTTTATCAACCTGAACCGGATGGCTTATGCGGTAATGATGATTGCGGGCAAATGTCAGCATGGTATATTTTTTCTGCGATGGGATTTTATCCGGTGAATCCTGTGGGAGGAGAGTATATCTTGGGAGCGCCGCAGGTGGAAGAAGTCTCTATATCCTTACCTGAGGGTAAACAGTTTACTGTTCAGGCAAAAGGATTATCTGATAAAAATAAATATGTACGGTCGGTCACATTGAACGGCAAGCTGGTTAAGAATTTCAGAATCTATCATTCGGATATCATGAAAGGAGGTGAATTGATATTTTGGATGACTGATAAACTGTAGGATATAGTTTGTTCATCCGTAAATTAGGACAAATAGAGAAAAAGTATTTAGTTTTTGAAAGTGAAGGAACGGGAAGAGGGTGGAAATAATTTCAGATACTGGTTTGATTTTATGGAAAGTTCCTGTATTTTTGTGCAAAACTAAATGTGCATAAATCATGGCGGACATAATTTTAATCGTAATAAGCGCCCTCTGTATGATAGTGGGACTAACGGGTTGTATTCTTCCGTTTCTTCCCGGTCCTCCTGTTGCTTATGTGGGATTGGTCCTCCTTCATTTTACGGATAAAGTGCAGTATACTGCCACGCAATTAATCGTATGGTTGTTGATTGTAGTTGTGTTGCAGGTATTGGATTATTTTACTCCGATGTTGGGGAGTAAATATAGCGGTGGAAGTAAATGGGGAAATTGGGGATGTGTTATCGGAACTTTTGTCGGTCTCCTTTTCCTGCCTTGGGGAATTATCCTTGGTCCGTTTTTAGGAGCTGTAATCGGAGAATTGCTTGGCAATCGGGAATTTTCACATGCTGTAAAGTCCGGGATAGGTTCGTTAATAGGTTTTATAATAGGTACTTTGCTGAAATTTGTAGTCTGCGGTTATTTCTGTTATCTGTTTATTGTAAGTCTTGTATCACATTGAAATATAGGTGTATATTTGGAAAGATAGAGTTGTATTGAACTAATTTTAATATTAGTCTTATTAACTATGGGCTGAATCTGATTGTAACATTCCCTCAAAAAAAGACTATCTCAATTTTTATTTTGAGATAGTCTCTAGTTGATGTTAAAAATGAGTTTTTGAAGAATATCGGATGCCTGTTCACATTTTTATTTTACCGGAATCTTCTCAATTCTATTCTGATGACGTCCTCCTTCAAATTGTGTGGAGAAAAATTCGGTCAGAATCATATCGGCTTCTTCGGTACTGATAAAACGTCCCGGCATTACCAGGATATTGGCATCGTTGTGCCGGCGTGCCAAATGGGCGATTTCTGCATTCCAGCAGAGTGCGGCACGGATTCCCTGATGCTTGTTCAAAGTCATATTGATTCCATTTCCGCTGCCGCAGATGGCAATGCCAGGATAACATTCGCCTGATTCTACAGCAAGGGCTAATGGGTGGGCGTAATCCGGATAGTCCACGCTTACGGTAGAATAAGTACCGAAATCTTTATAAAGCCAACCCTTTGCTTCCAGCCAGCCGCGAACATATTCTTTCAGTTCAAAGCCTGCATGGTCACATGCTAATCCGATTGTTTCCATTAGAGCATTGCTTTTACTTGGTTATATACATTCTCGGCAGTGAATCCGAGTTTCTCATCCAAGACCTTGTAAGGAGCGGAGAATCCGAAAGACTCTAGTCCCCAAACTTTGCCGTGGTAACCAACCAAACCTTGGAGAGTTACAGGCAAACCTGCTGTCAGACCGAATATCTTGGCTTCTGCCGGAAGGACAGATTCCTGATATTCTTTAGGTTGGTTACGGAACAGACCTTCGGACGGGGCGGATACGATACGTACTTTTACACCGTCTTTGCGTAATAATTCACTACCGGTTACCAGTGTTGAAACCTCAGAACCGGAAGCTACCAGAATCACATCCGGATTTTCATCTGAACCTGCCACGATATATGCACCCTTAGCTGCCTGTTCGTAATCTGTCTCTGCAGGCAGGTTGGCAATATTCTGGCGGGAGAAAATCAAACCTGTCGGAGTAGACATGTTTTCCATTGCTAATTTCCAGGCAACAGTCGTCTCTTCCGCATCAGCCGGGCGGAGTACCAACATCGAATTATGTCCTTTGTGATTTTTCAGCTTTTCCATTAAACGGATTTGTGCTTCTTGTTCTACCGGTTCATGAGTCGGTCCGTCTTCACCTACGCGGAACGCATCATGTGTCCAGATGAATTTTACCGGTTGTTCCATCAGGGCAGCCATGCGTATGGCGGGTTTCATGTAGTCGGAGAATACGAAGAATGTTCCGCAGGCTGCGATTACACCGCCGTGGAGCGACATACCGATACAAATGCATGCCATTGTCAGTTCCGATACGCCGGCTTGGAAAAATGCGCCGCTGAAGTCGCCTTTCTTGAAAGAATGGGTCTTTTTCAGGAAGCCGTCCGTCTTATCCGAGTTGGAGAGGTCAGCGGAAGCGACAATCATATTTTCCACTTGTGTGGCAAGTGTTCCCAGTACGGTAGCAGATGCGGCACGGGTAGCGCTACCTGCCTTTTGTTCGATAGCGGTCCAGTTAACTTTCGGAGCTTTACCGGAGAAGAAAGATTCCAGTTTAACGGCCAGTTCGGGATTTGCTTTCGCCCATTCTGCTTTTCGGGTATATCTTTCCGCTACGATTCCTTTCAGCTCTTCTGCTCTTTTAGCATACAATTCCGCTACTTCAGGGAAAATAACGAACGGATTGTCAGGGTTACCGCCCAGATTTTTGATTGTATTTACGTAAGCATCGCCGCCGAGCGGAGCGCCGTGGGTTGCACAGTTTGCTTCGTAGCTGCTACCGTCTGCTTTGCGCGCGCCCTTACCCATTATAGTCTTACCGATAATTAGTGTAGGGCGTTCCTTCTCGGCTTGTGCTTCTTTTATTGCAGTACGGATTTCATCCGGAGCATTACCGTTGATACTGATAACTTTCCATCCCCATGCCTCATATTTTTTAGCCGTATCTTCAACGGTCACGTCTTTCGTTTCGGTAGAAAGCTGGATGTCGTTGGAGTCATAGAACATAATGAGGTTGTCCAAGCCCAATGCGCCCGCTATACGTCCGGAACCTTGAGAGATTTCTTCTTGGATACCGCCATCGGAAATGTAAGCGTAAATAGTCTGGTTCATTACTTCGTTGAAGCGCGCTTTCAAAAATTTAGCGGCAATGGCGGCGCCTACTGCAAAAGTATGTCCTTGTCCCAAAGGTCCGGAGGTGTTTTCTATGCCGCGCATGATATCTACTTCTGGATGTCCCGGTGTAGGGCTTCCCCATTGGCGGAATTCTTTCAGTTCATCCAGGGTGAATTTGCCGGTCAGTGCTAAAGTAGAGTAAAGCATCGGAGACATGTGCCCTGGGTCGAGGAAAAAACGGTCACGTCCTTCCCAACGGGGATTTTCCGGATCATATACTAAAAACTCAGAGAAGAGTACATTTACAAAGTCAGCACCACCCATAGCTCCACCCGGGTGACCGGAATTGGCTTTTTCAACCATTGAAGCAGCAAGAATACGGATATTGTCCGCTGCACGATTCATAAGTTTATTATCGTTCATATTTTAAGTAATTAATTAATTTGTCAAAATGTTGATGTGCTGATACCGTTGTTGCGAGAATGAGCGTAATTACAGATACACTGTCTTGCCGGTATGTCAGCACATACGATACTGTTGGCAAAGATAACTCTTTATATGGATTTAACAATCCGGAAGAGCTATCTTTTTTATCGGTGATTTTTCTGTCTTTTTGTTTGTCGTACGATAAGTATTTGTCCTTAAATTACTGTAACTCTAGCGTAACAATCGACTTGGCGGGAAGTTTTATCTTCATTGTGCCTTTATTGATTTTTACCTCTTTGAAAGGTTTCGTTTTTACAGTATTAGGATTTTCGAAAGAATTATAATCTGTCAGATTCGTGGAAGTCAGAATTTCTCCGACGGCTTTTTTCTCTTTTATATCTCCCAGGTTGATTGTGATTTCCTGTGCATTGTCGGCATCTATATTTGAGAGAGAGATGTGAATTACTCCTTTCTTGTCTTTGGAAGCGGTGGCGCTAACCATAGGCACTATACGATTGTCGCGTACGTTTTTCTTCTCACAGTTCAAATCAATGGGAAGGTAAGTAGCGTCTTGGTGTACTTTATACATCTTGAATACGTAATAGGAAGGAGTCAGTACCATTTGCTTTCCTTTTGTCAGAATCATGGACTGAAGCACATTGACTACCTGTGCGATGTTTGCCATTTTCAGGCGGTCTGTGTATTTATGGAATACGTCAAGGCTTAAAGAAGCGACAAAAGCGTCGCGTAGTGTATTTTGTTGGTACAGGTGGCCTCTGACGGTACCCGGCTCTTCGTCCCACCAGGTGCCCCATTCGTCGAGTAACAGAGCTATCTTTCTGTCCTTGTCATATTTATCCATGATGGCGCAATGTTTTTTAATTACATCTTCTACTTCGAGGCATTTACCCATTGTCCAATAGTAATCGTCTTTGTCGAATTGGGTTGCCGCTCCTTTGCTGCCACTCCAGCCGGTGACGGTATAGTAATGGAGAGAAAGCCCTTGCATTCGGTGTCCTACACGATTCATCAGTACATCTGTCCAATTATAATCATAGTCGCTTGCACCGCTTGCAACCTTGAAAAGGCTGTTGCCGTCGTAGTTGCGGCAATAGGTTGAGTAACGGCGGTAGAGGTCTGCGTAATATTCCGGACGCATGTTGCCGCCGCATCCCCAGCTTTCGTTACCTACACCGAGATATTTTACTTTCCATGGTTTGTCACGGCCGTTTTTACGGCGAAGATTAGCCATCGGTGAATCGCCGTCGGATGTCATATATTCTACCCATTTGGCGAGTTCCTCTACTGTACCGCTACCTACGTTTCCGCTTACGTAGGGTTCACAACCCAACATCTCGCAGAGGTTTAGAAATTCGTGTGTACCGAAACTGTTGTCTTCAATAGTGCCTCCCCAGTTGTTGTTTACCATTTTAGGACGTTTCTCTCTTGGCCCGATACCGTCCATCCAGTGATATTCGTCGGCAAAACATCCGCCCGGCCAGCGAAGAACGGGGACGGATAAATCTTTCAATGCTTGAAAGACGTCTGTACGATAACCTTTAATATTGGGAATATCCGAGTTTTCGCCTACCCAAAGCCCTCCGTAGATGCATGAACCTAAATGTTCGGCAAATTGACCGTAGATTTCTTTCGGGATGATTTCTTTACCTTGATTGGCATGTACGGTAATACTGGCACTTTTTTGTGCGGAAAGGGATGCCGATACAGCCAAAACGGCCGTACTGATTAATAGTTTTGATATTTTCATAATAGTTAGAGTGATGGAATTGGAAAAGAAAAAAGGCACGGATTTCACGGAATCATGATGACATACCTAATCCAAAATCCGTAAAAGCCGCGTAATCCGTGCCTAAAAAAGTGTGATTTAGCAGAACAGTTCTTTTTCTGTGAATTGTCCCAGTTTGATATATTTTTCGTATATCTTTTTGTATGCGGCAGCATTCTCCGGATTTGGCTTGTATTCATTGGCAAAACCGGAGTTCATAGCTTTTTGCGCATCTTCTACTTTGGCGTATATGCCGGCAGCAGTAGCTGCAAACATTGCAGCGCCTAAAGCACAAGCCTGGTCTGTACGGCAAACTTTGATGGGCATATCCAATACGTCGCTCAAAGTCTGCATGACAAACGGAGACTTTAATGCAATACCGCCGATGCCGATTACGCTGTCAATCCGTACGCCTTCATTGCGGAAACGGTCAACGATTGCTTTGGAACCGAAAGCGGTTGCTTCTACCAATGCGCGGAAAATGCGTGGAGCAGTACTTCCTAAAGTCAGTCCGGTGATTGTTCCTTTCAGCAATTGGTTGGCATCCGGGGTCCGACGGCCGTTCATCCAATCAGTGGCAATGATTGTGCTTTCACTGATAGGAAGTTTTTCCGCTTCTGCGGTCAGGGCTGGGATAATCCGGTCGACAGCTTCTTCAATCAGTTTTGCTTTCGTGTTGTCGTCAATCAGTGTCGATTCGCCGATGATATTACGCAGCGGGAATTCAAGTACCCTTTTGAACCAAGCGTAGATATCGCCGAAGCCGGATTGTCCGGCTTCCAGACCTACCATGCCCGGAATGACCGAGCCGTCTACCTGTCCGCAGATTCCTTTTATCAGATTATGACCGATTTCTTCATGACTTGCCACCATGACATCGCAAGTGGAGGTTCCGATGACACGTACGAATGTGTGGGGAGTTACTCCGGCGCCAACAGCACCCATGTGGCAGTCGAAAGCACCTCCTGCTACCACTACATTCGTTGTTAGTCCCAAGCGTTTCGCCCATTCTTCAGTCAGGTGGCCAACCGGTTTGTCTGCTGTTTCTGTCTTTTCAAACAGACGGGCACGGAATCCTGCCAATAGAGGGTCGATGCTGGTAAGAAATTCTTCGGAAGGAAGACCGCCCCATTTTTCATGCCACATGGCTTTGTGCCCGCAAGCGCAACGGCTGCGGATAATATCATCACTTTTGGTGACACCGGTAATTAAAGCCGGCAGCCATTCGCAATATTCTACGATACTATATGCTTTGGCACGTACGGCTTCGTCTTCTCTCAATACATGCAGGGCTTTTGCCCAGAACCACTCGGAAGAGTAGATGCCGCCTTCATAGGCAGAATAGTCAATATCCCATTCTTTGCATGCTTTATTGATTTCAGCGGCTTCCTTGATGGCAGTGTGGTCTTTCCAGAGAACGAACATTGCATTCGGATTCTCTGCAAATTCCGGCAGCAGGGCGAGGGGAGTACCGGTGGCATCTGTAAATGCCGGTGTGCTTCCTGTCGTATCAAAGGCTATGCCCACTACTTTTTCCGCGGTTCCGGCAGGGCATTTTGCCAATGCTTCCTTGACGCTGATTTCCAAAGCTTCAATGTAGTCCAGCGGGTGTTGGCGATATTGGTTAGCAGCGGGATTGCAGTACAAGCCTTTTTGCCAGCGCGGATAATATTTCACGGCTGTAGCGAGTGTTTCACCTGTCAGGGCATTTACGACTATAGCCCTTGCGGAGTCGCTGCCGTAGTCAAGTCCTATGACAAACTGTTCTTTCATATTATTAGCAAAGTGCTTTGTTCAACATATAATAAACTTCATTCATACGCAGTTCTTTCTTGAAACAACTGATAGTTGTGTCTTTATTAATATGTACCATTTCGATTCCTGCTATTTCTGCGTAATCTTCCCAATATTCTGCTGTCAGGTCATAAGAGAAGCAAGAGTGGTGAGTACCGCCTGCCAATATCCATGCGCCTGCACCTACTTCAAAGTTTGGCATCGGAATCCAGAGTGCGGATGCAACTGGCAGTTTCGGAAGCGGTTTCGGCTCAATGCATTCTACATCGTTAACAATCAGTCGGAAACGGTTACCCAAATCTACTACGGTAGCAGTACAACCTTTACCTACTTTTGATGTGAAGACAAGGCGGGCGGTCTGGCTCTTGCGGATACCTATGCCAAGGAAATGTACTTCCAGGCGCGGCTTGCCGGTTGCGATAAGCGGACATACTTCCAGCATGTGTGACTGCAGGATAGAACTTTGTGCACCGTTGAAATTCAGCGTATAGTCTTCAAGGAATGAACAACCTTTAGGAAGACCCTGATTCATTACCCATACGGTACGGTAAAGAGCGGCGGATTTCCAGTCGCCTTCAGCACCGAACCCGTAGCCTTCAGCCATCAAGCGTTGAGAAGCCAGTCCCGGAATCTGGTCGAAGCCATTGTGCTCCAAGTCGCCTAAATCATCGAAATTGGTAGTAAATCCTTTGGCTCCTTTGGCTTCCAAAATAGCGCGGATGGCAAGTTCGGCTTTAGCGGCATTCCATACTTTGCGGTATGCTTCCGTCGATTTATCTTCCAGAGAAGCGTCGTGGTCATATTCTTTGAAATAAGTAGCTACTAATGCGTCTACGTCATCTGTTTTGATTCCTTTGTGATATTCCATCAATTCACTGACCGGGCAATAGTCTACATGATATCCCATGCGCTGTTCTGCTTCTACTTTGTCGCCGTCGGTTACGGCTACATTGTTCATCTGGTCTCCGAAGCGGATAATCAGCATGTCTTGAGAATCTGCCCAGCCGGCACAAACACGCATCCAAACAGCAATCTTGTGCAAAGTGTCTTCTTCTTTCCAATAGCCTACCACTACTTTGCGGCGGATACGCATACGGGTACAGATATGGCCGAATTCACGGTCGCCATGTGCCGATTGGTTCAGGTTCATAAAGTCCATATCCATGGTGTCCCAGGGAATTTCCTTGTTGAATTGAGTATGTAGATGTAACAACGGTTTCTTCAACTGTTGCAGGCCGTGAATCCACATTTTGGCAGGAGAAAAAGTATGCATCCAAGTGATTACGCCGATACATTTTTCATCATTGTTAGCTGCTTTGAAAATGCCTTCCACTTCTTTAGATGAGTTAGCAGTTCCTTTATATACCACTTTGACGGGAAGTTTACCGGATTCGTTCAGTCCGTTTACCATTTCATTAGAGTGTGCGTCTACTGCGACTACTGCGTCACCTCCGTACAGAAGCTGTGCTCCTGTTACGAACCATACTTCGTATTGTTCAAATGCATTCATATCTTTAATTGTTTTAGATGTTATTATTCAGAAAAATGTTTTTTTACTTTTGTCCGTAATAAGCATTCGGACCGTGCTTGCGGCTAAAATGTTTTTCTATCAGTAATGGATTCATTGTCAAGTGAGGATTGACAGCATAGGCGATACTGGCCATTTTAGCTACCTGTTCCATCACTACGGCATTGTGTACCGCATCATGTGCATCTTTTCCCCATGAAAACGGTCCGTGGTTCTTCACAAGTACTCCCGGCGTATGCACGGGATTTAAACCTTCAAAACGTTTTACTATTACATTGCCCGTTTCCTGTTCATAGGCGCCTTTCACTTCTTCTTCTGTCATGTCTGCCGTACAAGGAATAGCATCATGGAAATAATCGGCATGTGTTGTTCCGATGTTCGGAATGTCGCATCCAGCCTGTGCCCAAGCGGTAGCGTAAGTGGAATGTGTGTGTACCACTCCGCCGATTTCCGGAAATGCTTTGTAAAGCACCACATGGGTGGGAGTGTCTGACGAAGGTTTCAGATGTCCTTCCACTATTTTGCCGTCCAAATCTACGACAACCATATCTTCGGCTTTCATTTCATCATAACTCACGCCACTGGGTTTTATGACAACCAAACCGGATTTGCGGTCGATAGCGGAAACATTCCCCCAGGTAAAAATGACTAATCCGTGCTTCACCAATTCAAGATTAGCATGAAATACTTTTTCTTTTAATTCTTCCAGCATATTAATAACTTTTTAGCACATTGTTCATAGCTTGAATTTAGGATCTTTACGGTATGCCTTACTGTTGAATTTGTATAGGGCGGCTCCACGTTTAGACCCCAATTTATCAATCTTGTCCGTCTTTTCTATATAATCCATTTCGGCGACGCGCTTCCGGAAATTCCGTTTGTCCATCGGTTCGCCGTAAATAGCTTCATATAGACTTTGCAACTGCGATAACGTGAATAACTTGGGAAGCAGGTTGAACCCGATAGGTTCGGCAGAAGCTTTCTGTTTCATCAGTTCTCGTGCTTTCTCAACCATTTGCGGATGGTCGAAAATCAGCGGTGGAAGTTCATTGATGTTTACCCAGTAGGCATTATGTTTTTGAACCAGCTTCCGGTCATATTCATTAATATTAATCAATGCATAATATGCTACGGAGATAACTCTTTCACCCGGATCTCGGTCAATAGCTCCGAAAGCCCCCACTTGTTCCATATATACGTTTTCCAACCCGGTCAGTTCGGCCAGTACCCGTTTAGCTGCATCGTCCACACTCTCGTCTTTTTGTACGAATCCTCCCATTAAAGACCATTCTCCCCTTGCCGGTTCGAAATTTCTTTTTAGTAACAACAAGCTTAGTTCCCCTTCGTTAAAACCAAAAATGATGCAGTCGATACCGACATGAAAGGTAGGATTCGCACTATAATAAGTCGTCATTTTGATTGATATTTTATTTTACCAGAAATATGCGTAGAACAATGCGCAGAGAACTACTACGCCGATAGAGGTGATGACATCCCATTTGTTCCAGCTTTTCCTGATTAATGTCTTATAGTCGTCTGTAAAGGTAATGGCCTCTATTTGTTTGGCGGTCGGTTTCGGAGTGAAAAGCGAAACGACAACCATTAATACGATAAGGAATACCAATAACCATATTTCAAAGATAAGCCAGTTTGTTTGCCAGAACCAAGTCGTATTTTCCCAGAACCAACCTGTCATGACGTCTTTTCCTGTATTGGTAAAGATATTGGTTAACAAACGGACCATACCGATTAGGAAACCTACTATCATCGCTGTTTCACCGGCTTTTGGAGTAATTCTCTTGGAGAATATGCCCAAAGCGAATACTGCTACCATTGCAGGAGCAAGCAACGATTGGATACCTTGCAAATAGTCATAAAGGCTGCCAAGGCTCATCATGACGGGAATCCATGCCATACCGAGGATAACTACGACTATGGTAGCGATGCGTCCTACTAAAACGTAAGTGGCTTCACTCTTGTTTTTAAACATAGGTTTGTAGAAATCTTCCGTGAAAAGCGTTGCACACGAATTGAAAAATGCGGCCAAAGAAGCGACTAGTGCGCAGATAAATCCGATAGTGACAATA
Organism: uncultured Bacteroides sp.; assembly: GCF_958445495.1. GTDB lineage: Bacteria > Bacteroidota > Bacteroidia > Bacteroidales > Bacteroidaceae > Bacteroides. The sequence goes on along the minus strand of NZ_CAUCSQ010000020.1, from coordinate 16,825 downwards.
CCTTTTACGCCGGCGGGCAGTACGTCTTTCACCATTACAGCAAAGGCCGCATCCGTATTTGACATGTCAAACTCTCCTTTGGCTGCTAAAGCTGCTGCTACCATTCCCGGAATAAGGAACATGAATACAGGCAAAATTTTAAAGTAACCGGCTGCAATAGAACCTCTGCGGGCACGTCTCATAACGACGTCATTAGCTTCTCCTTTTTGTTGGCCGAGCACACGTTGTACAATGTGCTGGTCTGTACACCAATACCAAAATCCAATGATTGAAGCTCCGATAAATACCCAAAAACCCGGATAATCTTGATACATCGGGTCGGATTCGCTCCAGTGGAACATATGGTTTGCACCGTAAGCATTTCCGTCCGCACCTATATTCATGGCATTACGTGCATGGTCCATCATCTCTGTCCATCCTGTAGCAATGCTGCCGCCACCTAGAGCCGACAGTCCCAGAAAAAGGACCAGGAAAGAACCAATAATAAGGATAGGAGTTTGAATTGCCGAAAGTGTCATTACTCCTTTCATTCCGCTCAATACGGTGAAAATACCTGTCAGAACAATTAGTCCGATGGCGCCATACCAGAAAGGCAGACCAAGCAGGAATTCAAGGAATATGCCCCCGGTATAAGCCGTTACACTTACTTTAGTCAGGATGTAGGCGATTAATGTGATGATGGAAAGCCACGAACCCGTGCGTGGAGTATAACGGTATTTAAGAAAGTCGGGCATTGTGATGATTTTGCCCATTTTGTTGTTCAATAGTTGATAGAAAGGGACGAAAAGCCATCCTAAAAGAAGAATCATCCATCCTTGCATTTCCCAGTGTGCCATGCCTACTCCGGATTTGGCCCCTGTTCCTGCCAAACCTACAAGGTGTTCCGAACCGATATTGGCAGCAAAGATGGCGGCACCGATGATATACCACGGTTCACCTTTACCGAATAAGTAGTCCTCACTGCTTGCACCTTGTTGCGAACGTTTGTCTTTTTGTACGGAGCGCCATACGGCCCATGTCACAGCGACGATGCCGACTGCGATAATTACCCAGTCCAGCCAGATGAATTCATGCGAATTCCAATTCATGATATTAAATATTTAAAGTTCAACAATTATTTTTCTATACCGAATTTAAAGATACACCGGCTATGATATGTTTGTCCCGGTTCCAGAATTACAGAAGGCCAGTCTGCCTTATTGGGGCTGTCGGGATAGTGTTGTGTTTCCAAGCATACGGAGGCGCGTTGATTATAAACTATACCTTTTTTGCCGGTCACGGTTCCGTCGAGGAAATTACCGGTATAGACTTGAATTCCGGGTTCGTCGGTGTATACTTCCAATGTGATGCCGCTTTCGGGAGAAGTCAGTTTGGCAGCTACTGAGGAAATATCGCCTTTAGTGTTTAACACCCAGTTATGGTCATATCCGTTTCCGTTTTTCAGTTGGACAAAATCATAGTTGTCAATATCTTGTCCGACCGCTTTCGGAGCGGTGAAATCCATCGGAGTATCTTTAACCGGCGCTATTTCACCCGTAGTCATGAAAGTACTGTCTACCGGGGTATAGTAGTCTGCGTTAACATACAATATATGGTCGGTCGACGCTTTTGACGGATCGCCTGCCAGATTAAAGTACGAATGGTTAGTCATATTGATGATTGTCTTTTTGTCGGTAGTAGCGCTATATTGAATGTCGATAGCGTTGTCTTCTGTCAGTTTGTAAGTGACTTTGGCAGTAACGTTACCTGGGAAATTCTCGTCTCCGTCCGGTGAGATACGGGTCAGTTCCAATGTTGTCGGATCAATGAGATTTGCCTCATATACTTGATATTGCCATCCTTTGGGACCTCCGTGCAGACAATGTCCATAGTTATTTTGCGGCAGTTGAATCGTATCGCCATCCAGAATGAAACGGCCTTGGTTGATACGGTTGGCATACCGTCCGATGGAGGCTCCGAAATCACTGGGCACATTTATATAGTCAGCGATGCTGTCAAAACCCAAAACGACATCCTGCATTTTTCCGTTTTTATCGGGAACCATGATGGATACGATACGCCCACCGAAGTTGGTGATGCATACTTCCATGCCTGCTTTATTCTTTAACGTATAAAGATTCGTTTTGGCATTGTTCACTTCTGTTTGAAACTTTACCGGATTGAGCTCGGACAAAGTCAGTTCGGGAGCCGGCTTGTTATTGCACGCTGCTAACATTAATGCGGCAATTCCTGCAAGTAAAAAATGTTTTTTCATGGTTTTATTTTAAATGTAAATGAGATGCTTATCTTATTTTGGGTGTAAAAATAACACTTTTGTTTGGTGTATCAAATACACTCTTGTATGTTATGCAGCATAAAAGTAAAAAAACTGTTCCGGACATCAAGATTCCGAAATGGTTTCCTTAAATTTTTTCATGATTCATCATTGCACTCGGAGTTACATTGAACTGTTTCGTAAAACATCGCGTGAAATATTTGGGGTCATTGAATCCTACTTCATAAGCCACTTCCGCAATATTCATGCTTTTCGTTTCCTTATTCTTTAAAATAAGTTCCCGTGCGATGTTCAGACGGTAATTCCGGATAAACTGGCCGGCAGGCTGTCCGATGAGGTTTTGTAGTTTCTTGTTTAGTAAACTTTTGCTTACCCCGACTGCTTCACTGAAGTCACCAACTTCGAAATAAGAATTCTTATAGTTCTCTTTGATGACTTCCATTACTTGTTTCAGGAATTTTTTGTCACCGGATTCTTCATCCATGTTTAATGTTTCTATATCCATATCGAACGTGAATTTGCGCTGATACCGTTTCCTGTTTTCCAGGATGTTCTGGATGCGTGTGAGCAATAATGTTTCATCAAACGGTTTCAGCAAGTATTCATCCACTCCCGTACGGTAACTTTCCAGCCGTGTTTCCTGTGAAGTTCTGGCTGTCAGCATGAGAAAAGGAATATGGGAAATCGGGAATGTTTCTTTTACCCGGCGGGAAAGTTCGATGCCGTCCATTACTGGCATCATCAAATCACTGATAATGAAATCTATTGGATTATTGTTGAGCAGACATAGGGCTTCTTCCCCGTTTGAGGCTTCCATTACATAATATTGTTCCCTTAGGATGGAATGTATATATTTTCTCATGTCTGCATTATCTTCCACTACGAGAATGGTTAGTGCCTCCTTCTTTTTAGGAGTATCGGACGATAGGGGGACTATCGTTTCTGTATCGTTATGATAGACGGAAACGACTTTGCCGTTTTTTTCATTACCCGGTTGCAAAGGGAGAAGAATGCGGAATGAACAACCGGTGTGGCGGTTATTTCTAACTTTAATTTCCCCTCCGTGTATCTGTATGATTTTTTTGCAGAGATAAAGTCCGATGCCTGTACCCGCTTGTCCGTAAACCGGGTATTTCATTTGATTCCGAGACTGGTAGAAACGGTTGAAAATTCGGTTTATGTCTTCTTCCGGTATTCCGGAACCGGTATCTTTGACACAAATGTATAATTTCTTTTCTCCGTTGATAAGTGTAAGAGAAGCGATGTAGAGTGAAATGGTTCCACCGTTCGGAGTAAATTTGATTGCATTGCTTAATAGATTCGTTATCACTTTACGCATTGCCTCCCCGTCATATAGGATATCCGGTGTTTCCATTCGGTAATAATGATTGAGTTTGATGTTCCGTTCGCCGGCAAACGCTTTGAAAGGGGTAATTATGGAATTGGCTAAATTCAGGAGATTTCCCTGTGTTTTTATAATTTCCAGTTTCCCAGATTCCACCTTTCGGAAATCCATTAATTGATTAACCAGTGATAATAGATATTTGGAGTTACGTTCAACGAGATTCAACTGTTCGACTACCTGCGGATTACGGCTCAATTTCAAAGCGCGTTCAATGGGGCCGATGATTAAAGTGACCGGAGTACGAAATTCATGGGTAATGTTAGTAAAAAAGGATATCTTGTCGAGTGTCAATTCTTGTATTTTGCGTGACATACGGACTAACTGTGTCTTTTGTTTGGTGATTTTCTCGTTCTGTTGTGTCAGCATCCGGTTTTGGCGTATCAGTTCTTCCGTTTGATTTTCCAGCAGATATTTTTGTTGTTCCAATTCTTTGGTACGTTCTTCCACAGTGCGGCATAAATATTCTTTTTGATGTTTCAGCGTGCGTACCCGCCATTGATGGAATTGCCATATACCTATTAATATAAGGATGATAACCGATAGGATAAACCAGGTGTCTTTGTAAAAATAAGGAATGATGGTGATTTTTAATTCCGTCACGTTTTCGTTTGTCCATTTACCATTGGGTGTGTATTTAACCTGTAATGTATAATTCCCCGGGGGCAAATTGGTATAGCTTGCAAAACGTCGGTTACCGGGAACCTGTATCCACCTATCATCAAATCCAACCAATCGGTAACTATAAACGTCCGCATTTCCTCGTTTGAAATTAAGTGCGGAAAACTCGACGGAAAAAGACTTCTCTTTTTCGTGTAATTTCAATTCCGTAGTGATGGCAATGTCCTGTGGCAGATATTCGTTTCCGGGCAATATTTCTTTATTCCCTATTCGCAGACGGGTAAAGCGGACTTTAGTCATGGGAACTGAATCGGACAAGCGGTTACTTTCAACGGCAATCAGTCCGCCCACACTACCGAAATAGATTCGGTCGTATGAAGAACGGCAAAAGGCGTTCCAGTAAAATTGAGTATCAGGCAAACCGTCGTGTTGGGTGTAGTTGGTGAAATGGTTTTCTGCCGGGTGATAACAGGAAAGTCCGTTGTTAGTACTTATCCATATCTTTCCGTTGCTGTCTTCCAGTATTCCCCGGATGCTATTGTTCACCAATCCTTGTGTGGTATCGTATGAAATGAATTTTTCTTCTCCCTGGCTGTCAAACGTCCGTTTATAAATGCCGTACCCGTTACTTCCCAACCATAACGTACCATCCTGGGTTTCATAAAAACAGGTAATCTTCTCAATCAGGCGGGAATCCGGATCGTCCAGTTTGTAATGTAAATGTTTGTATCGGAATTTTTCCGAAGACGACCGGGAATGCAGATCAATTATGTAAACTCCTTCCATGCAGCCTACCCAAAGTTTACCTTCCCTGTCAATGATGGAGCCTATGCATCCGTGAATCATATTCCCTGCCTTATCCGCAAACGGTGGGATAAGCTGTGCTTTGTCTATGTCATAGAAGTAAAGCCCCTGATTAGACCCTATCCACATACCTTTATTTATGGAGTCATAAATCAATGTCCCTATAAAGTCAATGGGAAAACCTCCGCTTGTCTGTGAAGAAATTACTTTTATAGCTTGCTTGGGAGAATCAAGGTCGAACAGGTTAATGCCTCCTCCCCATGTCCCTACCCAAAGACGATTATCCTGGTCTGCTGTCAATGCACTGACAGAATTATGAGTTAATCCTCCATGTTCACAGGTGTAGTGTATGAAATCCTCACTGTTATATTCCTTCCGGTTCAGTCCGCCTTCTACCGTACCTACCCATAAAGTACCATATTTATCTTCATATATTGCATTTACCGGATTACAGGACAGGCTTAACGGATTTTCTTTATCGTGAGGATAGTAGTGAAACGGCAAACGCTTCGGATTCAACAGGTTGATACCTCCGCTTTCCGTTCCGAACCAGATGTGGTCTCCTTCCGTCAGCATGCAGTTAATGAAATTACTGTTCAATAGGTTGGAATTGGAGTTCGGGAGGTCACAGGCGAAACGTTCGAAATTATCTGTTATCGGGTTGTAAATATTAATGCCGCGAAGAGTGGCTATAATCAATTGCTTGTCATTCGTTATCGCCAGGTCAGTCAAGTAATTTTGTGAAAGGGAATGTATGTCGGAAGGATTATGCCGATACTGTTTCATTCCGTTTCCATGTTTGCCGTATCGGAATAATCCCCGGTCGGTGGAAATCCATACTTCATTTCCTTTAACGAGAAAATCGGATATATAAGTCCCTTCTTCGAATTTCAGGCATTCTGCGATAGAAGCGGTTGTTAGCTTCCCTTGTCCGTCCACGGAGATTTTAGCTATTTCCCCGTTGGCTCCCAACCATATTTTCCCGTCCTCGTCAATATCTTGCAAAGCGATGTCCGGTCCGTTCGGTAAGACTGGCGCCAAGGTTGAAACAACTTTTATTTCTCCTTGCTTGTCAAACTCGATACGGTGAAGCCCGTTAACGCAAGACAGCCAGATACAACCTTGTGTATCTTTTATGACGCGGGTTGCGGGTTGGCACAGGATTCCTGAAAAATCATTTTCCCGGTGAGAAGGAATAACAGGCTGAAGAGTTGCCAGGTCGATAATATCTGTTCCTCCTTCGGAGACTATCCAGAGACGTTGAAAATCATCCTCACAGACATTACGGATAAAATTGCTTTTTAATTTGAGATGCGGAGTACCGGGATTGTAATTGATAAATTCATATCCGTCGAAACGGGATAACCCTCCGCCGGCAGTCGATACCCATAAAAATCCCCGGCTGTCTTTATACAAATCATCGATAAAGTTGTGCGGCAGTCCGTCATTCATGGTGATGTAAGTGATATGGTAACGGTCGGCAAATTGTTCTTGTGCTTCAACTCCGCCGGCAGGAAAAAGAATGTTCCAAAATATAATAAGGAATAATAGGTGTTTTTTCATATAAATCCGTATTAATAGAGGCAAAGTTAAAAGATAATCTCTAATCGTGAAAACAGGAAGTCTGCTTTTCGGCAGAATTGTCGGATTGTCCACCAATCATGTTCATATGTCCACCTTTAATAGATGCAACCGGGCGTATTTTTATACCATGATTAACGAACGAGTACAGGTGATATGAAACATTTATTTTTCTTTATCCTTATAGTAACAGGTGGTATGTTTGCAGGGTGCGTTTCTTCTGTATTTACGCCTGTTCCTGCTGCAAATCCTTGGGAAGACAATTATCTGCCGGTGGCTGGAATGGAAAACTATCGTCAGTGGGGGACATATAATGTGCATGACCCGGCTTGCCGTAAATTAGGAAATTACTACTATATGTATTCCACTGACGCTATTTTCGGTGAAAACCGGAAAGAAGCCGAAGAGAAAGGAGTACCGCTGGGTTATATCCAAATGCGGCGTTCCAAAGACCTTGTCCATTGGGAATTTCTGGGATGGGCATTTCCCGAAATACCCGTTGAAGCCGTTCGTTGGGTACAGTCCTGTTCCGGAGGACAAGGAGCTACGAATATATGGGCCCCGTTTATCATCCCTTATAAAGACAAGTACCGGCTTTATTATTGTGTGTCTGCTTTCGGGCGTAAGACCTCTTATATAGGGCTTGCAGAGTCCGCCTCGCCCGAAGGCCCTTGGACACAAGTCGGTTGTGTCGTCAAAACGGATGACTCTGCCGTTATGAATGCCATTGATCCGAGTGTGATAGCCGATGAGACAACCGGTAAATGGTGGATGCATTACGGTTCTTTTTTTGGCGGATTGTATTGTGTGGAGTTAAATCCCGAAACTGGCTTGACATTGAGTGAAGATGACCTGGGCCATCTTGTAGCCCGTCGTGCCGGTTATTGGAAAGATAATCTGGAAGCTCCGGAAATTATTTATAATCCGGTTTTAAAACAGTATTACCTGTTTACTTCTTATGGTCCTCTAATGACAACCTATAATGTGCGTGTCAGCCGTTCGGATGTCGCCGAAGGTCCGTTTACCGATTATTCGGGGGAGGCCGTAAAAGATACGACCGATAACTTTCCGCTTCTGACAGCTCCCTATCGCTTTGAAAATCATCCCGGATGGGCGGGAACAGCCCATTGCGGAGTATTTTCTGATGGAGAAGGAAATTATTTTATGGCACATCAGGGACGTCTGTCTCCGCAGAACCAGTTGATGGTGCTCCATGTCCGCCAACTTTTCTTTACTCCTGAAGGATGGCCTGTCGTTTCTCCTGAAAGATACGCCGGGACATCTTCCCGTAAATTCCGTAAATCTGATTTGGTGGGAGAGTGGGAGATAATTCGTGTACGGGAACCGGAACATGGACGTCGGTCGGAAGTCGGGCTGTGGAATCTTTCCACACGTATGAAACTGTTGGAAAACGGGATTTGTAACGGTGAAGTCATCGGTATGGAAGGGGAACCTGTCCGTGTGAATGGAAATTGGTCTTTTTTGACCGAAAAACGCCTGTTAATGCTAAATTTTGGGGAAGAAGAAATTGAGAATCTGATTATCTTTGCAGGACACGACTGGGAGAATGAAAGAGAAACCGTTCTCTTTACCGGACTCGACAGCCGGGGACATTCTGTCTGGGGAAAAAGAATTAAGTAACCATATATAATTTTTTAATTGAAAACCATGAGAAGATACACTGGAATGTTGGCTACATTAGCCCTGTCTGCCGGAATGGCACTTTATGCGCAAACCAATGAAATGGTGATACAAACGAAAAAGTTGGGAGCGGAAATACAGCCCACTATGTACGGGCTCTTTTTTGAAGATATTAATTATGCTGCCGATGGCGGACTTTATGCCGAACTGGTTAAGAATCGTTCTTTTGAATTCCCTCAACACCTGATGGGTTGGAAAACCTACGGGAAAGTAGTTCTGATGGATGACGGTCCTTTCGAGCGTAATCCTCATTATGTCCGGCTTTCCGAACCGGGGCATGCACATAAACATACCGGGCTGGACAATGAAGGTTTCTTTGGCATTGGTGTTAAAGAAAGAGAGGAGTACCGCTTTTCCGTATGGGCGCGTTTGCCGCACGGAGGTACAAAGGAAACATTGCGTATAGAATTGGTGGATACCAAGTCCATGGGTGAGCATCAAGCATTTGCCGCGGTTGATTTGACAGTCGATTCCAAAGAGTGGAAAAAATACCAAGTCATTCTGAAACCCGGCATAACCAATCCGAAATCAACGCTTCGGATTTTCCTCACATCCAGAGGAACTGTCGATTTGGAACACATCTCCCTTTTCCCGGTTGATACATGGAAAGGACATGAAAATGGACTTCGTAAAGATTTGGCGCAAGCTTTAGCGGATATTCATCCGGGAGTCTTCCGTTTTCCCGGTGGTTGCATTGTAGAAGGTACAGACCTGAATACCCGTTATAACTGGAAAAAGTCAGTCGGTCCGGTAGAGAACCGTCCTTTAAATGAGAATCGTTGGCAATACACCTTTACTCACCGTTTCTATCCGGATTATTATCAAAGTTATGGACTGGGATTTTACGAGTACTTCCTGCTTTCGGAAGAGATAGGAGCAGCTCCGCTTCCTATTTTGAATTGCGGACTTTCCTGCCAGTATCAAAACAATGACCCGAAAGCCCATGTAGCAGTTTGTGATTTAGACAACTATATCCAGGATGCACTTGATTTGATTGAATTTGCTAACGGCGATGTAAATACGACATGGGGAAAATTGCGTGCTGATATGGGACATCCGGCCTCTTTCAATTTGAAGTTTATAGGCATCGGCAACGAACAATGGGGAAAAGAATATCCCGAACGTCTTGAATTATTTGTTAAAGCCATCCGGAAGGCTCATCCGGAAATCAAAATTGTCGGAAGTTCCGGTCCCAATTCCGAAGGTCAGGAGTTTGATTATTTATGGCCTGAAATGAAACGTCTGAAAGTTGATTTGGTGGATGAACATTTTTATCGTCCCGAAAGTTGGTTCTTGAGTCAGGGAGCTCGTTATGACAACTATGACCGTAAAGGACCGAAAGTTTTTGCCGGAGAATATGCATGTCACGGACAAGGAAAGAAATGGAACCATTTCCATGCAGCTCTGTTGGAAGCTGCTTTTATGACCGGATTGGAACGTAATGCCGATATTGTCCATATGGCTACCTATGCCCCGCTTTTCGCTCATGTAGAAGGTTGGCAGTGGCGTCCGGATATGATTTGGTTTGACAATCTGAAATCAGTGCGCACTTGCAGTTATTATGTACAACAATTGTTTGCACGGAACAAAGGGACAAATGTGCTTTCTCTTACTATGGACAAGAAACCGGTAACAGGGGCTGAAGGGCAGAATGGGCTTTTTGCCAGTGCCGTATATGATAAGAATAAGAATGAGGTAATTGTGAAGATTGCCAATACGTCTGACACCCCCCAACCGATTTCGTTGAATTTTGCCGGACTAAAGAAACAAGACGTGTTGGCTGACGGTCGTTGTATCAAACTCCGCTCGCTTGATTTGGATAAGGACAACACGTTTGAACAGCCTTTTGCCGTCACTCCCCAGGAAACGCAAGTATCGATGGAAGGTACTGTCTTCAAGACCGAATTGGAACCGAATACTTTTGCGGTTTATAAATTCACTAAAAAGTGATGGGTTATCTTGTAAATCCGGTACAATAAAGAGGCTTATAGGATTGAAGAATAAAGAAATAGTCATTTGAATCCTTTTACCGAACCACTCCCCTTGTTCTCCTCCCGATTCATGACAGCATAAGGACTAGAACAAGGGGAGTGTCATTTCTTAATTTATTTATAAAATTACTAAGTAAGGCTGCCTCATTTTTTATTTTGAAGCAGCCTTCTTGACATTTTAATTAAACTGTTCGTTATTAAGAAAATACTTGAATATGAATTATTTAAGAATTGTTATTGCTTTCAGTAATTCTCCTTCGTCAAATGTCATAAATGCGGCTGCTTTACCGTCTGTTCCGATAGTGTAAACAGTAGGAATTACTGTTACGTCACTTCCGCTACTGCTGCCGTGCATGCTGCTTGCCCCACTAACCGGAATATAAATCTTTCCGTCATAGTTGTCTGGAAAACCGATGCTGATAGAGTTTACGTCGGTGGGGAATCCTGTCACCCAGTTAAATGTTTGATTTTTCATGTTTACCACGGCCAATTTTCCGGAAGTAGTCATATTTTCCACAGCGCCGGCTTCCGGGAAGCATTCCAGCAAGAAGTAGTCACCGGTGATATGATACACCTTACGGAACCGGTAACCTCCGGATTTTTCTCCGATGTTGAAGTGATAGTCAGCGTCGAAAGTTTTACTGCCCTTAGAAATTTTCAGTGCACCTACACGGTCGTCATTGGCAGTCTGACCGGAAAAAACATAAATATTACCTTCGTCGTCAGTAGCAGCCTGCGCATAACGTACGCTACGTTGTGCACCGTATGACGCACCGATACGGTTATCATAAATGACGGAAGAAATATTCAGGTCGTAATTGGCAAATGCCACAGCCGCAGAATCTCGGTTGGAATAATACAAAGTCATAGCCAATTGATTGTCTCCGCAATCCAGGATTTCCGTAACGGCGGGCATTGTCCCTTCAATGGCATATTCATCCGTCAGAGCCTCGACGTAACAATTGGTGGAAGAGACATCATTTCCGTTTCTCAAGACACGCATTATATATGGGTTACTGATTTGTGCCGCATAGGAGTAATCGCCGAAAGTACCGGTGTTACCGAAGTTCTCTACTGTAATGGCGGTACCGGTTTCAATCAGTTTTTCTCCCTCCAGTTTATAAGTCCTTAAACCTGCACTGCCTAAACTGATAGCGCCGCGTCCGTAAATATAGCCGGTAAAAGTTTCTGTATTGGTATTCCAAGATACTTGGGTAAATGCGTCGAGCGCTTCGGTAACATCTGCCGCACCTACGATTTGCACATCATTTTCTCCTTTGGTAATGTCGGTAAATACTTTCAGGTAAGCCGGACTTTTCAAGTCTCGTTCCTTATCGGAAGAAGTAATGACAAATTTGATTGCAGTAGGTTCCTCTGTGGAATCATCCTCATCATCTCCAGGCGTATTTATCTCCTGGTCGTCATTAACCTGTTCGTCGTCGTCACAAGCTGTTGCTGCGAAACTCAATGCGAGAGCAAATGTTGCATACTTAAAAAAACTTACAATTTTCATCTTTTACTTTTGTTTTAGTTGTTAAAAAATATATTTGACTCAATTGGATTTCAGATGTCCTATTGCGCGTATCTCGCTTACTCCTTGTATGGTAATTCCCTTAGTCGCCGTTCCGGTGTCAGGGTCTATCATATAGATAGCCGCATCATTTCCCGTTTCGGTAATAGGCATGTAAAACTTGCCATTGTCAAACAGAGGAATACAGCCGGAATATTGCCCGGAGATGATTTTATTTTTATTGGGAACTCCCGTCACCCATGTGACCTCCTGTTTTTCCATATCCGCTATAGCATATTGCGTACCCGGTGTTATGGTAGATGCGGATTTGTCACGGTAGATTTCAAGGAAAAACTTATTTCCTGTCATGTGCCATACGCGGCGGAAACGGTAACCGTCCAAATGCTCGTCAAGGTTAAACATGTAACTTTTGTCAAACTCTGTCGCTCCCGGTTTAATACGCAGTGCTCCGCAAGGATTGGCTGTCTTGACATCATTGTGAGTATTCACATTGTTATTGGAGAACACATATACAGTTCCGTCATCCGCTTTTCCGATTTGTGACCACACCTGAGAACGGAATTGCCCCGCGGAATAGCTGATACGGTCGTCCTTGTAAATATGTTTTATATTCAGGTCTTTGTCCATGGCAGCTACCCAAACACTGTCTGGATATGCTACATTCCCGATGCTCGAACCGTTGCCTGTTCCGGTCTGGTTAAAACCGGATTCTACCATGCTCGTAAGAAACTCTCCGTTTCCCATATCAATAATTCCCGAAAAGGTCACCTGTTGCCCGTTTCCGGTAATGTCCTCCGTCCAAAGCGTTTCTTCACGTACGTTGGTAAGTTCCCGGTCTATGTCCCAATAAGTGAAAGTAGCCCCGTCGTTGCGGCTGTTGTCCGATTTAATCTGACCGCCTACACTGGTGAGCAGATAATTCTCAAAAAAACCAAAATTGGTAAAACGGTTGCTGATGGTAAATTCGGCAACTTTCTCAAGCGTCTTGTCCGGTTTCAGCCGTAATCCGTAGCCCAATCCTGCAAACTGTTGCTGATAGACGAGCCCCACGGCAAGATTATCTCTGAAAATCCATGTGTATTCCGTACTGGGTAATTCGAATACATTGTCGCTGATGCTCAGGTCCTCCCCCTCAAGAGTCTCCGCCTGCATGACATATTCACGCGAACCCTGACTGCTTTTGACTGCGATAAAATATTCCCCAGTCTTTTGAACAACTTCCTTGCCGCCTCCGGTGTCTTCGTCTGTACATGAAAACAATCCCATTGCCGAACCGGTTATAAGCACTCCCATCATGTTCAGGTAAAAAAAATCTTTGACTTTCATTTTCGTATTCTTTATGATGATTATGTTAAACTATTTATTTTGCTTAAAGAAGAAGTAACGGAATTTAACAGTGAAACTACGTCCAGGTTTTTGCAGGCTGTAATTATCGTAAAGCAACGAATTCGTGAGATTTCGCGCTTCCAGCGTGATGTTGTAACGTCCATCCTGCAATGAACAAGTGAGATTCGCATCATGTGAAAGCTGCATGGGAATATTGCGTTTCGCTCCGTTACTTTCCCAATCCCAATAAAATTCATGCACATATTGGAGGTTATAACCGAACGTCAGCATGCTCCTTTTGCCGAATAAACCGTGTATGTTACATGCCGCGTCTACATTACTGAACATATAAGGTATATTGGGTACACGATCACCGTAAGTTATGGATTCGGAACCGTAAGACGTATAATGCTCCCTATCTCTCATATCCTGATAGGAAAAATTGCCGCCTATGCTGAGAATATCCTTGTAAAAGTAGTGCGCGGTGATATCACCTCCCATTCCACGAACCTTTCCATGATTCTCGCTGATACCTATTCCGCCATTTTTTATGCTTCGGATTATGTAGTCGGAGATATACCGGTAGTTGAATCCGCCTTCGACGGAAACCGAATGCGCAGCATTAAAAGTATGCATATAGGAAAGGTTGACATTTACGTTACGGCTGTTCTCAGGTTTAAGGTCGGCACTTCCCATTTCCAAGTCACCGTCACCGAAGAGTTCACGGTCTGTTGGCAGGCGGTAAGTCTGTTCAAAAGAAAACTTTGCCTGCAAGTCCTTGTACAGATTGTAAGTGGCGGCCGTCCCATACCCCATGACATCATTTGTCTGGGATTGCAATTCGTATTTGGCCGCCCCGTTTCCACCTTTGTTTACGGGGCCTTTTACGTACGAGTGATAATACTTGCCGAAGACTGTCATATTCCAGATTTCGCCGGAAAGGTATTTATAAGAAACCCCCAGTATGTTTTTCCTGTTATATCGCGGCATGTAATAAGCTGCTGTATTTTGTCCGGCATTAGCAGCCAGATTATCAGTTTTTCGCACGTAGTCATTGTACATGTTATTAATAGAGAAATAATGATGTCCTGCCACATGGTATTTGAGATTAGCCACTATCGAGCCTGTCTTTCCGCAAAATTCTGAAAGAGTTGTGTTACTTTCCCCTTGCGTCTCCTTTTCCCTGTATTCCCCTGTCCAATAATAAGTACGGGCAACCGTATCTATATTATGAGTTGTAGTCTTATCGTAACGGGCTGCAATGTGTATGTCCAAATCTTTTATAAACAGATTTTTCTTCACATAATTGAGCGTAGGAGCCAGTCCTTCGGTCTTTCTCAGTTTGCCGCCGAACACGATAGCCATCATGTTGGAGTTTTGTATCTCAGCATATTCGTGACTGTAGGTAAATCCCAACATCAGACGGTCTGCCCAAGGTTTGTCTGTAATTCCGATTTGGGCAATGACTGCCTCGTTATGGTAACCGTCGTGGAAACGCTTATACCATTTTTCCTCAGAATCTCCGCGATTACTATCATTGGTCTTTATCTTATAATTGTTATCCGAATAGTTCTGATATGCGTTAAGTTGTACAGTAAAGCCATTTCTAGCCGTGTGCCCGAAACTAACGTTCGATTTATGGGTATTGAACGAGCCGTAAGAATAAGACACATCTGCAAAAGTATTTGAAGAAGTATTTGTCACGATATTGATAGCTCCTCCTAATGCGTCACCTCCAAAATCCACCGGTACAACCCCTTTGTACACCTCTACCTGTTTAGCAAGGCTGACAGGTATATTATTGATTTGGAATGACGCTCCCGCTCCCTCCAACGGAACTCCGTCCATGAATATCTTCACATGTTTGCCGGTAAAACCGTTCAGGTTGATTTGTGCGGTGGAACCGACTCCTCCTTCTTCCCTTATTTTTACTCCTGAAATCTTATCAAGCACATGTCCCAAATCAAGAGAAGTATTGAATAACTTTCGGGTATCCACCGCCACCACATTGAACGCTGACTTATTGACCCGGCTTATCATACTGCCTGCGACAACAACTTCCTCCAACTGTTCAACGGAAGGAATAAGAGTAATATTCATTTTCTGGCGGATACCTTCGATGAGCGTAACGTAACGTTCCGTACTCACATAACCGACGGCTGATACAACGAGCGTATATTTACCGGCAGGTGCATTCAGATGATAAATCCCCCTTTCGTCAGTCGTACATCCGTAGGAAGTTCCTTTCAGATATACAGTTGCAAATTCGATCATTCCTTCCTTCTTGTCTAATGACAAAACCTTTCCGGAAATCATTGACACTCTGTTCGTTTGCTGTGCACGGACAGCAACGGACACCAGTAACGGAATTAAAATGCTTAATGTAAAAACTGTTCTTTTCAATTTAAATTGTGTTAACGGTTATTTTTTAACTAGCTTTATTTGGACTAACTCTAAATAACTACTATTTTCGGGCTGCAAAGATATTGCTTTATAATAGTTTGTGTATATAAGACTTTTTATGCTTACCTATAAATCTTTTTATAAATGAAAGTAGATTTGGAATGGATTAGAACCTTTAAGGCTGTTTTTGAGGCAGGTACGATAAGTGGAGGAGCGAGGACATTGGGAGTGACCCAACCTGCCGTAACAGGACATTTGAAAGCGTTGGAAACCTATACGGGATATCCGTTGTTTGAGAGAAGCACGCGCAACCTGAAACCGACCGTGTATGCCAAACAGCTTTATAACCAGATAGTTGAACCGTTAATTAAATTGGAAAATGTAGAGAACAGGTTTCATCGTAAAAACGAACAACGGAACTCTATTACATTATATGTCGGAATTTATCCGGGATTGTTCAGGCAACTTCTTGTACCCAATATCAGGAAATTGGACTGTAACGTAGTCATTACCTTGAATGACAATGAGACATTAGAACAACTTTTGGAAAACGGCAATACGGATTTAATCGTTACGACAAAGAATATTCCTAACCGCAACATCATTTATGAACCTCTGGGAATATCTCGTTTTATGTTGGTGGCAGGAGGAAATACCGACATTTCGGGATTTATCGGTCTGGACATCCATGATAAAAGAAATCTTAAAAAATGGTTACAAAACCAATTGTGGTATAATACGGTTTACGGTGAACACCTCTCCACTTTCTGGAAACTGAATTTTGGAAAAGAACCGGACTTTGTTCCTAATTATGTGTTACCCGACAAATATTCCATACTCTGCTGCCTGAAAAACGGTACGGGAATGGCTGTCTTGCCGGAATCTTTATGTCGTGAGGCCGTAAACAAAGGAGAAATCAAAGAACTCTGGAGAGGATATACGGAAATGAAGAATACTTTATTTCTGGGACAGAGAAAGAATACGCTATACATAGCCAAAATAGAAGAATTGAAGAAAATACTTAAAACAGAATTCCATCGAACCCATCCGTACGGGAGAGAATAAGAAAATGAACTGGAATACAATAGTTCATATTCATGTGTTTCAAAATCCGGATAAAAAATGAGACTGTCTCAAAATGAAGTGACCCCAAAAAGTTGGACATGTTAAACATTATCCCGTAATAGAAA
>NZ_CAUCSQ010000019.1 GCF_958445495.1 uncultured Bacteroides sp. | reverse complement strand
CAACCTTTGTTAACCTTAAATCTAATACTATGAAAAAAATCACATGACAAATGTAGAACTTTGTGAACTAACTTCCAAATTAATCCTATTGGATTTGTTTCTCTTTTAAATTCTTTCACTGATTTTTACTGTTATCGCACACGAGTACACTTTTAGAGACTAAAGTAAGTGTTTTTTAGGATAAGTAATGGAGAAGAAAGTAGGTCTCCCTAAATTACAGCATCCCGAACAATCAGAAAATAAGGTCTAAATATTAGTGTTTTTTGGGAGGGGGTAAAAGGTAATATGAACCTGTTATGTTGTATGGAGTCATTCTTTCATGATAACCGTGACAGATTTTTCTCTCAAATTCGATAATTGTTAACGAATGTTTTTATGAAAATGTTATAACATTAATGTCTGTCACTACAAGATGTTAGTTCTACTTTTATACTTGTTATGATGAAGAAAAGTATTATGACGACTTTTTGGAAAAATTCAGCATAATTTTCCATGAATGTATAAAAGGATGTTACGTAATTCATTCGAAAAACTTGGCGTTGAAAGATGATATAATATATATACTGATATGCAAGACGTTTGGTTGTTTGTAGTAATACAAAAAAGGCGAGGCAAATGCCCCACCTTGAATGTTTTCACAACGGAATAATCCTTATTGTGATTTGCTTCAAATTAGTGTGACAAAGATAGTAATTTATTTTGTTTTAATATCTAATTTGTGGAAAAATATTAATATATTTGATGATTATAATAAGGTAAAGTAAATATGAAAAGAATATTGGGATTAGATTTGGGAACCAACAGTATTGGTTGGGCGTTGGTCGACAGCGAAGAGCAGAGAATTTTAGGAATGGGTAGCCGGATTATTCCGATGGATCAGGGTGTGTTGGACACTTTTACTGGAGGAAATCCGATAGAAACTCAAACGGCGGCGCGAACGGCTTTTCGTAGTACACGCCGATTGCGCGAAAGAGCATTATTACGTCGTGAGCGTCTGGTTCGTGTTTTGAATATGATGAAATTTTTACCCGAACATTATGCTTCTCAAATAGATTTTGAGAAGCGATTAGGACAATTTTTTGATGAAAAGGAGCCTAAACTAGCTTGGAAGCAAAATGATGAAGGAAGGTTTGAGTTTATCTTTCAAAAGTCTTTTAATGAAATGATAGAAGAGTTTAAGAATAAGGGGGTGGTTAGAAAAGATAAAAAAATCCCATATGATTGGACTATCTATTATTTGCGTAAGAAGGCTCTTTCCCAAAAGATAGAGAAGGAAGAATTAGCTTGGATTTTATTAAATTTCAATCAGAAACGGGGATATTATCAATTAAGAGGGGAAGAAGAGGAAGAGAACCCTAATAAATTAGTAGAATATTATTCCTTGAAAATAGTGGATGTCATAGCCGATGAGAAACCGAATAGTAAAGGTGATACATGGTATTCTTTACATTTAGAAAACGGTTGGACTTATCGTCGCTCCAGTAAGATTCCGTTGTTTGGATGGAAAGATAAAATACGTGATTTTATTGTTACTACAGATTTGAACGACGACGGGACGGTTAAAAAAGATAAGGAAGGGATAGAAAAACGGTCTTTTCGTGCACCAAGTGAAAATGATTGGACATTGTTGAAAAAAAAGACGGAGAGTGATATAGAAAAGTCTCATAAAACAGTGGGTACGTATGTCTATGAGACATTACTGCAAAATCCTATGCAAAAAGTTCGTGGAAAGCTTATACGGACAATCGAACGTAAGTTTTACAAGGATGAACTGAAACAAATTCTTGAGAAGCAAAAAGAGTTTCATCCAGAATTAAGAGATGAAGATTTATACAACGACTGTGTAAGAGAGTTATATCGGAGCAATGAGACACACCAATTTATTTTAAGTAAAAGAGATTTTGTTCATTTATTCTTAAATGATATTCTATTTTATCAGAGACCATTACGGAGTCAGAAATCTGCGATAAGTGATTGCGTACTTGAATTTAAAACATACAAAGATAAAGATGGAAATGATATTAAAGAGTATCTGAAAGTCATTTCAAAATCCAATCCTCTTTATCAGGAGTTCCGTATATGGCAATGGCTGTACAATTTGAAGATATATCGGAAGGAAGATGACGAAGATGTTACTTCGCAATTTATTACAAACATTGAAGATAAAGAACAACTATTTGATTTTTTGAATAATAGGAGATGTATAGAACAGAAACCTTTGCTTGAATATTTGATAAAAGCAAAAGGTTTGAAAAGACAAGTAAAGACAGAGTCATATCGATGGAATTATGTTGAAGATAAGATATATCCTTGTAGTGAAACAAAAACAATGATTTCTACATGTTTGGCTAAAGTAAAAAATGTTCCAGATGATTTCCTTACAAAAGAAATAGAACAAAAACTTTGGCATATCATTTATTCTGTTACGGATAAAAATGAGTTTGAGAAAGCATTGGGAACTTTTGCGAAAAAGTATAATTTGGATATTACTTCTTTCGTGGATAATTTCAAAAAAATTCCTCCCTTTAAAAATGAATATGGATCGTTCTCCGAAAAAGCAATAAAGAAGCTGTTACCTTTGATGCGTTTGGGGAAATATTGGAAATGGAATGATATTGATAATAATACCCAAAATAGAATATTCAAAATAATCACAGGTGAGTATGATGAAGAAATTAAGGATATAGTTCGTGAAAAGTCCATTGCTTTAACTAATGAAAACGATTTTCAAGGTTTGCAGTTATGGTTGGCTCAATATATTGTTTATGGGCGACATTCAGAAGCAGATATTGCAGGAAAATGGCATTCGGTTACTGATTTAGAAAAGTATTTGAATGGGTTTAAACAGCATTCTTTACGTAATCCGATTGTAGAACAAGTAATCACGGAAACTTTACGTGTAGTGAAAGATATTTGGCAAAAATACGGGCAAGGAGCGGAAAACTTTTTTAGTGAAATCCATGTTGAGCTTGGACGTGAGATGAAGAATACTGCTGACGAAAGGAAAAAACTTGCCAATATTATAACAGAAAATGAGAATACCAATTTACGAATCAGAGCATTATTAATGGAATTAAAGAATAATTCTGATGGCAAATTGGAGGTTGAAAATGTTCGACCCTATTCGCCCATGCAACAGGAGATTTTAAAAATATATGAAGAGTATGCAATTAGTACTGGGCTTGATAATGAAAAGGATGAAAAGATAAAGGAAGATATAAGGAAAATAAGTAAGGATGCACAACCTACAACGACAGAACTACAACGTTATAAATTATGGCTGGAGCAAAAATATTGTTCTCCATACACGGGTAAAGTCATCCCATTAGGGAAACTCTTTACCGAAGAATATCAGATTGAGCATATCATTCCAAAATCTCGTTATTATGATGATAGTTTCAGTAACAAAGTAATTTGTGAGGCCGCTGTAAATAAGTTAAAGGATAAGTGTTTAGGATTGGAGTTTATAAAAAAACACCATGGGCAGATTGTGGAAACAGGTTTTGGACAAAAAGTAACTATCTTTGATGAGGAAGCGTATCAGAATTTTGTAAAGCAGCATTATGCTTATAATCGTTCCAAGAGGACAAAGCTTCTATTGGAAGAAATACCTGAAAAAATGATAGAACGCCAAATGAATGATACACGTTACATCAGTAAATTTATTCTCCCTCTTTTGTCGAGTCTTGTACGTGCAGAAGAAAATGACAATGGAGTAAATTCAAAAAATGTACTTCCTGGAAATGGCAAGATTACAACTATATTGAAACAAGACTGGGGGTTGAATGATGTTTGGAATGATTTGATTCTTCCTCGTTTTGTGCGGATGAATGAGTTGACAAGGACTACCGAATTCACCAGTTGGAATGAACAATATCAAAAATATCTGCCTGCTGTTCCATTAGATTTATCAAAAGGATTTCAAAAGAAGCGTATTGACCATCGACACCATGCAATGGATGCTTTGGTAATAGCCTGTGTTACTCGTGACCATATCAATCTGTTAAACAATAAATATGCAAATACAGATACAGTTCGATATGATTTACAACGGAAATTACGACAGTTTGAGCGAGTGACATATATTGATCCGCAAACAAAGAAAAATGTAACAAAAGATGTTCCGAAAGAGTTTAAAAAGCCATGGGATAATTTCACTGTTGATGCTCGTAATGAATTGGAAAAAATTATTGTTAGTTTTAAACAGAACCTACGTATCATTAATAAAGCAACCAATATATATACGAAATATGAAAACGGTAAAAAGATAAAGGTAAAACAGAAAGGGCTTAATTGGGCTATTCGTAAACCTCTACACAAAGAAACTGTATTTGCAAAAGTATCACTTCGTAAAAGAAAAACCATACGTTTGAGTGAGGCTTTAAAAGATTGGGAAAAGATAGTCGATAAAAGGCTAAAACAAGAGATAAAACGGCTTATCTGTCAATATGGTAAATTTGATGTGGATACAATCTTACGATATTTTAAAGAGCGGAAGTACCAGTTTGGGGAAGTAAATGTATCAAAAGTAGAAGTATATTATTTTGATGAAGAGAATGCAACAGTGCGAAAAAATGTGGATACATCTTTTACGGAGAAGTTTATTCAAGAATCTGTAACAGACACTGGCATACAAAAAATCTTACTTAATCATTTAGCGACAAAAGGGAACAAGATTGAAATTGCGTTCTCTCCTGAAGGTATTGAGGAGATGAACAAGAATATCGTTCAGCTTAATGAAGGAAAATCTCATCTTCCAATACTTAAAGTCCGTGTTTATGAAACAATTGGTAATAAATTCTCTGTTGGAGTAAAAGGCAACAAGAAAGACAAATATGTGGAAGCGGCAAAGGGAACCAATCTATTCTTTGCGATATATGTAAATGAAAATGGTGTTCGCTCTTATGAAACTATACCTTTGAATATCGTAATAGAACGTTTAAAGCAAGGATTAAGTGTGGTTCCGGAAAAAAATAGAAAGGAATATAGTCTATTATTTTATTTATCCCCTAATGATTTAGTGTATGTACCTACAGATGATGAACGAGAAAACATTCACGCTGTTGATTTTGGTCAACTTAATAATGAGCAACAAAAAAGAATTTATAAAATGGTAAGTTGTACAGGTTCAGAGTGTCATTTTGTTCCTTATTATGTAGCAAGTCCTATAAAAAACAAAGTTGAATATTCGTCATTGAATAAGATTGGAAGGAGTCTGACTGGCGAGATGATTAAAGATGTTTGTATAAAACTAAAAGTTGACCGATTAGGAAATATTAAAGGAATATCTGGTCTATGAATGAAAACAATAACACCCCAATTCCCTCTGATTTCTTTCTTTACAAAGACGGTAATGGAGAAGTAAAAGTAGAAATCTATATTTTTAATGAAACAGTCTGGCTGACACAGGATAAGATTGCGCAATTATTTGGAGTGGATAGAAGCGTGGTGACAAAACATTTGAAGAATATCTTTCAAACGGCTGAATTGCAGGAGGATTCAGTTAGTGCAAAAATTGCACTAACTGCTGCTGATGGTAAAAAGTATCAAACGAAGCTATACAATCTTGATGCTATCTTATCCGTAGGTTACCGTGTCAACAGCATTCAGGCCACACATTTTAGAATATGGGCAAACAGCGTACTGAAAGAATATTTGATTAAGGGGTTTGCCATGAACGACGAGCGATTAAAAAATCCGCAAACGCTATTCGGCAAAGATTATTTTGAGGAGCAATTGGCTCGTATTCGTGACATTCGTAGCAGTGAGCGTCGTTTTTATCAGAAGATAACTGATATTTATTCGCAATGTAGTGCTGATTATGAAGCTGGTAGTGAGGTGACAAAGACTTTTTTTGCAACTGTTCAGAATAAGTTGCATTGGGCAATTTCCGGACAAACGGCAGCGGAGATAATTGTTGCCCGTGTGGATGCAGAAAAACCTAATATGGGATTGACTACTTGGAAAAATGCTCCTAACGGGATGATACGTAAACCGGATGTATCTATTGCAAAGAACTATCTCAATGAAACTGAAATGGATGATTTGAATCGTATTGTTTCGATGTATTTGGATTATGCAGAACGTCAAGCGAAAAAAGGGCAGGTGATGTATATGAAAGATTGGGTGAAAAAGCTAGATGCATTCTTGCAATTTAACGAAGAAGCGGTATTGCAACATAGTGGACAGGTGAGCCATGAGGTCGCCAAAGTATTGGCGGAACAAGAATATGACAAGTTTCATGCTAGGCAACTTCAGAATTACGAATCGGACTTTGATAAACTTTTGAAAGAAATGAATCATGATTAAGAAAACACTTTATTTCGGAAATCCGGTTTATCTATCTTTGCGCAACGCGCAGTTAGTTATTAAGTTGCCTGATGTGGAAAAAGCAACGGCCTTACCGGAAGCATTGAAAAAGCAGGTAGAAGTAACAAAACCTATAGAAGACATTGGTATTGTAGTGTTGGATAACAAGCAAATCACCATTACTTCCGGTGTGTTGGAGGCTTTGCTTGAAAACACTTGCTCTGTAATCACTTGCGATAGTAAGAGTATGCCGGTTGGACTGATGCTTCCTCTTTATGGAAATACAACACAGAATGAGCGTTTCCGTGAACAATTGAATGCTTCGTTGCCATTGAAGAAGCAACTTTGGCAACAAACTATTCAAGCGAAGATTAACAATCAGGCATCAGTGCTCAAAGATTGTATGAATGAAGAAGTAAAGTGTATGCGCGTGTGGGCAGTTGATGTACGTAGTGGCGACCCAGACAACTTGGAAGCACGTGCTGCTGCATATTATTGGAAATCTTTATTTGCAGATGTTGATGGTTTTACGCGAGATCGCGAAGGGATTTCCCCAAATAATCTATTAAACTACGGATATGCAATTCTTCGTGCAGTGGTAGCGCGTGGGTTGGTAATAAGTGGGTTACTTCCTACTTTAGGTATCCATCACCACAATCGATACAATGCTTATTGCTTGGCAGATGATATTATGGAACCTTATCGTCCTTATGTAGATGAATTAGTATTTAACTTGACACAGGAATATGGAAAGGATGTGGAACTATCGAAAGAGGTGAAAACACGATTGCTTATTATTCCGACATTGGAGGTGAAAATTGGAGGTAAACGTAGTCCGTTGATGATCGCTGTAGGGCAAACTACTGCCTCACTTTATAAATGTTTTAATGGAGAGCTCCGTCGAATTACTTATCCCGAACGGTAATGGATCGCTTCAGTGAATATCGTATTATGTGGGTGCTTGTTCTTTTTGATTTGCCGACTGAGACGAAGAAAGAAAAGAAGGCTTATGCGGATTTCAGAAAAAATTTGCAAAAAGACGGTTTTACAATGTTTCAGTTTTCCATTTATGTGCGTCACTGTGCTAGTAGTGAGAATGCAGCAGTACATATAAAAAGAGTTAAATCTTTCCTTCCGGAACTTGGGCATGTTGGAGTCATGTGCATTACGGATAAACAATTTGGGGATATAGAACTTTTCTATGGAAAGAAGGTACAAAGTGTCAATACGCCAGGACAGCAATTGGAGTTATTTTAGAACACAAAATCTCGCATAAATACGAGATTTTGTGTTGGGAACAGTCTTCTTTTTTTCTTTCTAATTTTTGTTGTAACTCATTGAAAAACATATTGTTATATGGAATATGTTGTTTCTAATGGTTCAAAGATACTAATTTGAAAGCAAATCACAACTGTCTGCCATTAATCCGAATAAGGTAAACCGTTGTTTCTAATGGTTCAAAGATACTAATTTGAAAGCAAATCACAACTGCTTGTGCCATCTGTGCCTCTAGTCCTGTGTTGTTTCTAATGGTTCAAAGATACTAATTTGAAAGCAAATCACAACCAGTAGGGTCGGCCGCTTTCGCGGTGTTCGGTTGTTTCTAATGGTTCAAAGATACTAATTTGAAAGCAAATCACAACGCTTGAGCCATCTGAGCCTCTAAGCCTGTTGTTGTTTCTAATGGTTCAAAGATACTAATTTGAAAGCAAATCACAACGCCCTTCGGCAAACTCGGTACACTTATCATGTTGTTTCTAATGGTTCAAAGATACTAATTTGAAAGCAAATCACAACAGAAGTGCATACGGCGCGGTCCCTCTGTCGGTTGTTTCTAATGGTTCAAAGATACTAATTTGAAAGCAAATCACAACGTTAATGCTCGATATCTTCTGGCCTACGGTGTTGTTTCTAATGGTTCAAAGATACTAATTTGAAAGCAAATCACAACTGAATTGTCCTTGCTTTTTCATAATCTTCTGTTGTTTCTAATGGTTCAAAGATACTAATTTGAAAGCAAATCACAACTATTCTCGTGGATTTTCCCGTGTTGGTTGTTTCTAATGGTCCAAAGATACTAATTTTCGTCGTATTTTTAATAACGTCTTCTATGAACCAGTTCATGAATGGGGTGTTGACATGCTGTAAAGAAAGAGATTATTCTTGATGATTTGAATAATTCTATTTATGCATATCTCAAGAGATACTATAAGTCTAGTTTTGAGTCTTTACCCCATTTCTCTAATTTTTGTAAGAAGTCTTTTGGTACTTTTCTACGTAATTTGCGCGAACAGAATCGTTAGTGATATTAATAATAATTCATGAGCCATCCATACATAAAAAAATCCCCTGCCGATTGGTCCGGCAGGGGGATTCTATCATTAATCAAATTAAGCTCTCATTATCGAAATCTAGCAATTTTAATCTTTCAGTTTTGCCCTGATGAAATCACGGTTCAGGCGTGCAATATTACTGATAGAGATATTCTTCGGACATTCAGCCTCACAAGCACGAGTGTTTGTACAGTTACCGAATCCCAGTTCATCCATCTTTGACAACATAGCTTTTGCACGACGCAAAGCTTCCGGTTTACCTTGCGGCAGCAAGTTCAACTGGCTAACTTTTGCAGAAACGAACAACATAGCAGAACCATTCTTACATGCAGCTACACAAGCACCACAACCGATACAAGAAGCAGCATCCATAGCTTCGTCAGCGATAGGCTTCGGAATCAGGATAGCGTTAGCATCCTGCGGAGCACCTGTACGTACGCTCACGTAACCACCAGCTTGCATAATCTTGTCATAAGCAGTACGGTCTACCATCAAGTCCTTGATTACAGGGAAACCGGCCGAACGCCAAGGTTCAACAGTAATCGTATCACCATCCTGGAAACGACGCATATAGATCTGACAAGTAGTAGCACCTGTTGCAGGACCGTGCGGGTGTCCATTGATGTAAAGAGAACACATACCGCAGATACCTTCGCGGCAATCGTGGTCGAATACTACCGGTTCTTTTCTTTCGCTGATGAGCTGTTCGTTCAGAATATCCAGCATTTCGAGGAAGGAAGTATCGCCGGGGATATCTTTCATTTGGTAGGTTTCAAAAGCACCTTTAGCCTTCGGACCAGCTTGGCGCCATACCTTCAGTGTAAATGATATATTTTTATCCATTTTCTTCTAATTCTTTTTAATGTTTAACTTCACCGATTAGCTCTTGTAATTACGGGTCTGAACCTTGATAGCTTCATATACCAGCGGTTCTTTGTGCAGTACCGGAGCCTTCTCATCGTCACCCTGATATTCCCAACATGCTACATAGAAGTAGTTCTCGTCATCACGTTTGGCCTCTCCTTCTTCTGTCTGGTATTCTTCGCGGAAGTGACCGCCGCAGCTCTCATTACGGTTCAATGCATCGTTGGCGATAAGTTCGCCCATGAGGATGAAGTCGTACAGGCGGATAGCTTTGTCAAGCTCTATGTTCATGCCTTCTTTGGAGCCGGGGATAAACAAGTTGGTTTCAAACTCTTTACGGATTTCTTTCAGTTTGGCTAAACCTTCTTTCAGACCTTCTGCCGTACGTCCCATACCCACGTATTCCCACATTACATGGCCTAATTTCTTGTGGATGGAGTCTACCGATTCTTTTCCTTGAATGCTCATGAGCTTGTCGATTTTAGCCTGAACTGCTTTTTCCGCTTCGGCGAATTGGGGAAGGTCGATAGAGAAACGGGGAACGGTAATCTGGTCGGCCAGATAATTCTGGATGGTATAAGGCAATACGAAATAACCGTCTGCCAGACCTTGCATCAACGCAGAAGCACCGAGGCGGTTTGCACCGTGGTCGGAGAAGTTACATTCGCCGATGGCAAACAGACCTTTGATTGTAGTCTGGAGTTCGTAGTCTACCCAGATACCTCCCATTGTATAGTGGATGGCCGGATAAATCATCATCGGATTATAATATTTCACGCCGCCGATTTCTTTTGCCAGTTCGCCCGGATTGACGTCGGTGATTTCTTCATACATATCGAAGAGGTTTCCGTAACGTTGAAGAACGATGTCAATCCCTAAACGGTTGATGGCTTCGGAAAAGTCGAGGAATACTGCCAAACCAGTGTTGTTCACACCGAAACCGGCATCACAACGTTCTTTGGCGGCACGGCTGGCAACATCACGGGGAACTAAGTTACCGAATGCCGGATAACGGCGTTCCAAGTAATAATCGCGGTCTTCTTCAGGAATATCGCTTCCTTTGATTTCGCCTTTCTGAAGCTTCACAGCGTCTTCTTTCTTCTTCGGAACCCAGATACGGCCGTCGTTACGGAGAGATTCAGACATCAAAGTCAACTTAGACTGTTTGTCACCGTGTACCGGGATACAAGTCGGGTGAATCTGGACATATGCGGGATTGGCGAATACGGCACCTTTACGGTAACAAGCGATGGCTGCCGAACAGTTACATGCCATTGCATTGGTAGAAAGGAAATACGTGTTTCCGTAACCGCCGGTAGCGATAACTACCGCATGGGCGGCAAAGCGTTCCAATTTACCGGTCACAAGATTCTTGGCGATGATACCGCGGGCGCGTCCGTCAATGATAACGACGTCCTGCATCTCGTAGCGGGTGTACAGTTTTACCGTACCTACGTTTACCTGACGGCTTAGTGCTGAATAAGCGCCCAACAATAACTGCTGGCCGGTCTGGCCTTTGGCATAGAAAGTACGGGATACCTGTGCACCGCCGAAAGAACGGTTGTCCAGCGTACCGCCATATTCGCGGGCGAAGGGAACACCTTGGGCCACACATTGGTCGATAATGGCATTGGATACTTCGGCCAGACGATACACATTCGCTTCGCGGGCACGGTAGTCGCCGCCTTTTACCGTATCGTAGAACAGACGGTAAACAGAGTCGCCGTCATTTTGATAATTCTTTGCAGCATTGATACCACCCTGCGCAGCGATGGAGTGTGCGCGGCGCGGCGAATCCTGAATACAGAAGTTGAATACTCTGAAACCCATTTCACCGAGGGAGGCAGCGGCGGAAGCGCCTGCCAGGCCCGTACCCACGACGATGATATCCAAACGACGTTTATTAGCGGGGTTCACCAATTTCTGGTGAGCTTTATAGTTGGTCCATTTCTCAGCCACCGGGCCTTCTGGAATTTTTGAATCTATCTTGATCATAATATTATTTACAATTTAATCATTTACAATTTACTATTTAGCAAGCACCACCACAAATAAGTGTTTTCACAAAGAATACCACTACTACCAGTGCGAAACCGAGTACAACGATTGTAGAATAGATGTTAGAAATACATTTCCAACGATCAATCCATACTTTGTTGTTCCATCCCAGTGATTGCATTGAACTCCAGAAACCGTGAGTCAGGTGGAACCACAAAGCAAACAGCCAAACAAGGTAAAGAACTACGTAAACCGGACAAGAGAAAGTCTGCTGAATGTGATATGCACCGTTAGCAGCATAAGCCAATGTCAATGTATCAGCGTGCATGCCCATGTTGTGCATCAGTTCCGGCAACTGCATTTTTGCCCAGAAGTTGAAGAGGTGCAAACCAAGACCTACGATAACGATAAGACCCAGCACCAACATGTTTTGAGATGCCCATTCTACAGTTTTCGGTTTGTCTGTCACTGCATAGCGTTCGCTACCAC
The DNA here is from genome assembly GCF_958445495.1 of uncultured Bacteroides sp. Lineage (GTDB taxonomy): Bacteria > Bacteroidota > Bacteroidia > Bacteroidales > Bacteroidaceae > Bacteroides. The sequence continues at coordinate 75,078 of NZ_CAUCSQ010000019.1, read as the reverse complement.
GCGCTTTGCGATTCTGCATTGTCAGCCAGAATGCGTAGATAATGTGAATTACGAAAAGAGCAGCCAGTCCTGCGGTAGCCACTAATGCATACCAGTTTGCTCCCAGGAACTCACAAATCATGTTGTAACCATCAGCCGAGATGATCGCAACCAAGTTCATCGCCATGTGAAATGTTAGAAACAGGACAAGGGCGATACCGGTAACGCTCATCACCACTTTCCTTCCTACAGATGAATTACTTAACCACATAAATGATTGAATTTAAATTATTTAATTGTTAGAACTAAAATTTCGACGTTTTACACCTCTTACGGACTGCAAAAATAGGGGAAATAGATTGATTGAGCAAGGAATTAAAGAAATAATTCTTTAATAAGGAAGCAATGTGTCAGAAGTACCGATAAGCTTGTGCGACAATGCAGTGTGATAACCGGCATATTGGATATATGTCACTTTATTGTACTTTCCCGATTTTCTCACCGCCGGCGGCTTTTTTGCGCAGGGCGCGGGGAGTGTCACCGAAAGAATCTTTGCAGAAATGTGCGAAGTGGGACAAGGAATCGAAACCGTACCGGTTGCAGATTTCCGTAATTCGCATTTTGGTATGTTGAAGATCTTCCAGGATTCCTTCCCGTTTTTTCTCCAGAATCCATTCATATACGGGAACGCCGTAAAGGTTTTTGAAAAGACGGCGGAAAGTGGTAGTGGTGTAACCTCCTAAATGGGCGAATTCTTCTACATTCTTTACCTTACTGTAGTTTTGCATGACAAAATAGTGGAAACTCTCCGTATAAGTGCTGATGGGATAAAAGAATGTGCTCAACTGGGGAAGAGGATAGAAATTTATGATGAGAAAAATCAGCTCCTTGCATTTCAGCTCGATAAACTTGCCGCAGGGAGACTCTTCGAGCAGGATTCCGGGCATGCCGGTGATAAGGCGATAAAGCCTCTCGCCCATAACCAGCGGGGTGTAGGTAAGAGGCACTTCCGCCTGGTTTACAATTTCCTGGTACCGTTCCTCGCAAATCAACGGCAATTCATTGAACCAGTAGACAATATACTCGACATCCGTGAGGGCGAGCAGTTCTATTTTTGAGCCGATTGCCTGCAGGATAAACTGTCTTTCGTGCAAAGTGTTGCCGGGATATTCTTCGCTATTGATGAGCAATTCGCCTTTTATCATGAAAAGCATACAGTTCTGCGTACACTTGTCTTGGGGAAAATGCGTTCCTTTAGATAAGCTTCTATATACAAGGATGTTGTCAGTAGCTTTAGGACATCCTGCACAATGTGGGTTTTGTATGCAAAAAGAGTCTCTTGGCATGAGTTTTTTGTCTTTTGAGGCAAAGGTAAGCTTTTTTACGGAAAATAAAACCCTTTCTTTCCATATATATCCGCCGGGCGGGATTTACGTCGGGCAAACCGCTTTTTCATTCCATGTCTTTTTCTATTTGTCATAGTACTCTTGGAGCAATTTTTGCATTTCCGGGTATTTACTGTCCGTATCCCCAAATTCCTTGCGCAGGTTCGTTAAGTCCTTCTTCATCTGCTTGATGACGGAAGAATATTGAGGATCATTGTAAGCGTTGTGATTCTCATGCGGGTCGTTTTTCAGGTCGTAGAAGTCCCACGCCGGAGTGAACCCGAAGTTTTCTGTATCGGTCATATCCAGGTTTTCCGCATAATAGAAAATCAGTTTGTACCGGTCGGAACGAATGCCGAAATGCGCCGGACGGATGGCATGATTGGTCCAATAACGGTAATAGATGGCCTTTCGCCAATCGGGCGGAGTCGTTCCTTTCAGATTGCCGGCAAAGCTGCGTCCTTGGACATTTTTCATTTCTATTCCGGCGAATTCTGCCAACGTAGGGGCGAAATCAATATTTAATATCAGATCTTTCAGGCGTTTTCCTGCCGGAATTTCTTTGGGATAACGGATGACGAAAGGCATGCGGGCCGCTTCTTCGTAAAACATCCGTTTGTCGAAGAAACCGTGTTCGCCCAGGAAATAACCTTGGTCGGATACATAAATGACGATTGTGTTATCGGCGATTTCCATCTCGTCAAGAGCTCTCAGCAGTTTCCCGATGTTATCGTCAACAGTCGCCCCACAGCGTAAATAATCACGGATATATTTCTGGTAGATTGCTTTACGTGCGGCTGTACGTTGCATTCCTTGTGTGCCGAAAGGAAGTCCCGGATATCTGCACCACCATTTGTCCGGGTCGGCGGAAGCCGCTTCCCACCGTCGTCCTATTTCTTCCAGTTTCTGTCCGATAAACCCTCTTCCGTTAGTATCCGGTCCCCAATCCATGATATTCTCCGGTTCGGGGAAAGTGATTCCGTCATACAGATGTTCCATTCGTATCGGATAGTCGTATGGCTCATGGGTCGCCTTGAAATGGCAGCACATGAGAAACGGCTGTCCTTTTTCCTGTTCTTTTATCCATTGAATAGCCTTTTCAGTGACAATATCCGTAGAAAATCCCCGGACATATTCGCCGAAGTTACGGTCGCCGGGCCAGGAATCGGTGCTGTTGATAAAAAGAGGGTCCCGATATACTCCCTGGTCGTAGAAGATGGAGTAATAATCGAATCCTTGAGGCTGCGATTTCAAATGCCATTTGCCGATGAGGGCCGTACGGTAGCCAGCCTGTTGCAGTGTCGTGGCGATAGTCGGCAATGATGTATCCAAGGAATCCGCCAATGTATATACTCCGTTTTGATGGCTGTAGCATCCTGTAAGGATACTGGCGCGGCTGGGGGAAGAAATCGAGTTTGTGCAAAAACAGTTGTCCAATACGGTGCCCTCGGCTGCCAGCCGGCGGATATTGGTATTTTGCACGTAATCGGCCAGTATTCCCCCGTAAATCCCCCATGCTTGCGACGTATGGTCGTCACTTAGGATGAAAAGGATATTGGGGCGTTCTTTATCTGGAGAGTGCTGGACGGCGGCTTCTTTGGCGTAAGATTGATAAGGCAGGCATAAAGTGAAGCCTCCTATGATGATTGTCGGAATATGTGTTCTCATAAGCGTAAAGTTCAAATTTATAATCTGAATTCAATAACTTCGTGACGTCCTGCTGTTGTCCGTGTCTGACGGATATACCGGACTAATCCGTGTAAAGATACGATGATTATTGTTATTTGCCAATTAATCGTTTTATAAATTTCCCTTCTTTCTCCGGGTTGTATTTTTCGTGCATTCGGCAGGCAGAATGGCATCCTTATGCCTATGCCTGCTTGAGTTGTTTCAGGTAGTCTGAGGGAGAAACCCCGAACTCGTCCTTGAAACATTGGCGGAAATACCCCGTGCTGTTCATTCCTACTTTATAAGCGATTTCGGAAATGTTATATTTCCCTTCGAGCAACAGGCGTTCCGCATTCTGCATTTTAACTTTTCGGATATATTCATTGGTCGATAATCCGGTCAGCGCCTTCATCTTTCGGTAAAGAGTGGAACCGCTCATACACAATTTGTCGGAAAGATAAGTGATGTCAATCTTTTCCGAAGAAAGATTCTCTTCAATTAGCAGGGTAATCTTCTCGATGAATTCATTGTCAAGCTTGCTTAAGGCTTCGGTAATCATCATACGTTTCTCATTGAGGTCCGTATGGCTGCCCGGAGCGGACTGGGACTGGAACTGGGCTACCAGTTTCTTCCTCGATTCAAGCAGGTTGTTGATGCGGCTGCGTAGAAGAGAAGCGCTGAAAGGTTTCGTCAGATAAGAGTCCGCCCCTACTTCATATCCTTCTTCCTTATCCTGTAAAGAATCCTTTGCCGTCAGCAGGATAATGGGAATATGGCTTGTGCGTACATCCTCTTTTAACTGCCGGCATAAAGTGATTCCGTCCATTACAGGCATCATGATATCACTGACTATGATATCGGGGATACGCTGTAGAGCTTGTTGTTTCCCTTCTTCGCCGTTGCCGGCCGTGACCACTTCAAAGGTGTCGGAGAAGGACTCGGCGATGTAGTTCTGTATTTCCTCATTGTCCTCTACGATAAGCAAGATGGGTTTTCCGTTGTCCGCTATTATCGCATCCTGGAGGTCGGAAGGAGATGCGTTCCTTATCTCCTCTTTTTCCGTTTGTTCCGTAGAGTCCGCATGCAAGGCATTGGGATATATATTGTCTGTCAGCAGGCTGACATAGAAAGCGCTCCCTTCATTCGGCGTACTTTCAACGCGGATTTCTCCTTCGTGCAACTCCACGAGGTTTCTGACTAAGGCAAGCCCGATACCTGTGCCGGATGCCTGGTGCGAGCCGCTTTCCTGATAATAACGGTCGAAAATATGAGGCAGCGCCTCGGCCGAGATGCCATATCCGGTGTCGCTCACTTTAATTTCCGTATAAGCGACCTCATTGCGGGCAGTCTGATACAGGCTTAGGGTGATACATCCCTGCTCTGTATATTTGATGGCATTGGATATCAGGTTATCGAGAATGATAGTGACGATTTCCTTATCGAAGAAAAGAGACATCTCTTCTTTTTCGATAAGGATTCGGAAACTTATTTTTGGCTTTTGGTTCAGCTCTTTATATTTAAGTCCTATTTCGTAAATGAGAGGCGCGATGTTTCCTTTGCAGACACATAACTTTTTGTTTTGGGTTTCTGTTTTCCGGAACTCCAGAATCTGGTTGATTAGATTGAGCAACCGTAGTGCGCTTTGGTGGATGACCGATAATTTCTGTGCCTGTTTTGCCGGAAGGGAGGTGTCTTTCTGCATATCCTCCAACGGGCCGATGATAAGTGTCAGCGGTGTACGCAACTCATGGGTGATATTCGTGTAGAAGCGCAGGCGTTCCTGGTTTAACTCCTGTTCCTGTTCGTGGTTTTTCTTTTCCAGCGTATATAGGTTTTCCAAGTTCAGTTTCTTTTTATAGGCGTGCAGTATAAAATAGATGATGCTGGCGGATATCAGGATATAGATAAGTTTCGCCCACCAGGTCAGCCAAAGGGGAGGATTGATTCGGATAGTCAGGGAAGTGGCTTCCTCCGGCCATTCCTGATTATGGATTCGCGCTTTAATGAGAAATTCATATTTTCCCGGAGGAATGTTCCGGAAAGTGACACTGTTGTTTTCATTGACCGTGTACCAGGAATTTTCAAGCCCTTTCAGCATGTAGGCATATTCCACTTGATTGACAAGCGAGTAATTCTGTACGTTGAACGTCAGTTCGAAACTGTTCTGTGCATGAGTCAATTCGACAGACTGTTTTTGAGACAAATTGACGAATAAATCGTTATTTTTCGGGCTGCTCAACCGTCCCGGCACCTTCATCTCCGTAATAACGGCTGGCGGAGGCAGTTGAGTGTTCATCGTGATGTCGGGATTAAAACTGCATACTCCGTTGATGGACCCGAAATAAATCAACCCGTTTTTGTCTTGTGTCACGCAACCGCTTGAAAAACTGCCTGCCGGGACATCGTCGGAATGGCCGTAGTTATAAAAACACTCCTTTTCCGTTACATAGCAACTGATTCCCTTATTGGTACTGAACCAGATATTGCCTTTCTTGTCTTCCGTTATGGCGCGAATGTTCGTATTGAGCAAACCGTCTTTCCGTTGGTAGGTCTTGTAATCCAGCGTATCGGTTGACGGGAAACAGACCAATCCTTCTCCCGTTCCCACCCACATCCTTTTTTGTTCATCCCGGATGATTTGGTTGACGGTGTTCGAACAGAAACCGTCCCTCTGGACGAACGTTTTGATTAATTGCAGGTCGGAGGTGTACACGCCCAGACCGTCCCCGAAAGTCCCGATCCAGAACCGGCCTTTCTCGTCCCGTTCGATGGAACGTATGAAATTGCTGTGCAATTCGCTGTTTTCCGTATTGTAATGCCGTATGATTTCCATGTTCAGAGGATTCAGCACGATGATTCCTCCACTGTATCCCACCCAGATGTTGTGCCGGTTGTCTTCGTAGATTGTGCGTATATCCTGGTTGGATTGTCCCATCAGAGAGATAGAACGGAACTTCCTGTTCCGGCTGTCGTAATAGCTGATTCCTCCCTGGAAAGAACCGAACCATAAATTCCCCTTTGAATCTTGCAAAGAAGCCAGTATGAAGTTTGAAGGGATTTCTCCGGTTTCCTTTTTATAAATGGCGATACGTTTGTCTTTTTCGAATACGTTGATGCCGCCTCCGTCCGTACCGACCCATATCCGTCCTTGCCTGTCTGTGCAGAGACTGCTTGCTACCTTGTTGTTCAGGCTGTTTTCGTTGTCGGGAATCGGTGAATAATTCAGTGTGGTGAATAAAGGAGGCGTGTTGCTGATAAAATTGATTCCTCCGCCCCATGTCCCTATCCAGATGTTATCGAAAGAATCTTGGAATATACATCGGGCACTGGCGTTGGAAAGACTCCGGTTGTCATCCCCTTCCTGGATATATTCGAGAGAAATCTGTTCCGGTGAGAGGAACATGCTTTGTTTTAAGTCTAATATGGTGATGCCGTTCAGCTCGGAAGCGACCCATAACTTATTGTCGTTTAATTGCTTGACGGACAATATGCGGCCGCATAGGGCGGCATGCTTGTCATTCTTGTTATTTCTCAGAGTGATAAAGTTCTGTCCGGTAGTGTTGAAAAGAGCCAGCCCTTTATCCGTTCCCAGCCAGATATTGCCGTTTGAATCTTTGGTGATGCATCGTACATCGTCTCCGGGCAGGCTTGCAGGGTTCTCCGGTTCGTGCCGGAAATTCTTTACGCTCTTGTCTTCCAGAGACAGGATGCTGAATCCGCCGTTTACATGACCGATATAGAGGTTCCCGTCTCCTCCGTCCAATACAGTCCACGTTTGTTCGCAGGGGAGGCCGGGGACGGTGCCTTTGTTGTAATGAGTGAACCGTCCGCTGTTGATGTCGAGGTATTCCACACCTCTGTAATATGTGCTAATCCATAGGCCGTCTGCATTCCGGGTGGAAGGAGAGATGTCTGTTACGTCATTCGTAATCAGGCTGTGCGGGTTTTCCGGGTCGTTCAGATAGGCTGTAAATGTATGTTTCTCATAATCGTATGCATTTAACCCGTCCCGTTGGGTGGCTATCCATATAACGGGGCGTTTGCTGTCGGCATATACATGGTTGAGTTCATTACCGGTGATTCCCTGGCGGTTTTGTGCCAAGTCATTTTTATAATAAGTAATGAAACGGGTCCCGTCGAATTTGTTGAGCCCTTCTTCCGTTGCAAACCATAGAAATCCTTGTCTGTCTTGCGCAATGCTGACCACGTAGTTGTTGGAAAGCCCTTGTTCGATATTCAACCGTTTGACAGTATAAGGATAAACTGTCAGTTGGAAAGAAGACAACAGAAATAAGAGTATAAAAATGATGTGTCGTTGCATGTTCATATTGTTACTTTATATTCTGATTCAAAAATAAGGATAAATATTTTATTTAAGCTATATAAATCGTGCAATGCATGATTTGTGTATTTCCTATGCATGATTTTTGTCGTTTTTTTGTTATTTCTTAATTTATATTTGCACAGTGAAACTTTCAAATATTTGTAAAGTTTTGTAATAAACCGATGTTTTCTGGAATATCTTTATTTAAATAAATACTATGATGGAAAGTTTATTTTGTAGTTCAAAACAAAAGCTGTTAGTAGCGTTGTGTTTACTATTCTGCTTGTCGGGAAATGCACAGCAGTCAACAACTGTGAATCGTACGGTCTCGAAAGAGAAAACTGTAGGAAAACGTACTTTGATTGGTACTGTACTTGATGCGACTACCGGAGACCCGCTTATCGGAGTTAATGTGAAAGTAAAAGGAACCGGAGACGGTACTATTACCGATTTGGATGGAAAATTCTCCATTAAAGTTACCAGTGATACAGAATTGGAGTTCTCTTATATCGGTTATAAAGAACAGACATTGATCGTGGGAGATTTGGGTGTGATGACCGTTAAGATGGAGTCGGATAACGAGATGTTGGATGAAGTGGTAGTCATAGGAGCCGGAACTCAAAGAAAGGTATCCGTGACAGGTTCTATCGCAACGGTGAAAGGCGCTACGCTGAAACTTCCCTCTTCTTCGTTAACGAGTTCCCTTGCCGGAAAATTGTCGGGTATTGTTGCTGTGACTAACAGCGGTGAGCCCGGTTCTACTTCCGATTTCTACATTCGGGGTATCAATACGTTCGGCGGACGTTCCACCCCGTTGATTTTGTTAGACGGAGTAGAAATCTCTTCTAATGACTTGAATAGAATTCCGGCGGAGTCCATCGAAAGCTTTTCTCTGTTGAAAGATGCTTCGGCAACGGCCATCTATGGTAACCGCGGTGCTAATGGCGTGATGCTTGTAACTACCAAAAGAGGTACTGAAAACACAAAAGCAACCGTTAACGTATCATTGGAAGCCTCTTATTTCCATCCGATGAACCGGGTAGAGTTTGCCGACGGAGCGACTTATATGCGGACATATAATGAAGCGGCGCAGGCCAGAAGCAGCGCGCAGATTACTTCTCCCAAATATACGGAAGAACAGATTATGAATACCGCCAACGGATTGAACCCTTATGTATATCCGGATGTAGACTGGTATGACCTGATTTTCAGAGAAGGCAACTTCAACCAGCGCGCCAATGTGAATGTACAGGGCGGCGGTTCGCGCGTGACCTATTATATGGCTTTGCAAGCCAACCATGATACAGGGTTGCTGGATGCCCCGGATTATTACTATAATCCTAATATCGATAACTGGGAATATAATTTCCAGAATAACATATCCTATAAACTGACCAATACGACAACAGTCGATTTGAGGATGATGGCCCAAATCGGTAATAAGAAAGGACCGAATTACTCTACTTCCGATTTGTATAAAATCGTTATGCAGACCAATCCCGTGGCTTTTCCCGCCTATTTCCCCGCTGAAGGCGACGACGAGCATATACGTTTTGGTAATGCGGAAATCAAGTCCGGCGTGTACGGGCAGAATCCTTATGCGTATATGATGAGCTCATTCAAAGAAGCCAATTACAATACTTTGAATACCTCATTGAATATCACGCAGGATTTGAGCTTCATCACCAAAGGACTGAGTGTGAAAGCTCTGGTGAATTTCAAGAACTGGTCCGAATCTACTTACAACCGTTCTATCACTCCTTATTATTACAAGGTGAAAGACGGTTCTTATGACTCTGCGGCAAACCGGTATGAACTCCAGACGTTACAGACCGGAGAAGATTATGTGAACCAGTCCAGTATTTCTAAAAGTGCGGACCAGACCTTTTATTTTGATTTCCGTGCAGACTGGAAACGCAGCTTCGGCGACAACAACCTGACGGCGATGCTTATGTATATGATGCGTGAATATCGCAGTGATGTTCTGCCTAACCGTAACCAAGGCTATTCCGGACGTCTGACTTACGACTATGCCAACCGTTATTTGTTTGAATTTAACTTTGGTTACAACGGTTCCGAACGTTTGGCCTCCGGCGAGCGTTTTGAGTTTTTCCCTGCCGCTTCCATCGGTTGGGTGGTAAGTTCGGAAAAATTCTGGGAACCGATGAGCAAATATGTCGACCATTTGAAACTGAGAGCTTCATACGGTCTGGTAGGTAGCGATGAATTCAATAGCGGCGCTCCGCACTTCTTATATCAGAATAATATCAGCATCGGTTCGGGACATTCTTACTGGACGGGACTTCCTTCAAATGAGATTAATAGAAAAGGCCCAGCGTTTTATGTGTTGGCCGTTCAGAATGCAGGTTGGGAGCACGTGAAGAAATTCGATGTCGGCTTTGACATGTCTTTGTTTAACCAGGTGAATATCACCTTTGATTATTTCCACGACCATCGTGACCGTATCTTGATGGCACGTTCTTCCTGGCCTGACATGTTGGGATACTGGGGTTCTACTCCCTGGAGTAATATCGGTGAGGTAATCAACCGAGGAGTGGAATTAAGCGTGAACTGGAATAGAAGGTTTGGTAAAGACTGGGTTGTAGATTTCCGTGGAAACTTTACTTATAACCAGAATGAGTACAAATATGTAGACGAACCCAATTATCCGTATGTTTGGCAGACTAAGACAGGGAAACCTCTGAATACTTTGACAGGTTATGTGGCCGAAGGATTGTTCACCAGTGAAGAAGAAATAGCCAGTTGGCCGGACCAGTCACAGTTGGGCGCCAATATCATGCCGGGAGACATTAAGTATCGTGATATAAACGGTGACGGAGCAATTACGACGGAAGACCAGGTAATGTTGTCTCCTTACAATAATGTACCCCGTATCCAGTATGGTCTGGGATTGAATGTGACATACAAGAAGTTTGATTTTGGAGTATTTTTTAACGGTTCGGCAAAACGCAAGATAATGATTAACAGTGGATATGCACCGTTCCTTTCCGGTGGTGGCGACGGTATGACTACGGAAACCCTGGAACGCAACCTGATGCAATGGATTGCCGACGACCACTGGTCGGTAGATAATCCCAATCCGGATGCGGCTTATCCCCGCTTAGGCATAACGAGTTCTGATACCTCCAATAATACTCAACCCAGTTCTTATTGGGTACGTAATGGTAATTTTATCCGTTTTAAGAGTTTAGAGTTGGGCTATCGCTTCCCCTATTGCCGTGTTTATTTCAGCGGAGATAATCTGGCCGTGTTCAGCCCGTTCAAATTATGGGATCCGGAACTCTCCTGGAATGCTTATCCGTTGCAGCGTACCTTTAATTTAGGTGTTCAATTTACATTCTGATAAAATGAATTTAATGTATTAATAAATTGAGAAGTATGAAACTAATAGATAAAATGATCCGAGTGTTACGAGGTTTGTTGATACCTTGTTGCCTGTTGACTTCCTGTAGTTATCTGGATGTTATTCCGCCTGCACAAGCAGATTTTGACGATACCATGAAAGATGAGGCTGCGACACTGAACTTCCTGTTTACTTGTTACGGTTATCTTCCCAGGATACATCCTTTCAATTTTAAGGCGTTTGAGCAATCTGCCGATGAGATTGTGTCTCCTAAGCTGTGGGACGATTATCAACAACAAATGGCATGGGGAACGATTTCGCCTTCTTATTATAACAGTTGGGGAGGCGATGACATGAATATCTGGACTCCCAGTTACAATTGGCTGGGCTATGTCCATCATTTCCTTAGCTTGATTGACGAATTACAACCCGTGGGGGTGACGGAAGAAGATAAGGCAGGATATAAGGCAGAGTGCTATTTCCTGGAGGCCTATTATCATTTCCGTGTGCTGCAAGCATTTGGGCCGTGTCCGCTCATTACGGAAAAGGTGGACCCGAATATTACGAACAGCCAGATTCCGGGACGTTCACATTTTGATTATTGTGTGGATTATATTGTCGGCAAACTGGACGAAGCTGCCAAAAACCTGCCGGAAACAAGACAGACGGAAGATTTGGGCCGCGCCACTTCTACAATCTGCAAATGTTTGAAAGCCCGTGTTCTCTTATATGCCGCTTCCCCGTTGTGGAACGGTTCTTTCCCCAGTCCGAATTGGCAAAATACGAATTACGAAACACCCGGATATGGAAAAGCGTTAGTCAGCAGCTCTTACGAACCAGCAAAATGGGATCGCGCTTTGAAAGCCTGCCAGGAGGCGTTGCAAGCGGCAGAAGCTGCCGGATATGAATTGTTCAATGTTGAAACAGCCAATGCTAAAGCTACGCTTGACGGTGTGGACCTTCCTTTTATTCCGGGTAAGGAAAGCGATAATCCGGACGACCCGAACAGTGAAAAGAATAAAGAATTCAAGGAACGTGTCCGTATGTTCCAATACCTGGTTACGGCCACTGAAGGCGACGGAAATAAAGAGATTATCTGGGGACAACGCCTTGACGATGACTATACCAACGGTGGAGAAGCAACGGATTCAAGATTGCCGAACCGCGTGGTGAAGAAGAGCGACGGCAGTTGGGCAGGAGGCTGGGCCGGATTGGCTCCGACATTGTATGCCGTACAGCATTTCTATACGGAAAACGGAGAATTGCCGGAGCTGGACAGCGAGTTCTATCCGCAGTCCGAATGGTACACACGTTATTATGAGGGCACGTCAAGTCCTACGGGAGTCGGTTCTGACGGATTGGATACCGAGGACGTAAAAAATGATATCATCAAGCTGAATGCCAGACGTGAAGCACGTTTCTATGCGTGGATTGCGTTTGACGGTTGCGAATATGCCAAGAAAATCAATAACGGAAATCCTCTCTGGCTTAATTTTAAGAATACCGATACCAACGGATGGCGTTCTTCCGACGAACGTAACATTGCCGGTACCGGATATATCTCGAAGAAATTCATTGACCCGAACATACGTTTCGGAGCTAACGGCACAAGAACCCACAACCCATCAAGACGTCCGTTTATCCGGATGGCGGAGCTCTATCTGAATCTGGCGGAATGTTATGCGGCATTAGGACAGGAAAAAGAGGCTATCAGTAATCTGAACATTATACGTGAACGCGCCGGTATCAGAGATTTGACGACAGCCGATTTGACTTCGGAAATGACTATCACCGATTGGGTGCGTAATGAACGTTTCGTGGAATTGTATGAAGAAGGACACCGTTATTATGATTTGCGGCGTTGGGCGATTGCTCCCGAAATGTTGAAAGCCGGCACCCGTTACGGCTTGAACGGTTTGACTCTGAATCCGAGTTTTGAAGAATTCAACACGCCGACTCTGATTGACCAGCCGTTTAAATGGTATGACAGGTCATATTTACTTCCGGTATGGTCGAGAAGCGATATGGATGAACTTTACAGTAATCCTCAAATGGTACAGGCTCCCGGATATTAATCATCTAAAACAGGGTATTATGAAAGTAAGAAATACATTATTGTTGGCAGGAGGCTTGTTGTTATTGAGCGCCTGCAACGAATCGGAATATGAATTGGGCAGTTTGGTCCCGGAACAGTATCATAAGATATTGTATGTGAATAATAGCGGTAAGCAGGAAGTCGCTTTATATAAAACAGGAGAAGATAATGTATATGAGTTTTCAATCTTCAAATCCGGCAGTGAACCGAATTCGACTGCCAGTGCGGATGTTGAGGTTCTGACCCAGGAAGAGCTTGATAGTGAGTACAGCAATCCGGAAGCCGTGAACTATAAGTTGATAAGTGCGGATTGTTATTCGATAGAGATGCCCCATGTAGAGTTCTCGGCCGAAGAACGTTATAAGTCAGTTTCGATTTCGTTGAGTCCGGATAAAGTAGAGTCCATCATGGAGTCCGGAGACGAGGATGCCAAATGGGTATTGCCTTTGCGGATTACCAGTGAAAACGATTCTGTCAACAATGAGAAAGACGAATTGTTTTTGCAGATAACAGGAGTTGTCACTCCGTCTTTGGGGTTTGAAAGCTCTGCAGTCTCGATAGCCGATTACAGTTATAATACTTCGGTTTCCTCAAAAATAGCATTCGGGCTTGATACGGAAAACAGTTGGGAGATAACCTGCCAGTTCGTTGCCGACGACTCTTATCGTGAAGCTTACAATGAAGAGAATGGAACAAACTTTAAAGCTTTGCCGGAAGGCAGTTATTCTTTCGAAAATGAAATGACACTTTCTGCCGGTACGACAAATGCGGAGTTAAGCGTTGCGGTGAACGGGCAGTTGGAGCCGGGTGATTATATGTTGCCTGTCCGCATCAATTCCGTTTCCATGTTTGAGCTTTCTTCCAACAATGTATATTTCTGGGCTATCCGCGTCCTGGGACCGGAATTGGTTCGTACGGATTGGACGATAGAAGCCAATACGGAAGAACCGAGTGGCGAAGGAGCCGGACAAGGAGTACCAGAATGCGCACTGGACGGTGATTTGTCCACTTATTGGCATTCATCCTGGCAGACCGGCGGTAACACAGCCTTTCCTCATTGGCTGGTTATTGATACCAAGATATCGCATACGTTTACGCAATTCGGTCTGGTACAAAGGCAACACGCTGATTACAGAGATACGAGAAGCGGTAATTTCTATGTGAGCGATGATGGAGAAGATTGGACAAAAGTCGGAACGTTTACTATGGAAAAGATTCTCACGACTCAGAACTTTACATTAGAGACTCCGGCAGAAGGCCGTTATTTTAAAGTAGAGATAACGGAAGGAAATAGAGAGCTCAACTCTTCTTTATCCGAAATATATGCATACGGATTTGATGCCGAGTAGCTTATCATTTGCACTACTATAAATGGAAATAAGTGATGCGGGTTATTAACGGATAACCGTACGGATGAATCGGATGCCGGCAGTATCACTGCCGGCATTTTTCAACAGAATGCCCTTCCGGAAAGAAAGACAGGCGGTCTGCCTGTTTGCTTATTTCACCGTGACGGGAAAATGCACGGTGTCCGAAGAGTCTATCCCTGCCCGCTAAATTAATATTAAATTGTATGATTATCATGAAGAACAGGTTAAAAGGATTTATTTTTCTATTGGCGGCATTCATGTCGTCATCGGCTGCACAAAATGTGGTTGTAAGCGGTCCTGACGGAAAGTTGCAAGTAACGGTCGCATGTCCGGAAGGGGGTAAAGCGTCTTATTCCCTCTCTTATAATGGGAAAAAGCTGATTGAATCTTCCCCGTTGGGGCTGGTTACCAATGCGGGAAATTTTGCAGGAGAGATGAAATTGACGGGACATCAGGAAAAACAGATTGACAAAGTTTATGTCCAGTCGCGTATTAAGGCATCCCGCATACATTATCGCGCCAATGAGCTGACTTGTTCCTTTGCCAACGGTAAAGGCCGGAAAATAGACGTGACGTTCCGTGTCAGTAACAATGACGTAGCTTTCCGATATACGTTGCCTCGCCAGGGAGATACGGGAAGCGTCATCGTGAACAGTGAGGAAACCGGTTTCCGTTTTCCGGCCGGGACCACCACTTTCCTTTGTCCGCAAAGCGATGCCATGATAGGGTGGAAACGTACCAAACCCAGTTATGAAGAAGAATATAAGGCAGACGCTCCGATGGAAGCACGTTCGCAATATGGGCACGGATATACATTTCCCTGTCTGTTCAAAGTGGGGAACGACGGCTGGGTGCTTGTCAGTGAAACGGGAGTGGACAGCCGCTATTGCGCTTCCCACCTGAGCGACGTAAAGGAAGGAAACCTCTATACGGTTGCTTTCCCCATGCCTGAAGAAAATAACGGCAATGGGACGGTAGCGCCGGCTTTCTCCCTGCCGGGTTCTACTCCTTGGCGCACTATTACCGTAGGAGAGACTTTGAAACCTATTGTGGAAACTACGGTTCCGTGGGATGTGGTTGAGCCGTTGTACGAAACGGAACATACCTATCGCATGGGGCGCGGAACGTGGAGTTGGATACTCTGGCAGGATGGAAGCATCAACTATGACGACCAGGTGCGCTATGTCGATTTGGCGGCCGCCATGGGTTATGAATATGTATTGATAGATAACTGGTGGGATACGAACATCGGCCACGAACGCATGGAGCAGTTGATTGGATATGCCCGCAATAAGGGGGTGGATGTGTTCTTGTGGTATAGCTCCAGCGGTTATTGGAATGATATCGAACAAGGCCCTGTAAACCTTATGGATAACCCTATCGTGCGTAAACGGGAAATGAAATGGTTGAAAAGCCGGGGAGTGAAAGGTATCAAGGTTGACTTTTTCGGTGGAGACAAGCAAGAAACGATGCGCCTGTACGAAGCTATCCTGAGCGATGCGGACGATTACGGATTAATGGTAATTTTTCACGGTTGTACATTACCGCGCGGTTGGGAACGGATGTATCCGAATTACGTAGGCAGCGAGGCCGTATTGGCTTCGGAAAATATGGTATTCAACCAGCATTTTTGCGACGAAGAAGCTTTTAACGCCTGCCTGCACCCGTTTATACGTAACTCTGTCGGTTCTATGGAATTTGGCGGTTGTTTCTTGAACAAGCGTCTGAATAGGGGAAATGACGGGGGAACCACGCGCCGGACTACCGATGTGTTCCAACTGGCTACTGCCGTCCTCTACCAGAATCCGATTCAGAATTTTGCTCTGGCGCCTAACAATTTGACCGACGTTCCTGAAATCTGTCTTGATTTTATGAAACATGTGCCTACAGAGTGGGATGAAACCTGTTTTATAGACGGTTATCCCGGCAAATACGTAGTGCTTGCGCGGCGTTCCGGAGAGTGCTGGTATCTGGCGGCGGTGAACGCCACCGGGGAAACGTTGGAGTTGGAGCTCGAACTCCCGATGTTCGCAGGGAAGACCGTTGCTTTCTATAGCGATGGCAAACAGTTACAACCGCAACTGGAACAATGCAATATAAAATCGAACGGTAAATTCCGCTTCAATGTTCAGCCGCAGGGAGGAGGCATTTTGAAAAGTTTATATTAACTTATATAATAGGTATGAAAGGTAAAATAATTTTAATCGCTTTAAGTTTTTTCTGGATAAGCGCAGCAGTGAGGGGCTCCCGGCCTGCTGCCGTCAATTATCGGATAGAAACGGATAAACCTTGCCAGACGATGGATTATTTCGGTGCTTCCGATGCTTGGAGCATGCAATTCATCGGGCTTTGGCCGCAGGAGAAACGGGAGCGGATAGCTGATTGGCTGTTCAGCACGGAGAACGATGCGGACGGAAAGCCTAAAGGTATCGGTTTGTCGCTTTGGCGTTTCAATGTCGGGGCGGGCAGTGCGGAACAGGGAGAAGCCAGCCAGATAGCCTCTCCCTGGATGCGTGCCGAGTGTTTTCTGAATGCGGACGGAACGTATGACTGGAACAAGCAACAAGGACAGCGCAATTTCCTGAAACTGGCGAAAGAACGGGGAGTCGGCAAATTCCTGGCATTTCTGAATTCTCCCCCCGTGTATTATACGCAAAACGGGTTGGCAACCAATACCGGCCGCGGAGGTACAGCGAACCTGAAACCGGATTGTTATGAAAAATTTGTCCGTTTTCTGGCGGATGTGATACAAGGGGTTGAAAAGCACGATGGCATCAAGTTCGATTATATCTGCCCTTTCAACGAACCGGACGGACATTGGAACTGGGTAGGGCCGAAGCAGGAAGGATGTCCGGCGACAAACAAAGAAATAGCCCGCACGGTGCGCCTGTTGAGTAAAGAGTTCGTAAGCCGGAACATGGATACCCGGATTCTGGTGAATGAATCTTCCGATTACCGTTGTATGTTCCGCACTCACGAAACGGACTGGCAACGCGGATACCAGATTCAGGCTTTTTTCTGTCCGGATAGTGTGGATACATATTTGGGAAATACTCCGAATGTTCCCCGTCTGATGCTCGGTCATAGCTATTGGACAACAACACCGTTGAGCGAATTGCGTAATATCCGCTGCCAGTTGCGGGATACCTTAGATAAACATCAGGTCGGCTTCTGGCAGACGGAGACCTGCATCATGGGCAATGACGAGGAAATCGGCGGTGGAAACGGGTTTGACCGCACGATGAAGACCGCGCTTTACGTAGCCCGCATAATTCATCATGATATCGTGTATGCCGGAGCAAAAAGCTGGCAATGGTGGCGGGCTGTCGGCGGTGATTACAAAGACGGGTTGATTCGTGAATATACTGCGGAGGATAATTTCCTGGATGGCAGGGTGGAAGACTCTAAATTAATGTGGGCTTTAGGCAATTATAGCCGTTTTATCCGTCCGGGAGCGGTGCGGTTATCCGTTTCGGCTTTCGACAAGGCAGAAACGTTGCTCCCCGGCGGCGATACCGACCAACAGGGATTGATGTGTACTGCATATAAGAATACAGACGGAACATACGTAATGGTGGTTATTAACTATGCTGATGAGGAAAAGGAGTTTTCTATCCGCAAAGATAAGGTCGGAAACAGGCAATGGCAGATGTATCGGACATCCGATAAGGAAGGGGAAGATTTGCTGCCGGTAGGGAAAGTGAAAAGCGGAAAGGAAATCCGGATTCCGGCGCGTTCTGTCATGACTATGCTTTCGTCGGACTAGCTGCCTCTGTTCTTTTTTATACGGGAAAGTCTTGAAAATAAAACTCCGCTTTCTGTTTCGCTTCCTTTAGAAAACGGTATATTTATGTGCCCGTCCATTGCTTTCGTAGCGATGGGCGGGCGTAATGTTTCATTTCCGACAGAGAGAATATCCTGTCCTGCAAGCATCACTCTTTCTTGTATTGTGTCGGAGTTTTTCCCGTATATTGCTTAAAAGCCGTACTGAAATATCGTGAAGAAGCGAAGCCGACCTTCTCGGAAATTTCCGTAAAGTTCAAATCAGTCTCTTTAATAAGTTTTATGGCCTGCTCGATACGGATTTTATTGATGTAATCATTCGCCCCCATACCGGCAATGGCTTTCAGCTTATTATATAACGAAGCACGGCTCATTCCCACTTGGGTGCAAAGGAAAGGAATGTTCAATTGAGGATTATCCAAGTTATCCACAATCGTTTTATTCAGCTTCTCCATGAAAAGGCTGTCCGTCTTGGTAAGGTCGTTTTCGATAGGTGCAAGATAAATACCCACTTGCTGGTAATGTTTCCGGGTTTGCATCCTGTTGTAAAGCTTGTTCAATATCTTGCCCGTCAATTGGCTTATGTCAAACGGCTTTTCCAAATAACTGTCCGCCCCCAGCATGTATCCGTATTTTCTACTGGCATCATCGCTCCTTGCCGTCAACAGGATAAGGGGAATATGGCTCACGCTGATATCTTCCTTGATGGTCTGGCATAATTGATACCCGTTCATGCCTGGCATCATGACATCGCTGACGATAATATCCGGTTTTTCGTCACAAGCCATCCGGTAAGCCGTTTTGCCGTCATTTGCCGTCAGTACCCGTTTAAAAACCCCCTTCAGCTCATCGGCGATATAATTCACGAGAGTCATATTATCATCTACTACCAGAATCGTATATTCTTTGGGGTTAATGGAGTTTATAATCCCTTGGTCGGGAATATCGATATCATTTGCCGGCTGGGAAGAAAGCAATTCATTCAAATAAGACTTGTTTTCAGGCATCGGGTTGTTTTGTTCCTGTGACACAGGAAGTTCAAAGTAGAATGTAGCCCCTTCCCCCGAAGGATTGGTATAAGCACCAATCTTCCCCTTGTGCAGCTCAACCAGTATCTTGGCGTATGACAAGCCGATGCCGCTTCCGCCTTGTTCGTTGTCCCCTTGATAGAAACGTGTGAAAAGCCTGTCCGTATCTACGTTTTCCAGTCCCGGTCCTTGGTCGGAAACGGATATCCTTACGTTTTGCCGATTATCGGACAGTTCGGTGCGGATGGTGACAACACTTCGTTCGGGGCTGTGCTTGATAGCGTTAACCAGTAGATTCGAAAGAATGACAACACATTTTTCCTTGTCGAAAGTCACATTCCCTATCCGTTCGTCCAGTGTATAGTCGAAAATGACGGTATTATTGTCCTCATCATCAATGAAATCGACGCAAGTTTCCCTTATCCACCGGTTCAGATGATAACTGCCCATGTTCAGCCTTGCCATCCCCACTTCCATCTTTCTGGCATCAAGCACCATGTTAATCAAATCTTTCATTCGCTGCGACTGTTTGAAAACCATCAGCAATTGTTTATAATGACTGTCACCCGGCTGAATGGAATCAACCATCTTTTTCAAAGGAGCATATATCAGAGTCAGAGGCGTGCGAAGCTCGTGGCTGATATTAATCAGGAAACGTACCTTCTCTTCATATATCTGCCGTTCATGTTCCTTAATCATCCATTTGACTCGGTTGGACTTCCTGCGGAGAATTGTGAATACAGCGGCGGACAACATCGCTGAAAACAGTATTCCCATGATGGCGATAAACCACCAGGATTTGTACCAGGGAGGCAAGACGACCAATGTCAGTACCTGTTGGCGGGCAGACCACCTCCCGTCTTTTTTCGTATAGCTGACGCAAACCGGATAAGAACCCGACACGAGCGAGGATATGTTCAGTTCGGTGTCATAACTTGTCAAGGTGTTTGCATATTTCTCGTCCAGACTGTAACGAAACATACGGGAGCGCAGGATATCGTCGCCTGAGACCAGGAAACGCAGTTTGATGTTGCGGCTGTCCCAAGGCAGAACGATTTTCCCGTTTTTCAATTCATACATCCTGTTTTCTTCGCCCACAAAGAAATCCATCAGAAGGACAGGCAAGTCCTTATCTTCAGTCTGCTGCAAATCCTTGATATCGGCATCTATGCAAAGCAATCCGTTGACACCTCCCATATAGATATTCTGGTCGTTAGCCAGCAAAACAGGTTTAGACAGATATTCATTCTTGGAAAGACCGTCCGATTCCCCGTAAAGCCTGAATTTTTGTTCTCGCGGATGATAAGAGAAAAGATTCTGCCCTGCCCCTATCCAGACATTTCCTTTATTATCGCACAACACAGACTTGGTTTCCTGAAACAGGGAGTCGCCGAGACGAGTCGGTTTCCCTCCTTCCTGATAGACATACAGTCCCCTGTTGCTCGCAATCCAATATGTCCCTTTCCTGTCCCAAGCGACAGCGTTGATGAAATAAGCCGTATCGGAATGGAATACCGGATATAAGTCCTTCCCTTTCTTTTCCAGCTTATAAATAGTCTGCGTATCGTGAAAATAGGAAAAACGTTCGTCACTGCCTATTGCGCAAATCATTCTTTGCGGAATGACAGGTAAATTATTCTCCACCTCTTCCATCCGTCCGTCCGCCTGATAATAGCGAATGACAGGATTAGTCAGCAACAGAATCGTATTTGCGGTCTCGTTATATACATTGGACGAATTCCGGCTGTATTTTATGTAATTGTCCGATTTGAACCGAAGAGGTAAAAAAGGTCTTCTTTTCCCGGTTTTCTTGTTGAAAAGGAAAAATCCTTCCGAATAAATCGAAATCAGCAGTTCGTCCGTAGAATAGCCGCAGATGGAGACTATCTTGTCTCCCCATGTACCCGGATAATGTTTGAACTCGTTTTTGCCGGTATCGAGCCGGTTGATGCCTCCGCCGTCCGTGCCTATCCAAATAAATTCACTGCCCGGTTCCTGAAAGAGAGACAATACCGTATTCTCGCTCAGGCCTTTCGCGTTACGTAGAGGTACGCTTGAAAACGTTTTCATGTAAGTCTTGCGGACATTCACCAAACCGCCCCGGGCAGTCCCCAGCCATATATTATTGTTTTTGCTTTGATGTATATGCAAAATGGTATTAACCGGGAGAGAATGGACATTTCCCGACTCATGTTCAAGGACATCGACCTGCCCGTTTACGGGGTCTATGATATTGACTCCCCCGCCGTCTGTCCCGGCCCATATTTTCCCGTCAATCAAAGTTATGCATAAGACCAGATTGCTGCTCAATTTTGAATTGCGTGTGGTGTAATGGGCGAGCACCTCTCCGGTTCTCGATATTTTCTTTATGCCGTTGTTATAATCCGTCAGCCAAAGATGACCGTTGCCGTCTACACACAAATCCGCATAAATATTTGTTTCTGAGAAAGGAACAGGCTGCAGGTTTTTCACATTGATGTCATACAACAATAATTTATTGTTTTTCCTGTCGGAACATATCAACGTGTTCCTGTCCCAGAATTGCATCCGTTCGATAAAGAAATCGTTTGTAGCTGGTGAAACCCGTATTTCCTCCATCTCGTCGGAGCGATAGAAATAACGGTATAACTTGCCTCTCCCTCCGAAAATCAGTCCGTCTTCCGTCTTACAGACAGCTCCGGCCAGAATAGTCTTTCCTTCAAGCATATACGGGGTCAGGCAGTCGCATGCTTTGTCATACCGGGCAATCCCGTTGTAGGTAAGTATCCACAATTGCTTGTTCTCGTCCTCGATGACCTGTATGATTTGTTTATTATGTAAAATGCTGTCCGGTACGAACGTCGGATAAGGTTTCAATTCCTTTCCGTCATAACGCGCCAACCCGTTTGCCGTCGCTAACCAAATCAGCCCGCCGCTATCTTCATAAACATAATTTATATAGGAAGGCATTCCCTGATGCATGCCGATTTTCGCATAACTGAAACCGGCTTTGGCATATACCTGGGAAATGAGGGCGGAGAAACAAATGAAAAGGAGGCATATATGGCGATACGGTGATTTATTCCTCATAATGGTCAGATGTTTTAACATGGCACAAATATAAAATAAAAAAATTAACGTCGATTCAAAAAAACCGTTAAATATCCCGACCGAAAGACACCGTTTGTCTCCTTTCAGGCCTTTTCCCATCCCTGGGAAAAATTCCCCCGAACAGAGCCGGACAATGGCGGACGGGTTTCCTTCCCCTGCAATACACTTGGATAAGCGGGAAAGACATAGCAAGACTCCGTTGGATTCAACATGAAAATACATTGGTAAACGGACAACAGCCTCCAAATGTGATTATCAAATGTTTAAAAATTCCCTTTTAGTGAAAAATGGACATAAAATAGATATTACTGGAAACAAAAAAAATGAAATATCCTCATCTTTGGCTCTGAATTATGAAAAGGCCTTATCATAAAAACACTAATTTAAACCTGATAAATGTTTACTTTAAATCATTACCCCCCGGCACTGCACACGGGAAAAATCGTTGTCTTTTCCTTTTGTCATATTACGGAAAGTATAAATAGTCCGATACAATCGGCATGTTCCGCCAATACATCATAATCCTTTCAATCCAATCCAGATTGGATGTTTCCCGTATTTAGAAAACATATTTATAATGAGAAGTTATATGAAAATTCACATTTTAGCCCTTTGGATAGTGACTATGACTACGGTTCCTATTTCTATGCAGGCTTCTAAACACAGTAAAAGTAGTTACCTTCCGTCCAACACGGCCAATCGTTTCTCTGAGACTGCGGCCGGAAAGGATGGATACGACCAGACCCAGAAGAAAATAACCGGTGTTGTCCAAGATGAGAACGGGGAGGTAATCATCGGGGCGACTATTAAAGTCGTAGGAACCTCGCAAGGAGTGATTTCGGATATCGACGGAAAGTTTCAGATAGAGGCGCCGGCTAAGTCCGTGTTGGAGGTTTCCTATGTCGGATATTCAACCCGGAAAGTCTCAATCAACAACCAGACATTCTTGAAAATAATACTCAAGCAAGATGTGCAGGCCTTGGACGAAGTTGTAGTAGTTGCTTATGGAACGAAAGACAAAGCGACCGTGACAGGTGCATTGTCTACCATGTCGAGCAAAGAGTTGACAAAAATTCCTGTGGCAAGTGTCACGAACCTGTTGGCGGGAAGCATGCCGGGTGTGACAAGCGTACAGACAACCGGACAACCCGGACGGGACGAAGCTTCCATCTATGTGCGCGGTGGAGGTTCGTTGACGGATGCTGCCTCCAAACCATTGATTCTGGTAGATGGTATCGAGCGTGATTTCAACTCTCTTGACCCTAACGAAATCGAGTCTGTTTCCGTATTGAAGGATGCCTCTTCCACTGCGGTGTTCGGTGTGAGGGGTGCCAACGGAGTTATTCTTGTAACGACAAAACGAGGCGTTACGGAAAAGCCCTCCATATCGGTAAGCAGTTCGTTGAGTTTGCAGCAACCTATTGCCTTAGTCCAGCAGACCAATAGTTATGACTATGCCAGGTTTTTCAACTTGAGGCAACAGCTTGACGGGGTAACAGATCCCACAATGTATTTTACGAAAGAACAGGTGGAGGCATACCGTACCGGTTCCGAACCGATTCTCTATCCGAGTACGGATTGGGGAGACTATATGTTCAACGATTTTATGCTGCAAAGCAAGAATAACGTGAATATCACCGGCGGAACCGATTTAGTCAAATATTTCGTGTCGATTGGATACCTCTATCAGAACGGTATCATCAAACAGGGGTTGTACACTCCTTACGATAACAACTATCGGTTTGAAAGATATAATTATCGTGCCAACTTAGATTTTACTCCCACTAAAACAACGACAATAAAAATCAATATCGGCGGTAATGTCGGGAAGACACAAGAGCCTAACAGCGTGAACGGCGAATCGCCCTGGACATATGCCCAAACCTGGTCGCAACCATTTGCCAGTCCGGGGCTTGTGAATGGTGTCAGGACAATTGTCAATCGAAGCATGTTGCCCGCAGCATTACAAGGAGACCCGTTGCGTGACGGTTTCTATCCGTTTGCAGGTTATGGATATAAACAGGAAACCAAGATGAAACTGAACATGGACTTGGAGTTGATTCAGAAATTAGATTTTATAACAAAAGGACTTTCAATAGGTATAAAAGGAGCATACGACAACCGTTTCAATTTAACTAAAAATAGGACAGGGGGAGGTGTCGCCTACCAGCAGGCAAGTTATAAGACATTCCTGGAAGACAGTTCCATCCTTCCCACCGATCCTTCCTATGACAAAACAATCGTATATACGCCTTTAGGAAGTAATATCCCCCTGTCTTACAGTGAATATAACAGTGCCGACCGTAACTGGTACATAGAAGCCAAAATCAATTATGACCGTAAATTCGGTGACCATAATCTCTCCGGATTGTTACTGTACAATCAATCCAGGGACTATTATCCGATGACAGCTACGGGAAAATCGGCCGACTATGTATATATACCGCGCGGATATGTCGGATTAGTGGGACGTGTCACTTACGATTACCTTAGTAAATATCTGCTTGATGTAAATATGGGATATAACGGTTCCGAGAACTTCGCTCCCGGAAAAACGAGGTTCGGTTTATTCCCGTCGTTTTCTGCCGGTTGGGTGATAAGTGCGGAAAAGTTCATGGAACGTCAGAAAGTATTCGATTATTTAAAGTTGCGTGTTTCTTGGGGACGTGTGGGTAGTGACGTCGGTACTTCCGCACGCTTCATGTATATGCCTGCGGTATGGTCTCAGAATGGCACTTACAGTTTTGGAGTATATAATACCAACGGAACGCCTATCTATCAGATGGGAAGTTTGGGCAATGATGACATCACGTGGGAAACGGCCGACAAGCAGAATTATGGTATCGATATGAGATTTCTGAACGGAAGGCTTTCCGTCACGGCAGATTATTTCATGGAACACCGTAAAGATATCCTTATTACCCCGAACTCCACACCGTCGATTATTGCTATGACTTTACAAAACATGAATCTCGGTAAAGTGGATAATCACGGTTATGAATTATCATTGGGATGGCGGGACCAGATAGATGACTGGAGTTATCATGTGAAGGGAAATATTTCTTATTCGAAAAACAAAATCGTCTATATGGATGAAGTGCCCAATGAATATAGTTATATGGACCAGACCGGCGGTTCTACGGGAAGGCAGACTGGCTTATACCGTTTTGAGCGGTTGTATCAATACTCCGAC
The DNA here is from genome assembly GCF_958445495.1 of uncultured Bacteroides sp. Lineage (GTDB taxonomy): Bacteria > Bacteroidota > Bacteroidia > Bacteroidales > Bacteroidaceae > Bacteroides. The sequence continues at coordinate 49,799 of NZ_CAUCSQ010000019.1, read as the reverse complement.
TTTATAGATGACGGGAGCGGGAATCTCAAATTAAAGCCGGAATTCCCCCAGCCCTATGTAACCGTAGCGCCGGGCGATGCGATGTATGCAGACCTGAACAAAGATGGAATCGTCGATTCCAGTGACCGGGAAACAACCGGATATTCAACGCGGCCAGAGTATATGTTCGACCTGAATGCCGGTTTTGAGTATAAGAATTTTGCGTTCTCAATGCAATGGTTAGGAGCTACCCATGTGGATAAAATGCTGGACAAAGCCTATCGGATTCCTTTTACCGATTCGGGAAGACGCGGATTGCTACAGTATTTTGTAGACGATTGCTGGACTCCTTATAATCAGTCGGGGACGTTGCCTCGTCCTGCTACGGCATCACAGAGCTGGAACAGTGAAAACTCTACGTTGTGGTTGCGGGATGCCTCCTATCTTCGTCTCAAGAGCGTGTCCATGTCCTACACCCTGAGACACTCGAAGCTGCGGAATAAGCTGGGAATCAATTCGCTTGTTTTCACTCTGAGCGGTTACAACTTACTTACATTCTCGCCGCTGGATATTCTCGATCCTGAGACGATTACTTCCGGGGGAGGAGTGTATCCCATGGTGAGATTATATAATTTAGGATTAACTGTCAACTTCTAAATAATAGATTATGAAGAAATTATATCGAATAATAAGCCTTTCCCTAGCTGTTTCGGCCATTACGGGTTGTTCCGATTTGAAATTCGGAAATGCTTTGTTAGACCAGCAGCCGGAGAAACAAGGCGCCGACATAAAAGATATGTTCTCGTCGCGAACAACTTCGGAAACCGTTTTGGCAAAGGTCTACAGTTGCCTTCCTTACGGACTTTTCCTGAACAACCAAGGAACATCCAGAAACAAGTTGGGCAATACCGTCTTGGAAAACATAACCGATTTGTCGCAATCATTCGTCGAAAGCAACAGTAATGGTGCCAGGAATCTATATTATAACGGAGCGCTGAGTGCGAATGTGGGCAGTGCAGTGCAAGGAAGCGAAGCCTATCGGTGGGGGGACGAAGTGGATTGGACTGCCATACGTTACGGATGGACTTATATAACCCATATAAACGAAGTCCCGGACATGACGGAAGACGAGAAAAACGAACGTGCGGCCGAAGCGAAAACCGTGATAGCTGCCAGTTACATCGATATGTTGCGCAATGTGGGCGGAGTATGCTGGATTGACCATGAAATCGATATAAGCGAAACCATGCAGTTTCCCCGGCTTACTTTTGAAGAAAGCGTGAACAAAATCGTGGCGTTGCTGGATGAGGCCATTCCCCATCTTCCCTGGAAATGGGATGAATCCAATGACGGACGCATGAACAAAGCGGGAGCGATAGGCTTGAAATTACGCCTGTTGTTGTTTGCCGCCAGTCCGACATTTAATTCCGACCAGCCGTATCATCCCGCAGCCGATACATATACCTGCTATGGAAATTACGAAAAGGCGCGTTGGGAAGCCGCAAAAGCTGCCGGAGAAGCGTTTTACACCGAATGGAAGGCCAACGGGGAGTACGGGCTTACCCAGCCTGTAGATAAAAACTCCATGCAGGATAAAAGAGAAGCCTACCGGTCTGCTTATTATGACAGAGGAGGAACCGAAGTCCTGGTCTCTTCCCGTATGGGGTATGGCGAAGATATACATTCACTGTATTTGTCACAGCGGTTTTATTCCGCCCCGACCCTGAATTATGTAGACATGTTCCCTTGGAGCGACGGCGAAGATTTCCCTTCGGATTTTGATTGGGAAAACTGTTCGGATAGAGATCCTTTCTGGAAAGAAGAAGGAGGGGTAAAGGTGGAGGCACGCGACCCGCGTTTGTATGAAACGGTTGCAGTGCCCGGAGATACCTATTATGACGGTACACAAGCCCCTATTTACACCAACCATCCGAGTTATGTGACCGGAAGCGGTTTCTTGTTTATGAAGTTTGTTTTGCAAAATTCCTCTCAGCGTGCCAATCGTCCGGTGCAGTGGCCGATACTTCGCCTGTCTGAAGTCATGTTGAGTTATGCCGAAGCGTTGAATGAAGTGAACGATGGACCGACTGCCCAGGCGTATGATATCATAGACGAAATACGTGATAGGGCGGGCTTGTCGCCGATAAATAGAACGATGTCTAAAGATGAGTTCAAAGAAGCCGTCCTTCGGGAAAGAGCGTTGGAACTTGGTATGGAAGAGGTGAGATGGTATGATTTGGTCCGCCACGGGCGGAAAGCGGATTTCACCAAAACACTGTATGGTTTGTCCTCACGGGGCGATAAAGCGACAGCTCCTACCTCTTTTACTTATAAAAAGATAGAATTGAGTAAAAGAAGCTGGTGCGACAATTGGGATACTAAATGGTATCTATCCCCCATACCTGTGACGGAGTTAAATAAAAATTATGGAATGACCCAAAATCCCGGATGGTAATATCGGGGATAAAAAAGGAGAATTATGAAAAAAATATTATTTGCCACAATAATAACGGTTTGTGCTTTACCATCGGCGGCTCGACAGGCGGACTCGATAGCCGTTAAAGACATCAGCATAGGTTATAACATAACTGAAAAGGCAAACCAGAGTGCATTGTCAAGTAAAAGGATAGAAAGTCCTGAATTCGACTATTCACCTGAGGTTGAATTAGGAAAGGCCTTATTCGGAAAAATAGCGGGACTCAACGTTTCGCAAGGAAACGGTATTCCTTGCAACAACCATGCATCTCTGTCAATGCACGGGTACACTCCGCTTGTTTTAATCGACGGTTTCCAACGGGATATATCGATGCTGAACATCCATGAAGTAGAGTCTGTAAGTGTGTTGAATGACGCTGTGGCTGCTGCGCTATACGGTGTGGAAGGAGCCAACGGCGTTGTGCTCATCACTACCAAACGAGGAGCTGAATCGAAGTTGCGTGTAAACACCAATTATCAAATCGGTATAGCGACCCAGTTCAGGAATCCGCAGTTTCTGAATTCTTTTGAATACGGGACAATGCTGAATCAGGCCTTGGCTAATGACGGTCTGGCTGCCAGATATTCGGACCGGGAACTCGAAGCTTTCAGAACAGGAAACTACCCGTATGTGTATCCGAATGTGGACTGGTGGGGGGAAGTGTTCGACAACACCGCTGTCAACCACCAGTTCAATGTCGCCATATCGGGAGGAACCTCCAAGTTCAAGTACTATACCGCTGCCATGTATTCGTATGACGAAAGCCTTTTGAATGGAAAAGATGTAGATTCGCGTTATAGCATTGCTCCGACTGATATCAGGTTGAATGTCAGATCCAATATCGATGCCGTAATAACGCCGACGACGAATTTTAAAATGAATATGTTGGCACGGCTTCAGGAAGCCAACGGAGTAGCCGATGCCACAACCGTATTCGATGCACTGTATAAAACTCCTTCGGCAGCTTTCCCCGTGCAGGCAGAAGACGGAACATGGGGAGGCAATTCGATGTTTGCCAATCCTGTCGCATTGTTGAAAGGTAAAGGAGTGACGAGGAAAACATTCGGGACGTTTTTCGCAGACCTCACGCTTACCCAGGAATTAGACGCCGTTACGAAAGGGCTGTCGGCAGAATTGGCCGTAGCGTTCGACTATAACGGCGTCATGACAGATGCTTCCAGCCAAGAATACAGATATGTAGACCCCAACGGGAGTTTTCTAGGAGACGGAACCTTGGTGTCGAATCCTATCTATTACGGGAAAAATTCGGAAACGCTGAGTTATTCCCAAGGAAGAGAGAGCATTTATACGGCTATCACCTTTAATGCAAAGCTTGCATACGAACGGAATTTCGGTTTACACCATGTGACCGGTAACCTGCTTTATAATCAACGGTCTTATTCGGCGCAAGGGCGTAATAACTCCGTGAATCGAATGTCCGCCTCTCTGCTTGCCGGTTATTCATACGATAACCGTTACCTGGTCGATGCGGTAGTCAGTTACTCCGGTTCCGGATATTTGCCTAAAGGAGAACATTTCAATACCTATCCCGCCGTTTCGTTGTCATGGATTGCGTCGAACGAATCCTTCTTGAAAGATAATCCGGTGGTAGACCTGCTGAAAGTCAGAGCCTCCTACGGATTGTCCGGTTGGGATGGCAATCTCAGCCATGAACTTGCGTTGAGCGGTTTCGTTTACGACGGCAGTTATTATTTCGGCAACAATGCCGGAGCGGCCTCCGGGCTTTTCGAAAGCGCATTGCCTGTTGTCGGCTTGACTGCCGAACGCTCCAAACGAGTTACGATGGGCATAGACTTCGCAGCTTTCGGCAATCGGTTAGGAGCATCCATTGATGCCTACCATGAAGAAAGAAGCGATATTCTGCTCAATACGAATTCCCTGAACTCGGATGTTGTCGGTATAACTACCGGCAGTAAGAATCTGGGTGTAAATAGATACAAAGGTATCGACGCCTCATTAAGCTGGAACGACCGGATAAGAAAATTTGAGTATGGCATCAAATTGAACTATTCTTATATGCAGAGTGAAGTCGTAAAAGACGAAAGAGGTTATCAGGAATATGATTATCTTTATCGTACAGGGAAAGCGGTCGGCCAGTTTTACGGTCTTGAGGCAATCGGTTTTTTCGATTCGCAGTTGGATATCAACAATAGCCCCAGGCAGACATTCAGCGATGTCAAGCCCGGTGATGTGAAATACAAAGACCAGAATGGCGACAATGTTATCGACAGCAAAGATATTGTCAGCATGTTCGGGACAAGCCTGGCGCCTGTGTATTACGGCGCTTCCATTCGCTTAGCCTATGAAGGCTTCGAGATAAACGCTGATTTCCAGGGTGCGGCCGGAACGACCGTCAATATAATGAATTCTCCTATTTATCAGCCGCTTGTAGATAATGCAACCATGACAAGAACCTATTTAGACAGGGAAATCCCCTGGACTTACGAAAATAGGAATATTGCCACCATGCCGGTATTGTCTACCCAGAAAAGCTTGAATAATACACAAGGCAGCTCTCTTTGGTACCGTGACACCTCTTATTTTAAGTTGAGGAATTTGAGGCTCGCTTATACCTTGCCCAAGAAATGGGTGAAAAATACGAGCATGACTGTGTACGTTCAGGGAACCAACCTGTTTTCTGCTGATAATATAGAGTTTGCAGACCCCGAAGCGATAGGTGTGGTCTATCCTTCCACACGTTGTTATTGGGGAGGATTGTCTGTTAAATTTTAAACTATTTAAGACTGATGAATATGAGACTAAAAACGTTTTTATGGATTCCGTTATCTGCATTCGTGATGGCCTCCTGCGATTTTCTTGATTTTGACGAAACCAACGCCAGGAATACAGACGAGAATATCTATTCCGGTTGGTCGGGGGTGAACAACCTGATGAACGGCGTGTACACCTATCTGCCTCAAGATTTCGGAACAGTCAGCGGAGCCATGCGTGATTGCGGTTCGGACGACGCCGAATATGGAAAGGCCGATGCGGTGGTGCAAGCCTTCAATGACGGTAGCTGGTCGGCTACCAATACTGTGGATGACATGCTGTCTCTGTACGATGGGATTAGGGCAGCCAATAATTTTCTGGAGAATTATACGAAGTTCGATATTGAGAAGTATAAGTATGACACCAACTATTCGAGCTGGAGCCAAATGTTAAAATATTACCCCTATGAGGCGAGGTTGCTTCGGGCATTCTATTTGTTCGAGTTGGCACGCAGGTACGGGGATATACCGGTGCCGCTTTATACAATGACGCCGGAGGAAGCCAATTCCTTGCCGAAAACGCCGTTTGGCGAAGTAATCGAATTCATCGTGAAAGAATGCGACGAGGCGGCTCCCAATCTTCCGTTAGACCCTTATCAGTCGGAGACCGGACGTGTCACGAGAGGTTTTGCATTGGCTGTGAAATCGAAGGCATTGTTGTATGCCGCCAGCAAGCTGCATAACCCCTCTGGCGATGCGGAGAAATGGAAACGTTCTGCCGGTGCGGCTTTAAGCCTTATCAATCTTAACAAATATCAACTGGACCCCGAAGGAGCGCCCAACAATGTAAGTTCGAAAGAAGTCGTATTGTTCCGTATGAACCCCACATCTTCCAGCTTTGAGTTGAACAACTATCCGATACAGTTTACCAATGGCAAGCGTTCCGATCCGGCAACATCGACTTTCCCGTCGCAGAATCTGGTCGATGCTTTTGAAACGATAAACGGATATACCGTGACATTGGGAGAAAACGGCTGGATTACCGAAGATTCGGATTTCGACCCGTCTGCCCCTTACGAGAACCGCGACCCCCGATTGGCTAAGACAGTCTTGTATGACGGCGCTACCTTTAAAGGACGCGAATTAGCCATATATGAAGGAGGGGAAGATGACTTGCCCTTGGCTAGCGGAGGCAGTCCGACAGGATACTTTATCCGGAAATATCTGCAGGAAACAGTCAACTTCACGTCCAATGCGGAAACCACCGCTTTGCATTTCTGGGTGATTTACCGGTATGCCGAGACATTGCTCACCTATGCGGAAAGTATGGTAGAGGCTTTCGGTGATCCCGACTACAAAGATGCGCAATATACATTGTCCGCACGGGAGGCATTGAACCAAGTCCGGGCAAACGCCGGAATGCCGGATGTGACATCGACGGATAAGGATGAGTTTATAGAAAGGCTCCGGAATGAATGGAGAGTTGAATTTGCATTTGAAGACCATCGTTTCTGGGATGTGAGAAGATGGATGATAGGAGAAGACACGCAAAAGGAAATATACGGAGTGAGCATAACGAAAGATGACGATACGTATTCATACGAGAAGTTCCTGTATGAAAGAAGAGAATGGAAAGATTGCATGAATCTGTATCCCATACCTCAGAAAGAGTTGTATATTAACCGAAATCTACTGCCTCAAAATACAGGATGGTGATTTCAACTGTTCAAATACGTAATTTAACAAATAGAAGTTATGAAAAATATTGCTTATAATTTTTTGTACAGCATGAGTTTGCTGATGATGATTTTTGCAGGAAACGGATGTTCGGAAGTGGATATCGATTCCCAGAATACGGCTGCGCCCCAAGTGGAAACCGATGCCTTGGAGACTTACCGGGTGGGTTCCGGAGCTTCGTCCGACATTTATTTTAAGGTCGTAGGCAATGTGCCCTGGAAGATAACCAGCAGCGACGAAAGCGTATGTGTTGCATCTCCCTCATCAAGCGCCGTGAGCTCGTTGAGCGAGGATGTTGTTGTTACGGTGAATGCCAATCCCGCTACGGAACAACGGGAAGCCACTTTGACGATTAGCGGAGAGGGGACCGGGCAGGAGTATGTCGTAAAGGTTGTCCAGGCAGCTAAAGGAGCATTGGATGTTGAAGTGTTATGGGAGAAATCTCCGTCTGACCCCAATAAGTACCAGACGATAGAAGCTGCCGGTACAAACCAGGATGGAAAAGATTTGTTGAAGCTCACAACGAATTATCCGTGGACAATCACGGCAACTTCCGCGGAAGATGGTACCTCCTTAGACTGGGTAAGCTTTAGCAAAAGCCAGGGGGAGGCTGTGACCGAAGAAACGGTAAAAATCATCGTTTCTCCCAACAGCGTCGTAAAGAGAGAATGCGTCATTACCGTCCAGAATGCCGAAGGTGATAAACATTCTTTTACACTCGAACAAGACGGAGTTACATTGGAAATAACGGAAGAAGCCAAAGAAGGAGATACAACTGAAGAAAGAGTCGATTTCGCGGGAGGAAGTAAGAGTTTCAGAGTAAATACTGGAGTCGAGTGGACAGCAGGTCTGGTCAATCCGGATGAACTTAACGCTGCAGTTGTAAAGAACGATGATGGAACATTTACGGTAAAATTGGGACATACCCCCAGTATGGATACAAGAGAGCCGAGAATGGTAGAAGTCGGAGTTTACATTGACGGTACTTTGTGTGAGACTGTATCCGTTTTGCAGAAAGTCGGGTTTGATATATTGGATAATGGCAAATGCGAGTCTGTTTTTGATTATGACACGTATAAAGGCGGAGTTGTCATAACAGCTAAAAAAATATCGGACGGATGGCCGAATGTTAAGTTACAGACTAGAAAAGATAATTGGTCGTACGGAACTTATGTTTGGAAAGTAAGAGACCTCAATATAAATGTAAGTGAAGGCACTATGTTTAAAATCCACTGTCAGAGAGAGGGAGCAAATGCCAAGGGAAATTGGCATCTCCTGTTGCCTTTTAATAAAGATAATGCGATAAATAGTATTGTTCTCGGAGGCGCTGACGCTCATTGGGGTTCGATAGCGGGCGGTTATTGGTCAAGCATGACTACCGGTATGACAGAAGAGGACCTCAAGGAACTGCATACTATTCAACTTGAAATCAAGAGAATAAATGACAGCAATGCCGAATTTATCTGGATTTTCAATGGTGATGAGGCTAATAAGAAAGTTTTGAAAGTGGAAGATGCTGCAGGTGTCACCCTGTTAGACGAGATTGCAACCGGCGAGAAAGGAAAAGGCCAGATTACTTTCGGTTTGGATAATGTCGGCCAGAGCGGTTCGTCTTGCACTATCGAATCTTTCGTGTACACACCGGCAGAGACAACAGGAGAATAATCATTCTCAATATTAAAAACAAAGAAGATTATGATTATGAGAAGAAAGATGTTTAATTTATTCCAGCTATGCATTTGCATGCTTTTGCTTATGGCTTCGTGCGACGACGAGCAAGACATGAAAAGCGTAGACCTGAGATACAACCCCGAAAGTAAGTATGTATTCTCGGCAAAAGGAACCGAAACGTATCAATTCCAAGTCAAATCGACTGATTTATGGAAGGTGTACGGCAAAAGCGACTGGTGTATGATTTCGCCGGAAGAGGGGGCGCCCGGAGAAATTTTTGACGTCACGCTGAGGTGCAAGGAAAATGAAAGTCTGGACGACCGGACTGACACTCTCACCGTGCAAAGCGATTATTGGGTCGGAACCCAGTTCGTCGTGTTGCAAAAAGGTACGGCTTATCTCATGTTGACTCCGGAGACGGGGGTCGATGTGGAAGAGGATGAAGAGGGCCGGTATGTTTACTTCAACAAAGATGAGGCGCAAACGGCAGTCATGAAGGTCGCTGCGAATCAGAAATGGTCTGTCAGTATTCCCGAAGATGCCGAGTGGTTGGAGGTGGCAGGCAATACGTCCGGAGAAAATGACGGCTCTTTCACTCTTTCTGTCTCTCCGAACGGGGGAGAGCAACGGGAATGTGTTGTTACCCTGCTAGACCGGAACGGGAAAATCAGTGATCCGCCCGCTACTTTCAGAATTGTGCAGGAAGGTATAGTTCTGCAGACCGACGAAACTTATTCCAGAGTCGATACGAAGGGCGGCGAGATTTCTTTCACAGTCAAATCCAATAGTAAATGGACAGCGAGAAAAGGAAATGAAAGTGATGACTGGTACACGATTGTTTCTCCTTCCGGAGAACAGGACGGCGACGGGCAGTTGATACTCGACGTCTCTTCCAATAATAATACCAGTTTCAAGACTGCCGATATTATCATAGAAACGGTAGCTGAAAGCGGAGCAGTCTCTATCTCCAAGACGATAAGTATCAAACAGGGCTATGAGCCTATAGCGGATGAATATCCGTTCGATGAAGAGGAAGGTAAAAAATGGGTTACGAGGTCCGGTAGCGTGACCTTCGGCAGTGAAGGCGCGACCATGAGCGGAGGCATGCAATGTTCGCAGCCGAACATGCCTCTCGGCACTTATAGCTTCTATCTCAAATCGATGAGCAGCGATGCCAATCCTTTTATCAATCTATGTACTTCTCAGCCTGCCTGGAATGAGGTTTCATTCATATTGCGGGGACCTTCCCGGAAAGCGGATGCACGTACCATGCCTTGGGCTCCCGGAACGGAAGACCAGTATGATAAGACAGATGTCGATATAACCCAACCGCATGTCCTTACGGTGAAGCTTTATGACAAGGAAGGACAAGTCAAGATTGAATGGTGGTTTGACGGTGAATATATGACTGAACATTGGGGCAGGTATGAATCGACGACTCCGGGCGTCAATCCGTTCGACTGGCCGACTGCGGTTGTAGAAAACCGTGTCGAGGTCTTCTTCGGGCTGTTCGATACCGCAGGTTCATGTACGTTTGAGAAATATACCTATCAGAAACCTCTTGATTGGAATGACGGATTATAATGATATCCTCTGAAACAATCGCGTGAGAATCAAAGCCGGCGGATTGTCTTACGGCAGTGAGAACGGCTGCCGGCTTTCATTTATAAACTATTAATAAACAAGACATGGTTATGAAGAATAATTGGCTGTTATACATGAGCATCATTTTTGTTTTGCTTAACGGCTGTGCCGCAGACTCTTTGAGCGAGACAAACCTTTCGGCGGAACAGGCGAAAGAAATAAAGTCTTTTGCTTTGGTTGTAGATGAAACCAAGTACTATGGGGTGATTGATGAAGAATCGAAGGTGATAAAAGTAGGAGGAATCGATTATTCATCCAACATCACAGACGTGGAATGGACATTGGCCGACGGAGTTGTCATGGGCGAACCCGACCCCAAGACTTTTGTCGGCAAACAGTGGGACAAAGAAGCCGTTTTCTCTTTGGAGGCCGGAGGGCGGAAAGTCGATTACAAGATTATATTGAATGACTATCAGGGATATATCAAGAAGAAATACATGAATGTAGGATATTTGCCCGTCAGTGAATATCATCCTGAGAAACGTGAACTGAAATGGGATGTATTGACTCATATCATCATTACTCCTCTTTATATAACCGCCGATGGCGAACTTGACGACAGGAAGATGACCTGGGCTATGGAAGGAGGAGTCAGTGCGATTGCGGCAAGAGCCCATTCGAAAGGAGTAAAGGCCTTAATCTCTATCATGAGTGTTCCGGGAGAAGACAATAATACGTCTTTTTATACGGCATTGGAAACCCCGGAAAAACGGACGAAACTGATTGACAACCTGATAAAATATTGCCAAAGAAACGATTTGGATGGAATCGATGTAGATTATGAAGTAGGAGCATATTCGGGTCAACAAAGCAATGTACGGTTGTTGCCTTTCATGAAAGAACTCTATGAGAAGAAAGGTGACTTGCTCCTTACCGGTGCGGTATGGGTGATTGACTATTGGAAACCTTTATACACGACAGAATATCATAAATATGTCGATTACATCAATCTTATGGCCTATGGATTGGGAGGATGGAACGGTTCAGAAAAGGAAGAAGGCCAGCATTCGCCGTATGAAGGGGCAGTGAAAGCGATAGAACTGTGGACGAATGACTTGCAGGCACCGAGGTCTAAACTGTTATTGGGAGTACCTTTTTACGGCTTTTCCTGGGATGGGCTGGAAGGCATAGAAGAGGGACTTAATCCGTTTATCTCTTACGCCAATATCATGAAAGCCCGTCCGGATATGAAGGATGAAGATAATTTCGGTAGAACATGGTATAACGGAAGGAATACCATCAGGAAGAAATGCCAATTGGCGAAAGAGGAGGATTTGGCGGGCATCATGATTTGGGATTTGCGTTATGATGACGACCGTCCGGAATTCTCACTGTTGGATGTCATTGCAGATGAGTTGGATATGGCAGATTAAAGGGTGTACCCGATGATAAAGTTAACAGGTTAATACACAGTGTTTAGTGGACATATAGATACAGCGCGGTGGACATATATACTCACCATCGTGTATCTATATGTCCACCACGATAAGTATATATGTCCACCGGACTGAAAGACGATGCCTTATGATTGTTTATTGAATACCCTATTTCAGCTTCTTCCGGTACTCGTCCGAATTCAATATTTCCAACGCTTTTTGTACACTTTCGTTTGTCGTATTCATCACCCGGAAATATTCGTTCATATCCCAGAGGTCGCGGGCAATCAGCGCTTTGAGCTGTGTCTTGATAAGAGGAACCGATTTCCGGTATTGTTCTTCATTGAACTTCACCCCCTCTTTCTCGCCCATTTCCCGCAAAGTAGCCAGCATATCGTCGTTGATGACAAACTTTTCGTTGAATGATTCGAATTTCTTGTATTTGCCGGTCAATTCTTTCCGGTGTTCTTCAATGAACTTCATGGTGAATTTGATGACGGCGCCTTTGGCTACCAGGTTCCGGTGATAATCCGTATAAAGCGTGGTGTCGATAGGCACGAAATAATCCGGCATGATGCCGCCTCCGCCATAAACCGTACGTCCCAGTTTCTTCGTCTGCACTTTCAATGAATCCGGGAAATGGATGCTGTCGGCATTCATTAACTCACCGTGGTTGAAACGCTCTATCAGGTCTTTGTTGTAATCGGCCGTGCTGTCGTATGGTTTCTGTATGCAACGTCCGGAAGGAGTGTAATAACGGGCGATTGTCAATCGAATCATAGAGCCGTCCGGAAGGTCGATGGGCCGTTGTACCAACCCTTTTCCAAAGGAACGGCGGCCTACGATGATACCCCTGTCCCAGTCCTGCACCGCACCGCTGACAATCTCACTGGCGGAAGCCGTGTATTCATCCACTAATATGATGAGTCGCCCGTTGCGGAAATCGCCGTTGCCCTTGGCATAAAAATCGCTGCGTTTGGCGGTCCGTCCCTCAGTGTAGACAATCAGTTCTTTTTGTTCCAGGAATTCGTTGGCGAGGTCAATCGCTGCGTTCAGATATCCCCCTCCGTTTCCTTGCAAGTCGAGAATCAAGTCCTTCATTCCTTGCTTCTGGAGGTCTTTCATGGCTTTCTTGAACTCTTCGGCCGTAGTCGCTCCGAAACGGTTGATTCGGATATAACCGGTTTTCGGTTGAATCATATAAGCGGCATCAAGGCTGAGGATAGGAATTTTATCCCTTTTTACCGTGAATTGCAACGGGTCCTGTACGCCGCGGCGGACAACCGTCAGATTCACTTTTGAACCTTTCGGGCCGCGGAGACGCTTCATGATATCTTCCGTGCTCATTTTTACCCCGGCAATCGCACTGTCGTTGACGGCTACGATACGGTCGCCGGCAAGGATGCCGACTTTCTCGGAAGGGCCGTTGCTGACCGGCTGCACCACCAGCAAAGTGTCTTCAATCATCTGGAATTGTATTCCGATTCCTTCGAAGTTGCCTTGAAGAGGTTCATTCATTTTTTTCACTTCTTCGGCATCCGAATAAGTCGAATGCGGGTCGAGTTGCGCCAGCATTTTAATAATCGCCTCTTCTACCAGCTTGTTCTCGTCTACCTTGTCTACATAAAAATTGGAGATGGCGAACTCTGCCATCTGCAATTTGCGCATGGCAGACGAACCGAAATTCTGGGCTTGTGCGGTGACAGCACACAGACATGCCAGGAGTATGTAAATCTTCTTCATGGTTATCATCTTGTTTTCCGTTAGTCATTCATCGTTCTTTTTTTCAGTTGCCCGTTGTCTATATCCGCGGCTCGTCGTAGATTTTCATTCCTTCCGGAATGAACTGGCTGATGTCTTTGTCGTAAGTCAGCAGCTCGCGTACGATCGTGGAACTGACGCAGGTCAGCTCCGGCTCCGTGAACAGCAGGATGGTTTCGATGCCTGCGAGCTTGCGGTTGATATCCGCAATCGTTTCCTCATATTCGAAATCCTTCACGGTACGGATGCCCCGGACAATGAACTTCGCGCCGACTTCCCGTGCGAAGTCGATGGTCAGGCAGTCGTATGACATTACCCGGATACGAGGAGTGTCTTTGTAAAGTTCCCGAATCATTTCCTCCCTCTTCTCGATGGGAAAATACGTGTTCTTGTTCTCGTTGATGCCGATTCCTATCACAATTTCGTCCATAAAGGTGAGTGCACGTTTCACAACCGAATAATGGCCGATGGTGAAGGGGTCGAAAGTACCCGGAAATATTGCTTTTCTCATGATGCCAAGTCTTCTTCTATAACCAGATTGTCTATAATGAAATTCTGCCGTTCCATCGTATTTTTGCCCATGTAGAACTCAAGCAGTTCTTTCACTGCATCCGTTTTGCGCAGGGTTACTTGTTCCAGACGCATGTCCTTGCCGATGAAATGCTTGAACTCGTCCGGTGAAATTTCTCCCAGACCTTTGAATCGGGTGATTTCAGGGTTCGGGCCTAGCTCGTTGATGGCATTGATACGCTCTTCCTCGCTGTAGCAGTAGCTTGTCTTTTTCTTGTTGCGTACACGGAACAGGGGAGTCTGCAGGATGTACACATGCCCTTTCTTTATCAGGTCCGGGAAGAATTGCAGGAAGAAAGTAATCAGCAGCAACCGGATGTGCATGCCGTCTACATCGGCATCGGTAGCTACGATTACTTTGTTGTAGCGTAGTCCGTCCAGGCCGTCCTCTATATTAAGGGCTGCCTGGAGCAGGTTGAATTCTTCGTTTTCGTAAACCACCTTTTTGGTGAGCCCGAATGAGTTCAACGGTTTACCGCGGAGGCTGAATACCGCTTGGGTATTTACATCGCGGCTCTTGGTGATGGAACCGCTTGCGGAGTCTCCCTCAGTGATGAAGATGCAGGAGTCTTCTTCCAGTCCTTTCCCTTTCGGGTCGTTGAGATGGATGCGGCAGTCCCGCAGTTTGCGGTTGTGCAGGTTCGCTTTCTTTGCGCGTTCGCGCGCCAGTTTCGTGACGCCTGCAATTGCTTTGCGTTCTTTTTCCGATTCCTGTATCTTTTGCTGGATAACCTCGGCTACGTCCGCATTCTTGTGCAGGAAGTTGTCCACTTCCTGTTTGATGAAGTCGCCCACATACTTGTTGACAGTCATGCCTCCGGGAGCCATGTTGGTGGAACCCAGTTTGGTCTTGGTCTGGCTCTCGAAAATGGGCTCTTCCACATTGACGGCGATGGCGGCAACCAGACCGTTGCGGATATCGGTGTAATCCATGTTCTTGTTGAAAAACTCTTTGATGGTGCGGGCGATGTGCTCCTTGAAAGCGCTTTGGTGCGTGCCTCCTTGGGTGGTATGCTGCCCGTTGACGAAAGAGTAATATTCTTCTCCGTATTGTCCGGTATGGGTGAAAGCGATTTCAATGTCTTCTCCTTTCAGGTGGACGATGGGATAAAGCCCGGTGGCTGTCATGTTATCGTTCAGCAAGTCTACCAGCCCGTTGCGGGACAAGATGCGGTGGCCGTTGTAGATAATGGCAAGCCCGGTGTTGAGATAGGTGTAATTGCGCAACATCGTCTCGATAAATTCGGGCTTGAAAGCGTAATTCAGGAATAATGTGTTGTCCGGTTCGAAAAAAATATAAGTCCCGTTCTCTTCTCCGGTATCCTGCGTTTGGTCTGTAAGCAGTTCTCCTTTAGAGAAGGTGGCGATGCGGACTTTCCCGTCGCGGTAACTGCGCACCTCAAAACGGGAACTCAATGCGTTGACGGCTTTTACGCCGACCCCGTTCAGCCCCACGCTTTTCTTGAAAGCCTTGCTGTCATATTTGCCGCCCGTATTCAGCATGCTGACCGCTTCAATCAGCTTTCCTTGCGGGATGCCCCGTCCGTAGTCGCGGACGCTGATACGGAGGTTTTCCTCGACGGTAATCTCGATTTTCTTACCGGCTTGCATTTTGAACTCGTCAATACTGTTGTCAATTACTTCTTTCAGGAGGACATAGATTCCATCTTCGGCATGTGCACCGTCGCCCAGCCTTCCGATATACATACCGGGGCGTGTGCGTACATGTTCCATGTCACTCAAGTGGCGGATGTTGTCGTCAGTGTACTCTACTGCATTGTTGTTGTCTACAGGTATCAATTCGTTCTCTTCCATAGTTATTTTTATTTTATCTCTTTGATGAACGCACGGCGGCGCTTATGTTGTTGAGTCTCGAAATAATCCCATTGCGCCTGGACTTTTCCGTTCATTTCCAGTTCGGGATTGCTTTCTGCAAAGATAAAACCTAATTTTTGATAAACCGGAATTAAATCGGAAAATAACAAAGCGTTAACACCTTTGTTCTGGTATTCCGGCTTCACGGCAACCAGTAGTAAATCAAGCATTTTCGCACGTCGTTTCATGAACAGCGCCTTCAACAGGTAGAACCATCCGAGAGGCAACAGGCGGCCGTGCGATTTCTGCAGCGCCTCGGCGAGCGAAGGCATGGAAATACCGACGGCTACCAGTTTGTCGTCGGCGTCGGTGATAAGCGTAACCATCCGCAGGTCGAGAATCGGAAGGTACATCTTGACGTACTGGTTGATTTGGCGTTGCGTCAGCGGCGAGTATCCGTAGAGAGGGCTGTATGCTTCGTTCATCAGCTCGAATATCTTCTGGCCGTAGTCTTTGGCTATTTTCTTCCCGGAGGTGTATTTTTTTATTTTGAGGTTGTATTTCCGTTGGATTAGTTCGGAGATGCGCTTGTGTTTGTCGGGGATGGCGTCCGGAATGTAGATTTTGTATTCCACCCAGTCGGCGTCTTTTTCAAATCCGAGTTTCTCCATGTGCACGGGGTAGTACGGATAGTTGTAGATGGTAGCCATCGTGCTGAGCTGGTCGAACCCTTCGATTAACATTCCTTCCGCGTCGAAGTCGGTAAATCCGAGAGGGCCGGCAATATGGGTCATTCCCCGTTCCTTTCCCCAATCTTCCACGGTCTTGATGAGCGCGGAAGATACTTCGGCGTCGTCGATGAAGTCTATCCATCCGAAGCGGACGTTCTTGCATTGCCACTTTTCGTTCGCCTGGTTGTTGATGATAGCGGCTACACGTCCCACTATTTTGCCGTCCCGGTAGGCGAGGAAGTAGTCGGCTTCGCAAAACTCGAATGCCGCGTTTTTCTTCTTGTTGAAGGTGTTGAGCATATCGTCGTAGAGGTCAGGCACAGAGTAGGGGTTATCCTTGTACATTCTGTAATTGAAACGGATGAATTTTTTAAGTTCTCTTTTCGTGGAGACTTTCTTGATTGTAATAGCCATATCTCGTATTTATGATTTGAGGAGACAAAGATACGTGATAATCTTTAAATTACAACGTGCGGGATGGCAAAAACTGTGCGGACGGAAGGCAAGGGCCGCCTCATTTTTCTGTCTTGGGGTTCAATCCGGCAATGAAGAACGGGTCTGTCCCGACGAGAAGCAATAAACATTGCCTGCGAAATCGCAGACAATCATTTTGTCTCCGGATAAAGCCACGGTCGAGAATAACGGCGCTCCAATATATTGTTTGTTTTTTATAATGCCTGTCGTCTGGTCGGCCGCGTACAGGTAGCCGTCGGAAGCCCCGATGTAAACGATGCCTTGCGATGCTGCAGGGCTGGTTTCTACTCCGGCTTGCGGGGCGGTGGAATAAGGGGCGGTGTACACGAGAGAGGGAGACGTCTCCAGTTTCCATTTATTGAAGAGGGTGGATTTGTCCAGTGCGAGAATGCCGCAGTCGGCGGTTCCGAAGATAATTTCCTCTTCCGTGACAAGCGGTGTAGAGGTAACGTCCAGGTTGGCGGACAACTCCTTTTGCCGAAGTATTCTCCCCGTTTGAGGCTCTATGGTGAAAAAGCTTTTGGAAGAGATAATCCATAATTCCCCGTCTTTGTAAACAGGAGACGCTCCCCGGTTGCTAAGCCCGTCGCCGGACAGTTTCCAGAGTAGTTTCCCGGTGTGGATGTCATTGGCGTATAATCCTCCCCATTGAGTCCCGCTGACTAATACCTCTTGGGCAACCGTTAGCGTGGTGGTAGCACCTTCCCGCTGTTTCCAGTCTTTGTTTGTCCAGAGCCTTTTTCCTGTTTTCAGGTCGTAGGCGGACAGGCCGGAGCCGATTCCGGCGTAGACCGTTCCTTCGTGTACGGTCAGGCCTTCCGGCAAGTAGGGATAACCTTGCAGGTCGATGTATCGTTTCCAAAGCAGATTTCCCGATTCGGCGTTTAAGGCGTACAGATGGCAGGAAACATCCTGGACCGCAATGATTCCGTTTTCGTATGCCATGGTGTTTTTAACGGAATTGGCTGTGCGGAATCTCCATAGCGGTTTGCCGGAATTGAGGTCGAAAGCGCAGACGGACGTGTTTAATGATACGTTATCGTCCGTGGTGGCGATGAATACTTTTTGCCCGGCAATGACGGGAGAGCTCATGAAAATATTGCCGCCCGCATTGGCTGTCCATTGAAGTTGCAGAGGCAGCTTGATGCGGGAATCGTTGACGCCGCCGGAATGCGCCGCATTTTGAAGCAGCGTATTCCAGTCATTGCCCGGAACGCTTGCCGGCTTGAAATCTTTCCGGTAGAGGAACCGGCTGGCAGCGGTCACTTTCTTTCCGTCCGTGAAAGAAGAGGTGACTGTAAGTCTCAGTTTTTTCCCGTCTGTACCGGCAGGCACTTCGATGTCTCCGTTCCAGTTCCAGTCGGTGAGGGGAGCCAGGTCGCCTCTGGCTATTTCCCGGTTGTCCTCCGTATCGTTCAGTACATAGGACACGCGCGATGTCTTTGCCTGGGAATGATAGGCATTGACGGAAACGGGAATCCGGCCGCCGGTATCGGGGCGGATGGCTGCGGTTTGGTTGTCTATGGGAGAGACGATGGCGATGTGCGGTTCGATGAAGGCGTATCTTAATTCCGTGCTGATATTGTTACCGGCATCTATCTTGATTTCGCGGAAAGCGGCGGGCGAGTGGTCGATGCCGCCTTTGTCCAACGTGCCTGTGCAGATGGTGTAAATACCGTTCTGGTTGCGGACGTAGTTATAGTGCATGTGCCCGTATATCTGGGCTTTGGTGTTGAAGGCCCGCAAGTCGAGCATGTGGCGGTCGTCGGCTTTGAAGACGAAGATGTCGCTCGGAGTAAGCAAATCGTGGTTGAAGAGGATTAAGGCCTTGTCTTTCCCGATGTGGGCAAGGTCGTTTTTCAGCCAGTTATATACGTCCGTTAGGGTATAGCCGGTCGGATTGTCGCCGTGGTCGATAGGAGTGACTACGTAATGGATATTGCCCACATCGAAAGAATACCATGTCGGGCCGTAAACAGATTCGTAAAGTTCTTCCCCGTATTTGCCTTTCACAAGGTCGTGGTTGCCGATGCAATAGTAAACGGGACAGCCCATCGTCTGTGCGTTGACGATTTGCCGGTGCATCCGCAATCCCGGTTCGTAACAGATGTCTCCGGTATGAATCAGGAAAGCGGGCTTTTCGTTATTGATATACTGTTTCAGGTCGGTGACCCAGCGTCCCATTCCTCCCGTCACTTCGGTGTCGGTGATTTGAATAAAGGAATGCGCTTTGGATTTCGTGCGTTCGCTTTCGGCCAGCAGGAAGTCATAGCTTTTTCTGTTTTCGCTGACGGGCAGGTAGAACTGCCCGGTTTCGAATCCGGCGGGAGTGGTGACGGTGATAAACCGCGTCTTTTCAAATCCGGGTAAAGAGAACCGGCCTTTCTTATCCGTCTCTACCACGTTTAGCCCGTCTGTTACCAGGATTCCCGCCAGCGGTTTGTCTTCTTTGTCCGGTGTGCCCGACTGGTTGGTGTCGATGTAGACTGTTCCTCTGAATTGAGCGCATAGCGGCAGGCATAGCAGGATTGGCAATAGTACGACGGATAATCTTTTCATGGCCGGTTCTCTGTTTTTAGTGTGTTAAGCTAATTTCTTTTATTTCAGTTGTTTCATTTCCTCATTGTAACGCATTTCTTCTTTGCACAGAGGCTTGTACCAGGTTTTTCTCAGTATCAGCGTGGTTGCCAGAAGCAGTCCGATTGAGCTCCAGAGCCCCAGTTGTTCACGGACAACGAGATACATCGGAATGACGGTAAGGCTGCATTGCCAGACAATGCCGACCGCCACGTTGAAGGCATCCCTTTTGAAATTTTTATTCGGCCGGATGTGAGGGTAACGCGCCGCCGCTTTCTTTTCAATCGGTTTCCACCATCCCCAAGGGCGTACGCGAGTGTAGAAACTGATTAATGTTTCTTCGTCGGTTGCAGGGGCGCTATAGGTTCCCAGGATACAGCCTGCCAGGGAAACGCCGAACAGTACGGGGAAGAAGTAAAGCACCCATGCGTCGGGAACGGTGAATTTCATGATAACGGCCGCTATGACTCCGGCGGTCATTCCCCAGAAATAACCTTCACCGTTGAAACGCCACCAGTGCCATTTCAATACGTTGGCGGCGATGTATCCTCCGAAGAGCGCACCCACAATCCATTGGAAGATTTCGTTGATATCTTTCAGGAAGAACCCGATAACGGTGCTGATTGCCACTACTGCCACGGAAATTGCATAACTGCTGCGTATCTGTGTCTTTACGCTTGCGTCCGGACGGATGTATTTCAGGTAGATGTCGTTCACGATGTAAGCGGGAGCTGCATTGACCGTGGAGGCGAAAGTAGACATGAAAGCAGCCAGCAACCCCGCCAGCAGCAGGCCCGCCAGTCCTGCCGGGACATAACGTGTAATCAGATGCGGGAGAATCGTCTCGAAATCGGTCCGTGTGGTCTCCATCTGCGCCAGTCCGCCGTCTTCCTTGAAAAAGTAGATAGCCAGCAGGGCGAATCCCATAATCATCAGGTAGCGGGGGATTAGCAGGACAACGGATACGGAACCGCTCATCAGGGCGGCTTCTTTGGGGGATTTGCAGGATAGAATCTTCTGCATGTCATAGTTGGGTGCGGGGCCTGCCATACTCATAAAGACTCCTTTCAGCAGGGCCATCATGACAAAGATGCTTATCAGACTGTAAGGTTCATTAGCCATTCGTTCGGTGAGAAGGTTCATCCGGCTGCTCCAGTCGATGTCGAGCGTCCGTCCGAAGAAAGGGGAGTCCCATCCGGCAGGTACGAATGAGTGAATCATTTCCGGCGCCACCATTTGCATGGCAATGACGACAATCACGATGCCCGCTACCGTCATAATCAGGAATTGGACGACGTCTGTCCATACGATGCTCAACATCCCTCCGAGCATAACGTAGAAAGTGGCGATGGTTGTGAAGAAGATGCCATACACGTGGGGAACGTATTCCGTGGGAACATGGAAGGGGAAATACGGGGATACCGCTTCCCAGGGGATGAATATCTCCATGAACTTACCGATGCCTATGAATCCGTAACTTAAAAAACCTAATACGCTTAATAAGGCGAATATTATCACCACAGTGTGGGAAAGCGTCGCCCCTTTTCCTTTTCCGAAACGGGTTTTAATCCACTCGGCGCCGGTGAGCACGTTCGAACGGCGCAGCCACACGGACAGGTAAACCATTAGGAATATCTGATTGAATACCGGCCATAGCCAGGGAATCCACAGGCTCTTGAACCCGTAGGCGAACGCCCAGTACACCATAAGCATCGTACCTGTGATATCGAACATTCCGGAAGCGTTGGACAGGCCGAGCATATAGAATGGAAGCGTTTTTCCTCCCAGGAAATAAGAGTCCATGTTTTGGGCGGCACGTTTTTTCAGGATGAGTCCGATGGCAATCATGGCAACCAGGTAAGCGCAGATGATGAGAAGGTCGGCAGTGTGTAATTTCATATGGTCGTTTTGGTTAATTGATAAGTGGCGGCAAAGGTAGGGGGAAAGCGGGCGGGAAACAAATATTATTTTAACTCATTTCGATACTATCCTTTAAATATTTCCTCGCTTTGGATACGGAGCCGTTTGAATGCGGAACTGTTTGAATGTAAGGCCGTATCGCCAGTTGCCCGGATAGCCGTATCCATCAGGGTTTCTGTCCTTTTTCAACATGGAAACCCTGACGGTCCGGGATACGGTCGGTAAAATGTCCGGAGTTACAATGCCGCAATGCTTTCTTCTAAAACAAGCTTGTTCGTTTCTATGAGCCGGCAGATGTTCTCTACGGATTTTGCAGAACGGAAACCGTCTGCCGGCGTATGCAAACAGTAGTCTGTCAGTCTCTCGATTGTGGAAGTTGCCACATGCATCCGGGTATCGGAAGAAGCATAATAAATATACACAGTCCCGTCTTCGTCCGCAATCCATCCGTTGGAAAAGAGCACGTTGGATACGTCTCCGATTCTTTCTTCTCCCCGGGGGGCCAATAAAAAGCCGCCGGGTTCGGCAATGGTTCTTGCCGGGTCTTCCAGGGATGTCATGTACAAATAGAGAACATAACGCAGGCCGGAAGCGCATGCGCGTACTCCGTGGGCGAGATGCAACCATCCTTTGAGGGTTTTGATGGGATGAGGCCCTTCACCGTTCTTTACCTCTTTAATCGTGTGGTAATGGCGGTGGTTTATAATGGTTTCTTCTTTTACCTCTGCATGGGTGATATCGTCTATCAGCGCCCAGCCGATTCCTCCTCCGTTTCCGGCATCGATAAAGTTATCTTGCGGGCGTGTGTATAGGGCATATTTCCCGTTTACGAACTCCGGGTGCAATACGACATTCCGTTGCTGGCTTTTAGCAATCAGATTGGGCAGGCGTTCCCAGTTTCTCAAGTCTTTGGTGCGCACAATGCCCGCTTTGGCTATGGCGGAAGACAAATCGCCCGGTGCAGCGTTGGCATCCAGGCTTTCACTGCAGAAGATTCCATAAATCCAGCCGTCTTCGTGAGCCGTCAGGCGCATGTCATATACATTGGTTTCCGCCGGGTCGGTGTTTGGCAATGCCAAAGGGTATTCCCAAAAACGGAAGTTATCTATTCCGTTAGGGCTTTCGGCGATGGCGAAAAAAGATTTCCGGTCGCTTCCTTCTACACGTACTGCCATCAGGTACTTTCCGTTCCATTTGATAGCTCCCGAATTCATGGCGGCATTAATGCCGATTCGTTCCATCAGATACGGATTGGTTTCCGGATTCAAATCATAACGCCATTCCAAAGGGGTGTGTTCATTTGTCAAGACCGGATATTCGTATCTTTCAAAAATCCCGTTGCCCGGAAGAATCATTTTGTTCGGACGGGTTATCAGAGCTTCATGCGCTTCTTGCAGAAGGCGCAATCTGTTATCATAAATTCTACTCATAGTGAATTGTTCTTTCTATATCTTTCTAAAGTCGGAAGTTACCGGAAGTGTGGGGGCACTTCCGGCGGATTCATACATTTTTATAGGACTGATGTGGTTATGTGTGGGCTATAATGTAAGAATCGTAATCTTTTCCGTCTTCACGGAACTTTATCCAGAAAAAGCCGTTTGGTTCCCGCCCTTCATCATATTGCACTTTTTCCATCACCACATTCGAAATCTTAATTTCACTACCGTTCTGTCCGGCACTATTGATAGTATATAATGTCGCATCGGTCTTACTGCCTTCTGTACGATTTCCTTTGAAAGAAATAACAAAGCCGTTTCGTATATTTTTGTCTCCGGCCTTTATCGTTGTGATACCGTCTGTTTCATTGATGGAACATCCGCCCGGTATTCCGAAGGAACCTTGGATAAACCATCTTGCTATATTCTTTTCAAACGGATAATCAATGCATTTCACGGTGATTACGGCCGATGTTCCGAGTATATCGTCGGTGACTGTAATCTTCTGATTCAATGCCATTTTCTTTTCAGCGCCATTTATAACCAGTTCCGGCTTATCTTTAGAGAGAACACATGTCATGGACGAACCGCATTCGATAGTGTAATGTCCGCTACCGTCTATTATAGGAATTTTTACTTCTTCGCCAATCCACAAGTTGTCGATTTGGGTCGTTTCTATATCAAGTCCGCCTGTTACCCTTAGTTTTATGGAACTTGTAAGTTTCATTTTGTCGGTAACAGTAATATTGACTTCTCCTTTGGAAACTCCTGTTACTTTAATGGCGTCTTCCGCTATTTCCGCCGTTGCTATTTCCGGATTTTCACTGACTACTGAATATTCGCCATTACCGGATGTGATATTGATATTCAAGTCTTTGCCTATCATGCAAACTTTTCCCGTTATATCCTCAATTACCAGATGATTGACGCATACTTTAACCTTCAAGGTCGTTTTATTTCCGTCGGCATCGGTTACGATAATATTGCAGAAATCACTGCTAAGTGCGGTAACTAATATTTTGCCATCGTTGTTTATTTCGGCAGTAGCTACTTCGTTGTTGCTGCTTTCCACTCGATAGCCGCCATTACCGCTGATGATATTAACTAGTTCTGTTTCGTTTTCACCCAGGAACATGACTAATTCTTCTTTGTCCAGTTTCAGTTCGAAATCTTCTTTTACCTTGATGGTGAACGCGGCCGAATGTTTGCTCCAATCCGTTACGGTAGCAGTTGTAGCTCCATCCTTCAGGCCATTGATGATAATACGGTTGCCATCTAAAGCGGCACTTGCTATGTTCTCGTCAGCTACGGTTATTTTATAATTGCCATTCCCGTTTGTGATATTGATTTCAGCAAAGGGGTTGGCTCCGTCCGCTTGTATGAAAACCTCCGTTTTGTCGATAGTCAGCTCACTGTACGAGGGGATGTCTTCCGAACATCCGAATGTTAGTATGGCGGAGCTTAATAAAGCTCCTGCCAAGTATATAATATTCTTTTTCATTCGTGTATTAATTCATTTTAAGTTCAGTTGTTCCTTTTATTTAAATCTTCCGGTGATAGTTACCACACTGTATTTAGGTACATTAACCGAACGTTTTCCGGTTGAAGAAGGATTCAGTTTCTTGCGGAACCACTTTACACTGGAATTGGAAGTATATGAAACCATACTTTCAAATTCTTTGCCTTCGATTTCCAGTAAAGCGTCAAATGCTCTACTTTTTGATTTGTTCACCAATACGATGGTATAAGTATCGTCTTTGATGTATGCCGATGCACTCAAATCCCTCGGAATTCTATTTGCCGTAGTCGATACGGTTTCTACATCTACACGTGTCGAACCTCTTTTGATATATCTGGAGAATTGCCCGATAGAGTAGTAACGGTCTACGCGATAATAGTTGGTACTGAAATCCCAAGCATCAGTTTGGAGAAGGTT
Organism: uncultured Bacteroides sp.; assembly: GCF_958445495.1. Lineage (GTDB taxonomy): Bacteria > Bacteroidota > Bacteroidia > Bacteroidales > Bacteroidaceae > Bacteroides. The sequence goes on along the minus strand of NZ_CAUCSQ010000019.1, from coordinate 24,964 downwards.
TTCACCGGTCGTTGAGCATTGACGTGCTCCTGCCCACCATACAACGGCATTGGTACGCGCCTTCGTCAGGTAATCGTGATAGTTCTTTGCCCATTTCATCGCATCATTCCATGTCTCGTCGCGGGTTTTATCGTCACAAGTTTCTGTTTGCCATACGTGGATTCCATTTTCTTCGGCTGTTTTCATCGGTAATATGTTGGCGTCAACTGTCGAATAACCGTGCCCCGCTGCAACGAGGTTGGCGTCTACTAATTCCGGATTGTCTTTCAGTGCGGTTTCCACCCATTCAACGGCGTTTGCCCACCAAGGTAATTCTCCATAAATGATTTTTGTCTCCTGCAGGCCTTGCCTGTTCAGTTCCGGACGCAGGTTTTCCATTACGAAATCTGCCATTTGCTGGTTTCCCCACATACATCCGTCCCATCCGCCCATAGACTGGTCGGGCTCATTCCAGCCGGAGATACCATAGACATTGATGCCGAATTTCTCTTTAAAAGCTTTTGCGAAACCGGTAAGGAATTCGGCATACTCTTTGCTGTATTTACTATCGAAAGAACCGCTTCCGCCGCCTTTTTCCTCACCTGGACCAAAAGATTTCCACACAATCGGAGGAGTCCATACGGAAAAGAAATAATAGATGTCCATCAGCTTTTTCTTGCATAGATAGTCGATAATCCACAATTGCGCGTATTCTTTGAATTTGTCGCTGTTTGAACTGAAAAGTGCTTTTGCTTCCGCAGAATGCGCTCCTAAATGGTAGTTCTCTTGTGTTTTAAAATTGAATGTTTTGCCATCTTCCGATGCGGATGAAGCACATACTTCTCCACGGTAAATATTAAACCTCAATCCGTTTTCACCATATAGGTCATCCATGATTTGTTCGCGTTTGGTACACCCATATACGGCTTCCGCCCATCCGAAATTACACCCGAAACCGTCGATTTCCTGCTGCTTGCTTTCAGGTTGGATTTTGATAACCGATTCTGTGCTGGGTTCCGGTGAAAGACCGTCATCTTCGTCGGATATGACCATCGGATCTGGAATATACACGTCGTCATGGCTCAGGCTATTGTCATCACAAGCAGTGATGCAGCCGAGCAGCAAGAATAAAGATGTGCTTACAAATAAATATATCTTTTTCATAAATTCGTTTCTTAAATTGTTTTTAATTATTTCCATAACCCATTCTGTTCCACTGATGAGTTGTTCAGCTCTCCTGCAGGAATCGGGAAATATTTATATTTTTCCTTGAAGTTATAAGCTCCCTGTTTATCATTGCCTTTTAATATCATCTGGATTTGGGGAGTTGTGTACCAACGCTTCAAGTCGTCGAAGCGATGGCCTTCACCGAAGAATTCGAGCAGGCATTGGTGTTCAATCTCTTTCATCAAGTCAATTTGTTCGAATTTCTTTTGGGGTAAACCCGCTCTTTGGCGGATTTCGTTCAATGCCCAGTTGGCTTGGTCTTTGTCTGCAACCTTGGCGCAAGCTTCAGCGTATAGTAACAGTGTTTCTGCGAAACGTATTGCACGTACATTATTTGCTCTCCCTTCCACATTGCCCATGTTGTCGGCGCTTCTTGATTTTACGTAGTGTGCGGTATATTTTTTCAGAAGAAACTTACCGATTTGCGCACCGCTGGACTGGCTGACATTAAAGATAGGAGCGCCACCGGCCATTTTGGAAGCATTACCTGTCCAAAGATCATCCATTGTGAAAAGACCACCGTAGAATTTCCCGTCATACCAACCGTTTTCTTCTGATACCCAATCGCCGTATTCACTTGGCGTGAAGAACATACTGGCATAGATACGCTTATCATATTTCGAGTTTGGTTCTGCTGTTTTATCGGGGTTGTCAATTTCTTTCATTTTTTGACTTCCGTCTTCGTTGAATTGCGGATTTCCGTCTTTGTCCAAATCCGGTATCTGAATTTGGGGTTTACCGCCGCGTGTCTCAGTGGTGAATTCGCTGACAAGGAATGCGGAAGGCATCAATTTAGCCCATCCTCCTGATTTGGCGGGACCTACAAATTGTGCCAGTGAGCTTCCCAAACTGATGCCGCCTTCGTTGCCCCATGACATATCGCCGTCACTGCTATATTGCAGTTCAAATACGGATTCGGCATTGTTTTCATTGGCTGTAGTAAAATTATCCACGAAGTTTTCCATCAGTCGATAGCGTTTGCCCGGATTGGAACCGTCAACATAACTGTAAGAGGAATCAATCAGGCCTTTCAACAAGGTTTTGGCTTCGGCATATTTATGCTGCGTTGCATATACTTTGCCAAGTATAGTGATGGCTGCACCTCTTTCGATACGTCCTTTTTGTTCTGCAGGGCGGTTTTCGGGCAGGTTTCCGTCTTTGATGGCGGCAAGCAAATCCTTTTCAATCTGTGCCCAGATTTCGGATTCGGGAGATGCTTTTTTGTCGGCTTCGTCTTCGTTCGATGGGATTAGGCGTAAAGGAACTTCTCCGTAGTTGGTCACTAACAGGAAATACTGATAGGCTCTTAGCGTGAGGGCCTCCCCTTTAATGGTGGCACGATCGCTTTCCGTAATGCCGCTTGCCGGAACATTGTCGATATATCTCAGTACAATATTGGCGCGTTGGATGCCTGTATACAGTGCGCCGTAGGGGTCATTCCCTGTTGTTGCGGAGTTTTGGAATGTGGCAATATCCCACATGCTGGCTTCTTCGTTCAGTATAGTGAAGATATCGTCTCCACGGCTGTTGAGGTTGAGCCATCCGTCAAATGCACCGTAATATCCGTACATCTGGTATTTGATAGGTGAGTAAGCCGCTGCCAATGCACTTTCCGCATCCGCCTTATCTTTCCAAAAATTTTCATTTGTAAAGTGGTTCGGGTCTTTCAGATCCAGAAAAGAGTCGCTGCATGATGTCAGCGCTCCTGAAAGGAGAGCTGATACAAGCATATATGATAACCAATTCTTTTTCATAATTTAATTTTTCAAAGTGTAAATCTTAGTATGTTATAATCCTAGCTGGATTCCAAAAGAGAAAGTGCGGGGAATAGGGTACCGTCCCTGGTCAATTCCTCTGGAAAATACGTTGTAGCTCACGCCGGCTGAAGAACTTTCGCCCAGATCGGGAGTATAGCCGGTATATTTGGTTAATGTCAGCAGGTTTTCCATTGATACGTAAAGACGCAGGTGCTGAATCATTGCTTTCTGTAACCATTGTTTGGGGAATGTATAACCTATATCTATTGTTTTCAGGCGTACATAAGAACCGTCCTCCAACCATCTGTCGGTGTAGGCAAGTTTGTTGTCCGTACCGTCTGATTTGGAGAAGCGCGGCATATCGGTATCGGTATTATCCGGTCTCCAGGATTTGGCTACGTTTGTGCTCAAGTTACCGTTGAATGCTCCCGATTCAAGGCAATAACGCGGGTAGTTGTAGATTTTGTTGCCTGCCACACCGTCGATGAAGATATTGAGGTCGAAGTTGTTCCAATCACCGCCCAGTCTCAGGCCGAAAGTAAAGTTCGGAAGCGGGCTGCCAACATCGTGCTGGTCATTCGTGTCAATCTTTCCGTCGCCGTTCCAGTCTTTGTATCGTACGTCACCTGCTTGTGCACCCGGTTGGATCAATTCGCCTTTGCTGTTTTTGTAGTTTTCAACTTCTTCTATGCTGTGGAAGATGCCGTCTGTTTCAATCAAGTTGAAATAAGACATGGAATGTCCTTTTTTGAACATATTGATACCGCGTCCACCCGCTCCGTGTGCGGAGTATCCTGAAATAGACATATACTTTCCGCCGGCAGTGATTTTGGTAACCTGATTATTAGCTGTGCTCAGGTTGGCTCCGATGTAGTAGTTTGCTTTGTCACCGATAGAACTGCGCCATGTGGCGGATACTTCGAACCCTTTGTTTTGTACCTGTCCGGCATTCTGGATTGAAAGCCCGCTGATACCGGTAGAAGAAGCATAAGGAATAGGCAGTAATACATTATTTGTGTTTTTGATGTAGGCATCTGCCGTTAATGCTAATTTACCATTCAGCAAGGTTACATCCAAACCTATATTGTAAGTCTCTGTATTTTCCCATGTCAGGTTTTCCGGTGATACGGCGTTCACGAAAGGAAGTTTGCCAAACCAGATCGAGTTGCCTTGCAGGTAGTTCATGCCTTCGCTTACCACACTTAGAGTAGGATAATAGCTGTCCATCTCCTGATTACCCAGTTTACCGTAGCTTAAACGCAGTTTCACCTGGTCAAAGATGTTTTCCAACGGGCGGAAGAACTTTTCGCGGTTGATGTTCCATCCCACGGAAATGGAAGGGAAACTACCGAAACGGTGTCCGTCTTTGAAACGTGAAGAACCGTCGCGACGGATAGAAGCAGATAATAGATAGCGGTCGTCGTAAGAATACATCACACGTCCGAAGAGAGAAACCAATGCTTGCTCATACAGTGAACTGCTTGATTTCATGGTAGTCACGTTTCCGGTCATGGTGTCGATGAATTTCGGAATGTCAGAGTTACTTCCGTTCAGACTGTAACTTTTGTCTTTCTGTGCGGAATAGCCTGCCATAGCAGATACGGTGTGTTTACCGAAAGTACGGTCATAGTTCAAGGTGTTTTCAAGCACCCAGGAGTCGAAGCTTGAGAAGCTTTCTGAAAGGTCGGGAGCTTCATTGATACCGTAAGTCCCCAAGTCGTATGCGCCGGTATAATTACGGTTCTTGGTATGATTTCTTCTCACACCTAGATTCAGTTTATATTTCAAGCCGTTAATGATTTCTGCCTGGAGATAAGCATTTAGGAAGATTTGTGTGCTTTCGCTTGTTATATCATTCACTTCGGAGATAGCATAGGGGTTTGGAAGATTGATATCCGCGGATGTCCCCCATCCGGTCGTATTGGTCGGGTCGAAAACGGGAGCGACAGTCGGAAAACGCAATAGGCCGTTCATGGTATCCTGATCGGTACCGCCTTTACCTTCAGCCAGACGAAGAATCAATGATTCGCCTATGGTAACGCGGTTATTAAGGAAACTGAAATCACTTTTCAACCGGATATTGTAAGACTCGTGGCTACTGTTACGCAGAATCCCTTCTTTGTTCAGATAACCGCCTGATGCGCTGAATGATGCATTTTTCGAACCACCAGTGATACCGACATTGGCTTTGTAAACCATAGCTGTGTTCAGCATAATGTCTTGCCAGTCTGTGCCTTCTCCTGTGAATGGTACTGCATCGGATTCTGCTCCGTAGCCATCGGCAGCCAGGCCGTAGTAGCGTGCAAAACGGCTGTATTCCTCACCGTTCAGTACATTTAGCTTTTTAGGATTTTGCTGGACTCCTGTGAAGAAGTTGACATCCACTTTGGTTGGCATTTCTTTACGACCGCCTTTGGTAGTAATCAGTACTACGCCCCCTGCAGCACGTGAACCATAGATAGCAGCAGCGGCAGCATCTTTCAGCACTTCGATAGACTGAATATCGTTAGGATCAATCATGTTGATGTCACCGAATGCACCGTCCACTACGAATAAAGGGGCGTTGTTGGATAGGGAGCTGATACCACGCACGTTGATAGTGGTTCCGTCATTAGGATTACCACTGGAACTCATAACGGATACGCCTGCAATTTTTCCCTGTAAGGCGGTAGCGGCGGAAGTTGCAATATCTCCGTTCAGTTCTTTTGTCCCTACGGAACTGACAGCTCCTGAAAGGTGGCTTTTCTTCACTGTACCGTAGCCGATAACTACTACTTGATCCAGTTGCACATTGTCTTCTGTCATTGATACATTGATAGGAGAGTCGGAAGATACTTTCCTTTCAACTGTTTTCATTCCAATGGTAGAGAAAACAAGTATGTCGTTCATTTTCACCTGTATGGTGTACTGGCCGTCTATGTTGGAGATAGTACCTTTGGCGGTTCCTTTTACTTGGACAGTGATTCCGGGCATCGGCTCATTGGTCGATGCTTCGGTGACTGTGCCTGTTATGTTTATTTCTTGTGCAAACCCGGAAAGGGTAAATAGACACAAGAAAAAGAAAAAACAAAGTATTTTTTTCATGATACTATTTTAAGTTGTTAAACTCTGAAAGTGATTCCTTGGTTATCCCGCCTTTATAAGATACTTTATGAAGGACGTGATTCTAAATATGGGGATTGGTTACTTGTCCTTATCTAAACATAGACCAATCTTGACATATTTGCATTCTCCGCTAAGTTCTTTGCCGCTTTCATTTTTATATGTTACTAAATCAGGCAGACGTTTTAAGAAGATTTCCAGATTAGGAGCATATTGGGCCATTGCCGGATCGCTTTCCAGTAATGGCATGAGAAAGCCCATAGCAGCCTCGTTATTGCCCACTTCACCCAGAATTTTGAGGACATTTAATAAAAACTCTCCATCTATGTTTATAGACATCTGATTGCCTTTAAGCTCGTACTCGCATGGAATGCCGGTTTCAAAAGCCGGTTTCAATAATTCTATCAATTTTGTACCGAGTATCCTGAGGTCATCCGCTGCTGCGCGGGTGGTTCTGGATGTGGGTTGTACCAGGCCTTTTATGGTGTTTAATAGGAATTGGCCGTTAATTTCCAGATAGATACGATTTTCTTTTTCTTTATCATAATAATAGCGAACAATATTACGGCTCATATTCGAACTCCATCTGTCGGGGTTGGTTAGGTCGCTATCCCAGGCATAAGTTCCATATATGCTTCCGTTCGGCATGAATGTGATGCTTTGTAATAAATCGGCGATCATTTGTTGGATGTCCATATTGGCCATCATAGATACTATTATCAGTAATTGGTTCAGTTCATTGGGGGCATAAGCGTCTAAATTTATACTTTCCATTCCCAATCCTGCCGGTAGTTTGATATTTCCGGATTTAAGATGTAGATTTGTATCCCAATCAAACCATAAAGGTGTCATGACGACGGTACTGGCCGGATACGATGAAAGGTTCGATTTTAAAAGATAGGTACCTGCCAATTTGGAATTTGCCAATTCATAATTGACATTCATCGTCATCTTGTCATCCTCGATTTTTCCTTCATAATTCATTGTATATGTAGGTTGGTCAAGGCTACCTTTAAATATATAAGTCGATCCATTTTTATATAAAGGTATATTGGTAAAGGTAAGTTCCTTTTCTCCCGGAACCGGGCAGCTTCCCGTGTATTTAAGCCCCATGCCTTGAATTAGGTTGGCACCCGGAATCAGGCCAATCACACTTTCCAAATCGGTTTCTATGGCAGTAAATGTGACGGTAGCCGATTCATTGTTCTCATCGACAGCCATAACCACTTTCTGTCCTTCAAGTAAGTCACCGTTACATATCATCTCCAAATCAAAATCGCCCGTCATACTGTACTCACCGTTTAAATCAGGAAGTTCATCTTCGGATATCGTAGTATCAGTAATTTTCTGTTCCAGATATTCGTCATCGATACCGTTTACACAAGAAGTGAAAGCACCCGTGTAGCTCAATAGGTACGCTGCACTGATAAGATAAAATAATTTGTTTTTCATAGCATATATTTTTATGATGTTAAACTCTGGGGGCAAAGGTAGGGTGGTTTGCAGCGGGGGACAAATATAATTTTATCAAATACTAATACAATATTAACAAAAACCGTAAAAATGGATAAAAAGAGTGATATGCATTCTTTAATATAATACTAAAATGCTATAAATTAATTTATTTATTGATATGAAAATTAGATGCACGTATATATGAATACGGAAATAAAGTAAAGTTACTTTTCATTTTGAAGCGCAAATAAACTCTGAATTTAGCGGTATATTCAAGAATAAGTCCTATCATTTACAATGAATAATATTTTATTTGTTTATTGGCTAATTTTGATATTATGAATAATATAATAGCTTTTAATATTTCAAACCCCAGTGATATTGCTTTGCAGATTGCAGCAAGAGTCAAGGCTCGGAGGCTTGAATTGGACTTGACTCAAGAGGGACTCGCTACAAGAGCCGGACTAAAGTTTGCCACATATCGCAGATTTGAGCAGACGGGAGAAATTTCATTGAGAGGATTACTTCAGGTAGGGTTTGCATTAAATGCGCTCTCTGAATTTGAATCTCTTTTTGCGCAAAAACAATATCAATCATTGGATGATGTGCTGAATGAACAAGGTGTTACTCGTAAAAGAGGGAAGAAAAATGGATAGTATAAAACAGATAGAAATTATTTACAAGATAGAAAGATAAATATGAAATATACGAAAAGCCCTTTAGACAACTTTTTACAACAGCGGATAAGTGATAATGCAAAAGAACTAAAGAATACGCTCAACGGGACATTGCAAAAGGAGCAAGATTGTTTAGAGCAAATACGTATAGGTAAATCATTGTAAGAAGAATATTGCTGCTTGCGAAGAGCAAATTAAAAAAGTGTAGTTTAGCGTCTTTGCCAACTTATGAAGCTAAAAAAACTGCATTCAAAGATAATCTAATCAGATGGAATATGCTGGGACACATTCAGATGACAAGTATTGAAATGAAGGAATATTTAAAACGCTTGTCTGTTGAGGATATTGATGAATGGGAGCAACGAAATGTTATTAAATCAGCATATACGGCGATATATGAAACTTCAAAAAAGCTGGTTGATACCACTGGCAATATTATCAATAAGCTTGGTTATGTAACAAGCCCGATTAATGAATTGGGTATAAGAAGATTGCAAGCATGCTACTAAATTCTAATATTCCATACTTGTGGAATTCAACTAAAATAAGGGAAGACAATAATCTTTATAATACATCATTAAATAAATAAAAAGCGCTATCTTTGCATATTATATGATATATTGAATATGACAAAGAATACAATGGGTACTAAATTACCTCGAAAGCTGGAGCAGAAGATGCAGGTCGTGGGAGAGCAGATTAAGTTGGCTCGTTTACGCAGGAATTTGAGTGTGGCTCAGGTGGCCGAACGTGCAACCTGTTCTTCGCTGACCGTAGCTCGGATAGAGAAAGGTGCGCCGACAGTGGCAATCGGTATTTATTTGCGTGTTTTGTATGCCTTGCAACTTGACGATGATATTCTGTGGCTGGCTAAGGAAGACAAATTGGGAAAAGCGTTACAGGATTTAAGTTTGAAGACAAGGGAACGTGCATCCAAAAAGGAATAGGCGATGAAGAAATTATATGTATATGCTGATTTTGACTGGCTGAAAGAGGTTAAACTCATTGGCGAGTTGGGATATGAATCACTTCGAGGCTCGGACAGTTATTGTTTTACATTTAGCGATGAATGGTTGAAAAAACACGGTGATTTGTTTTTGAGTGATGATTTGAACAATTATCCGAGTCAACAATATACGCAGCCGGGGAAAGATATATTCGGATGTTTCTCCGATGCCTTGCCCGACCGTTGGGGACGAACGCTGTTGTTGCGACGTGAGCAGCTTACAGCAATGGAAGAAAAACGACCTGTGCGACGATTGTCTTCATTCGATTTCCTGACCGGTATTGACGACTTCTCTCGAATGGGAGCTTTTCGTTTTAAGGAAGACCCCAAAGGGGAGTTTATAAATGTGAGTGAGTCGTTGAAAATCCCACCTCTGACGGATATCAGAGAGTTGATAGCAGCCAGTGCAGAAATTGAGAAAAGCGAAGAGGGGAATGTTCTTCCAGACAGGAAATGGATTACTCAACTTGTACAGCCGGGTTCTTCATTGGGTGGTGCAAGACCCAAAGCCAATGTGGTAGACACGGATAAAACACTATATATAGCTAAGTTCCCTTCACGTAAAGATGATTACGATGCAGGACTGTGGGAACATTTCAGCCATCTTCTTGCGATAAAAGCCGGCATAAATGCCGCGAAAACAAAAGTACTGGCAACAGGTGAGAAATATCACACCTTGCTTTCGCAACGCTTTGACAGAACCCAAGAAGGGAAACGGATTCACTTTGCTTCTGCAATGACTTTGCTGGGACTTAATGATGGTGACAATGCTACGACAGGACACGGTTATCTGGATATAGTAGATTTCATAATCCAGAACTGTGCGAATGTGGAAGATAATCTGCAGGAACTCTATCGTCGCGTGGCTTTCAACATTTGTATTGGTAATAGCGATGACCATTTCCGCAATCATGGTTTTCTTTTGACTGCAAAAGGTTGGATATTGTCTCCTGCATACGATATGAATCCCACTCTGAACGAGTATCAAAGCCTGCTTGTCTCATCAACTTCCAACAAAGCGGATTTAAGTATTCTACTTGATGCTTGTGAGTATTATATACTCAATCGAAAAACAGCAGAAAAGATTATTTCAGAGGTGGTTGAAACTGTGAAAGGGTGGCGAGAATTAGCTGTACGGTTAGGTATTTCCAAGAGAGAAATGGACATGTTTGCCGGAGTATTGGATGGACGGTGTAAGTTGGAATAACTATTTTTGTGGGTCAAATTTCCAAATGGGATGAGGTACGAGTTTGGTTTATATATAATTGAGCAATAAAATACCAACGGTGACTTTGTATTATGTAGCAGGGGCATAATGTTTATGCTGCATAATTTTTGAAAGGTAAAATTCAACCGGAGAACAGATGAGAATAGCATGTAAAGAAAGTATTTGTTTGATAGGGGTTCGCATTGATTATATAGCTATATAAAACAAAATGTTTGGAGTAAGGAGATTGTCCAATACCCTATAGATTTTCTCCGGATGTTTCTTGTGCTGTGATTCGCCGGTAATATAACGGAGATTGTTTATACCGTGCGACATGGCTTTGGCTTTTGCAATCATTCTTCTTCAGTTTTCTGTCAGTAGATTTTCCATACTTGCAATCCGATTGCACAAGAAGTGAAAGCACCCGTGTAGCTCAATAGGTACGCGCACTAATAAGATAAAATAATTTGTTTTTCATAGCATATATTTTTATGATGTTAAACTCTGGGGGCAAAGGTAGGGTGGTTTCCGATGGAATTGCATTCTAATTTATTTGGAATGTTTGATTCGCTTGAAAAAGTGTAGAACAACGCTTATGTATTTTGATATTTGTGGTTCTGAACCTTATTGTACTATACCTTATCTGATATAATAATGCTGATAGTGCAATAAATTATACCCTTTATGGTATAATGCTAAACATTTGTATTAACTTTGCCCCCGAAAAGGTATAAAGTTGAATGCTTATGAATAATCTTTCTACTACGGTCAAGATGCTGCGAAAGCAGTATAATTTGACGCAAGAAGAACTTTCGTTGAAGTCGGGGGTAGGATTGCGCTTTGTGCGAGACCTTGAACAAGGAAAGGAAACGTTGCGCCTCGATAAGGTGAATCAGCTCCTTGACTTTTTCAATTATGAAATGGTTGCCACTCAAAAAAATAATAATCGATGAGACAAGCCCATATATTTTACAAAGAATTATTGGCAGGCATTCTGACAGAAAACGATGCCGGATAAAATCAGCACTTTTATCAATAAATGCACTTTTAAATTTGCATATCTATGTACTATCTGTACTTTTAAATCGGCATTTGCTATTATCAAGACATTAGCCAACTTTCTCTATATGAAGTATCTTAATATGAAGAAAGCACTGACTGCATGGCAGAATTTGCAGCCCATTGTCGGAGAAGGATAGGGAAAGACTTAGCCGCCGTTTTACTGTGGACTTCAACTACAACAGTAACCATATTGAAGGTAACACATATGGAGGACGTATTGCATTCAGAACGCCCGATTACTCAACAATGGAGTTTGATACGGCTCTGTTTATAGCTACCGGGAAATACGGCTTTCTCACGGTAGACGTATCTCCCGGCTTAAAAAATCGTTCTTGTCCGGTAGGAGATTGGGATGTCTTGTTGTTGTCCTATCTGACTTTCTGGTTCAAAGTTACGGCAATGACAGTTATGTCGTCCGGAACGGTTTCTATTTCTTTTAAGGTTATTTGTTTTCCTTTCTGGGAGATTCCTATTTTTTTCCCTGTCAGGACGTCGTATGCTTTTACGGCTTTCATGCCTGCATTGACAGGAGGCATGACGAATGAGGAGGACGTATATCCGCCTAAAAGGTAAATATATATGGTATTATCCTTATAGGTAAAACCATATTGTCCGTCTACCGGTTGCCAGGGGCCTCCGCGCGTTCCGTAGATGGCTTCGTCCGCAGCATGCACCCACTTGCCGAATTCAATCAGACGTTTTTCCACCGGGAGCGGTATGTTACCGTGCCTGTCGGGACCTACATTGATTAAGCAGCACATATTTCTCACCATGCAATCGGAAAACAGACGTTTTATTTCTTTGAGCGGCATGATATACGTGGAATCTTCCATAATCTTCGTATATCCCCATCCCGGGGCCAGGGTGAAACATTTTTCCACCACTCCGCTACGGATGTCTCCCTTTACCGCCCCGCCGCCTTCTTCGTTCGTGTAGTCTCCTATCCATCCGCAGCGGATATTGGTTACAATATCGGGCTGGTATTTTCTTACGATACCCATCAGTCCCAAGGGTTTGCCGGTCGTTTCTTCCTTATCCTGGAAATAAGGATTAACGGGCCAGGCGTTGTCCGGGCTAAGATATTGGCCCGATTCCCAGAAGTAAGCCCCATCGGCATCCTTTCCCTGTTGGGCTAACCAACCGCCATCCCAGAACAATTGGTCTATCTTGCCGTATCCGGTCATAAGTTCCTTGATTTGGCAATACAACTCTTCTTTCATCAGTCTGGCATTCTCTTTATGGGCGGAGTCGGTCACATACCCGAACCTGTTGGGCTTGCAGTCGGTTCCCGTTACATCGTAATATCCCGGAAAACGCCAGTTGATAAGTGTTTTATAAATACCTACCTTCAATCCGGAAGCACGGCAGGCATCTACGTATTCTTTCACGAAATCGCGGTTGTGCGTTTGTCTGGAAGTGAAAGCATTCATGTATCTGCTTTCGAATAAAGCATATCCGTCATGGTGCTGTGTAGTCATATTCATGTATCTCGCTCCCATCTTTTTGGCAAGTGCCACCCATTTCTCTGCATGGAAGTCTTTCGCGTCAAAATACAGGTCTCCTGCCTGGGGATAGGCTAACTTTCGATATTCCTCCGGCTTGATTCCGTTGCTTTCCATATACCATTCGCCTTTTCCCGGCCCGGCGTATAATCCCCAATGCACGAACATTCCGAGTTTGTCGTCGAGCATCCAAGCTATTTTCTCGTCCGGTTGCATGGTGACACCCAGGTCTGTTTTTATCTCACGGCGTTGAGCTTCCGGAATGCCTGTATAAGTTTTTTCCTGGTAATCGCCTGTACGCTGTATTTCTACTTCATCGACCCAAGCGAACGTGTTGCCTTGGGAGTTACCGAAAATAAATTCGAGGTTTGCTGACGTTTGGTCTTTTGAGACGTTTAATGTCTGTTCGAAACGTGTCCATGTGGCGAGTGCGGTAGACAGGCTGATGTTGTTCCGTCCGAGTCCCGCAGTCTGCATTGTCATGTCGTCGGCGCCGCTTTCGGTACGCATCCATGCCGTCACTTTATAGGCGGAAGAGGGTTGCAACGATAGTTTGAAACTTACCGTAGTGTTGGGTGAGAGTTTCAACGCCTTTCCTTTTTGGGCTCCTGTCTCGCAGATTTCCGCTTTCCCTTTATGAAGATTCCATGTCTGCCTGTCGTCATCGAAACGGAATGCTATGTTGTGTTGTGCCATTAACGAAGGTAAAATAGATGCAAATATAAGAGCGGTAATGATTTTCTTTTTCAACATGTTTTTTCTGTGTTTATTGTATTTATGAATATTGTTATTGGATAAGATAGCCGGTTTTATAGATGTTTATATTTTGTGTAAGTATGGACAGAGAGAAAATAATTCCGGATGTTCATTGCTTTTCTTAATTCTGGCGGTTGTTGCGGCCGGATTTCTGTTTCTCGGAGAATTCCCGGTTTTATATGCAGGCTGCCTGTGTAGACAGACCGTTTGACTGTAAGTATTCATTTTCTTAGAAATTTAGTGTGAACGATTGGGTGGCTCCCGCATAAACCGGATTGTCCGAAGGACGGAGGCAGACGGTCTGTGTTCCGCCTTTCCGGTCGGAAATACGAATCGTGGCGTGGATGGGCTGGCGGGTCTGTCCCAAATCGGCGATGTGGACCACATGCTGTTCCGTCCCTGTTCCCTTCAACATCAGTGCACAGGGCTTATCTACCCGGATATGCAGGGAACCGTGGCTGAATTCTCCCGGCTGGTAGAACACTATCTGCCAGATATCTTTTTTAGGGTTTCGGACCGCTTGTATGTCGGTTGTATTGCTCAATATCTCTACGGGAATGTTTTTCCTGTATTTCTCCATATCAGAGGCATTCCGTTTACCCGGTACCACCACATAGGCATACGTCCCGTTCTGCGGTTGGAAACCGTGGTCGAGGCTGAGCGTAAATACCTCTTGCTCTATCTTGTTTTTCTGGTCTACGCTGTTGTTGATGTCATACCAACTGCCGCTTTGCCGCTGCAATCCCGTTATGATGCGTCCGCCTTGCGGAAATACATAGCCTATCCCGTCATGCCATACCCAGTCTGCCGCTTCATATGCCGTTTCTGTTGAAGGAATGTCCTTTTGCCTGCCACCGACTGAAATGGCGGCTCCCGAAGAAACGGCCAGGCATTGGTTGATTGTCGTATATACGGCTTCCGGGGAGGTGGAACGGATGTCCGAACCCAGGCAAACCACTTCATCGTCGAAGAAGAACCATGCTTTGTGCGCGCCGGTGTTGATATCCTTGTACGTATCCATATAGGCATAGGCGGATACACCGTAGAGGCTGTCGGACACGCCGCCCGCAAATGTCGAAGTGCCTAATGTCTGCCAGTCGCTTGACGCCAGCGGGATTTCCTTCAATTGGGGAGCCGTCACGCCGGGGATGCGTGTCCAGTTCCAGACTGGCGGGATGTTGTAATATTCCCCTCCCCGGGTCGTGATATTGGTGCATCCGTCTGACAGGAAATAGGTTTTCAGGTTCTCGCCGTTGCCGTATTCGCAACGTGCCGTACGTGCGGACACCAGCCGGACATCGAACGTGTAATGCGGGCGTACATGGAGGGTGTAGTCTCCGCGGAAATAGTGTGTATGTTTAGGTTTTATACCGTCACTCGCCGCTTTCCTGCCTTCCATACGGGCGACAATATCGCGGAATTCGTCTTTATTGGCATCATCCAGTTCAATCATCCGTTTGGCAAATAGGGCGGCATTCGACTTGTCCAGGATACCCGGACGGCTCACTCCGCGTCCCAAGACATCGAATGACATATACTTGCCGCGTATCGTGGCATAATAGGTTTCACGCATGAATTTGCTGAGCAGCTCCAACTTGTCTTGCGGGATGGCGAAACGGGTGCCGCGGGTGTACATGGCTACCTGTGTCACGCCTTTTAGAATCTCGTCGCCGTAACCGCCGATGTACAATTGCTGTCCGTGCTGGAAATAACTGTTGTCGTGCTGGAAACCTTCTCCAGTCGTATAGACGATGGGATTGTACACGTTCTCAAGTGCATAAACCAGGTCTTTGTCATTTCTCGACAAGCAGGAACGGTATATCCAGTGCAGGGCGATGTCGGTACGGTTGGCGCCGGTCCATTTCGCCGGGTCTCCCCCGTCTTTCCGTATGCGGTCCAGTATTTTCTTTTCCAGCTCTTCCGGCAACTGTCTGGCGCCGGTGCGCATCTGTATGAGCAATACTCCCAATTTTTGCGGTTCGGCTATCTGGTTGTACCACCAGTTATGACACCAGGGATTCCGTTCGTGCCAGTATGCCAGACCTTTCTCTATCTTGTCATACAGTGCCTCTTCTTTATAATGTTTATTCTTCGGATTGGTATAGGCGAAGACAAAATCTCTGATGCGGTCTACATGCACCAGCGGCGGCCAGTTGGTACGTTGGATGCTGGCGTAGTCTACATCTGTGAACGAGCCGTCTTTGTCATTGTATTTTGCCAATGCGGTGTCGATAGAGGGATTGGCTGCGAAATCCTGGCGGATTTTCTGCATCAGGGTCTCGAATTCGTTCGGATGTCGCGGCCCGGACGTTGCCGCATGCAGTTGCCCGATACTGGCGGTTTGCAGTACTGCGAGGATTAGCAATAGTAAACAGTTCCTTTTCATTAATATTAGTCTCTTTACGATTAACGGCGTAAAGGTAATAAAAAAGTGAAAATGTAATTATACTTACCGGCTTTTCTGAACGGTATTCCGGTTATTTTATGTTTTTACGGAGGATTGCCGCCTGTTTTTTGAGTTTTGGAACGGGACAGAGTGTCCGCCGTAAGGAAACACTCTGTCCTATTGAAGTGAATGTAAAATCAGGATGAAACCTTGAAGACGGTTATTTGAAAACGGCCTTCACCGGTCTGCCTATCCACACCTGGGGTTGTTCGAGATTGAATATGTAGGCTATTGTGGAAGCTACGTCATATTGCATCATGCTTATGTCGTCAAATTGGAATCCTTTCTTTATGTTCTTTCCTGAAATGATGAACGGCGTTTCCATTTCTTGCATGGTTTTCCCGCCGTGTCCTTTGCCGGTGCCTCCGTGGTCGGAAGTCAATATGAAAATCGTGTCGTCGAATATTCCCGCGTCTTTTACTGCCTGTACTATCTGCCCGATGTAAATGTCCAGTTCTTTTAGTTTTTCGTAATAGGCGGGAGTGTTGTGGCCTTCGGTATGGCCGGTGTGGTCGGGGCTGTCATAACAGATGGCAACGAGTGCCGGTTGTTTTTCTTTGATGTATGCGGATGCCATGTCTCCCAGTTCCTTAGGAGTCTTGTTGTAGTCGGCGACATGGTAATGGTAGCTCATGGAAAGCGTGTCTACCAGATATTTGATTCCCTCCCACTCATACAGGCAGCCTATTTCGGCCTGGGGACGGTTTTCACGCAATAGCTGGAAGACGGTGGGGAAAATTCCGTGTTTGTTTAACGCGCGTGAGGGCAGTTCCGGAGTCCTGGAATTCCATTCGGTGTATCCGTGGAGTTCCGGGCCGGCTCCCATAAACATTGACGCCCAGTTGATGGCGCTGGAAGAGGGGAGCGCGGAACGTTTCTTCAATGTATAAGCCCCGTTTTCCATCAGTTTCTTGACATTGGGCATGTCTGCTTTGGGAAGGCTGTATGCTCCCCAGCCGTCTAAACCGATGAGGACCACGTGTCCGGCTCTGGCTTTTCCTTTTGCATTGCAGGAAAGTGTGAAACTGAAGAGAAGGGCGAATGTAGCGAGCAATGTTAATAAAGAATGTTTGTTCATGATATGTTTATTTAAACGGTTAATATTTCTGTTCCTCTTTTTAACGGGGGAACCGTAATTTGTAATGACAAAGGTAAGATTATTTTTCGAATCTGTCCATACGTTGTATGTTGGAAATGCGGGACAAAGGTAGGGCGATTCCGGGGGAGGGACAAATACAATCTTAGCATTAACCGATACTTTTGCGTTATTTATCCTAAACTGATACTTTACCGTGTGAAATAAGGCGGGGCGGGGAAGCGTGCCTCGATTTGTCCTATATTTGCCGGAAAACAAATTATAGTACCATGAGAAAGATTTGGATGTGCGGTGGCGTGATGGCTGCTTTGTTTCTCTTGCTGGCAAGCGGATGCGGCAATCCCCGGCGTACGGTCGGGTTCGGTGGAATCTGCGCGGATGATCCGTGCGGTCGGGACGGGCTTTATAATCCTGGAAGGGGATTCCGGCTGGAGACGGCTGTGGATGTGGTGAATGAGAAGGACAATCCGGTGAAAGAGTTGGCGGAACTGTCGGATAAGTATGCTTCGGACAGCGTTTCGCTCGCCCAGAGTTATTTTTATCTTACCTGCTTGGCGGGTGAACGGCTGTCGGAAGAGAACTTCCGGACCATGCAGACGTATTTTGACGAGTTGCGGAGACAGGGGAAGAAGGCCGTGTTGCGTTTTGCCTACGAAAGGGATTTCATGGGACGGGCTGCCGCAGGGCCCACCGGGGAACGGATATTGGAGCATCTGGAACAGTTGAAGCCTTTTCTGGAAAAGAATAAGGATTTGATTCTGGTGGTGCAGGCCGGGATGATTGGGGCGTGGGGAGAATGGCATAGTTCCGTCCGCGGATTGGAAAACTCGGAAGAGATAAAGACGGCCGTATTGGAGAAGTTGCTTGAGGTGGTCCCCGAAGAGAGGAACGTGCAGGTGAGGCTTCCCGGTTTTAAGAATTTGCTGAAAGGCAAGCCGGAATTGTATAAAAGGATTTCTTTTCACGATGATTTTATCGTGATACGGCCTGACCGGTGGGACGCCGATATGCATGAAGGGACTGCCCAGTTTGAACAGATTGTGGAAGAATCGCCGTACCTGGTTGTAGACGGGGAGTTGCCTTGGGGATTCTGGAGCGTAGGCGCCGACCCGGACAGTCCTTCTACCGGATGGATTATTGACGGGTTGCAGGCGGCGAGACGCCTGTTTTTGCAGCATTATACTTCGTTGAGCGTTATCCATAATTATAAGGAGCAGCATCCCAACAACAGGTTTGACGAGAATAATCCTCCCGAATATTCCATGGTGGTCTGGAAGAAGACGATGATAACGGAAGATTCCCTGCGCCGGTATCGCATGCCTGTGTCCGACAACTATTTCCGGAAGACGGACGGGACGGAAACGGAACGCAATGTGTTTGACTATATACGCGACCATTTGGGTTACCGGATTGAATTGCAGTCGCTTCAGTTGCCTGTCAAACTGAAGAAAAGAGGGGAGAACCGGCTTGACCTGAACCTGGTAAACAGGGGATTTGCCACTGTATTCGGTGAACATTCCGTTTATTTCGTATTGATTGATAAGGAAGGGCGGGTTACGGAATTTCTTACCGGCACCAATCCTTCGGACTGGCAGCCGTTCCGGCCGGGAGATTCCGCCTGTACGCCGCTTGTGCATTCCGCAAGTTGTTCTTTGAAGTTGCCGGATTTGTTGGCTGCCGGGAAGTACGGGTTGGGGCTGTGGATACCGGACGGTTCGGACAGGTTGAGGTATGACCCGCGTTATGCCGTCCGCTGTGCGAATGGAAATGCCGTATGGAAAGTGTCCGGAGACGGGAAATACGGCATTAATGTGCTGACGGCTGTGGAAGTGGCGGAGTAGATGCCTGTCCGGGGCTTATGTATTGTAAATCAGTATGGCTGTATAGGCGATGTAACAAAGCACCATTATGCTTCCTTCGATTCGGGTGATGGTCCTTTTGGCGAAGAACAGGCCGAAAACCCAAAGCAGGATGCTCGAACCGACCAGTACGGACAAGTCGAAATTGGTGATGCCGCTGAGGCGGAGAGGAGTAATGCCGGCGCTGCATCCCAATACGAAGAAGATATTGAAGAGGTTGCTGCCGATTACATTTCCGATAGCGATTTCCGGATTTTTTTTCAAGGCGGCTACGATGGATGTTGCCAATTCCGGAAGGGAAGTTCCCCCGGCCACCAGGGTCAGTCCGATGATAGATTCGCTGACTCCCAGGCTCCGGGCAATACCCGTGGCGCCGTTGACGAATAATTGGCCTCCGTAAATCAGTGCGGCCAGGCCGCCGATGATGTAGAGGATTGATTTCCACCAGGGAAGTAGTTTTATCTCTGTCTCTTCCGTTATTTCCGTTGCGGGAGGTGTCGCCTGTTCTCCGGGGGCGGTCGGCTTGGAAGCGATGGCGAATGTGTATCCCATGAATATGGCGAAGAAACAGAGCAGCAGCAAGCCGTCTGTCCTGTTCAGGATATTTTCGGAAGCGTGGTCCAGAAAGACGTCATTGGCGCAGATGAGCAGGACGACGGAAGAGAGGATGCAAAGGGGAATCTCTTTTTTGAGGGTGTTCCGCGTGACGACGATTGGGGCGAATAAAGCCGTACAGCCCACAATCATCAGTGTGTTGAATATGTTGCTTCCTACCACATTGCCTATGGAGATGTCCGCACTGCCTTTGACGGCGGAAGATACGCTGACTGTCAGTTCCGGTGCGGAAGTTCCGAATGCGACAATCGTGAGACCTATCACAATGGAAGGGATGCGGAGACGTCCGGCTACTGAAGCCGCACCGTCCGTCAGGCCGTTGGCGCCTAAAAGGACCAGGAGTAGTCCTCCGATAAGCAGGAGTATATTCATCGTTTTTCTCTTTTTTATTTTATTTTGCAAAGATAATCAATTTGGAGGCATAATGTCAAGCATCATCCGGATGTTTGGCCGGTTTGTTCTTTAAAAAATCAGTTTTTTTGTCAAATACGGAATCTTCCCGTTTGTATTTGTACGAACGGGAAGATGGGGAAAGGGGGAGGAATGAATCCGGTGCTGTTTTTTATATGTGTTGATTATCAGTGCTTTATGGTTGCCGTATTGATGGTTAAAACCTGCCTGTTCTTGGTTTAAAAGGAAGGGGTCCTTGGTTTAAAACCAATGCCCTGTTCCTTTTAAACCAACGGGGTGTTCCTTTTAAAGGAACGGTTATGTCCTTTTTCCCCTTCTTGAAGCCCTGCTTCCCGGTTGATATTTATTTTTACATCATGCATCATGGGGTTCCGGCTGTGTGTTGTAGTGTTCTTGGCAACCGGAGGGGTGTTTTGGGAAGAACCGCGGTTTGTCACTCTTTCCTGCAGCGGACCAGTATTTTCTTCCCGTCGTTCAAAGTACTGGCAAATAGGTAGGTATCTCCGCCTTCTGCCAGCTTGAGGCGTTTCCGGAGTTCTGCTACTGTGGCTGGAAAATTGCGTACGGTGAGGTTCGCTTTCTTCAAATCCGCCAGGTTTTCTTTTATTTCTTTCTTGTTTAATCCGCAATGGCCGGTGATTTGGAATATCCTTCCCGGAAATTCCTTGATTTGCATGTCGGAGGTGTAAAGGTGGCTGTTGGGATGTAGTTTCCGGACGGGATAGTTCGCTGTAATGCTGCGGAAAGCGCCGGCTTTCAGGAGGGAGGAGTTGGGTTCGTACAGGTATTTTCCGAGCGTGTTTGTATAGTTGCATCCGCTTTGTTGCTCCTGTTCGCGTGTGAATACGAAATGCTGTTCTTCCTGTTCTTCTTTTGAGGAGAGATTTACGCAGTGAATGGGGATTTCTGCAGGTGGATTTTTTCCGAGCAACAGCAGTAGTTCTTTGCATTCGTTATTGACGGAAATAATGTGGGCTTCCAGGGTATGCGGCAATTCTTTTAATGCCGACGAAAGGTCAAGCATCGGAGAGAGCTTGAGCATTACCCGCCCGGCCTTTTCCAGTAAAAGTTCTTCGAGTCCGGCAACATCCGGCTCGCAGTCGGAAATGGCGACGGTTTTGTTTCCGTGTTCGCCGCGACGGGCAGGGTCGAGGAAGATGCAGTCTGCCGGAGACATCATGTTCAGGTAGTCTGTTCCGTCTTCATTGCGGATGCTTATGTGATTCAGGCGTAGTATCCGGAAGTTATGCCCGGCGATTTCGCATAATTCTTTCTGGCGTTCTACGTAAGTGACCGCATTGAATCTGCCGGCAAGGAAGGCACAGTCTACTCCGAAACCTCCGGTTAAATCCGCTAGGGTTTCTCCTTGCAGAAGCCTTGCCTTGTAACGGGCGGTGATTTCTGACGAACATTGTTCCAGAGACAGGTGTTTCGGATACCGTATGTCTTCTATTTCTTTCCATGACGGGATTTTTTCAGTTGCGATTTGCCGTCCTGCTATCTGGGTGATGGCAACCTGCATGTCTACGTTGGGGTATTTTCGGGCTTGCAGCGCCAGGTCGCGCACATCGTCAGACTGATGCCTGTTGATGAACTGCCGGGTTTCGGAGGATAGGGGTGTCATCGGTTGTTTTTGTTCTTGGTTTACGGTATTACTTTGTATTTTTGTCGGGCTGTTTCCCGGCTGCATAGGTTGAAATGCCACCATTCGTTGGGCAGTGGGCGGAATCCTGCCTGTTTCATGACTTTCCGCAACAGTAATCTGTTCTGCCGTTCTGTCTCGCTTATTTTTCCACTACGCACTAATTCGTTTTCTTGTGTGATGTGGGCTTCGATACCTAAATGGTCTACTTTGGTTCCCATCGGCAGCGGTTGTCCGAGAGAGTCCTGAATGCTGATATCTACAGCCAGTCCGTAGTTATGGAGCCCGCCGCCGCGGTTCGGGTTAGAGACGTATTTGTATTGGGGTGTTCCTTTCACTGCATTCCACATATTCTTCTGTATAGTCATCGGACGGGCGGCATCATAGATGAGAAGGCTGTACGACGGATGTAATCGTTTCAACGCTTTCTGTGCTTTTACAAGGGCGTGTGCGGCATCGGGATGCAGATATGCTTCCTGTAAATCGTCATACAGGACTTCTCCCGTGAAATTATCGGCCTGTGTGTACATCAGTTTCACGACAAGACTGCTGTCTAAATCTGTAACATCGACTAGTCCCAGAGAATCCATATAAAGCGCTGTCCGGCTTTTCCCCGGTAGAGAGTTCGGTACGGCGGGGTTGCTGCGGACAGGAAGGGGGGCCGTACATTCATTGTCCGTATTTACGGGATTCTTTTCCCCTTTTGTTCCGGAGGTGCAGGAAGCCCCTGCCAACAACAGGCAAAAGAGAAGTAATTTGTATTTTAAAATTATCATTGCATTTCCGATTTGGCGTGTCAAAGATACTCCTTTTTTTCCGAGTGTTGGTTGTAGGCTTTTATTTTCTTTGAATAACTGCTTTTTAAATAACTACTTTTTTCATTTGCCGGAACGGACACATGTCTTTTAGTCAGGAAAATTGGAATGGAATTAGCAGGAGGGACCGGCGGGTATTTGAGAGGGACCGGTAAATAGGCCTCTCTTTGTCCGGTATGGATTGTATTTTCCCTTTTCGGGAAAAAGATAAAAATCTTTTTCTTTCTTCTGGCTATTGGAAAATGAGATTTTATTTGTCTTTAAATACTCATTGAATACCGGAATCTTTTTGTATTTTATAAAAGTCATATCAGGATGGGGTATTATATGATTACACAATATAGATATTCGGTTAGTTGCTTGTCCAGATATATAACTGCATTTTTTCCGAAAGGGGGTGAAGTTTCATGCG
Organism: uncultured Bacteroides sp.; assembly: GCF_958445495.1. Taxonomy (GTDB): domain Bacteria; phylum Bacteroidota; class Bacteroidia; order Bacteroidales; family Bacteroidaceae; genus Bacteroides. The sequence goes on along the minus strand of NZ_CAUCSQ010000019.1, from coordinate 1,938 downwards.
GCTTTCTTAAATAACAGGCCTCTATGCCGGATGTTTGCCTGGCAGATTATGATGATTGGAGTTTGTTTAAGGTTTTGAGTATGATTCCTTCAGGTTTAAAATATAACTTTTATATATAATTTTATTATTTTTATAAGTAATGTTAAATCATATTCATCATTTGGTAGTAAAATTATACCTTTGTTCAAAATTAGAAGTTATAATGGCGTTATTTTAATTTGTAATATATCGTATGAGCCATTTGTGAAAATCGCTCCAATATTGTTTGTTTTGTTTGTGTTATCCCATTTTGAATTCCAAGTGTGGTTTCAAAATGGGATTTTTTGATGTTTCATATTCCGGTCTTTATTATCTTTGTGTTGTTTTGGTAAATTAATCGTGGGTTGTAATGAATGACTTGGTTGTGATAAGGGAGTACATGCCGGCCGACAAAGGGGCGGTGATGGATTTGATTCGGTTGAATATTCCTGAATACTTCGCTCCTGCCGAAGAGGCTGACTTGGAGGAGTACCTGGATAGCGAGAGGGAGCTTTATTATGTGTTGCTTTTCGAAGGTAAAATAGTCGGGTGCGGCGGAATTAATTTTGCTGACGGCAAGTCGGTAGGGAAAATCAGTTGGGATATTCTGCATCCGGAATATCAGGGCAGGTCACTGGGGTCACAACTGCTCAGGTACAGAATTCGGGTCTTGAAGTCAATCGGCAGTGTCCGGAAGATAACCGTCAGGACTTCGCAACTGGCTTATGGATTTTATGAAAAGCAGGGTTTTGTATTAAAGGAAGTCCGACGGGATTTTTGGGCCGAGGGATTTGATATGTACAGGATGGAGTATGAAGGTTGAGTGTATTCATGTATAAGGGGTATCCTGTATAGAGAACCGTTGATTCGGATTCTGTTATTTGGTTTCCGCATAATGATACCGGGAAGTAAAGAGGGTGTTTTTTCACAATCTTTACTTCCCGGTTTTATCGGTAATGGTAAAAGGTGACATCAGTCGTTGTCGTTGTCTAAATCAATGACATTAAACTTCAAGTCGAATGTTATTTCCCAGAAATTAGAGAGTTTCACTTCATATTCATAACGGTCTTTCTCAAGTCTGAGAATCTTGGCATCAGGATAATTCTCTTTCACGAATTTCAAGATTTGAGCCGGTACGGCCTTTTCCGGCACTCCCATCCGTTTGCATTTCATTTCTTTCCATTCGCCGTTCTTATCAAATTCCAATTTGTCGCCATTGATGAATATCACGTCATAAGAGCTGTCGAACCACTCTTTTTCCATCTTGGCAAAAGCTACTTTTATATCGGGGAAATTTTGTTTGATAAAAGTTTGCGCTTTTGCGGGTAATTGTTCAAACGTAATGGGGACGTCATTGTCTGCCATTGCTAACTGGAAACTGAACACACATGCTAATAAAAGTATAAGTTTTTTCATGACTAAATGTTTTTAAGTGAATGATTATTTAATTTTCTGATACAAGTATATGCCTTGAATCTGAAAAGAATCTGAAAAAGCACTTTAGTGTTCGGATAAAAACGTTTTTTAACAAAATTAGCGGTTCTCTTACATAATTTGGGGGAATGGTGAGAATGGGGTGGGGAAAATTTTGATATGAGAAGATTTGTTTTTGGCAGGTAGTTGGTTTTGTGTGATTTTGCTTATTCGTTGGTGGATCGCTTGCTGGTAATTTTGTGATTGGCGGTTCCTGTGTCATGTTACAAGTGGACTGTTGACATCGGATTGTAATCAAGATAAAGGAGGCGGTTTTATGATAAAATCGATAATGCTTGTGTGGGACGGGACTTTGGTGAGTTTTAACACTCACGAGGTTCCTTATTCTTCTATATAGGGCTCTGTTTGAGAGTCGGGAGTATTGTCAGTTGATAAAAAGGGATATTCAGTAAATGTCCCTAAAAAGTAAAATAGCATATGAAGATG